>NZ_JBXAOD010000001.1:0-995168 GCF_058802405.1 Rhodoferax sp. GW822-FHT02D07
GGGTTGGCTTTAGACACGTTCGTTCGCTCCGGAGAAGTACCCCCCGTGATTACCATCGGGGGGTGTTGTCTGCGCCTGCGGCGCAGCGAGGCGGTGCTGCGCCCCGCTCTTCGCTGCGCCGTCTTGGTAGGCTGACCAAAGGTCAGAACCAACAGCGCAGCGTTTGCCGTACAAAGAACCGCGACCACCAGCGATGCACTGGATGCAGTTGATGTGGTGGCGGTTGTAGAGAACGGCGGCAGGTTCGCAGACTTGGGAGAGGGTGGAACCCAGCGCCGGAGACACTGGGGAAGCGGCCAAGCCACTCAGGGCCTTTTCGCCCGTCGCTGAGTTCCGTAATGTGGTTTGTTGCATGGCCGCTTAAACTTCGTTAATACTCAACGTGAGTACGAAGCGGATGCTACGAAATACACAACACGAGTACAAGCGAAAAGCGATAATTACTCATGTCGTGTAGCTTGTACACAACACGTGGAAAGGCCCTATATGCAAAACACAATGAATCTGCTTGACGATGCCTTGAAGGTCAAAGACATCGGCGAGTGGACGAAAGCGCTAAATCTTTCGGAAAAGGCCCTCTACAACGCAAAGTACAGAGGCCACCTAAGCCCTGCAATCGCTGGCGCAATTGCAGAAGACCTAGGTCAGGACAGCGACCAATGGATCGTCATCGCTGCACTTGAATCCGAACGCGACTCGGCGTGCAAAGAGCGCATGCTCAAGCGCCGAAAGAACATTAGTAATCTGTAATGACCGACCAGGAATTCATGGACCGTGCAGAAGCGCTGCTCAAGGCAGTGGAAGTCTGCTGCGACCGGATAAACGACGATTCGGACGCCGACATCGACAACCAGCGCGTGGGTGGCATGGTGACTTTGAGCTTTCCCAACCGCAGCCAGATCATCATCAACCTGCAAAAGCCGCTGCATGAAATCTGGATGGCGGCCAAATCGGGTGGCTACCACTACCGCTGGCTGGATGGGCAGTGGCAGGACACCAAGGGGCAGGGCGAGTTCTTTGCCGCACTGACTGCCAATGCCAGCCAGCAGGCAGGCATGGTGCTGCCGTTCAGCGCCTGATGCTCCCGGGCGTCATTGGCTGAACAAATCCAGAATCTTTTTCTTCTCCTCGGCTGCAGGAATAGGGATGGTAGTGGGCGCTTCACCTTCTGGCTTGTCGCCCATGCCCAAGGAGGACACGCCGGCGCCCTTGGCAAATTCATCGTAGTACCACTCGCCGCCTTGGTAGACCACGCCTTCGGGCGCTGAAAGCTCGGCCACCGGCACGCCCTTGAGCGCGGTTTCCATGAAGCTGATCCAGACTGGCAGACTCAGACCACCACCGGTTTCGCGGTCGCCCAGTTTGCGCGGGGTGTCATAACCAATCCAGGTCACCGCCGCCAGGGTGGGCTGGAAGCCAGCGAACCAAGCGTCCATGGAGTCGTTGGTGGTGCCGGTTTTGCCGTAAACGTCGGGGCGCTTGAGCGTTGCTTGCGCGCGTGCGGCGGTGCCCGAACGGGTGACTTCCTGCAACAGGCTGGTCATGATGAAAGCGTTGCGCGGCTCGATGGCCCGTTCCGTGTCAGACAGCACCGGGGGGGTTGATTCGACCAGCACCTTGCCGCGTTGCTCGCTGACCTTGGAGATCACCCAGGGATTGACGCGGTAGCCACCATTGGCAAATACGGCATAGCCCGTAGCCATTTGCATGGGTGTGACCGTCCCGGCGCCCAGGGCCATGGTCAGGTAGGCGGGGTGCTTCTCGGCCTCGAAGCCAAAGCGTGTGACCCATTGCTGGGCGTATTCGGTACCAATGGACTGCAGCACGCGGATGGAAATCATGTTCTTGGACTTGGCCAGGCCGCGTCGCAAGGTCATGGGGCCTTCAAAGGTGCCGTCGTAGTTCTTGGGCTCCCAGGGCTGGCCGCCCGTGACGCCGGCGCTGAAGAACAGCGGTGCGTCGTTGACCACGGTGGCTGGCGTGAAGCCTTTTTCCAGCGCCGCTGAATAAATGAAAGGTTTGAAGCTGGAGCCGGGCTGGCGCTGGGCTTGGACCACGTGGTTGAACTTGTTCTTGGCAAAGTCGAAGCCGCCCACCAGCGCCTTGATGGAGCCGTCGCGCGGGTCCAGCGCAACAAAGGCGCCTTCCACTTCGGGCAACTGGGTCATTTCCCAGCCGCCCTTGGCCGTTTTGGCCACGCGGATCACGGCGCCACGGCGTATCTTGATATTTGGGGGCGCCTTCTCGGACAGGCCGGATTGGGCGGGTTTGAGGCCGTCGCCGGTAATCTCCACCAACTCTGCGTTCTGGCGGATGGCTTTGATCAGCTTAGGGTTGGCTTCCAGCACCACGGCGGACATGACATCGCCGTTGTCGGGATGCTCGTCGAGCGCGTCGTCAATGGCGTCTTCGAGTTCCTGCGGGTTGGTGGGCAGGTTGAGGAATTTTTCAGGGCCGCGGTAGACCTGCCGGCGTTCGTAGTCCATGATGCCGCGGCGCAAGGCTTTGTAGGCGGCGATCTGGTCCTGGGTGCGCACGGTGGTCTGCACATTCAGGCCCCGGGTGTAGGTCTCCTCGCCATACTGGGCATAAACCAGCTGACGCACCATTTCTGCCACATATTCGGCGTGGATGGGGTTGGCAGCGGCGCCATGGCGGATTTTCAGCTCCTGGGCCTTGGCGGCCTCGGCCTGCTCTTCGGTGATGAAGTTGTTCTCCAGCATCCGGTCGATGATGTAGAGCTGGCGAGAGCGTGCGCGTTTGGGGTTGACGACGGGGTTGTAGGCTGAGGGGGCCTTGGGCAGGCCGGCCAGCATGGCAGCTTCGGCAATGGTGATGTCCTTGAGCGGTTTGCCGAAGTAGGTCTCGGAGGCGGCCGCGAACCCGTAGGCACGGTTGCCGAGGTAGATCTGGTTCATATAGATCTCGAGGATCTGGTCCTTGCTGAGGAAGTGCTCAAGTTTGAAGGTCAGCAGGATTTCATAGATCTTTCGAGTAAAGGTCTTCTCGGACGACAGGTAGACATTGCGGGCCACCTGCATGGTGATGGTCGACGCACCCTGGCTCTTGACCCGACCCACGTTGGCCAGACCCGCGCGCACCACGCCGACATAGTCGATGCCGCCGTGTTCGTAAAAACGGGCATCTTCCACTGCCAGGATGGCCTGGGTCATGACTTTGGGGATGTCCTTGATCGGAGTCAGGTTGCGCCGCTCCTCGCCAAACTCGCCGATCAAATCTCCGTCGGCGGAGAAAACGCGGAGTGGCAACTTGGGACGGTAGTCCGACAAATCAGATATGTCGGGCAGATTGGGAAACGCCATGGCCAAGGCCAAGGCGATCAATGCCAGCACGGAGACCAAGCCCGCCAATCCCAGCCCGACCAACCAGACAAGCAAGCGCAAGGCCCAATGCATGGGTTTGGTGGAGGCGGGAGATTCTGGTGTGGTGGCGGACATAAAGCGTGTGCGTAAGTGCGTGCCGGATTATAAAAATGGAGCACAGAGCTCTCCGGCACCCTGAGAATGGCGTTTCCCGAGCATAGCGGGCGCATGGGGTGGTCGTAGGCCGGGAAAGTTCCATGCGACTTACTTTGCGTAACAAAACGTCTGCTTTTGACAACGCTGCAATAAGTCGGAATGGCAAAAAACCTTTGCCGCTCAATGATCTTGCTGCTAGCATTGAAGTGATTTCTTAAGTTTTGCCGGCCTGCAGCTGGTTTCTTTCAGGGGACCGTTTTGATCTCATTGGGGTCGTTATTCAGTCGACAGCCTGCTCCCATGCTGGGGTTGGACATCAGTTCGTCCAGCGTCAAACTGGTGGAGCTTGGCCGTGATAAGGCGGGCAATCTGGTTTTGGAGCGCTGCGCCATAGAGCCTTTGGAGCGAGGCTGGATTTCCGATGGCAATATCGAGAAATTCGACGAAGTCGCCGAAGCGGTGCGTCGCTTGGTCAAGAAAAGCGGTACCAAGACCAAGCAGGTGGCCATGGCACTGCCTCCTTCGGCCGTGATTACCAAGAAGATCATCTTGCCTGGTGGCATGACCGATCAAGATCTGGAGCTGCAGGTCGAGTCAGAGGCCAATCAATACATTCCCTTTCCTTTGGACGAAGTGAGTCTGGACTTCTGTGTCATTGGCCCCAGTGCCTCTTCTGCTGGTGATATCGAAGTGCTGATCGCGGCCTCTCGCCGTGAAAAGGTCCAGGACGTGCAAGGCTTGGCAGAAGCTGCCGGATTGACGCCCGTGGTGGTCGATGTGGAGTCATACGCCTCACGTTTGGCTGCCGGACGGCTGATTGCCAACCTGCCCAATGAAGGCAGCGGATTGATCGTGGCCCTGTTTGAAATTGGCGCTCTGACCACCAGCATGCAGGTGATGCGTGACGAGGAAGTGCTCTATGACCGTGACCAGGCTTTTGGCGGCGCTCAATTGACCCAGCTCATCGTGCGCCAGTACGGCTTTTCCCAGGAAGAGGCCGAAAGCAAGAAGCGCAGCGGAGAGCTGCCCGAAGACTATGAGTCGGCGGTGCTCAAGCCATTTATTGACACCATGGTGCAGGAATTGGGCCGCGCGCTGCAGTTCTTCTTTACCAGCACGCCACACAACAAGGTGGACTACATCATGTTGGCAGGTGGTTCTGCTGCGCTGCCTGGACTCACCAATGCGGTGACGCAGCACACCAGTTTTCCTTGCAGCCTGCTCAATCCTTTTGACGGAATGGAAATTGGGGACGGAGTTCGCCTAAAACGCATGACGCGTGAAGCACCGTCGTACCTCACCTCGTGCGGGCTGGCTCTGCGGAGGTTTGCGCAGTGATCCTTATCAACCTACTGCCCCACCGCGAAGCGGCGCGCAAGCGACGCCGTGATGTCTTCAATGTTTCTCTGGGTGCCTCTGCACTATTGGGTGGATTGATTGCGGGTACCGTTTTCCTGTGGTATCAGGCGGCGATAACTTCACAGCAATCCAACAATTCATTGCTGGAAATTGAAATCAAGAAACTCGAGGCCCAGATCAAGGATATCGCGACCCTGGAATCCGAAATCGCGGCCTTGCGTGCACGCCAGCAGGCTGTGGAAGATCTTCAGTCTGATCGTAATTTGCCAGTTCATTTGCTGACAGAGCTAGTGAACCAATTGCCTGACGGTGTGTATGTGAACAAGGTCACGCAAGTTGACCAGTCGGTGACTTTGAATGGCGTAGCTCAGTCCAACGAGCGGGTTTCAGAGTTGTTGCGCAATCTTGCCAACAACACCCCTTGGTTTGCGAAGCCGGAACTGATAGAAATTGTTTCGGGTACCGTTGCAGTTTCGCCCAAGGATCAGAAGCGCGTGGGTAACTTTGTGATTAAAGTCCGTCTGGTGCGAGCCAGTGAAGCCGAAAAAATTGCAGCGCAAAAGGCTACCGCCACATCGGCGCCAGTGCAGCCTCCTGTCCCGGCAGCGTCCGCGCTTGTCAAACCATAAGTGGCGCGTATGGCAACAATCAAATCCCCTTCTATCGACTTCCAGGCATTGCAGGAGAAGCTGGCAAGTCAATTTCGCGATCTGGATCCCAAGGATCCGTCGTTGTGGCCCGCCATTCCTCAATATGCCCTATTTGCTTTTACCAGCTTGGCGATTTTGGTGGCGCTCTGGTTTATCTGGCTTAGCGGCTCAGAGGATTTGCTCAAACAAGAGCAAGAGAAGGAAATCGTTTTGCGGGAGGACTACAAAAAGAAACTCTCCAAGGCAGTCAACTTGGACGTTTTACGCAAGCAACGTGAGCAAGTACAGCAATATGTGACCCAATTGGAGAAGCAATTACCCAGCAAGGCGGAAATGGATGCTCTGCTGTCTGATATCAATCAGGCGGGTCTCGGGCGTAGTCTTCAGTTCGAATTGTTTCGCCCCGGACAGATCGCTGTCAAAGAATATTACGCAGAGTTGCCTATTACTTTGCGTGTCACTGGCCGCTACCACGATATTGGTGCGTTCGCTTCGGACGTTGCGCATCTCTCTCGTATTGTGACGTTGAACAATTTGACGGTGGCGCCGCGTGCAGACAACACACTCATATTGGATGCCACTGCCAAGACTTTCCGTTATCTGGACACAGAAGAGGTTGCCGCCCAGCGCAAGGCGACGGGAGCGAAGAAATGATAGCTACCCGTCCTCTCTTCCTGTTGCTTGCGGTCAGTGCTTTGCTGGCAGGTTGTGGTTCGTCCAGTGAAGATGAAATCCGGCAATGGATGGTGGATGAGCGCAACCAGACGCGCCCCAAGGTGGATGCTATTCCTGCGCCCAAGCAATTCGTCCCCCAACCCTATGACAATGTGGCCGCGATAGACCCTTTCAGCAATCAGAAGCTGACTCAAGCCCTGAAGCGGGATTCGGCCCAGACTGTATCCAACGCGGCCTTGGTGGCGCCAGAACTGTCGCGTCGCAAAGAGCCGCTTGAGGCCTTTCCCTTGGACTCCATGGCACTGGTGGGTAGCCTTATCAAGGCTGGTCAACCTGTGGCACTGGTTCGGGTGGACAACCTGCTCTACCAGGTCAAGGTGGGCAACTACCTTGGTGCAAATTTCGGTCGTGTGATGAAAATCAGCGAGACTGAAGTGACTCTGCGTGAAATTGTGCAGGATGCCGCTGGCGAGTGGATTGAACGCGCTGCAACCTTGGCGTTGCAAGAGGGGTCGAAATGATGATGCTTAAGTTAATGCGAGAACTTCGAATGTACAAAAGAGTTTGTGCGGCCTTTCTATTGTCCTTATCTGGGCTGGCGTTTGCACAACCGGCGATTGAGGCGGTGACGGGGTCGATGCAAGGTGGCGGCGAAGTGGTCAAGATTGACCTTTCTCAAGCCTTGACCTCTGTGCCAACGGGTTTTGCAATCCAATCCCCCGCACGCATTGCACTAGACTTTCCTGGCGTATCGAACGCTATGGGACGTTCCACAATCGATGTGAATCAGGGGAATTTGCGTTCTGTGAGTGTGGTACAAGCAGGAGAGCGAACACGTGTTGTTTTGAATCTGAAGCAGCCTGCTGCCTACAAAGCGGAGATTCAAGGCAAGTCCCTGCTGGTTGTACTGGCCCCAGTGGCTGCTACAGGCCCTACTACGGTGACCAATTTTGCGGAGAACCGCAATCGCGATAGCGCGCCGCTCAAGGATTTAGACTTCCGCAGGACTGCAGATGGTGCTGGCCGTATCGTTGTGTCCCTGCCAAACAACCAAGTAGGCGTTGATATCCGCCAACAAGGTCAGGCCTTGGTGGTTGATTTCATGAAGTCGACTTTGCCTGAGGGATTGCGTCGCAAGCTGGATGTCAGTGACTTTGGTACACCAGTTAAATCCGTTACCACCGTGCAGTCCGGTGATCGCGTGCGCATGACCATTGAGCCCCAAGGCCAGTGGGAGCACAGCGCTTATCAAAGCGATGATCAGTTTGTCGTGGAAGTCAAGGAGATCAAGGTTGATCCCAAGAAGCTGACCCAAGGCGTTGGCTACAACGGTCAGAAGCTGTCGCTGAATTTCCAGAACATTGAAGTGCGCAGCTTGCTGCAGGTGATTGCGGATTTCACCAATTTCAATATTGTGACTTCCGACTCCGTGTCGGGCTCTGTCACCCTGCGCTTGCAGGATGTGCCATGGGACCAAGCCTTGGACATTATTTTGCAAGCCAAGGGTTTGGGAATGCGCAAGACTGGCAATGTGCTCTGGGTTGCGCCTAAGGACGAGATTGCAGCTAAGGAAAAGCTGGATCTGGAGTCCGTCGTAGCTGTACAAAATCTGGAGCCCTTGCGGACCCAGGCCTTCCAGATCAATTACGGCAAAGCCTCTGATATCGCTGCTGGCTTGGTGGCAGCGGGTTCCGGCCCTGGCCAAGGCGTGACCCCTAGTCGCATTCTGAGCAGCCGCGGCAGCGTGATTTACGAAAATCGAACCAACCAGTTGTTTGTGACGGATATTCCAAGCAAGCTGGAGCAGGTGCAACAGTTGATTGCCAAGATTGACGTGGCGGTTCGCCAGGTTCTGATCGAAGCGCGTATCGTGGAAGCGTCGGACAGCTTTGGCAAGTCACTGGGTGTGAAGCTGGGCGGAGGCGGAACCGCGGCGGCATCTGGTGACAAGCCCGGTTTGGCTTTCGGATCCAGCTATGTTGTCGGCTCAGCTGCAACAACTTCCGGTAATTTTGTGAACTTACCTTCTACCGGGGCTTTGGGCTCTAATACGCCAGGCCAGTTTGCTGTATCGATCTTTGGTGCGGGTGCTGATCGTTTTCTGAACCTCGAAATTTCGGCGCTAGAAGCTGATGGTAAAGGCAAGGTGGTGTCCAGCCCCCGAGTAGTTACTGCCGACCAAATTAAGGCTTTGATTGAACAGGGAACTGAACTTCCCTATCAGGTGGCTTCCTCTAGCGGTGCTACTTCGATAGCGTTCCGCAAGGCCAATCTGAAACTAGAAGTACTGCCACAGATTACGCCTGAGGGTAACATCATCCTGACTCTGGACATTACTAAAGATACTGTGGGTCAATCGACACCGGCTGGATTTGCAATTGATACCAAGCATATTCAAACTCAAGTACTCGTAGAGAACGGTGGTACGGTGGTCATCGGTGGCATTTTCACCGAAGATCAGACTGACTCTGAGATCAAAGTGCCGTTCTTTGGTGACCTCCCTGGCTTGGGTGTGCTGTTCCGCAACCGCTCCAAGTCCACGACCAAGCGTGAAATGCTGGTGTTCATCACCCCCAAGGTGCTCTCTGACAAGGCGATTGCCCGCTAAATTGTTGCGGGGTGGGGTGGGTGTGTTTTGCAGTTGAGCATCAGTCTGGTGGGCTTGCCCGGATCGGGCAAGACCACGGTAGGGCGGCAGCTTGCACGCAGGCTACGCCTGCCATTTGTTGATTCAGACCATGCGATCGAGGCCCGTCTGGGTTGCTCTATCCGCGAGTTTTTCGACCGGGAAGGCGAAGCCAGATTCCGTGACATCGAGCAGGAAGTTCTGGACAGTCTGACGCAAGGGACTGTTTCTGTCATCTCCACGGGTGGTGGTGCGGTGTTGCGCCCCTTGAATCGCGAGCATTTGCGTGATCGCAGCCATGTGGTGTACCTAAAATCCACGCCCGAAGAGTTGTTCCGGCGTCTACGACACGATGTGAGTCGCCCACTCCTGCAAGTTGCCGATCCCCTCGCTCGCATGCGGGATCTCTTTTCCGTGCGTGACCCTCTGTATCGAGAAACAGCGCACTTTGTACTGGAAACAGGACGTCCCTCGGTGGCGACCTTGGTCAACATGGTGGTCATGCAGCTGGAGTTGTCGGGGCATTTGCCGGCGGCATAACCCGGGTGTCAAAGCGCCGCGAGTCAGGGGCAGCGGCCTCAGGCTCTAAACTCCGGGGATGACTACGCAAATTTTCTCTACTGTTTCCATTGATCTGGGGGAACGGAGCTACCCGATTCACATTGGCACCGGCCTGCTGGACCAGGGTGCCCACTATGCAGTCTTGCCCAAGGCCAGCCAAGCGGTAGTGGTCAGCAACACGACGGTATCCCCCCTGTACGCGGAGAAATTGATCAATGCCTTGCGGACCCAGTACAAGGCCGTGGAGTTGGTGGTTCTGCCGGATGGCGAGAGCCACAAGCATTGGCAGACGCTCAACCTGATTTTCGATGCCATGCTGGCCAAAGGTTGCGATCGCAAGACCGTGCTGTTTGCCTTGGGCGGTGGTGTCGTGGGCGACATGACTGGCTTTGCTGCTGCGAGCTACATGCGTGGGGTGCCCTTTGTGCAGGTCCCCACGACGCTGTTGTCGCAGGTGGATTCATCCGTGGGTGGCAAGACCGGCATCAATCACCCGCTGGGCAAGAACATGATCGGTGCGTTTTATCAGCCGCAGATGGTGGTGTGCGACATCGACAGTTTGAAGACCCTGCCCGCGCGCGAACTCAGCGCGGGGCTGGCGGAAGTCATCAAGTACGGACCGATCGCCGACCTCGCGTTTCTGCATTGGATCGAGAGTCATCTGGACGCTTTGCTGGCCCGTGACCCGCTGGCCCTCGCGTACGCCGTGCAGCGTAGTTGCGAAATCAAGACCTGGGTGGTGGGGCAGGACGAGCGTGAGGCGGGACTGCGTGCCATCCTGAACTTTGGCCATACCTTTGGCCACGCCATCGAGGCCGGCATGGGCTACGGTGAGTGGCTGCACGGTGAGGCCGTGGGCTGTGGCATGGTGATGGCGGCCCATCTCTCCAAGGATCTGGGGCTGGTAGATGTCGACTTCGTCGACCGTCTGACCCGTCTCATTGCCGCCGCAGGCCTGCCGGTGCGCGGTCCGCAACTGGATGCGAAGGACAACGCCGGGCGTTATCTGGAGCTCATGCGGCTGGACAAGAAATCGGAAGCGGGCGATATCCGCTTTGTGGTGATAGATGGCCCAGCCCGGGCGGCGGTGCGTGGTGCGCCGGATGCGGTGGTGCGCGCTGTCATTGACCGCTGCTGCGCCTGATTGCTATAAAGTTGATAGCTGCTTGCGCATATTCCATGGGGGCTAGTGCCTGTTTATGAGCGAAGAATTGCGGACATATGCTTGCGACCCTGCCCAGACGCGGGGACGCCGGTATGCACAGCCTGACGCGCCGACGCGCACGGCCTTCCAGCGGGACCGGGATCGCATCGTGCACTCCACGGCATTCCGTCGGCTGGTCTACAAGACGCAGGTCTTCATCAATCACGAGGGCGATCTGTTCCGTACGCGGTTGACCCACTCGCTGGAGGTGGCGCAGCTGGGGCGCTCCATGGCGCGTACTCTGGGCCTCAACGAAGACTTGGTGGAGACCATTGCCCTGGCGCATGACTTGGGCCACACCCCGTTCGGTCACGCGGGGCAGGACGCCTTGCACGACTGCATGGTGGCCCATGGCGGCTTTGAACACAACCTGCAGAGCCTGCGCGTGGTGGATTGGCTGGAAGAGCGTTACCCGCAGTTCAACGGACTCAATCTCAGCTTCGAGGCGCGCGAGGGCATTCTCAAGCACTGTTCGCGCGCCAATGCGGAGGCCATCGAGGCGCTGGAGCCGGCGTATGCCGATGGCGGCGGCGGTGTGGGGCAGCGCTTTCTGCACAAGACCCAGCCCAACCTCGAGGCCCAGCTCTGCAATCTGGCCGACGAGATCGCCTACAACGCGCACGACATTGATGATGGTGTGCGCTCCGGCCTGCTGCGTTTCGACCAGCTGCAGGATGTCCCACTGTTTGCAAGCTTCAGCGCCTCGGCGCTGCAGCAGCACCCGGAGCTGGGGCACATCCGCAATCAGAAACGGTGGCTGTACGAGTCCATTCGTCTCATGCTCTGCGCGCAGGTGTATGACCTGATGGACGCGACGCAGGCCGCCTTGGACACAGCTCGGCCTGCGTCCGTGGCCGACGTTCGTCAGCAGGGCAGGGGACTGGTTTGCTTCAGTGCGGACATGCGCGCGCAGTCGCAGGCGATGAAGACTTTCCTGTTTCGCCATCTGTACCGGCACCCGCAGGTTATGCAGACCATGGAGCAGGCCAAGCAGGTGATTGCCGACCTGTTTGTGGCTTATTGCAACAGCCCGGCGCACATGCAGAACGAAGCTACCGTGCCGGATGGCGTTGCCGGCAACCCCCAGGTGGTCAGTCTGGAGCGCCGGGTGGCGGACTACATTGCCGGCATGACCGATCGCTTTGCGCTGCGGGAGCACGAGCGCCTGACCGGTCGGCGCCTGTTTGCGGTTTGATGCAGGACTTGTGTATGGATACCGGAGCCTCGCCAGATTCCGGGGTGCCCTCTGATGCCCCCCAAGTGATTGCCGCCACACGGCTGTGGCTGGAGCGCGCGGTCATTGGCCTTAACCTCTGTCCTTTCGCCAAGGCGGTGCACGTCAAGGGGCAAATCCATTACGTGGTTTACGAGGGAGTTGACCCGGTCGAATGGCTGGTACAGCTCCGCCAGGAGCTGTTGGATCTTGCTGCCACCGATCCGCAGCTGCGCGACACGACCCTGCTGATGGCACCCCGCTGCCTGCCGGACTTTCTGGATTTCAACGACTTTTTGGACCGTGCGGACCGCGTATTGCGCAAAAGCAAGTTGGACGGCGTGTTGCAGATCGCCAGCTTTCATCCCCAGTTCCAGTTTGCCGATGCGCAGCCGGATGACATCGGCAACTACACCAACCGCGCGCCATTCCCGACGCTGCACCTTCTGCGCGAAGACAGTCTGGACCGTGCGGTGCAGGCCTTTCCCCAAGCCGAAAGCATTTTCGAGAAAAACATCGAAACCTTGCAGGCCCTCGGGCACAGCGGCTGGGATGCACTGGGCCTGTACGCCCCCAAGAAAACACCATGACCAAAAAATCCCGCCCCGCAACCCCAGCCAAATCAACCGCGCCAGCCGCGGCCCATCCCTTGGCTGACGAAGTGCGCCCTGGCCAGTCCTTGCGCCTGTTGCAGGAGCTGCACATCCTCACGCGCGAGGGCAAGCTCAACCAGGACTCGCGCCGCAAGCTCAAGCAGGTTTACCACCTCTACCAGTTCATCGAAAAGCTCATGCAGGAGTTGCCGCCCACCGCCGAGGGCGCACTGACGCTGGCAGACCACGGGGCCGGCAAGTCCTATCTGGGCTTCATCCTCTACGACCTGTTTTTCAAGAACCTGCCGGGTAGCCACCTCTATGGCATCGAGACCCGGGCCGAGCTGGTGCAGAAATCGCAGGCGCTGGCGAAAGAGCTGGGCTTTGAGCGCATGAGCTTTCTCAACACCAGCGTCGCTGAGTCCACCCAGTCCGCGGCCCTGCCCGCCAACTTTGACGTGGTAACCGCGCTGCACGCCTGTGACACGGCGACCGATGACGCCATCGCCTTCGGTCTGGAGAAGAAAGCGCGTGCCTTTGTGCTGGTGCCTTGCTGCCAGGCTGAGGTGGCGCGTCATCTGAGCCAGGGCAAGGCCCTGTCGCTGTCACGCACGCCATTGGCCGAGCTGTGGCGCCACCCGCTGCACACGCGGGAATTGGGCAGCCAGATTACCAACGTACTTCGCTGCCTGTATCTGGAAGCCCATGGTTACCAGGTCACGGTGACCGAGCTGGTGGGCTGGGAACATAGCATGAAAAATGAACTCATCCTGGCGCGCTACACGGGCCAGCGCAAGCGGGCTGCGGGCCAGCGCCTGCGGGTGATTCTGGAGGAGTTTGGGCTCTTAGCCCTGCTTGACACGCGGTTTACATTGCCGGACGACAATCGGCAGGACAACGCTTTGGCGGTCTGACCCGTTAAGGATGTTGGTGGCAAGCGCCACCGATGTGAAACAGGAGTTTGTATGCAGAAATTGATGAAACTGGTGGGCTCGGTGTCCGTGGTGCTGGCCTTGGCCGCTTGCGCCAGCAGCAGCCCCGACGTGATCCAGCGTGGCGATGCCCAGCGTTTGGCCCAGGTGCAAGACGGCGTGGTGCTGTCGGTGCGGAATGTGGTGGTGGACGGCAGCCAGTCTGGTATCGGCGCGGCTGTGGGTGGTGTAGTCGGTGCCATTGGCGGCTCGGCCGGCAGCGGTGTGCAGCGCGAAGCCCAGGTGCTGGGTGTGCTGGCCGGTGTGGCGGGTGCTGCAGCGGGCAATGCCATCGAGCGTTTCTCCACCAAGGAAGAAGCCATCGAAATCCTGGTCCAACTCAAGGGCGGCGACCGCCGTGCCATTGTCCAGGCCAAGGGCAGCGAACAACTGGCCGCCGGCGACCCGGTGATTCTGGTCACCACCGGTGGCAAGGTGCGCGTGACCAAGGCGCCCAAGTAAGTTGACCTGAGTCAATACCGGCCGGGAGCACCCGCTCCACAATGGAATCCAACGAGCGCATCGGGCGCTCGTTGTCTTTTGGGGTTCCATGCCATGCCGATCGAGCTGTACAGAGATGACCATCACTGCTGCGTGATGTTTACCGACCTGGTGTCGGACGAAGCGGAGGCGGTGCAGGCCAACCAGTTCCTCATCGTGGACCACGGTGCCGGCGTCATCCTCGATCCGGGCGGGAACATGACCTACAACGAGCTGAACCTGACCATGCGCAAGTACATTGCGCCCCAGGATCTGGACTACATCCTTGCTTCCCACGCCGACCCCGACATCATTGCCTCGCTGGACCGGTGGATGACGTCTTCCCAGGCCAAGCTGCTGATCTCCCAACTCTGGGCCCGCTTTGCGCCGCATTTCTGCAAGATCGGCAAGACCGAGGACCGCATCATCGCCATCCCCGACGAGGGCGGGCGCCTGCGCTACGGCAAGAGCGAACTCTGGCTGCTGCCCGCGCACTTCATGCACTCCGAGGGCAACTTCCAGTTCTACGATCCGGTCAGCAAGATACTGTTCTCCGGTGATCTGGGTGTCTCCCTCATCAGCGGCCAACAGGCGCAAGAGCCCATCACTTCGCTGACGCCCATGCCACCGGGCATGGAGGCCTTCCACCGCCGCTACATGGTCAGCAACAAGATTCTGCGGCTCTGGGTGCGCATGGTGCGGGAGCTTGATATCCGCATGGTCGTACCCCAGCACGGCGCGCCCTTGCAGGGGGAGGCCATTGGCCAGCTGTTCGATTGGCTGGAATCCCTGTCCTGCGGCATCGACCTCATGGGCGCCCCCCAGTACCAGCTTCCTGTCCAGCGGCTCTAAAGAGGGCGTTTAGGGCACACTAAGGCCATGGCACGTCTCCCCCGATTGACCCTGGCGGCGCATCCGCACCACGTGATACAGCGTGGCAACAACCGCCAGCCCATTTGCCTGGACACGGCGGACTTCCAGGTGCTCAAGGACGTGATCGCAGAGAGTGCCAGGCGCTACCAGGTGGCGGTGCACGCCTTTGTGCTGATGGACAACCACTTCCACCTGCTGGCTACGCCCCCCACCGACGATGCCCTGCCCAAGATGATGCAGGCCCTGGGCCGCAGCTATGTGCGCTACTTTAACGACCGGCACCAGCGCAGCGGCACCCTGTGGGAGGGGCGCTACCGTTCCACCCTGATCGATGCCGAACGCTACCTGTTGGCATGCATGGCCTATATCGACCTGAACCCGGTGCGTGCGGGGATGGTGCTGCAGGCGGCGGACTATCCTTGGTCCAGCTACGCCCATTACGCCGGCAGCCGGGCTGACAAGCTGCTCACGCCACATCCCCTGGTCTGGAATCTGGGCAACACCCCGTTCGCGCGCGAGGCCGCCTACGCCCAGATGGTGCAGGCCGGAATTGGCCAGACGCTGCAAGGTGCATTGACGGATGCAGTCTTGCGCGGCTGGGCCATGGGGGAGGGTGAGTTTCTGGACGCCCTGCAGAAAAAAACGCCGCGTCGCGTCCGCAAGGGACAACCAGGTCGTCCCCTCAGCCCTGCTGCTTCCGAATAAAAATTGGCTCTAACCACCGTCAAATAAGCGCAAGCAGCTATCAATTTTGATGTGTCCCCATTTAATTTCCGATTGTTTTGTTCAACAAATAATTATGATCTGACCCCATTTATTGTGCTTGGCACCTTTGTTGCATTGCAGTATTCTTCGCTTCCACTGCAATTTTCAGGAGTGCGCCATGACGACGGCAGCCGAAATCCAACACCTCAAAGACAACGGTCTGTATTCCAACGCCAATGAGCACGATGCCTGCGGCGTCGGCTTTGTGGCCCATATCCGTGGCGAGAAGAGCCACGACATCGTCAAGAACGCGCTCAAGATCCTCGAAAACCTGGACCACCGCGGTGCCGTGGGTGCCGACCCCCTGATGGGCGACGGCGCCGGCATCCTGATCCAGCTGCCCGACGCGCTGTACCGCGAGGAAATGGCGGCCCAGGGCGTCACCCTGCCGCCTTTGGGCGAGTACGGCGTGGGCATGATCTTCCTGCCCAAGGAGCACGCCTCCCGCCTGGCTTGTGAGCAGGAGATGGAACGTGCCATCAAGGCCGAAGGTCAGGTGCTGCTTGGCTGGCGCGATGTGCCGGTGAACCGCGACATGCCCATGTCGCCCACCGTGCGCGAAAAAGAGCCCATCCTGCGCCAGGTCTTCATCGGCCGTGGTGCCGACGTCATCATCCAGGACGCGCTGGAGCGCAAGCTGTATGTGATCCGCAAGACCGCCAGTGCAAACATCCAGGCCCTGGGCTTGAAGCACTCCAAAGAGTATTACGTGCCCAGCATGTCCAGTCGCACCGTGGTCTACAAGGGCCTGCTGCTGGCCGACCAGGTGGGTGTGTACTACCGCGACCTGGAAGACGCGCGCTGCGTGTCCGCCCTGGGTCTGGTGCACCAGCGCTTCTCCACCAACACATTCCCTGAGTGGCCGCTGGCCCACCCCTACCGCTATGTGGCGCACAACGGTGAAATCAACACCGTCAAAGGCAACTACAACTGGATGAAGGCGCGCGAAGGCGTGATGTCGTCGCCTGTGCTGGCAGCCGACCTGCAAAAGCTCTACCCCATCAGCTTTGCCGATCAGTCCGATACGGCCACCTTCGATAACTGCCTCGAGCTGTTGACCATGGCCGGCTACCCTATCAGCCAGGCCGTGATGATGATGATTCCCGAGCCCTGGGAACAGCACACCACCATGGACGAACGCCGCAAGGCCTTCTACGAATACCACGCCGCCATGATGGAACCCTGGGACGGCCCGGCCTCCATCGTGTTCACCGACGGTCGCCAGATCGGCGCCACCTTGGATCGCAACGGCCTGCGTCCCTCGCGCTACTGCATCACCGATGACGACTTGGTCATCATGGGCTCCGAGTCCGGCGTGCTGCCCGTGCCCGAAAACAAGATCGTGCGCAAATGGCGCCTGCAACCTGGCAAGATGTTCCTGATCGACTTGGAGCAGGGGCGCATGATCGACGACGAGGAGCTCAAGGCCAACCTCGCCAACAGCAAGCCCTACAAGCAATGGATCGAGAACCTGCGCATCAAGCTCGACGACGTCACGTTTGATGAGCGCCGCGCCGAGCCCGCCCTGTCGGCTGTGGTCGCCGGTGTGGAGCCCAAGCGCATCACCGACACCGTGAGCCTGCTGGACCGCCAACAGGCCTTTGGCTTCACCCAGGAAGACATCAAGTTCCTGATGGCCCCCATGGCCACCAATGGCGAAGAGGGCATTGGCTCCATGGGCAACGACAGCCCGCTGGCCGTGCTGTCTGACAAGAACAAGCCGCTATACAGCTACTTCAAGCAGTTGTTCGCGCAGGTGACCAACCCGCCCATCGACCCGATCCGCGAAGCCATCGTGATGTCGCTGGTGTCCTTCATCGGCCCCAAGCCCAACCTGCTGGACATCAACCAGGTCAACCCGCCCATGCGCCTCGAGGTGAGCCAACCGATCCTGGACTTCGCCGACATGGCCAAGGTGCGCGACATCGAGCAGCACACCCAGGGCAAGTTCCGCAGCTACACGCTGGACATCACCTACCCGCTGGCCTGGGGCCACGAGGGCGTGGAAGCCAAGCTGGCGTCGCTGTGCGCCGAAGCCGTGGACGCGATCAAGAGCGGCAAGAACATCCTCATCATCAGCGACCGCAGCATCAGCGCCACCCAGGTAGCCATCCCCGCGCTGCTGGCGCTCTCTGCAGTTCACCAGCACCTAGTGCGTGAAGGCCTGCGGACCACGGCCGGTCTGGTCGTGGAAACCGGTACTGCGCGTGAAGTGCATCACTTCGCAGTGCTGGCGGGTTACGGTGCCGAAGCCGTGCACCCCTACCTGGCGATGGAAACCCTCACCGACATCCACAAGGATCTGCCGGGCGACTTGAGCGCCGACAAGGCCATCTACAACTACATCAAGGCGATCGGCAAGGGCCTGTCCAAGATCATGTCCAAGATGGGCGTGAGCACCTACATGTCCTACTGCGGTGCCCAGCTGTTCGAAGCCATTGGCCTGAACAGCGAAACGATCGACAAGTACTTCACGCGTACCCCCAGCAAGGTGGAAGGCATTGGCGTGTTCGAGATCGCCGAAGAGTCCATCCGCATGCACCGCCTGGCCTTTGGCGACAGCCCCGTGCTGGCCAACGCGCTGGATGCTGGCGGCGAGTACGCCTGGCGCACCCGTGGCGAAGAGCACATGTGGACGCCTGACGCGATTGCCAAGCTGCAGCACAGCACGCGTGCCAACAACTGGAACACCTACAAGGAATACGCCCAGATCATCAACGACCAGAGCAAGCGCCACCTCACGCTGCGCGGCCTGTTCGAGTTCAGGATCGATCCGGCCAAGGCGATTTCCGTGGACGAAGTCGAACCCGCCAAGGAAATCGTCAAGCGGTTCGCCACTGGCGCCATGTCCCTGGGCTCCATCTCCACCGAGGCCCATGCCACCCTGGCTGTGGCCATGAACCGCATCGGCGGCAAGAGCAACACGGGTGAGGGCGGCGAGGACGCGGCCCGCTACCGCAACGAGCTCAAGGGCATCCCGATCAAGCAGGGCGACAGCCTCAAGAGTGTGATCGGTGCCGAGAACGTGGAAGTGGACCTGCCCCTGCAGGCCGGCGACTCGCTGCGCAGCCGCATCAAGCAGGTGGCTTCCGGCCGCTTTGGTGTGACCGCCGAGTACCTCTCCAGCGCCGACCAGATCCAGATCAAGATGGCCCAGGGCGCCAAGCCCGGCGAAGGCGGCCAGCTGCCTGGCGGCAAGGTGTCCGAGTACATCGGCAAGCTGCGCCACAGCGTGCCCGGCGTGGGCCTGATTTCGCCCCCGCCCCACCACGACATCTACTCCATCGAGGATTTGGCCCAGCTGATCCACGACCTGAAGAACGTGGCGCCGCACAGCGACATCTCGGTCAAGCTGGTCTCTGAAATCGGCGTTGGCACCATCGCCGCCGGCGTGGCCAAGTGCAAGGCCGACCATGTGGTGATCGCCGGCCATGACGGCGGTACCGGCGCCTCGCCCTGGTCCTCCATCAAGCACGCCGGCTCCCCTTGGGAAATCGGTCTGGCCGAAACCCAGCAGACTCTGGTGCTGAACCGCCTGCGCAGTCGCATCCGTGTGCAGGCCGACGGCCAGATGAAGACCGGCCGCGACGTCGCCATCGGCGCGCTGCTGGGCGCGGACGAATTCGGCTTCGCCACCGCACCGCTGGTGGTCGAGGGCTGCATCATGATGCGCAAGTGCCACCTCAACACCTGCCCCGTGGGCGTGGCCACGCAAGACCCCGAACTGCGTGCCAAGTTCTCCGGCAAGCCCGAGCACGTGGTCAACTACTTCTTCTTCATCGCAGAAGAAGTGCGCCAGATCATGGCCCAGCTGGGCATCCGCAAGTTCGACGACCTGATCGGCCGTGCCGACCTGCTCGATACCCGCAAGGGCATCGCCCACTGGAAGGCCCAGGGCTTGGACTTCGGCCGCCTGTTTGCGCAGCCGCAAGTGCCGGCCGATGTGCCCCGCTTCCAGGTGCTCACACAAGAGCACGGTCTGGAAAAGGCTTTGGACAACGTGCTCATTGCCAAGAGCCGTGCGGCGATCGACAAGGGCGAGCGCGTGCAGTTCATGGAAGTGGCCCGCAACGTGAACCGCTCCGTGGGCGCCATGCTCTCAGGTGCGGTGACCAAGGTTCATCCCGAGGGCTTGCCGGATGACACCATCCGCATCCAGCTCGAAGGCACGGGTGGCCAGTCCTTCGGCGCCTTCCTGACCCGCGGTATCACGCTTTACCTGATTGGTGATGCCAACGACTACACCGGCAAGGGCCTGTCCGGCGGCCGCGTGGTGGTGCGCCCCAGCATCGACTTCCGTGGCGACGCGATTCGCAACACCATCGTGGGCAACACCGTGATGTACGGCGCCACCACGGGTGAAGCCTTCTTCAGTGGCGTGGCTGGCGAACGTTTCGCCGTGCGCCTCTCCGGCGCCACTGCGGTGGTGGAAGGTACGGGTGACCACGGTTGCGAATACATGACTGGCGGCACCGTGGCTGTGCTGGGCAAGACCGGCCGCAACTTCGCCGCCGGCATGAGCGGTGGCCTGGCCTATGTGTACGACGAGGACGGTCAGTTCGCCAAGCGCTGCAACACCGCCATGGTGAGCCTGGAGAAGGTGCTGACCAGTGCCGAACAGGAGGCCACGATGGACAAGGCCATCTGGCACCGTGGCGAAAGCGACGAAGTCCAGCTCAAGAAGCTGCTGGAGGACCACAACCGTTGGACTGGCAGCAAGCGCGCACGTGAACTGCTGGACAACTGGGAAGTTTCCCGCGCCAAGTTCGTCAAGGTGTTCCCCAACGAGTACAAGCGTGCCCTGGGTGAGATCAATGCAAAGAAAGAGGCTCAAACCGCCGTCAAGACTGCGCAAGCAGCTACTAAAAAAGCAGCAGCTCCCGCCAAGTAAGACCGTTTGAACCAAGCAAGAAGGATAGACATCATGGGAAAAGTCACTGGCTTCATGGAGTACCAGCGCATCGAGGAGGGCTACAAGCCCGTTGCCGAGCGTCTGAAGCATTACAAAGAGTTCGTGGTGGGCCTGGACGATGCGCAGGCCAACAAGCAGGCTGCGCGCTGCATGGACTGCGGCACTCCGTTCTGCAACAACGGCTGCCCGGTCAACAACATCATCCCGGACTTCAACGACCTCGTGTTCCGCAAGGACTGGAAGGCTGCGATTGAGACGCTGCACAGCACCAACAACTTCCCCGAGTTCACCGGCCGCATCTGCCCCGCGCCTTGCGAGGCCGCCTGTACGCTCAACGTGAACGATGACGCGGTGGGCATCAAGTCCATCGAGCACGCCATCATCGACCGCGCCTGGGCCGAAGGCTGGGTGCAAGCCCAACCGGCCAAGATCAAGACCGGCAAGACCGTGGCCGTGGTTGGCTCCGGCCCCGCCGGCATGGCCGCTGCCCAGCAGCTGGCGCGCGCCGGCCACAGCGTCACACTGTTCGAAAAGAACGACCGTATTGGCGGCCTGCTGCGCTACGGCATCCCCGACTTCAAGATGGAGAAGTCCCATATCGACCGCCGTGCCGAACAATTGGTGGCCGAGGGCGTGACCATCCGCACCAGCGTGCTGGTGGGTGAAATGCCCAAGGGCTCCAAAGTCACCAATTGGGCCAAGGAAACCATTTCTGCAGACCAGCTCAAGAAAGACTTTGACGCTGTGCTGCTGACTGGGGGCTCCGAACAGTCGCGCGACCTGCCTGTGCCCGGCCGCGACCTGGACGGCATCCACTTCGCCATGGAATTCCTGCCCCAGCAGAACAAGGTCAACGCGGGCGACAAGCTCAAGAACCAATTGCGCGCCGATGGCAAACACGTCATCGTCATCGGCGGTGGCGACACCGGCTCTGATTGCGTGGGCACCAGCAACCGCCATGGCGCCGTCAGCGTGACCCAGTTCGAGGTGATGCCCCAGCCACCCGAAGAGGAAAACCGCCCCCTGACATGGCCCTACTGGCCGCTCAAGCTGCGCACCAGCTCCAGCCACGAAGAAGGCTGCGAACGCGTGTTCTCCATTTCCACCAAGGAGTTCATTGGTGAAAAAGGCAAGGTCACCGGCCTGAAGACCGTGCAGGTCGAGTTCAAGGACGGCAAACTGGTCGACGTGCCCGGTACCGAAAAAGTCCTGAAGGCCGACCTGGTGCTGTTGGCTATGGGCTTTGTGAACCCCGTGGCAACCATTCTGGACGTGTTTGGCGTGGACAAGGACGCCCGTGGTAATGCCAAGGCAAGTACCGAGTTCATCGGCGGTTACGCTACCAACGTGCCCAAGGTGTTTGCCGCCGGCGACATGCGCCGTGGCCAGTCTCTGGTGGTGTGGGCGATCCGCGAAGGCCGCCAGGCTGCCCGTGCAGTGGACGAGTTTCTGATGGGCTTTAGCGATCTGCCGCGCTGATTCCGGGTAATCCCTTATGATGCCAAGGCCGGGTAAACCCCGGCCTTGTTACTTGTATGGCCGAACACGTTTCTGACCCCCTCGTTGAACTGAAAGACATTTCGTTTGGATACGGCGACCGCCTGATCCTGGACGGTGTCAGCCTGACCATTCCGCGTGGCAAGGTGACCGCGCTCATGGGCGCGTCGGGCGGCGGCAAGACCACCGTGCTGCGGCTCATCAGTGGCCAGCATCGCGTGCAAAAGGGCCAGGTGCTGCTGCATGGCGAACGCCATGGGCAGGATGTGCAGGATATGGGCCTGGCCAACGCGCAGCAGCTTTACGCTGCACGGCGCCGCATGGGCATGCTGTTCCAGTTTGGCGCCTTGTTTACGGATTTGAGCGTGTTCGACAATGTGGCCTTTCCATTGCGCGAGCACACCAGCCTGTCTGCCGCCCTGGTGCGTGATGTCGTGCTGATGAAGCTCAATGCCGTGGGTTTGCGCGGTGCGCGGGACCTCATGCCCTCCGAGATTTCTGGCGGCATGGCGCGCCGGGTGGCGTTGGCCCGCGCCATCGCGCTGGATCCGGAACTGGTCATGTACGACGAACCCTTTGCCGGCCTGGACCCGATTTCGCTGGGTACAGCGGCGCGTCTGATTCGCCAGCTCAATGACACCATGGGCCTGACCAGTGTGATCGTCTCGCACGACCTCGAAGAAACTTTCCACATCGCCGATCAGGTCATCGTCCTGGCCAACGGCAAGATTGCGGCCCAGGGCACGCCCGATGAGGTGCGCCACAGTGTGGATCCGCTGGTGCACCAGTTTGTGCACGCCGAGGTCGAAGGCCCGGTACGGTTCCACTATCCCGCACCGGATGTGGACACCGACTTTTCCGTGGGAGCTGGTCGATGAGCTGGTACCGTCCTACGGACACGGGTTTTGCCGTGCGTTCCAAACTGGCTGATTTGGGCTATGGCGCGCGCCTGTTCCTGCGCCTGCTCGCCAGCCTGCCCGCTGCACTGCGCCGCTTTGGCCTGGTGCGCGACCAGATCCATTTCATGGGCAATTACTCGCTGGCCATCATTGCGGTGTCCGGCATTTTTGTGGGCTTTGTGATGGGCCTGCAGTACTACTACGGCCTGCAGCGCTTTGGCGCGGCGGACTCGGTGGGCATGCTGATCAGCCTGAGCCTGGTGCGAGAATTCGGCCCGGTGCTCACGGCCCTCTTGTTTGCGGGCCGGGCCGGTACCTCGCTGACGGCCGAGATTGGTTTGATGAAGGCGGGCGAGCAGCTCAGCGCCATGGAGATGATGGCGGTGGACCCGGTGACCCGCATTCTGGCGCCGCGCTTTTGGGGCGCCGTGATCGCCATGCCCTTGCTGGCGGCGGTGTTTAGCGCGGTGGGC
This sequence comes from Rhodoferax sp. GW822-FHT02D07, assembly GCF_058802405.1. Lineage (NCBI taxonomy): Bacteria > Pseudomonadati > Pseudomonadota > Betaproteobacteria > Burkholderiales > Comamonadaceae > Rhodoferax > Rhodoferax sp. GW822-FHT02D07. Next base: position 23,231 of record NZ_JBXAOD010000001.1, read on the forward strand.
GTGCTGGGTGGCTGGGTGGTCAGCGTGGTGATGATCGGGATTGACCCCGGCGCCTTCTGGGGCCAGATGCAAAGCAATGTGGACGTCTGGGCCGATGTGGGCAACGGCGTGATCAAGAGTGTGGTGTTCGGTTTTACCGTGAGCTTCATTGCCCTGCTGCAAGGCTATGAGGCCCAGCCCACGCCCGAAGGCGTGGCCCACGCGACCACGCGTACGGTGGTGGTGGCCTCGCTCACGGTGCTGGGGCTGGACTTTGTCCTGACCGCCATGATGTTCAGTATTTAGGGGAACGCGATGCAACGCTCCAACAAAGATGTGTGGGTGGGTCTGTTTGTCATGCTGGGTGCAGCGGCCATTCTGTTTCTGGCCCTGCAGTCGGCCAATCTGCTTTCGCTCAATTTCGAGCGCGGCTATCCGGTCACGGCCAAGTTCGACAACATTGGTGGTCTCAAGCCCAAGGCCGCCGTCAAGAGCGCTGGCGTCGTGGTGGGCCGTGTGGAGGCGATCACCTTTGACGACAAGAGCTTCCAGGCCAAGGTGATGATGTCCATGGACAAGCGCTTTGCCTTCCCCAAGGACAGTTCCCTCAAGATCCTCACCAGCGGCCTGCTGGGCGAGCAATACATCGGCATCGAAGCCGGCGCCGACTCGGCCAATCTGGTGGCGGGCGACAGCATCAGCACCACCCAGTCGGCCGTGGTGCTGGAGAACCTGATCAGCCAGTTCCTCTACAGCAAGGCGGCTGACGGCCCGTCCACCGCGAAAGAGGGCAAGTAAGCATGTTGCGCCGCGTCTGTTTGTCGGTGTTGCTGCTGGGCGCCCTGCTGCTGCAGGGGTGCGCCACCGTGAGCAACCCGGACCCGCGCGACCCGATCGAGTCTTTCAACCGCGGCATGTTCAGCTTCAACGATGGCGTGGACCGTGTGGTGCTCAAGCCTGTGGCTACGGTGTACCGCGACACCCTGCCCAGCTGGATGCGCAAAGGCGTGACCAACTTCTTTGGCAACCTCAGCGATGTCTGGTCTGCCATCAACACCGGGCTGCAGGGACGCGGCCAGGAATTTGGTGATAACGTGGGACGCGTCATGGTCAACAGCACCATAGGCTTGGGCGGCTTGATCGACGTCGCCAGTGATCTAAGTATCGATCGCCATCCCGCCAACTTCGGCCTGACGCTGGGCCGGTGGGGCGTGAGTCCCGGCCCCTACGTGGTGCTGCCTCTGCTGGGGCCGGCCACGCTGCGCGAGGTGGCGGCCTTGCCGGTGGATCAGCAGGGTAATCTGGTGACCCAGATGCCCGACGAGGCTACGCGCAACGCCCTCACCATCGTCAACGTGGTCGATACCCGGGCGAATTTCCTGGGTGCGGGCAATGTGGTGGACGGCGCGGCGCTGGATCGCTACTCTTTCATCCGTGATGCCTATTTGCAGCGCCAGCGCAATGCCGACTATGACGGCAACCCGCCCGAAGAGGAAAACCCGGATTCCAAGGAAAACACCGAGCCTTGAGGGGACATGCCGGCCCCGTGGCGCGGGGCCGGGCGGCTGTGGATAATGGGCTGCATTGGAGAACCCTGCATGATTCTGAGCAAACGACACCTGATGCGCGCCATGGCCTTTGCCGTGGCGGCTGGCGCTATGGCCTTTGTGCCGGCGGCGTACGCCGAAGACGAGGCGCCCGACGCCATGATCAAACGCCTGTCCACCGAGGTGCTGGACGCGATCAAGGCGGACAAGGCTATCAAGTCCGGCGATCTGGGCAAGGTTGTGGCTCTGGTTGACAGTCGCATCATGCCCAACGTCAATTTCCAGCGTATGACGGCTTCGGCTGTGGGGCCGGGCTGGCGCCAGGCCACACCCGAGCAGCAAAAACGCCTGCAGGACGAGTTCAAGACCCTGCTGGTGCGTACCTATGCGGGTGCGCTGGCCCAGGTCACCGACCAGACCATCGCCATGAAACCCCTACGCGCCGCGCCTGAGGACAAGGAAGTGGTGGTGCGCAGCGAGATCAAGGGCAAGGGTGACCCCATCCAGCTCGACTACCGCCTGGAGAAAACCCCCGGTGTGGGCGCGGGCTGGAAGATCTATAACCTCAATGTGTTGGGCGTGTGGCTGGTGGAAACTTACCGCAGCCAGTTTGCCCAGCAAATCAACGCCAAGGGCCTGGACGGCCTGATTGACGCCCTGGCTGAACAGAACAAGGCCAACGCCAAGAAAGGCTGATGTGCTGAACTTGCCCGCCACCCTGACCCAGGAAGTCGCCCACAGCTGCCTGGACACCCTGCGTTCTGGCCTCTCGGCCGAGCCGCAGACCATTGTGGTGGACGGTGCCTCGCTGCAGCGTTTTGACTCCTCGGCTCTGGCCGTGTTGCTGGAGTTGCGCCGCGAGTGCGCCCGGGTGGGCAAGCAGTTTGCGGTGCGTGGCCTGCCCGCGCGCCTGCGTGACCTGGCCGCTCTGTACGGGATTGAAGGCCTGCTGACCGCTGCCTGAGTCAGCCCGCGTAAAATGGCCGGTTCCCATGCCAGCCATATCCTTCCAATCCGTCTCCAAAGCCTACGCCTCGCCCAAAGGCCCCAAGGGCAGCACCTTTAAAGCCTTGGACCAGGTCAGCCTGGACATTGAGGAGGGCGAGTTCTTCGGCCTCCTGGGGCCCAACGGCGCCGGCAAAACCACCATGATCAGCATCCTGGCCGGGCTCACCCGCGCCAGCAGCGGGCGCGTCAGCGTCATGGGCAGCGATGTGCAGTCGGCCTACGCCGATGCGCGCCGCAAGCTCGGCGTGGTGCCGCAGGAACTGGTGTTTGACCCCTTCTTCAACGTGCGCGAAATGCTGCGCATCCAGTCCGGCTACTTTGGCGTCAAGAACAACGACGCCTGGGTGGACGAACTGCTCGAAGGCCTGGGCCTGACCGACAAGGCCAACGCCAACATGCGCCAGCTCTCGGGTGGCATGAAGCGCCGTGTGCTGGTGGCGCAGGCATTGGTGCACAAGCCGCCCGTCATCGTGCTGGACGAACCCACGGCCGGTGTGGACGTGGAACTGCGCCAGACCCTGTGGCAGTTCGTCGCCACGCTCAACAAGCAGGGCAGCACCGTACTGCTGACCACCCACTATCTGGAAGAGGCCGAGGCCCTGTGCGGGCGCATCGCCATGCTCAAGACCGGCAAGATCGTGGCGCTGGACAAGACCAGCGACCTGCTCAAGGCGGCCAGCAGCAATGTGCTGCGTTTCAAGACCGGCGATGCCTTGCCGATCGAGTTGGCGGCGCGTGCGCGCATCACCGGGCGCATCGTGCAACTGCCGGCACACAACGCGCTGGAGATTGAGCAGTACCTGGCCGCCGTGCGCCAGGCCGGCGTGACGGTGGAAGACGTGGAAATCCGCAAGGCCGATCTGGAGGATGTGTTCCTCGATGTCATGGGCAATACCGAGGAGGTCGGCGCATGAACGGCTGGCAAACACTTCTCTATAAAGAGACTCTGCGCTTCTGGAAGGTCGGCTTTCAAACAGTCGCGGCCCCCGTGTTGACGGCCCTGCTGTACCTGATGATTTTTGGTCATGCGCTCGGCGACCATGTGAAGGTTTACGAGACCATCAGCTACACCGCCTTTCTGGTGCCTGGCCTGGTGATGATGAGCGTGCTGCAGAACGCTTTTGCCAACAGCTCGTCCTCGCTGATCCAGAGCAAGATCATGGGTAACCTGGTGTTCCTGCTGCTTACGCCGCTGTCGCACTGGAGCTGGTTCTTTGCCTATGTGGGTTCCAGCATCGCGCGCGGTTTGGTAGTGGGTGCTGGCGTCATGCTGGTCACGGTGTTTTTCACACCGATCCATTTTGTCGCACCACTGTGGATTCTGGCCTTCGCCTTCATGGGCGCCGCCCTGTTGGGCACACTGGGACTGATTGCCGGCCTGTGGGCCGAGAAGTTCGACCAGCTCGCGGCCTTCCAGAACTTCATCATCATGCCGATGACGTTTCTGAGCGGCGTGTTCTATTCCATTCACTCGCTACCCGCCTTCTGGCAGGGCGTGAGCCACCTCAACCCCTTCTTCTACATGATTGACGGATTCCGTTTTGGCTTCTTTGGCCAAAGCGATGTGTCCCCCTGGCTCAGCCTGGGCATCGTCGGCGTCGCACTGGCAGTGACCAGTGCCGTGGCGGTGCACCTGCTGCGTACGGGCTACAAGATCCGCAGCTGATTGTTTTCTCCATGACCGCAGACCAACTCCAAGCGCTGATCACTGCCGGCCTGTCCTGCGAGCTGTGCCAGCTCGAAGGCGATGGCCGTCATTGGTACGCCACCATCGTGTCCCCCGCCTTTGAGGGCAAGCGCCTGATCCAGCGCCACCAGCAGGTCTATGCCACGCTGGGCAGCCGCATGCAGACCGACGAGGTGCACGCCCTGTCGATGAAGACCTACACCCCGGCCGAATGGGCCGCGCAATCCGCCTGAGCCCGCCATGGACAAACTTCTGATTCGTGGCGGCAACCGGCTCTCCGGTGAAGTCCTGATTTCCGGTGCCAAGAACGCCGCCCTGCCCGAGCTGTGCGCCACGCTGCTGACGGCCGATCCGGTCACGCTGCTGAATGTGCCGCGCCTGCAGGATGTTTCCACCATGCTCACGCTGATCCGCAATATGGGTGTGCAGGTGGAGCAGGGCGCCGACGGAGCCGTGCATATCAACGCCGGCCCGCTGAATTCGCCCGAAGCCCCCTACGAGCTGGTCAAGACCATGCGCGCGTCCGTGCTCGCGCTGGGCCCACTGCTGGCGCGCTTTGGTGAGGCCACGGTGTCCCTGCCCGGTGGCTGCGCCATCGGCTCGCGTCCCGTGGACCAGCACATCAAGGGCCTGCAGGCCATGGGCGCCGAGATCGTGGTCGAACACGGCTACATGATCGCCAAGCTGCCCAAGGGCTGGACACGCCTGAAGGGCGCGCGTATTGCCACCGACATGGTGACCGTGACCGGGACCGAGAACTTCCTCATGGCCGCCGCGCTGGCCGAGGGCGAGACGATTCTGGAAAACGCTGCCCAGGAACCTGAAATTCCTGATCTGGCTGAAATGCTCATCAAGATGGGCGCCAAGATCGAAGGCCACGGCACCAGCCGCATCCGTATTGAAGGCGTGGAAAAGCTGCACGGCTGCACCCACCAGGTGGTGGCCGACCGCATTGAAACCGGCACCTTCCTCTGCGCCGTGGCGGCTACTGGTGGTGAGGTGGTGCTCAAGCATGGCCGTGCCGACCATCTGGATGCCGTCATCGACAAGCTGCGCGATGCCGGCGCCACGGTGGAAGCCGTGGAGGGTGGTATCCGCGTCAAGTCCGAAGGCCGCCTCAAGGCGCAGAGCTTCCGCACGACGGAGTACCCCGGCTTTCCCACCGACATGCAGGCCCAGTTCATGGCGCTCAACGTCATCTCGCAGGGCGCCAGCAAGGTCACCGAGACCATTTTTGAGAACCGCTTCATGCACGTCAACGAGCTGGTGCGCCTGGGCGCACACATCCAGACCGATGGCAAGGTGGCAGTGATCGAGGGCGTGGAGAAGCTGTCTGGGGCCACCGTGATGGCGACCGACCTGCGGGCCTCGGCCAGTCTGGTGATTGCCGGCTTGGTGGCCGAGGGTGAAACCATGGTGGACCGCATCTATCACCTGGATCGCGGTTACGACCAGATGGAAGCCAAGCTGCGTGGCATCGGCGCCGACATTGAGCGAATCAAATGAGCACAGAAATGATCACCCTGGCCCTGTCCAAAGGCCGCATCTTTGAAGAAACCGTGCCCCTGCTCAAGGCAGCCGGCATCGAGGTGCTGGACGACCCCGAGAAATCGCGCAAACTGATTCTGGCCACCAACCAGCCGCATGTGCGCCTGCTGGTGGTGCGCGCCACCGACGTGCCCACCTATGTGCAGTACGGCGGGGCCGACCTCGGCATTACCGGCAAGGACACCTTGCTGGAGCACGGCAGCCAGGGCCTGTACCAGCCGCTGGACCTGCAGATCGCCAAGTGCCGCATCAGCGTGGCCGTGCGTGCCGACTTTGACTACGCCTCCGCCGTTAAGCAGGGCTCGCGCCTCAAGGTCGCCACCAAGTACGTGGCCATTGCGCGCGACTTCTTTGCCAGCAAGGGCGTGCACGTAGACCTGATCAAGCTCTACGGCAGCATGGAGCTGGCGCCCCTGGTGGGCCTGGCTGATGCCATCGTCGATCTGGTGTCCACCGGCAACACGCTGAAGGCCAACCACCTGGTCGAGGTAGAGCGCATCATGGACATCAGCTCGCGCCTCGTCGTGAACCAGGCTGCGCTCAAGCTCAAGCAGGAACCCATCCGCAAGATCATCGAAGCCTTTGCCGGCGCGGTGGGCAAGTAAACACTCTTTGAATTTGCTATGACTTTTGTAGCTGCTCCCGCACTGTTGACGACGGCTGATGCCCAGTTTGAGGCCCAATTCAAGGCGCGGCTGCACTGGTCTGCCGACACCGATGCGGCCATCGAGCAGCGCGTGGCCGACATCCTGGCCGATGTGCAGGCCCGAGGCGACGCCGCCGTGCTGGAGTACACCGCCCGTTTTGACGGCCTGAGCGCACCCAACATGCAGGCGCTGGAGCTGACGCAAACCGAGCTGAAGGCCGCGTTCGACAGCATCCCCACCGCGCAGCGCGAAGCACTGCAGGCCGCTGCCGCCCGCGTGCGCCGTTACCACGAGGCGCAAAAGAAGGCCTCCGGCGAGAGCTGGACCTACCGCGACGAAGACGGCACGCTCTTGGGCCAGAAGGTCACGCCGCTGGACCGCGTCGGGATCTATGTGCCCGGCGGCAAGGCGGCCTATCCATCCTCCGTGTTGATGAACGCCATTCCCGCCCACGTGGCCGGGGTGGGCGAAATCATCATGGTCGTGCCCACGCCCAAGGGCGAGAAAAACGCCCTGGTGCTGGCCGCTGCCTATGTGGCCGGCGTGACCCGCGCCTTCACCATCGGTGGCGCGCAAGCCGTGGCCGCGTTGGCCTATGGCACAGAGAGTATTCCCGCCGTGCACAAGATCACCGGCCCCGGCAACGCCTACGTGGCCGCTGCCAAGCGTCGTGTGTTTGGCACCGTGGGCATCGACATGATTGCCGGCCCCAGCGAAATCCTGGTGCTGGCCGATGGCACCACGCCGCCCGACTGGGTGGCCATGGACCTGTTCAGTCAGGCCGAGCACGATGAGCTGGCACAAAGCATTCTGCTGTGCCCCGATGCGGCCTACATTGCCCAGGTGCAGGCGTCCATCGACCGCCTGCTCAACGAAATGCCCCGCGCCGAGATCATCGCCAAGAGCCTCACCGGCCGTGGCGCGCTGATCCACACGCGCAGCATGGAAGAGGCCTGCGAGATCAGCAACCGCATTGCGCCCGAGCATTTGGAAGTGTCCAGCAACGACCCGCACAAGTGGGAGCCGCTGCTCAAGCACGCCGGCGCCATCTTCCTGGGCGCCTACACGTCCGAGAGCCTGGGCGACTACTGCGCGGGCCCCAACCACGTGCTGCCCACCAGCGGCACTGCACGCTTCAGCAGTCCGCTGGGTGTGTACGACTTCCAGAAACGCAGCAGCCTCATCGAGGTGAGCGAGCAGGGCGCGCAGGGGCTGGGCCAGATTGCCAGCGTGCTGGCGCATGGCGAAGGCCTGCAGGCCCATGCCCGCGCGGCCGAGATGCGCCTCAAATAAACGCGTAAGAATGGACGCTACCGGACGACCAACCCCCATGCGCCTTCAACACACACTCTTCACCGCCCTGCGCGCTGCGCTGGCCATCGGCCTGGGCGCAGCCCTTGCCTTACCTGCCAGCGCCATGACCATTCGCGAAATGCGCGCGCTGGAAAAGACCGAGAAGCAAGGCAGCACCTATAGCGACTACTACCTGGTCGGCGTCATGGAAGGCGCCGTCGAGGCGCAGACCCAGGCCTCGCGCGCCGGTGCTCAGCCCACCATCTGCCTCAACGGGCGGCGGCTGGAGCCCAGCATGGCCAAGAACCTCTACACCACCGAACTCAAACGCAACGCCGACCTCTACGAGGCCGACATGCCAGTGCAGATGGTGCTGGTGAACGCGCTCAGCACGGTCTACCCCTGCTAGCGCGGGGGCTGGGCTTAGTAGCTGTAGCGCATACCCAGCGTGGTGGCGCTCACCCGCTCGTTCTTGCCGGGGTACTTCACATAGTGCTCGTCGTACTGCAGCACGCCCGACCAGTTGGTGCTGAGGTGGTACTCCGCCCCCAGTCCATACGACCAGTCAAAACCGCGTTCCGTGCCCGTGGTCACGCCAGATGCGGGGCTGGCCGACACATCGGTACGGGCGTAGGTGGTCCCGACCTTGCCCAGCAGGTTGAAGCTGGGGCTCAGCGGCAGGCGGCCAATCAGGCTCAGGTTCAAGCCATCTACTTTGGTGGTGCCGCCTGACCGGTTCACCGACCCGAAGTCGGTGTAACCGATCTCCACGCCGTAGTTGCTGTTGTTGAAATAGTTGCCCAGGTACAGGCCGTAGGCGCCGGACTGGTTGCTGCCGCCCCAGTTGCCAAAGCCCGTGATGGGGCGCGACAAATCGGCCGAGCCACCGTTGAGGCCGAAGTAGCTGGACCCTGGGGTGCGCGCATTGTTCAAGCTCAGACCTGAACCCGAACTGGTGTTGGCGGTGCTGCCGTCGCTGGTGGTCGTGGTGTTTTGTGCCAAGGCCAGGCCGCCTGTGAGCAGGGCGCTCATACCCAGCAACAGGCTTGCCGACCGGAGTCGGCCCGAGGGAGTGTGGAGTGTGTGCATGATGACGGATTCCTCGTAGAAGGGTGAAACACCCGTCCACTGTGGATTTTTCGCCGTTCACGCTCTGTGCGATACCGTGCACAACAGAACATGGAAGGTAAGCAGTTGCAACACGCGATGCGGGTGGCTAACCTCTTCTCTGCTAATTTGCTATTGATTTGGTAGCTGCTTGCGCATATTCCACGCGGGCTAAGGACCTCTTTTATTCAAATCGTCAGCGCCGCCCGTCCCCAGAGCGATGAGAGCCAAAGCCAGAGCGCTACGTTGAGCAGCACCGTCGCCCAGAACACGGCGCGAAACGCCGGCTTGACCGACTTGTGCCGCAGCCACTGCTGTGCCAGCAGCGCCCCCGGCCAGCCGCCTGCCAGCGCCAGCAGGTGCAGCGTGGATTCCGCCGTCCGCCACCGCCCGGCCCGCGCCGCCGCCTTGTCCCAGGCGTAGACCGTGAAGGTGAGCAGACTCATGCTGGCGTAGAAAGCTGCGACCCACCGCGGAACTCCCCACGCCAGCGTCACGGCCAGGTACAAGCAGGCGAAGGCGGGGAGGGGCCACAGCGCAGCGTTACCGCGCGAACCAGATCGGCTGGCACCCATGTCAGATTGCCGGAGCTTCATCCAACCGCAGGTACATATGCACCTTGGCCTTGTAGCCTGTGGGCGTGGCAATCGCCATGGGCTCGGTGCCGAAGGCGTGGAAGCCGCAGCGGGTGTACAGGGCGATGGCGGCCGCATTGCCTTCGGTCACCGTGAGCGTGACAAGGTTGACTCCGGCACGCGCGCGGGCTGCTGCCAACGCGGCTTGCACCAACTGGTGGCCTGCGCCCAGCCCGCGGCACGAGGCGTCCACAAACATGCCGATTAGATGCGCCTTGTGGCGCGTTTTGCTGCGCTCCGAGAACTCCATGGTGGCGGTGCCGACCAGGCGACCGTCGTGAAACGCCCCCAGTCCCACACTCAGCCCCTTGGGGTCGGCCAGCCGCTGCACCCACCAGGCGTCTGGCAGCGCGGCGCGCTCTTCGGGCGTGGAGGTGAACGCATCCGGCTCGGCTGCGTAGGCGTGCAGCATGAGGGTGCGGTAGGTGGGGGCGTCGGCGGCGGTGAGTGGGGCGATGTGCATGGGGCCAAGTTCTGTGCTGGTCAATGGAGTGCTATGTCTAGAAACCATCTCAATGCAAAGACGGTGAGCCGTATTGCTGCAAACACCAGAAATCCAAACCAGATGGATCTCCATTTGGATCGGAATAGCCCGTTTTCATGGTGGAACTGGTTGTGAGTGTCGGATAACAGGTGTCGCACAACGATCCACCATAGGAAAACTTGTGGGATGTATGGGATGAGTTGGGAGATAAAGTCGGGCGGTACGACCAGAATCATGCAGATCCAGAGTGCGACCAGTGGTGTGAACCAAATCAACACGCGTCGGAATTTTTGGGGGTGACCGATCACCTGCAAGTCGCGATAGGTTAGCAGGAGGATGGCTAGTGGCCCACCTGAGAGACCTGCCAATGCGAGTCCGCTTGCGCTGTTGATTCGAGGCCTGCTATTGGGCTGATTCACTTTTTCCTCTCTCGATTGTTTGGCCGGACTATAGCGAGGTCTGGATACGTCGCAGCCCCCTTTGCTGTCGAAGATGTCAAAAATACACGAATTTCGTGTAACACGAATTTCGTGTAAACTGCATCCAAGATGAAAAACGTCACCATCACCGTCGAAGACGCCACCCTGGAGTGGGTGCGCATCGAGGCTGCCAGGCGCAATACCAGCGTGTCGCGGCTGGTGGGGGAGATGCTGACGGACAAGATGCAGCATGACGATGCCTACGCCCGCGCGCAGCGGGATTGGGTGGCGGATACCTCCTCGTTCAGTTCGGGCGGCCGGGCCTACCCCGTGCGGGAGCCGTTGAATGGCTAGCGCTTTGCCGGACCGCGGTGCGGTCGTCTTTGTGGACACCAATGTGCTGTTGGCGGCGGACGATGCCTTCGACGCGCAAAAGCAAGCCCGCGTGCGCGACTGGTTGCAGGCGCTGTGGGCGCGCCGGGCTGGGCGCATCAGCACGCAGGTGCTCAACGCCTATTACGTGGGTGCCACCCAGCATTTCGCCATGCCGCAGGGCGACGCGCGGGCCAAGCTGCGCCGCTACCAGCTCTGGCAGCCCTGGCAGATCGACCACCAGACGGTGGAAACCGCCTGGGGCGTGGAGGCGCGCTTTGGCCTGCCGTACTGGGACGCGCTCATCGTGGCCGCCGCGGCGCAAAGCGGCGCCAGCCACGTGCTCTCCCTGGACCTGCAGCATGGCCAGCAGATCGATGGCGTGACCATCCTCAGCCCCCTGCAGGCCGCGCCCGCCGATCTGGCGCTGACCGATTAACTTTTAGAAAGCCCTCGCATGACCACTGCCATCGACACCGCCGTGAACGCGCTGATTGCGCGCCGCATCCGCCAGGACGTGCAGGGCATGCACGCCTATGCGGTGCAGGAGTCCAAGGGCATGGTCAAGCTCGACGCGATGGAGAACCCCTTCTCCCTGCCGCCCGAGTTGCAGGCCGCGCTGGGCCAGCGCCTGGGCGCCCTGGCGCTGAATCGCTACCCCGATGGCCGCGTCAACGACCTGCGCACCGCGCTGGCCGCCTACGCCGACATGCCTGCCGGCTGCGAGATCATGCTGGGCAACGGTTCGGACGAACTCATCAGCCTGCTGGCCATGGCTTGCGATGTGCCGCCCGCGCCCGGCGCCGCCAAACCAGTGATCCTGGCGCCGGTGCCCGGTTTTGTGATGTACGCCATGAGCGCGGCCCTGCAGGGGCTAGACTTCTGTGGCGTGCCGCTGACTGCCGACTTTGCCCTGGATGTACCCGCCATGGTGGACGCCATCGCCCGCACGCAGCCCGCCATCGTTTACCTCGCCTACCCCAACAACCCCACGGCCAATCTGTGGGATGTGGCCGACATGCGCGCCGTCGTGGCCGCTGCCCGCGCGGCCGGCAGCATCGTGGCGGTGGACGAGGCCTACCAGCCCTTCTCCAGCCGCAGCTGGCTGGACGAAATGCACGCCCAGCCGTTGGATAACGCCCACGTGCTGCTGATGCGCACCCTCTCCAAATTCGGCCTGGCCGGCGTGCGCCTAGGCTACATGGTCGGTCCTGCCGCGCTGGTGGCGCAGGTGGACAAGGTGCGCCCGCCCTATAACGTGAGCGTGCTGAACTACGAGTGCGCGCTGTTTGCGCTGGAACACCAGGATGCTTTTGCGGCCCAAGCCCGCGAAATCTGTGCGCAACGCGCTATCCTTTTGGAAGCATTGCGCAAGTTGCCGGGTGTGAAAGCCTGGGACAGCGATGCCAATATGGTGCTGGTGCGCTTCGCCGGTGAGGGCGAGCCTGCACAAAAAGTGTTCGACGGCCTGAAGGCGCGCGGCGTTCTGGTCAAGAACGTTTCTAAAATGCACCCATTGCTGGCCCAATGTTTGCGTTTCACCGTTGGCACCGCCGACGAAAATACCCGTTTGCTGAAGGCCCTGCAGGAAATCCTATGAGCACCCCGAACTACCCTCTCACAGAAGTGACCGCTGCTGCGGCCCCCCGCATTGCGGAAGTGACGCGCAATACCGCCGAAACCAAGATCCGCGTGCGCGTGAATCTGGACGGCACCGGCCAGGCCCGCCTGGCTACGGGTATCGGCTTCTTCGACCACATGCTCGACCAGATCGCCCGCCACGGACTCATCGATCTGGAAATCGAGGCCGACGGTGACCTGCACATCGACGGCCACCACACGGTGGAAGACGTGGGCATCACCCTGGGCCAGGCCTTCCACAAGGCCATTGGCGACAAGAAGGGTATCCGCCGCTACGGCCACGCCTATGTGCCGCTGGACGAGGCCCTCTCCCGAGTGGTGATCGACTTCTCGGGCCGCCCCGGGCTGGAGCTGAATGTGCCTTTCAAGAGCGGCATGATCGGCGCGTTCGACACGCAGCTGACGCACGAGTTCTTCCAGGGCTTTGTGAACCACGCCTTTGTGACCCTGCACATCGACAACCTGAAGGGTGAGAACGCCCACCACCAGGCCGAGACCGTGTTCAAGGCCTTTGCGCGTGCGCTGCGTTCGGCCATCGAGTTTGATCCACGTGCGCTGGGCGTCATCCCGTCCACCAAGGGTTCGCTCTGATTTTCAAGAGAAATTGGCTGCCAGCCCGCATGGAATATGCGCAAGCAGCTACCAAAAACGTAGCATAGAGAAAGCAGCATGAAAAAGGTCGCGGTCGTCGATTACGGCATGGGCAATCTGCGTTCGGTCACCCAGGCAGTGATGCACGTGGCCGCCGATGCAGGCGTGGACGTGGTCTGGGCCCGTACGGCGCAGGAAGTGATGGACGCCGAGCGCGTGGTGTTGCCCGGCCAGGGCGCCATGCGCGACTGCATGCGCGAGCTGCACGACTCCGGCATGTTTGACGCTGTCATGCACGCCGCTGCCAACAAGCCGCTCATGGGCGTGTGTGTGGGCATGCAGATGCTGCTGGACCGCAGCGATGAACAGGACACCGCCAGCCTGGGCCTGATCCCCGGCAAGGTGGTCAAGTTCGAGCTGGCGGGGCAGACGCAGCCCGACGGCAGCCGCTACAAGGTGCCCCAGATGGGCTGGAACCAGGTCTGGCAAACCAACAACGGCGGCGTGCCTCGCCACCCCGTGTGGGGCGAGGTGCCCGATGGCAGCTACTTCTACTTTGTACACAGTTACTACGCCCGACCGTCAGATGCACGCCACAGCGTAGGTGAGACGGACTACGGCCAGCGCTTCTCGGCGGCGATTGCACGCGATAATATTTTTGCAACCCAATTCCACCCCGAAAAGAGCGCAGAACACGGCTTGGCCCTGTACCGCAACTTCCTTCACTGGAACCCCTGATTCACTCAACCCTTGCCGCATTTCTGCACCTGGCAACGCGTTCCGCTTTTCCTCCAACCCTGAAGCACCATGCTTTTAATTCCTGCAATTGACCTCAAAGACGGCCACTGCGTTCGCCTCAAACAAGGCGATATGGACCAATCCACCACTTTCGGCGAGGACCCCGCGGTCATGGCCCGCAGCTGGGTGGACAAGGGCGCGCGCCGCCTGCATCTGGTGGACCTGAACGGCGCCTTTGCCGGTCACCCCAAGAACGAGCAGGCCATCCGCAAGATCCTGAAGGAAGTGGGCAGCGAGATCGATGTGCAGCTGGGTGGCGGCATTCGTGACCTGGACACCATCGAGCGCTACCTCGACGCCGGCCTGCGCTACGTCATCATCGGTACCGCTGCGGTCAAGAACCCCGGCTTCCTGCAGGACGCCTGCACCGCCTTCGGCGGCCACATCATCGTCGGCCTGGACGCCCGCGACGGCAAGGTGGCTACCGACGGCTGGAGCAAGCTGACCCGCCACGACGTGATCGACCTGGGCAAGAAGTTCGAGGACTACGGCGTCGAATCCATCATCTACACCGACATCGGCCGCGACGGCATGCTATCGGGCATCAACATCGACGCCACCGTCAAGCTGGCACAGGCCCTGACCATCCCCGTCATCGCCTCCGGTGGCCTGTCCAACATGGCCGACATCGAAGCCCTGTGTGCGGTGGAAGACGAGGGCGTGGAAGGCGTGATCTGCGGCCGCGCGATTTACAGCGGGGATTTGGACTTTGCAGCTGCTCAGACACGCGCTGACGAGCTCAACGGCTGATGCTGGCCAAACGCATCATTCCTTGCCTGGATGTGACAGGCGGCCGGGTTGTCAAAGGCGTGAACTTTGTCGAGCTGCGCGACGCCGGTGACCCGGTGGAAATCGCCGCCCGCTACAACGACCAGGGCGCCGACGAACTCACCTTTCTGGACATCACCGCGACCAGCGACGGCCGCGACCTGATCCTGCACATCATCGAAGCCGTGGCCTCGCAGGTCTTCATCCCGCTGACCGTGGGCGGGGGCGTGCGCGTGGTCGAAGATGTGCGCCGCCTGCTCAATGCGGGTGCCGACAAGGTCAGCTTCAACTCCGCCGCCATTGCCAACCCGCAGGTGATTGAAGATTCCTCCCTCAAGTACGGCGCGCAGGCCATTGTGGTGGCCATCGACGCCAAGCGCCGTTCCGACGAAGACGCCGCCACGCGCGGTCCCGGCTGGGATGTGTACAGCCACGGCGGACGCAAGAACACCGGCCTGGACGCCGTGGCCTGGGCGACCGAGATGGCCCGCCGTGGTGCTGGAGAGATTCTGCTCACCAGCATGGACCGCGACGGCACCAAGAGCGGTTTTGACCTCGCGCTGACGCGCGCCGTGGCCGACGCCATCAGCGTGCCTGTGATTGCCAGCGGCGGCGTGGGCAACTTGGACCACCTGGCCGACGGTGTGCAGCAGGGCGGTGCCGACGCGGTGCTGGCCGCCAGCATCTTCCACTACGGTGAATACACCGTGGGCCAGGCCAAGGCCCGCATGGCCGAGCGCGGCATTCCGGTGCGCGCATGAGCTGGCTCGATGCTGTCCGCTGGGACGCCCAGGGCCTGGTGCCCGTGATCGCGCAGGAGCAGGGCACGAACGACGTGCTCATGTTCGCCTGGATGAATCGCGAGGCGCTGGAGAAAACCGCCGAGCTGGGCCGCGCGGTCTACTTCAGCCGCTCACGCAACAAGCTCTGGTTCAAGGGTGAGGAGTCCGGCCACGTGCAGACCGTGCACGAAATCCGCCTGGACTGCGACAACGACGTGGTGCTGCTCAAGGTGACCCAGCTGGGCCACGAGCCCGGCATCGCCTGCCACACGGGCCGCCACAGCTGTTTTTTCAGCGTGTTAAAAAACGGCGTCTGGCAGGCCGTCGATCCGGTCTTGAAAGACCCCGAATCCATCTACAAATAAGCGTATGTCTCCCCCCACCTCCCAGGATTCCCTGGCCGCCCTGGCCGCCGTTATCGAAAGCCGCAAGCCCGGCAACGGTGGCGACCCGGACGCGAGCTACGTCTCCCGCCTGCTGCACAAGGGCCCCGACGCCTTCCTGAAGAAGATTGGCGAAGAAGCGACCGAGGTGGTCATGGCGGCCAAGGATGCCGACCACGGCGGCGACGCGAGCAAGATCGTCTACGAGGTAGCCGATCTCTGGTTCCACAGCATGGTGGCGCTGGCGCACTACGGCCTGTCGCCCGCGGACGTGATTGCCGAGCTGGAGCGCCGCGTGGGTACCAGCGGTTTGGAAGAAAAAGCCCTGCGCAAGGCGATTGCGCGGGACAGCGAATCCAAGTAGCAGGAGGTTCTCCATGCCCGATGACGATTCCTTGAGCAAGGTACCGGCCAGTGTGAGCATGGAGCAGCTGCAGTCGCTCAACACGGTGGGCACCATCAGCTATGTGCTGCACCTCATCGTGGCGGTCAGCGCTTTCATCCCCGGTGGCCAGTTTGGCGTGGCGCTGCTGCTGGCCGCGCTGATTCTGGATATGGTCAAGCGCGATGACGCCGCAGGCACCTGGCACGCCTCCCATTTCCGCTGGCGCATCCGCTCGGTGCTGATCGCCGGCCTGCTCTACATCGTCACGGCGCCACTCTGGCTCCTGCTCATCATTCCGGGCTTTGTCGCCTGGGGGCTGGTGTCGCTGTGGTTCCTCTATCGCATCATCAGCGGCTTCATCGCCATGAACAAAGGACAGGAGATTGGTGCATGACTGCACACGGCCATACCGCCCACGACCCGAACTGCATCTTTTGCAAGATCGTCGCCAAGCAGATTCCGTCCAAGGCGGTCTACGAGGATGAGCAGGTCTACGCTTTCCATGACATCAACCCCTGGGCACCGGTGCATTTCCTGCTGATCCCGAAGGCCCATATCCCCAGCATGGCCCAGGTCGGGCCCGAGCACGGAGCCCTGTTGGGCCACATCATGGGTTTGGTGCCCAAGCTGGCGCTGGAGCAGGGCTGCAACCCCTACCCGGAAGGGGGCTATCGCGTGGTGACCAATACTGGCGCCGAAGGCGGGCAGGAAGTGCATCACCTGCACTTCCACGTCATGGGCGGTCCACGCCCTTGGGCGCGAGGATGAGCGGCTTTACTTGCCGCGACTAGAATTCAACACATCGTTAGGAGTTAATCATCATGGGTTCTTTTTCTATCTGGCACTGGCTGATTGTTTTGCTGATCGTCGTCATGGTCTTCGGCACCAAGAAGCTCAAGAACATCGGCTCCGACCTGGGCGGCGCCGTCAAGGGCTTCAAGGACGGCATGAAGGACGGTGGCACCGCAGCTGCTGACGACAAGCCTGCCGCTCCCGCGCAGCAAGTCACCAACACTGCAGCTGCTGACAAGACCACGATCGACGTGGAAGCCAAGCAAAAGAATTAAGCGAAGCACTGCGTGATTGATCTCGGCATATCCAAGATGGCGCTGATCGGCGCGGTGGCGCTGGTCGTCATCGGGCCCGAGAAGCTTCCCAAGGTGGCCCGCACCGTGGGCACCCTGCTGGGCAAGGCGCAGCGCTATGTGGCTGACGTCAAGGCCGAGGTCAACCGCTCCATGGAGCTCGACGAGCTAAAGAAGATGCGCGAGACGGTGGAAGGTGCCGCCCGCGACGTGGAAAGCAGCATCCAGACACAGGCCAGCGACTTCGAGAAGTCCTGGACCGACGCCACCGACGCCGCGCTGGAGCCGGAGCCCCTGCAGTACAAACACCCCCGCAAGAACTGGCGCCTGAAACAGGGCGCCACACCGCAGTGGTACAAGGCCCGCAATGGCGTGCGGACCAAGGCGCAGTCGGGCGCGGCGCGCGTGGCGCGCTTCCGGCCTCCGGGTCTGCGCTAAGTCGCCCTCACTTTCCCCCCCCCCATGGCATCAGACAACCAACCGCAAGACGAGCTTGCCGGCACCGAGCAGCCATTTGTGCAGCATTTGATGGAGCTGCGCGACCGCCTGCTCTATTCCATCTATGGGATCGTGTTGGCCACGGCCGCGTTGGCGATTTGGCCCGGTCCATCCCGTTTGATGGATTTTGTGGTTCACCCAATTTCTGCGCATCTGCCACCGGAGACACCGAAGATGATCGCGACGGGCGTCATCTCACCTTTCTTCATTCCGCTCAAGATACTGATGTTGGCTGCCATTCTTTTGGCGCTGCCCTGGTTGATCTACCAAGTCTGGCGGTTCGTGGCCCCAGGTCTATATAAGCATGAAAAGAACTTTGTACTGCCACTTATCCTGATGGGTAGCGTTCTGGCCTACTCGGGAATGGCGTTCGTGCAGTTCTTTGTGTTGGACAGGGTATTCGCGTTTGTGCAGCAATTCACGCCGGCATCGGTACAAGCTACGCCCGACATCGCCAATGCCGTGGAGTTCATTCTCTCCATGTACATTGCGTTTGGTGCTGCGTTTCAAGTTCCCGTGGTGGTCATTTTGGTGGCTCGAATGGGACTGGTCAGCATCGAGAAGCTCAAGGGCTTCCGCAGCTACTTCATCGTGGTGGCCTTTGTGGTGGCCGCCATCGTCACCCCGCCCGACGTGGTGTCCCAGCTGGCGCTGGCGATTCCCATGTGCATCTTGTACGAACTGGGTATCTGGGCTGCGGTGATCTTCATCAAGAAAACCCAAGCCCCGCCGGAAGAGGCGCCGGCTACGGATGCATCCTCCTAGCCGGATAAGGGTCTGAATGGCCCTTGGCCCCCGTGGATAGTGCGCAAAAAACTCCTGAATTCATAGCAAAAGGCGACCCGTAGGTCGCCTTTTTTTGTGCCCATCGTTCAGGGTCGGCGGGGTTTACCGCGCCGGTGTCGCCTTGGGCTTGGGGCGTACACCGGGAGTCACGTTGAGTTGCAGCTTCTGGTTCTTGCGCTCGACAGTGAATGCCGCCGGCGTACCGGGCTTGAGCGAAGCCACGATGGAGAGCAGCTGTGTGACATCGGCCACGGGCTTCTCGGCAATGCTCAGGATCACGTCACCCGGGCGCACGCCGGCCTGGGCGGCAGGACCGTTTTGCAGCACGCCCGTGATGATCACGCCTTCCTTGGTCTTGACGTCGAAAGTCTCGGCCAATTCGGGTGACAGATCGTTGGGTTCCACGCCAATCCAGCCGCGTGTGACCTGACCGTCCTTCACGATACCGTCCAGCACCATCTTGGCTGTGGCCACGGGGATGGCAAAGCCAATGCCCATGCTGCCGCCCGAGCGGGAGTAGATGGCGGTGTTGATGCCCAGCAGGTTGCCGTGCGTGTCCACCAGCGCGCCGCCCGAGTTGCCGGGGTTGATGGCGGCGTCGGTCTGGATGAAGTTTTCGAAGGTGTTGATGCCCAGCTGGTTGCGGCCCAGCGCGCTGACGATGCCGCTGGTCACGGTCTGGCCCACGCCAAAGGGGTTGCCAATGGCCAGGACCTGATCGCCCACTTGCAGGTTGTCGGAGTTGCCCAGCACGATGGTGGGCAGCTTGTCGAGCTCGACCTTGAGCACGGCGAGGTCGCTGTCCGGGTCGGTGCCAATCACCTTGGCGGGGGCATGGCGGCTGTCGTTGAAGAAGACTTCGATCTCGTCGGCGCCTTCGATCACGTGGTTGTTGGTCAGGATGTAGCCACTGGGGCTGACGATGACGCCGCTACCCAAGCCGCCCTGGGGTTCGTTGCCCTGGTCGCCATAGAAGAACTTGAACCAGGGGTCGTTGGCATTGGGGTTCTTGGTGGCGGCCTTGCTGGTGTTGATGCTGACCACGGCGGCCGAAGCCTTCTGCGCCGCCAGACGGAAGCTGCCGGGCGGTGCTTCGCCGGGTTCGCCGCCCGGGGCTTCCAGCAGGGCGATGGTGCCGCTGGCTGCTGTGTGCCCCAGCCATTGGGGTTTGAGGGTGGCGACCACGAAGTAGGCGGCCAGCAACACGGTGGTGGTCTGGGAAAACAGCAACCAGAGACGTTTCATGAGGGAGTCCAGCAGAGGGCGCCGAGAAGCGCCACAGGCTGCAAATTGTAGGCGCCCGGCGGCGGGCGTTACAGTGCGGAACTGCTGCCATGCCCACCATCTGGATCCAACCCGACGCTCCGCCCAAGCCCGCCGAGGGCGCGGCCTGCAATGGCTGCGGGGTCTGCTGCCTGGCCCAGCCCTGCCCGTTGGGCATGCTGCTGTCCGGGCGGCGCCAGGGCGCCTGTACGGCCTTGCGCTGGGATACCCCGGCGGCCGTGTACCGCTGCGGCGCCATCACCGAGCCGCAGGCCGTGTTGACCCAGTCCCTGCCACCGTGGCTGCGCGGGCTGGCGCCCGCCCTGTCGGCGCTGCTGGGGCGGCTGGCTCGGCGCTGGATTGCTGCGGGCCAGGGCTGCGACAGCGACTGGCAGCCCCCCGCCTCAACGACAATGCCAGCTTCAACCGACGACAGAGCGCCATGACAGACCGCATCACACTGCTTGCCCATCTGGACACCTTGCTCCAGCCCGAGCGATTCAAGGACTACGGCCCCAACGGCCTGCAGGTGGAAGGGCGCGCGCAGGTGCGCAAGATCGTCTCCGGCGTCACGGCCAGTCTGGCCCTGATCGAAGCGGCCGTGGCGGCGCAGGCCGATGCCATCTTTGTGCACCACGGCCTGTTCTGGCGCGGGCAGGATGGCCGGGTGACCGGCTGGATGCGCCAGCGCCTGGGCCTGCTGCTGGCGCATGACATCAATCTCTTTGCCTACCACCTGCCGCTGGACGCCCACCCTGAGTTGGGCAACAACGCCCAACTGGGGCGGGTGTTGGGTCTGCAGGGGGATGCGCGCTTTGGCGAGCAACAACTGGGGTGGCTGGGAAGCCGCGCAGGTGGCGAAGGCTTTGCCGATGCCCGGGCGTTGACGACGCATGTGGAGAAAGCATTGAATCGGCCTGCAACCCTTGTGGATAGTTCGCAAAGAGCTATTAAAAACATAGCGTGGTGCACTGGCGGAGCGCAGGGCTACTTTGAAGCGGCCATTGCTGCCGGGGCCGACGCCTACATCACCGGCGAGATTTCCGAGCCCCAGGCTCACTACGCGCGCGAGTGCGGCGTGGCCTACATCGCCTGCGGCCACCACGCCAGCGAACGCTACGGCGCGCCGGCTGTGGCAGCCCACGCAGCGGCAGCGCTGGGCCTGGAACACCAGTTCATCGACATCGACAACCCCGCATAGACACGATGCATCCGATTGCCATCACCCTGGGCGATGCTGCCGGCATCGGCCCCGAAATCATTGCCAAGAGCTATCTGGAGCAGTCCGAGTCTTTGGAAGGCTGTTTCGTGGCCGGAGACGTGCAGGCCATGCGCCGCGCGCTGGCCACCGTACAGGGCGGGGCGGGGCCGCTGCCCGTGGTGCAGATCTCCACGCCTGCCGAGGTGGCTGATTTGCCCCCGCGCTGCCTGCCGGTGCTGCAGGTGGGCGAGGCCCTGCCGCCGGTGGCGCTGGGCCAGGTCAGCGCCGCTGCGGGTGAGTTTGCCGGCCGCTGCGTGATGTGGGCGGCTGATGCCGCCTTGCGGGGTGAGGTGGCCGCGTTGGTGACTGCGCCGCTGCACAAGGAAGCGCTCTCTGCTGCTGGCGCCCCGTACGACGCCTTCCCCGGCCATACCGAAATGCTGCAGGCCGCCGCTGCGCGCCATGCGGGTGTGGCGGTGGATGCCATGCCGGTGCGCATGATGCTGGCGAACGACGAACTGCGCACGGTGCTGGTGAGCATCCACGTGTCCCTGCGTGACGCGCTGGCGGCCGTGACGCACGACAACGTGTTGCAAACCATCCTGATCACCGACGCCGCGCTGCGCCGTACGCTGGGCCGGGCCCCGCGCATTGCGGTGGCGGGCGTGAACCCGCATGCGGGGGAGGGTGGTCTCTTCGGCCGTGAGGAGCTGGATACCGTGATTCCGGCGGTGGAGGCAGCGCGCGCGCAGGGATGCCAGGTTTTTGGCCCCTACGCGCCGGACACCGTGTTCATGCGGGCCCGCAACGCACCTGGCCACCCGGGCGAGTTCGACGCGGTGGTGGCCATGTACCACGACCAGGGCCTGATTCCGGTGAAGTACCTAGGGGTGGAGCAGGGCGTGAACGTGACGCTGGGCCTGCCGCTGGTGCGTACCAGCCCGGACCACGGTACCGCGTTTGACATTGCCGGAACGGGCCAGGCCGATCCGTCCAGCTTGCTGGCGGCCATCCGCATGGCGCGGCAGCTCTGCCAAGCGGCCACGTCATAAGAAAAGGGGGCATCAGCCCCCGTATTCATTGCGCAAACAGCTACTGAATTGATAGCGTTTTGCGCTGCCTCCTAGCTTATTTCTTGAGGCTGTCGCGGATTTCACGCAGCAGTAGCACGTCTTCGGGTGTTACCACGGGTGCGGGTTCGGCGGCCGGGGCTTCCTTCTTCAGGCGGTTGATCTGCTTGACCATCAGGAAGATGATGAAAGCCAGAATCGCAAAGTTCACCGCCACGGTGATGAAGTTGCCATAGGCAAACACCGGCACGCCGGCCTTTTTGAGGCCTGCCAGCGTTGCATCGGTGCCCGGCGGCACGGCGCCCAGCACCACAAAGAGGTTGGAGAAGTCCAGCTTGCCGATCACTGCGCCCACCAGCGGCATGATCAAGTCGCCCACCACAGAGTCCACGATCTTGCCGAAGGCGCCACCGATGATCACACCCACGGCGAGGTCGATGACATTGCCCTTGACCGCGAAGTCCTTGAATTCTTGAATCATTCCCATCGCTGCATGCTCCAGAGTGTTTGAAAGGTGCCAAGTATTACCCACAAAACAGGGGTAAACCAGAGCGGTCGGGCCCATGGGCGCGTTGAATAACCCTACTGCCGTCAGCTACAATGCCCGCTTACCCCTACTAGCGATGTTCATTGAGGATTCTCATGAGTGAAACCCTTGTCGACACCAAACAGATCGACGCCAGCAAGCGGACGTGGTTGATTGCTTCCGGCTGCGCTGGTGCAGTGGGCGGCGTTGCAACCGCCGTCCCCTTTGTGAGCACCTTCCAGCCCTCCGAGCGCGCCAAGGCCGCCGGTGCTGCCGTGGAAGTGGACATCGCAGACATCAAGCCCGGTGAGAAAAAGACGGTGGAATGGCGCGGCAAGCCGGTCTGGATCGTGCGCCGCACGCCTGAACAGGTGGCCGCACTCCCCAGCCTGGACGCTGAGCTCGCCGACCCAAAGTCCGAGCGCAAGCCCAATGAACTGACCCCCGAATACGCGCGCAACGAAGGCCGCTCTATCAAGCCCGAAGTGTTTGTGGCCGTGGGCATCTGCTCCCACCTGGGTTGCTCGCCCTCCGACAAGTTCCAGCCCGGTGCCCAGCCCTCGCTGCCCGACAGCTGGAAGGGCGGTTTCCTCTGCCCCTGCCACGGTTCCACCTTTGACATGGCCGGTCGCGTGTTCAAGAACAAGCCCGCGCCGGACAACCTCGAAGTGCCGCCGCACATGTACCTGTCCGACAGCAAGTTGCTGATCGGCGAAGACAAGAAAGCCTGAGGACCGACGACATGGCGACATTCAAGGAAATCTCTCCCAACGCCTCGGCTGGCGAAAAGGTGACGAACTGGTTTGAAAACCGCTTCCCCACCGCCTTCGATGCCTACCGCGTCCACATGTCGGAGTATTACGCTCCGAAAAACTTCAACTTCTGGTACATCTTTGGTTCGCTGGCCCTGCTGGTGCTGGTGATCCAGATCGTCACCGGCATTTTCCTGGTGATGCACTACAAGCCCGACGCCAACCTGGCTTTCGGCTCGGTTGAGTACATCATGCGCGACGTGCCATGGGGCTGGTTGATCCGCTACATGCACTCCACCGGCGCCTCGGCATTCTTTGTGGTGGTCTACCTGCACATGTTCCGTGGCCTGCTCTACGGCAGCTATCGCAAGCCGCGCGAGCTGGTCTGGATCTTCGGCTGCGCCATCTTCCTGTGTCTGATGGCCGAAGCCTTCATGGGCTACCTGCTGCCCTGGGGCCAGATGTCCTACTGGGGTGCCCAGGTGATCGTGAACCTGTTTGCCGCCGTTCCCTTGGTCGGTCCCGACCTGGCGCTGCTGATTCGCGGTGACTACGTGGTGGGCGATGCGACCCTGAACCGCTTCTTCAGCTTCCACGTGATCGCTGTGCCCCTGGTCCTGCTGGGCTTGGTGGTGGCGCACTTGCTGGCGCTGCACGATGTGGGCTCCAACAACCCCGATGGCATCGAGATCAAGGGCCCCAACGCTCCCCGCGATGCGGCTGGCCACCCCCTGGACGGCGTGCCCTTCCACCCCTACTACACGGTGCATGACATCTTTGGCGTCAGCGTGTTCCTGATGGTGTTCACCGCCATCATCTTCTTCGCACCCGAGTTCGGTGGCTACTTCCTGGAGTACAACAACTTCATCCCGGCTGACCCGCTCAAGACCCCGGCCCACATCGCCCCGGTTTGGTACTTCACGCCCTTCTATTCGATGCTGCGTGCCATCACCAGCGAGATGATGTACGCGCTAATCGCCTGCGTGCTGGGTGCTGCTGCTTTCAGCATCTTCAAGTTCAAGATGCCCGTGATCTTCAAGGGCGTGTTGGCTGGTGCCGCCGTGGTGGCGACTGTGCTCATGCTCTCCATCGACGCCAAGTTCTGGGGTGTGGTGGTCATGGGTGGCGCGGTCATCATCCTGTTCTTCCTGCCATGGCTGGACCACAGTCCGGTCAAGTCCATCCGCTACCGCCCCGATTGGCACAAGTACCTCTACGGCATCTTCGTGATCAACTTCGTGGTGCTGGCCTACCTGGGCGTGCAGCCGCCGTCCCCCATTGGTGAGCGTGTCTCGCAAGTGGGCACCCTGTTTTACTTCGGCTTCTTCCTGCTGATGCCCTGGTGGAGCACGCTGGGCGAGTCCAAGCAGGTGCCTGACCGTGTGACCTTTGCGGCCCACTGAGCGCCGGAGACGACTGACATGAAAAAAATCCTCATCACTCTGTTGGCCGCCGTCGGCTTCGTGGCTGGTGCCCACGCCTCGGGCGGTGGCATTCCGCTGGACAAGGCCCCGATCAAGACCAATGACCTGGTGTCCCTGCAAAACGGTGCCAAACTGTTCGTCAACTACTGCCTGAACTGCCACTCGGCAGCCTTCATGCGCTTCAACCGCCTGAAGGACATTGGCCTGACGGACCAACAGATCAAGGACAACCTGCTCTTCACCACTGAAAAAGTGGGTGAGACCATGAAGGCCGCCATTGATCCCAAGCAGGCCAAGGAATGGTTTGGTGCCAATCCGCCCGACCTGACTGTGATCGCCCGTTCGCGTGCCGGTGCTGGTGGTTCGGGTGCAGATTACCTGTACACCTACCTGCGCACCTACTATCCTGACGAAACCAAGGCTACCGGTTGGAACAACCTGGTGTTCCCCAGCGTGGGCATGCCCCACGTGTTGTGGGAACTGCAGGGCAAGCGCGAACCTCAATACGATGTGCGCGAAGAACACGGCCACGAGGTTCATGTGCTCACCGGCTGGAAGCAACTGACCCCCGGCACCATGACGCCTGTGCAGTACGACCAGGCCATCGGGGATCTGGTGAACTATCTGCAGTGGATGGGCGAACCGGCCCAGAATACCCGTGTGCGTGTGGGCGTCTGGGTGTTGTTGTTCCTGGCTGTGCTGACCTTGTTCACATGGCGTCTGAATGCGTCGTTCTGGAAAGACGTCAAGTAAGCGTATCGTGCTGTCGCACGGGCCCTGAGGGCCTGCGGTGATGGTGTCAGAGTGGGTCTGCCAAGGCGACCCACTCTTTTTCATTTTTTAGGAGTCCCCCGCCATGATGGTGCTGTATTCAGGAACAACCTGCCCCTTCTCTCACCGTTGCCGTTTCGTCCTGTTCGAAAAGGGCATGGACTTCGAAATCCGCGATGTGGACTTGTACAACAAGCCCGAAGACATCAGCGTGATGAACCCCTATGGCCAAGTGCCGATTCTGGTCGAGCGCGACCTGATCCTGTACGAGTCCAACATCATCAACGAGTACATCGACGAGCGTTTCCCCCATCCCCAGCTGATGCCTGGCGATCCGGTGGATCGCGCACGCGTGCGCCTGTTCCTGCTCAACTTCGAGAAGGAGCTGTTCGTCCACGTGTCCACGCTGGAAGCGCGTGCCTCCAAGGGCAACGAGAAGGCGCTGGACAAGGCGCGCTCGCATATCCGCGACCGCCTCACGCAGCTGGCTCCCGTGTTCCTCAAGAACAAGTACATGCTGGGTGAGAACTTCTCCATGCTGGACGTGGCCATCGCGCCCCTTCTCTGGCGTCTGGACTACTACGGCATCGACCTCAGCAAGAACGCTGCGCCCTTGCTCAAGTACGCCGAGCGCATCTTCTCGCGCCCCGCGTACATTGAGGCGCTGACCCCCTCGGAAAAGGTGATGCGCAAGTAAGCAGGCACAATACAGCCATGATGGATGCCGACAACGCTTTGTCCACACGCCCGTACCTCATTCGTGCCCTGTACGAATGGTGTACGGACAATGGCTTTACCCCTTTCATTGCCGTTCAGGTTGACGACTCGGTGCGCGTACCGCACGAGTATGTGAAGGACGGCGAGATCGTTTTGAACATCAGCTTCGACGCTACCAGTGCCCTGCAACTGGGCAATGAGTTCATCGAGTTCAAGGGGCGCTTTGGGGGAGTGGCGCGGGACATTCTGGTGCCGGTGCATCGTGTTCTCGCTATCTATGCGCGCGAGAATGGCCAGGGCATGGCCTTTCCCGTGATGGCCGCTCACGATGTTGCCGGCAAGCCTGCAGCCGCAGAGCCCAAGCCGGCTGCCTTGGCCCCTGTGTCCAGCGGCGAAGAAGGTGGTGGACCAGAGACTCCGCGGCCGACTGGCGGTGGCAGGCCTGCGTTGACCCGTGTGAAATAGCGAGGCTTCCAGTCCAGAAGTCTCTTGGGGCTGATGTAGAATGCAGCCCGTGCCGCTTTAGCTCAGTTGGTAGAGCACCCGCCTTGTAAGCGGTAGGTCGTCAGTTCGAATCCGACAAGCGGCACCATTCTTTTCCCGTCCGGATTTACATCTTGCCCGACGGCGACACTTGGACCTTTAAGCGAATTGAGTTAACCTCCCAGCCTTTGGAGCGCAGGTGCGCTTGCATGGCGGGCAGCAGTTGGCGCAGCTTGGCCGCCACGGCATTGTTGTCCAGTAGCAGGCACCACTCGTCTCCTTCAATCGGACCCGCCTGTACCGCCTTTCGCAAGGCGCGCGGAATTACGGTGTCCAGACTCTTGAGCCGTGCCGAAGACTCTGCTGCAAGGTCGCTGAGCCGTGCCAGAGTTGGAGATTCGCGGCTGGCCTGCAGGGCCGTCACGGCACGGTGATTCCGGGTCAAGGATTGCATGAAGAAGGTGTTGGAGTATGCAAATCATTATCACGGATGCCTGGATGGCCAGAAGCCGGGCATTTCATTTGAGCGGCGGGCGTTTGGTCTTGTCCCTGCTGGCTCTTTCGCTGGCCCTGATGCTAGTATCCGCCGGTTTGTACCACTGGGTTTTTCTCAAGGGTGCGCGTGAAGGTTGGCCCATCATCGGTTCCCTCGTGCGTTTGGTGGTGAAGGACGAGTTCGCCCAGAGGGACCGCTACATGCGGGAGAACATCGACGTTCTCGCCAAAAAAGTCGGTGAAATGCAGGCCAAGCTGCTGCAACTGGAGTCACTCGGCGAGCGTGTATCGGGGTTGGCGGGCATCAATCCTGCCGAAATCAAGGTCAAACCCGGCCAGGGCGGGCTGCTGGTGGAAGGGCGGCCTTTGACGATGGAAGAGCTGGATTCCAGTCTGGGCGCGCTGGACCTGCTGGCGGGCCAGCGCGCGGACGCGATGACTGTCATGGAGTCGCGCCTGTTTGAGCAGAAGATCAAAAAGATGATGGTGCCGACGCAATTGCCGGTGCTGGATGCGAATCTGGGCTCGGCCTTTGGCTGGCGTATTGATCCCATCACTGGCCGTTCGGCACTGCATACCGGGCTGGACTTTCCTGCAGAGACAGGCACCCCCATTTATTCGGCTGCGGGCGGCATGGTGGTGACACAGGAGTTTCACTTCCAGTATGGAAACATGATCGAAATTGACCATGGGAACAACCTGATCACCCGGTACGCCCATGCGTCCAAGGTGTTTGTCAAAAAAGGCGATTTGATCAAGCGAGGACAAAAGATCGCCGAAGTGGGCACCTCGGGCCGTTCCACGGGCCCCCATTTGCATTTTGAAGTGCTGGTGCAAGGGGTGCCGCAGGATCCGCAGAAGTTCCTGAATGCGGGGCGCCAGCTGCCCGCTAGTCATTTGGCGCAGTCCAAAGCGGCTGATACGCAACGCTAAAATGGGCGGTTTGGTATTTGTGGTGGGGCCAAGTGCGCGGCGCTTGTCTTCCATCTGAATGCCCCCATTTACCCAGACGAGAAAAAGGACTGCGCTGATCTGCTGCCCATGGTGGGGAGCAGGCCAGTCTTGCATGCATGGCCATCAATATCCTCACCAAAATCTTTGGCAGTCGCAATGACCGCTTGCTCAAGCAGTACCGCTCCGTCGTCGCGCGCATCAATGCGCTGGAGCCGCAATTTGAAGGACTGAGTGACGAGGCCTTGCGCGGCAAGACCCAGGAATTCAAGGATCGCGTGGCCAAGGGCGAGACTCTGGATTCCATCCTGCCCGAGGCCTTTGCGGTGGTGCGTGAGGGCTCCAAGCGCGTCATGAAGATGCGCCATTTTGATGTGCAGCTGCTGGGTGGCATGTCCTTGCACTACGGCAAGATTTCTGAAATGCGGACAGGTGAAGGGAAGACGCTGACGGCCACGTTGCCGGTCTACCTCAACGCGCTGAGTGGTAGGGGCGTGCATGTGGTGACGGTCAACGATTACCTCGCCAGCCGCGATGCGACCTGGATGGGACGCCTCTACAACTTCCTGGGTCTGACGGTGGGTATCAACATGCCCCAGGTGCCTCGCGAGGAAAAGCAGGCTGCCTACCGCGCCGACATCACCTACGGTACCAACAACGAATACGGTTTCGACTACCTGCGTGACAACATGGTCTACGAAGTGGCCGACCGCGTGCAACGCGGCCTCAACTTCGCCATCGTCGATGAGGTGGACTCCATCCTGATTGACGAGGCGCGCACGCCGCTCATCATCAGCGGCCAAGCCGAAGACCATACCGACCTCTATATCGCCATCAACAAGGCCATTCCCAAGCTGGTCAAGCAGGAGGGCGAAGCCGATCCGCGCACTGGTGAGGGCATCATCAAGCCCGGCGACTTCACGCTCGACGAGAAGAGTCACCAGGTATTTCTGACCGAGCAAGGCCATGAGGTGGCCGAACAGATTTTTGCTGAGCTGGGATTGATCCCCGCCGGCTCTTCGCTTTATGACCCGGCGAACATCACGCTGATGCACCATCTGTATGCTGCGCTGCGGGCCAATCACCTTTACCACCGTGACCAACACTATGTGGTGCAGAACGGTGAGATCGTCATCGTTGACGAGTTCACCGGTCGCCTGATGTCGGGTCGCCGCTGGAGCGATGGCCTGCACCAGGCTGTGGAAGCCAAGGAAGGCGTGCAGATTCAGGCCGAGAACCAGACACTGGCTTCCATCACCTTCCAGAACTACTTCCGCCTCTACAGCAAACTCGCTGGCATGACCGGTACGGCCGACACCGAGGCCTATGAATTCCAGGAGATTTACGGCTTGGAGACGGTGGTGATTCCGCCGAACCGCATTAGCCGCCGCGAGGACCAGCTCGATCGCGTCTACAAGACCACGCGCGAGAAGTACGAGGCAGCGATCAAGGACATCCGCGAGTGTTATGAGCGTGGCCAGCCGGTGCTGGTGGGCACGACATCGATCGAAAACTCTGAAATCATCGCCCAACTGCTGGAGAAGGAAAAGCTGCCCCACCAAGTGCTCAACGCCAAGCAGCACGCGCGTGAGGCCGATATCGTGGCCCAGGCAGGTCGTGCCAAGATGATCACCATCGCTACCAATATGGCCGGTCGTGGGACCGACATTGTGTTGGGCGGCAATATCGAGAAAGACATCCAGGCCATCGAGGCCGATGAAGCGCTGGACGAGGCCGCCAAGGCTGCTGGTATTGCAGCCCTGCGTGCGCAGTGGTCGCAGGATCATGAAACCATCAAGGCCCTGGGCGGTCTGCGCATCATCGCCACCGAGCGCCATGAGTCGCGCCGTATCGACAACCAGTTGCGTGGCCGTTCGGGCCGTCAGGGCGACCCTGGTTCCTCGCGCTTCTACCTGAGCCTGGATGATTCGCTGATGCGCATCTTTGCAGGTGACCGCGTCAAGGCCATCATGGACCGCCTCAAGATGCCCGATGGCGAAGCCATCGAAGCCGGCATCGTGACGCGCAGCATCGAGAGTGCCCAGCGCAAGGTGGAAGCCCGCAACTTCGACATGCGCAAGCAACTGCTGGAATACGACGATGTGTCCAACGACCAGCGCAAGGTGATCTACCAGCAGCGCAATGCGATTCTGGATGCGCAGGATCTGGGTGCGCAGATTGCATCGCTGCGCGAAGGTGCGTTTGAAGACCTGGTGCGCCAGTATGTGCCGGCCGAGTCCGTTGAGGAGCAATGGGACATTCCCGCGCTGCAGCAGGCATTGAGCGACGACTGGCAGATCGCGCTGGACCTGCAAAAGCAGGTGTCGGACGCCAGCTCCATCACCGATGAAGAGCTAGTGACCCGCGTGGTGGAGGCGGCCAATGCGGCCTTCCAGGCCAAGGTGGATCTGGTGGGGGCTGAAAACTTCACCCAGTTCGAACGCATGGTATTGCTGCAAAGCATCGACAGCCATTGGCGCGACCACCTCAGCGCGCTGGACTACCTGCGCCAGGGCATCCATCTCCGCGGCTATGCGCAGAAGCAGCCAAAGCAGGAATACAAGCGAGAAGCCTTCGAACTGTTCGGCCAGTTGCTCGACTCGGTGAAGAACGAAGTCACCAAGATTCTCATGACGGTGAAGATCCAGTCCAGCGAGCAGCTGGAGCAGGCTGCTGACGCCATGGAAAGCCGTGGCGAAAGCATTGCCAATGTGACCTACAGCGCGCCCACCGAAACCGGTGAAGTGGAGACCACAGTGGATAACACCACCGTCAAGCCCAGCGCCAGCGATGTGCCGCGCGTGGGCCGCAACGACGCCTGCCCCTGCGGTAGCGGCAAGAAGTACAAACACTGCCACGGCCAACTGAGCTGAGGATCCCATGCCTGTGAACCTTCCCCTGCCCGATGCGGCATCCCTGTTCCCCATCGCGGGGGTGCGTATTGGTGTGACCGAAGCGGGCGTGCGCAAGCAAGGTCGCAAGGACTTGACTGTGGTGCTGCTCGATGCGGGCGCCAGCGTGTCGGGGGTATTCACCTCCAACCGCTTTTGCGCTGCGCCCGTGCAACTGTGCCGCGAACACCTGGCCGCAGGCCAAGGCGTGCGCGCACTGCTGATCAACACTGGGAACGCCAATGCGGGCACTGGTGCAGACGGCTTGGCGCGTGCGCAACGTAGCTGTGAGGCGCTAGCCGCCAAGCTGGGCATTGGTGCGCAACAGGTGCTGCCCTTTTCCACCGGTGTGATCATGGAGCCGCTGCCAGTGGACCGTATCGAGGCGGGGCTGGACGCGGCGATTGCTGATGCGCGCCTGGATCATTGGGCCAAGGCAGCCGAAGGCATCATGACCACTGACACCCAGCCCAAGGCCTATGGCGCGCAGCTGGAACTGGGCGGCAAGCGCATCAGCATCAGCGGTATCAGCAAGGGTGCTGGCATGATCCGCCCGAATATGGCCACCATGCTGGGCTTCATCGCTACCGACGCTTGTGTAAGCCAATCGGTCATGCACCAGCTTTCGCTGGCCCTGGCCGAAGGCTCCTTCAACCGCGTGACGGTGGATGGCGATACCTCCACCAACGATTCGCTGGTGGTGATTGCGAGCAACCAAGTAGGCAATGCCGAGATCACTTCGCTGGAGTCGGCCGATGGCCAGGCCTTGCTGGCCGCCATGCTGAGCGTGGCACGCCAGTTGGCCCAAGCCATTGTGCGTGACGGCGAGGGCGCGACTAAGTTCATCACCGTGCAGGTCCAGGGCGGCCGCACGGAAGACGAATGCCGCAAAGTAGCGTACGCGATTGCGCACTCGCCCTTGGTGAAGACGGCCTTTTATGCCAGTGACCCGAATCTGGGCCGTATCCTCGCGGCCGTGGGCTATGCGGGCATTGAGGACCTGGACCAGACTGGTATCGAGTTGCATCTGGACGATGTGCATGTGGCAACGCGCGGCGGGCGCAACCCCAGCTACCGTGAGGAAGACGGCCAGCGCGTGATGAAGCAGAGCGAAATCACCGTGCGCGTGGGCTTGGGTCGTGGCAAGGCGGCACAAACTGTCTGGACCTGTGACTTCAGCCACGAGTACGTGACCATCAACGCCGATTACCGTTCCTGAGCCGGCCCATGAGTGACAGTCTGAGCAAGGAACTGGTGAGCTTTCTGGCGCGTGCGGAGCAGTTCATGGCACGGGTGGAGGCCTCGTTGCCGCACGGGGTGGAGCAACCGGACTGGAATGCCTCCATCGCCTTCCGTTACCGCCGTCGCCGCTCCGGCCAGGGTGTGATCACGCCGGTGCAGCACGTGGGTGCCATGGCGCTGGACGATCTCAAGGAGATCGATGACCAGAAGGAAAAAATCCAGCGCAACACGGCCCAGTTTGTGCGCGGCGCGACGGCCAACAATGTGCTGCTGACCGGCGCACGCGGTACTGGCAAGTCCTCGCTGATCCGGGCCTGTCTGCACACCTATGCCGCCCAGGGCCTGCGCCTCATCGAGGTGGACAAATCGGACCTGGTGGACCTGACCGACATTGTGGAGTTGGTCGCTCAGCGGCCCGAGAAGTTCATCGTGTTTTGCGACGACCTGAGTTTTGATGAGGGTGAAGCGGGCTACAAGGCCCTCAAGTCGGTGCTCGATGGCTCCGTGGCAGCAGCCACGCCGAATGTGCTGATCTATGCGACCAGCAACCGCCGCCACCTGCTCCCTGAGTACATGTCGGAGAACCTCAGCTACAAGCACACGGACGATGGCGAAGTACACCCGGGAGAGGTAGTTGAAGAAAAGATTTCGCTATCCGAGCGATTTGGCCTCTGGGTCAGCTTCTACCCCTTCAGTCAGGACGAGTACCTGACGATCGTCGGCCAGTGGCTGGGGGCCCTGGGCATCAGCGCAGAACGCATTGCCAGTGCACGCGCCGAGGCCCTGCTGTGGGCGCTGGAGCGCGGTTCGCGCAGCGGACGCGTGGCCTACCAGTTTGCCAAGGATTTTGCAGGGCGGGCGCCGGCATGAACCAGCCTTTGGTTGCGGATCCAAAAGCGGCACGCGAAGGCGGACCAGACCGCAAGGCGGTGGAAGTGGCCGTGGGTGTGCTGGTGCGCGCCGACGGTGCGTTTCTGCTGACTTCGCGCCCTGCGGGCAAGGCCTATGCGGGCTACTGGGAGTTTCCTGGCGGTAAGCTGGAAGCGGGGGAGACCGTGGAGCAGGCGCTGCGGCGCGAGTTGCAGGAAGAGATTGGCATCACCATAGCGGCCGCTGTGCCTTGGAAGGTGGAGCTGGTGGACTACCCGCACGCCTTGGTGCGGCTGAACTTCTGCAAGGTATTTGCCTGGGAAGGTGAGTTACAGATGCGCGAAGCACAGACCTGCTCTTGGGAGCAGCTACCGGTGCAGGTACAACCCGTATTGCCCGGGACGATTCCCGTGTTGGAATGGTTTGCGACTGAGCGAGAGCACATGGGTGCTACACATTCAGGAGCTGCTTGCGCAGATTCCTAGCGGGCTAAGCCCTGTTTTGAATGTGGAGCTATTGCAGTTTGGGGTCACCAAACTGTAGGTCTTCGGGCGGTGCTTCGCTGGGAACGCGAAAGGACTCGCTAGCCCAGGCGCCCAAGTCCAGACTTTTGCAGCGCTCGCCGCAGAAGGGACGGTAGGGGTTGCTTGCGGCGTAGATGCTGTCGCCGCCACATTGCGGACAGACTACGACTTTTTCGTGCACGGAAGCTGTCATGCCGCAGCTCCACTCAGGAGCAGAGGG
Organism: Rhodoferax sp. GW822-FHT02D07; assembly: GCF_058802405.1. NCBI lineage: Bacteria > Pseudomonadati > Pseudomonadota > Betaproteobacteria > Burkholderiales > Comamonadaceae > Rhodoferax > Rhodoferax sp. GW822-FHT02D07. The sequence continues at coordinate 57,074 of NZ_JBXAOD010000001.1, forward strand.
TTAGTTCAAACGCGCCATCTTCACCTGCTGGGTGCAGGCGGTCATCCTCGTCATGGCGCATCAGACGGATGGACACCATCAGGCGGTTGCCACTGATTTCGGGGATGAGTTGCTGCGCAGGATCCAGCGCCAAACGCAGGAGCTGGAAGGTGCGACCTTGCGGCAAGTTTTGCTGGAACTGCCCGCCCACGGCCACGACCTTTTGGGGGGCGCCCGAGTCGCGCAACATCTTGAGCAGCAGGTGTATGGATTCGGCCAATGGCGCCAAGGTGGAGGCCCAGCGCTGCAGGTCTTTTTGGCGGACCGCAGGTGAGCGGTGCTGCCAAGCGTAATAGGCGGGCAGGTCAAACTCGCAGGTTCCGCCGGGAATACCCACGCGGCTGCGGATGCTCATGAGCCAATCGTTTTCGGTCAACGACTGGCCAGCCTTGCCGGTGAGTCCGTTGAGCGAGGTAAAGCAGTGGTCCAGCTGGCCAATGACCTGGTCCAATACTGATTCAGCAATGGCCGGGTTGCCACGGTAGCCATTGAGCACCTGCTTTTGTTTGTCCAGGTCCTTGAGCACATCGGACTTCAGATCCGCCCTTGCGCCCACGTCCATGACTTCAAAAATCGTGGCTAGCGCGAAATGGTGGTCCAGCGGCTCCGAACGCGCCATCAACTCACCAAGGCGCAAGAACAGATGTTCGAGCCGCAAATAGGTGCGAATGCGTTCGTTGAAGGGGTATTCGTAGAGGATCACGCTGTATTTTCCGGACGACGAATCATAGCCCGAACTGCTCTGCAATTTGCTGCACCTGCCGGGCTAAAACAGGCAAGGTGATGCCGTCGTTGTAGAGCACCACATCGGCAGCGTGCAGGCGCTGTGCACGGCTGGCCTGGGCCGCCAAAATGCGCTCGACTTCAGGGCGGCTCAGGCCGTTGCGTTGCATCACCCGCTGTATCTGTGTTTCGGGTTCGCAGTCCACCACCAGCACGCGCTGCAGCCGGGTGCGCCAATGGCCGGATTCCACCAGCAGGGGGATATCAAAGACCAGGCAACGACTGCCCTGGGATTCTGCTGATTGCGCTGCTTGCTCGATGGCTAGGCCGACCAGGGGGTGGACGATGGCTTCCAGGCGGGCGCGGGCGCCGGAGTCGTTGAAGGCCAGGGTTCGCATCGCGTCCCGGTTCAGGGCGCCGCTGGCATCCAGAAGTTCGGGGCCAAAGGTGGCTTCAATGGCCGGGATGGCTGCACCGCCAGCGGCCGTACAGGCCTTGGCGAGTTGGTCCGCATCGATGAGGGCAGCGCCCATGGCCTGCCATTGGGCGGCCACGGTGCTTTTGCCGCTGCCGATGCCGCCTGTGAGGCCCAAGCGCAAGGCCATCGCCATGGTCTAGAGGTTCACCCACTGCAGCAGGGTGCGTGGGCCCAGCAGCAGGGCGGCCAGGCCGGCGCCTGCGAGGAAGGGGCCAAACGGTACATAGCGGCCTTCGCGCAGGCTGCTGTTGAACTTCATGGCAATGCCCACGATGGCGCCTATCACCGAGGCGATGAGGATCATGGGGATCAGCAGAGGCCAGCCAAACCAGGCCCCCAGCGCCGCAAACAGCTTGAAGTCGCCGTAGCCCATACCTTCCTTGCCGGTTACGAGCTTGAATACCCAGTAGATGGACCATAGCGAGAGGTAGCCAGCCACGGCACCCCAGAAGGCAATAACCAATGGCACCTGCGTCCATTGCAGGGCCGATGCCACCAAGCCCAGCCACATCAGTGGTAGCGTCATGGTGTCAGGCAGCAGGGTGGTGTCCCAGTCTATGCAGGCCAAGCCCAGCAACAGTGCGCAGAAGGCACACCAAGCCAAGGCAGTTGCGCTGGCCCCCCATTGCAGCCCGCACCAGAGAAATAGCGCCCCTGTTGCCAATTCCACCGCAGGGTAACGCAGGCTGATAAGGGCCTTGCAATCCGCGCATTTCCCACCCAGGACTGCGTAACTAAGCACAGGTATATTTTCGAACCATCGGATTGTGTGGCCACAGTGCGGACAGCGTGAGCGCGGCACCATGAGGTTGAAGGGCTCGGTGGCAGGGGCTTCCTTGCCCGTCATCTCGGCGGCCTCGGTCGCCCATTCCCGCTCCATCATGGTCGGCAGGCGGTAAATGACCACATTGAGAAAGCTACCAACCAGCAAGCCCAAGACGCCGATCAGACTGGCGTCCAGCCAGAGTACGCCCGTCAGCATCAAACCACTTGTCCCAACTTGAAGATGGGCAGGTACATGGAGACCACAATGCCGCCGATGATGGTACCCAGCACCACGATGATAATGGGCTCCATGAGGCTGGAGATGCCGGCCACCATGTCGTCCACTTCCGCTTCAAAGAAGTCAGCTGCCTTGCCCAGCATGTGGTCAATCGAGCCGGACTCTTCGCCAATCGCGCACATCTGCAGCACCATACTAGGGAACAAGTTGGCATTGGTCATGGCAGCGGTAAGTGCAGTGCCCGTGGAGACCTCTTGCTGAATTTTTTGGGTCGCCGTTTGGTAAACAATGTTACCGGAGGCGCCTCCGACGGAGTCCAGTGCCTCGACCAGCGGTACGCCGGCTGCAAACATGGTGGATAGCGTACGGGTCCAGCGAGCCACGCAACTCTTGTCGACCATTACGCCAAAGATGGGCAACTTGAGCATCAGGCGGTCCATGAAGGCTTGGACTTTTTCATTGCGCTTCCAAGACTGCAGGAAGAAGTAGATGCCGCCGCCCAGACCACCGAAAATCAGGTACCAGTAACTGATGAAAAACTCGCTCATGGCGATCACCAAAAGCGTAGGGGCGGGTAACTCACCGCCGAAAGAAGTGAACACTTGTTTGAAGGAGGGGATCACAAAAATCATGATCACTGACACCACGACAAAGGCTACCACCAGCACTGCAATGGGGTACATCAGCGCTGACTTGATCTTGGATTTAATGGCTTCCGTCTTCTCCATATAAACTGCGAGACGGTCCAGCAACTGGTCCAAAATACCGGCCGACTCGCCAGCTTCGACCAGATTGCAATAGAGGTTGTCGAAGTAGATGGGGTACTTGCGGAAGGCCGTACTCAAAGATGTGCCTGTCTCAACGTCCTGACGAATATCGTTGAGAAGTTTGGTGACGCTGGGGTTGGGGTTGCCGCGGCCCACAATGTCAAAGGCTTGCAGCAAAGGCACACCAGCTTTCATCATGGTGGCCAGTTGGCGTGTAAAAATGGCAAGATCCTTCGGTTTAATGCTCTTGCCCGAGCGCATGCGGCGTTTTTTGATCTTGGTTGGTGTAACGCCCTGGCGACGCAGGGAAGACTTGACTTGGTTTTCACCTTGGGCGCGGATTTCCCCCCGCACCTGCTTGCCATTGCGATCCTTGCCTTCCCATTCGAAAACTGCGTCTTTGGTGTCTGCAGACTTTGCCGTTGCCATAGGATCCCCTGGGTTATCTCTTATTCGTTGGTGACGGCTAGCACTTCTTCCAACGAAGTCAGCCCGAGTTTCACTTTGTGCAAGCCGGCTTGCCGCAGGGAGCGCACGCCTTCCGCCTCCGATTGCGCAGCGATGTCCATGGCACTTCCGTCTCGCAGGATGATGCGCTGAATCTCTTCGCTGATGGGCATCACTTGGTAAATGCCGACACGCCCTTTGTAACCGTTGTTACACATGGAGCAGCCTACTGCACGGTAGGGCTTCCAACTGCCGTCAATTTCGGACTCCTTGTAGCCAGCATCCAGGAGCGCCGCTTGCGGCACGTCTGCTGGTTGCTTGCAGTTCAAACAGAGCCGGCGTGCCAGACGTTGGGCCGTGATGAGGATCACGCTTGATGCAATATTGAAGGGTTGTATGCCCATATTGCGCATGCGCGTGAGTGTTGTGGGCGCGTCGTTGGTGTGCAGAGTGGACAGAACCAAGTGGCCAGTCTGGGCCGCTTTGATCGAGATATCTGCAGTCTCCAGATCCCGTATTTCACCGACCATAATGATGTCAGGATCTTGGCGCAGGAAGGACTTGAGCGCTGCTGCAAAGGTCAGTCCCGCCTTTTCGTTGACGTTGACCTGGTTGACGCCGGGGAGGTTGATTTCCGATGGGTCTTCTGCGGTTGCAATATTGACGCCGGGCTGGTTGAGCAGGTTCAGGCAGGTGTACAACGACACGGTCTTGCCCGACCCAGTGGGACCGGTGACCAGAATCATGCCGTAGGGGCGGCCGATCGCCTTGAGCAGGCGCTCCTTTTCCTCTGCCTCATAGCCCAAGGCATCAATGCCAAGCTTGGCGCTGCTCGGGTCCAGAATCCGGATCACGATTTTTTCGCCAAATAGCGTGGGCAGTGTGCTGACGCGAAAGTCGATGACGCGGTCCGCGCCCACCTTGAGCTTCATGCGTCCGTCTTGGGGCACCCGCTTCTCGGAGATATCCATACGGGAGATCACCTTGATGCGCGAGGCAAGCTTGTCCTTGATGGCGATCGGAGGGCTGGCGATCTCGCGCAACTCCCCGTCGATCCGGAAACGCACGCGATAGGTGTGTTCGTACGGCTCGAAGTGCAGGTCGGATGCTCGCATGCTGAAGGCGTCCATGAGCATCTTGTGCAGGAAACGCACCACCGGTGCATCTTCAACCTCCGCTGTGGTCGCAGTGGTTTCGGTGGCAACTTCCGCCGCACTTTCATCAAACTCAAAGTCACCGCCAATGATGTCTTCCATTGCCTCGCTGGCGGTGGTGGTGTTGGCGTCTACCAGTTTGGAGAGTTTGTCGAACTCGGCAATGACCCAGTCAAAGCCCATTTGGGTGGAGAACTTGATGCGTTCGGCAGCGGCTTGATCCGATGGGTCTGCCGTTGCAATGATGAGGCGGTTACCACGCTTGCTGAGTACCAATACGCGGAAGTCGGCGCAAATCTTGGGGTCCAGCAGGCCTTTAGGCAGACGCTGGGGGTCTACCGCATCCAGGTCCACCAAAGGAGCTGCAAATGCGGCGGACAGGGTGTGTGCCAAGTCAGCGGGGGAGACTGCACCAGAACCGACCAGCTCCGCCATGAAGCTGCTTTTGCCGCCCATGGCCTTGCGGTACAGGTCTTCGGCAGCCTTTTGAGGCAGCTTGCCAGCCGCCACCAGCGCCCGCCCGATACCGGGAAGCGCGACGGTGTTGGTATCGCGGGATACAGAGTCAGCTACAGCCATAGCCAACTAGGATATACGAAGCAGAGGCCATTGGTGCAATTCATGGTCGATTGGCACCCAAATATTGCGCAATCGGCGTCGCATATTCCCCACCGCTACGTACAGTGCCGACGCTACCCCCTTGGACCGATCAGACTTGCGCAAATGCCAAACCATCAGCGTCCTTGGCTGATAGTTGGGGTGGGATATCCAGAGAGGGCCAAGCAATGGCCAGATCCGGGTCGTTCCATGCGATGCAACGCTCAAAAGCCGGTGCGTAATAGTCCGTGGTTTTGTACAGAAACTCGGCCGACTCTGAAAGCACCAGGAAGCCATGCGCCAAACCGGGAGGTACCCACAGCTGTCGTTTGTTGTCTGCCGACAGGATTTCGCCCACCCACTGGCCGTAAGTTGGTGAGTCGCGGCGTATATCGACTGCGACGTCAAATACTTCGCCGGCGGCTACGCGCACCAGCTTGCCCTGTGCATGCTGGGTTTGGTAGTGCAGGCCGCGCAATACGCCGCGTGCGGACTTGGAGTGGTTGTCTTGCACGAACGGCAGCCGGATCCCGGTCGTTTCCCGGAATGCGCGTTCGTTGAAACTCTCGAAGAAAAAACCACGCTCGTCCCCGAATACCTTGGGTTCGATCAGCAAAACGTCGGCAATCGCGGTGGGTGTGACCTTCATCAGAACACCTTATCCTTCAGCAGTCGCAACAGATATTGGCCGTAACCGGATTTTGCCAACGGTTGCGCCAGCTTCTGCAATTGCGCATCATCAATCCAGCCGCTGCGCCAAGCGATTTCCTCGGGGCAAGCCACCTTGAGGCCTTGGCGGTTTTCGATCGTGTAAATGAACTGGCTGGCCTCCAGCATGGACTCGTGCGTGCCCGTATCCAGCCAAGCATAGCCGCGCCCCATGGTCTGTACATCCAGCTGACCACGCTCCAAGTAGAGCTGATTTAGATCAGTGATTTCGAGTTCGCCGCGGGCGGATGGTTTGACCTGTTTGGCCAGTGTCACGACTTGCTCGTCATAGAAGTACAGGCCGGTCACGGCGTAGCGCGACTTGGGGGCCTTGGGCTTTTCCTCTAGGCTGATCGCCCGGCCCTCGGGATTGAATTCCACGACACCGTAACGCTCGGGATCGTTCACCGCATAGGCAAACACCGTCGCGCCGGTTTGTTGTCGGGTGGCGTTTTGCAGCAGGCCTGCAAAGTCGTGGCCGTAGAAAATGTTGTCCCCCAGAACCAGCGTGCTTGGCGCTCCGTCCAAAAAATTCTCGCCAATCAGGAAGGCCTGGGCGAGTCCATCCGGGGACGGTTGAATAGCGTACTGAATCGAGATACCCCACTGGCTTCCATCGCCCAGCAGCTGTTCAAAGCGGGGAGTGTCCTGCGGGGTGCTGATGACCAGCACTTCCTTGATGCCCGCCAGCAGCAAAACGCTGAGCGGGTAATAGATCATGGGCTTGTCATAAATGGGCAGCAACTGCTTGCTGACGACTTGTGTGGCAGGGTACAGACGCGTGCCGGAGCCGCCCGCCAGAATGATGCCTTTGCGCTGCTTGGCGCCTGTGTTGTTGGTCATGGTCATTTCCCTGAAATCTCGGTCAGCATGCGCGCTACACCTACCTGCCAGTGTGGCAGCGCCAGACCAAAAGCCGCCTGCAGCTTATGGGTGTCTAGGCGCGAGTTGAGTGGGCGCTTGGCGGGGGTGGGGTAGCTGCTTGTGGGGGTAGGGGCCACCTGTGCGGGGCCCGCCTTGAGGGTCATGCCCAAGGCCCGTGCTTGGGCGAGTACAAACTGTGCGTAGCCATGCCAACTGGTCTCTCCCCCAGCAGTGCAGTGATAGGTGCCAGCCAAGGCGGGCCGGATTTGCAGTTGCCGCAGCGCATGTGCAGTCACATCTGCCAGCAACTCCGCAGAGGTTGGGGCGCCAAACTGGTCATTGATGACGGTGAGGGATTCCCTTTCGCCAGCCAGACGCAGCATGGTCTTGGCAAAGTTGCCGCCACGCGCAGCGTAGACCCAACTGGTGCGCAGGATCAGGTGCTTGGGGGTACTGGCTACGGCCCGTTCACCCTCCAGTTTGGTTTGACCGTACACGCTCAGGGGCGCGGTTGCGTCCGTCTCTTTCCAGGGCATTGAGCCGCTGCCGTCAAACACATAGTCAGTGCTGTAGTGCACCAACCATGCTCCTGTTTTTGTAGCTGCTTGCGCAAGAGCCGCCGGGGCTAGGGCGTTAATTGTTTGTGCAAGCTCAGGTTCGCTCTCGGCCTTGTCCACGGCGGTGTGGGCTGCTGCATTGACGATGACATCCGGCTGCACTTGCAATACGGTTTGCTCCAAACCTACTAGGTCGGTGAAGTTGCCGCAAAGTTCGTCAGGATTTTTCGTGGCATCCGAGCCCAGTGCCACCACCTCGCCTAGCACGCTCAATGCGCGCTGTAGTTCCCAGCCCACTTGGCCATTGCGACCCAGCAACAGGATCTTCATGCGGCAGCCTTTGTGGCGTTGCCGTACTGCTTGCTGACCCAATCACGGTAGCCACCACTTTGCACGTTGCTGACCCAGTCCGGGTGATCCAGATACCACTGCACCGTCTTGCGGATTCCGGTTTCGAACGTTTCGGCGGGTTTCCAGCCCAGCTGCCGTTCAATCTTGCGCGCGTCGATGGCGTAGCGCCGGTCGTGGCCCGGACGGTCCGTCACGTAAGTGATCTGTTCCTTGTAGGGCTTGCCGTCTGCGCGGGGCTTGAGTTCGTCCAGCAGAGCACACACGGTGTGGACGATCTCCAGATTCGGCTTTTCGTTCCAGCCACCCACGTTATAGGTCTCGCCCACCGTGCCTGCTTCCAGCACACGGCGGATCGCGCTGCAGTGATCTTTGACATACAGCCAGTCGCGGATCTGCTGACCGTCGCCGTAGACCGGCAGGGGCTTATCCGCCTGTGCGTTCACGATCATCAGCGGAATCAGCTTCTCCGGAAAATGGAAGGGGCCGTAGTTGTTGCTGCAGTTGGTGGTCAGCACTGGCAGGCCGTAGGTGTGGTGGTAGGCACGCACCAAGTGGTCGCTGGCGGCCTTGCTGGCGCTGTAGGGACTATTGGGTTCGTATTTGTTGGTTTCGGAGAATGCCGGGTCCGTTTGGGCCAGTGAGCCGTACACCTCGTCGGTAGACACATGTAGGAAGCGGAAGGCTGCCTCGGCCTCGCCTTGCAGGCCCGCAAAGTAGGCGCGAGCGCATTCCAGCAAATGGAAGGTGCCCACGATATTGGTCTGGATGAAGTCTTCCGGCCCGTGGATGGAACGGTCCACATGGCTTTCTGCTGCGAAATTGAGAATGGCGCGGGGCTGGTACTGCGTCAGCAGGCGACTCACCAGCGCAGCGTCGCCAAAGTCGCCCTGCACGAACACATGGCGGGCATCGCCCTGCAGGCTGGCCAGATTCTCCAGATTGCCGGCATAGGTCAGCTTGTCCAGATTGATGACGGTTTCGTTAGACTGCGCCAGCCAGTCCAGCACGAAGTTGCTGCCAATGAAGCCGGCACCGCCGGTTACCAGAATAGTCATTGTGAAAGTGCCCCTGAAACGCGAAAGCGCAGACGATTATCGCCGCCGCAATTGCCGGTTTTGCTCCGGCCACCGCGGCCTAGTCCGATCAGGCTATGTGTAGGCAGGGCAAGTTTGGTGCCAGGCTATAGATTGTGGTCCTTAATATGCCCATGAGGACTGTGACTGCTGCATAGGGCGATTTTGAGTAGTGGCGAAGACGGACTGAAGTTCGCCCCCAGTTGATCTTGCGCCGTTGCACATGAAAATGGCATCCAGCCCCCATAGATAGTGCGCAAGCAGCCCCTGAATTCATAGCAAAAAGGCGACCCGCAGGTCGCCTTTTCTCTTTGGGTGCCCCGCTCTTTAGCGCTGTGCCGTCGCTAGGCGCAGCGCCAGACCCACGAACACCACGCGGGCAATCCGGTTCAGCACGCGCTGGGTGCGCAGGGAACGCTTGAACACCTGGCCAAAGTCGGCGGCGAACCAGGCAATACTGCTGAAGGTGAGCAAGACAGTGGCGATGAACACACCCCCAGTGCGGCGATCTGCAGCGCCACCTAGCCACGGACCGGATCGGCAAACTGCGGCAGGAAGGCTGGGAAGAAGATCGCCACCTTGGGGTTGGTGATGTCCATCAGCACCTCGCGAATAGGTCTGCGGCGCCCGATCAACTGCTGTTCTGCCCATAGTCTTAGCGGGCTATTTGTGGGTTTGGCTTTTCTGCATATGATTGGCGGTAACAACTTGTTACTTCTAGCCTGGCTGCTTGGATGCGCCCCAAATTCACCTTGCCGTACACCAGCCTTCATTTGCTGCACGAAAAGACTCATCAGCGTGGCTTCACGCTGATTGAGTTGGTCATGGTGATTGTGATCTTGGGGGTATTGGGGGCGGTGGCGATTCCGAAGTTTGTGGATTTGAGTTCGGATGCGCAGGTAGCGGCGACGCGGGGCGTTGCGGGGGGGATTTCCTCTGCTTCGGCCATTAATTATTCAAGTCGTAAAGCGAACGGGAGTCTCGGGTTTGCGATTACGCAGTGTGAAGATGCAGGCACTCTGTTGCAGGGGGGCTTGCCAAATGGGTACTCGATGGGGCCGGTGGGGTTTCCGACAGCGATTGGGCCGAATGTGACGATCAATTGCACAGTGACAGGGCCCAAGAGCACCACGGCCACTGCCACGATGACAGGCATTCTTTGAAGAAATAAGGGAGAACCATCATGCAAATCACAACCAAAGCCTTGGGCGTGTTGCTTGGTCTGAGTGCCATGCTCGGTGGGCAATCGGCTGCCGCCAGCACGATCAACTTTGAAGACCTGTCGAGCCCGCTGGCTGCAAGCAGCACTTCTTTGATCAGCTCCGGCTACCAGTTCACGACGACGGACCTGCACGGCATTTTTGACGCTGCGGGCTATGGGGCCAGCAATGGCACGCATTTTTTAGTCTACCGATCCAGCGGTGCCGGTACAGAGTCCTTCTCCGCGGTATCGGGAACGGCGTTCAATGTCTCCAGTCTGGATTTGGGTGGCTGGCACAACTTTGGCCCCACGCCGCTGGCGCTAGAGATCACGGGCTACCGGGCCAATGGTTCCAGTGTTTCCAGCACCGTGTCTGTGGCGTATGGGGCCTTTGAGTCCTATGCGCTGACGGGTTTTACCAATCTGACGTCGGTGCGGTTGGGCAGCTTTGCAGGCGCCTATCTGGCGGTCGACAACATCAATGTGTCGCCCGTCCCGGAACCCGAGTCCCTGGCCATGCTGCTGGCGGGCCTGGGCGTTCTCGGTTGGCAGCTGCGCCGCCGCAAGGTACGCTGAATCAGCCCGCCACCTGCAGCACGCGCAGCAGGCAGGCATCGCAGAGCTTGCGGGCGTTCGTGGCGGTGCTGGATTCGGCGTAGCAACGCAGCTCCGGCGCGTTGCCCGAGGGGCGCAGGTGCACGATGTCTCCTGATGCAAAGAAGGCGCGCAGGCCATCGGTTTCATCCAGCGCTTCCAGCGGGCCGGAGTGGGGCGCTAGTAGCTGGCTGATCAGCCCGGTGTCGTCTTTCAGGCGGGCGAGCAATGCCTGGCTGGCTTGGGTGGCAAAGTTCTGCAGCCGGTCGCTGGCGGTAAAGCGCTTGGGCAGTTTGTGGCCCAGCTCTGACATCTTGAGGTTGTGCTCCTTGGCGGCGCACAGCAGCGCCACGATGGGCAGCACGGCATCTCGCGTGGGCAAAGGCCCGAGGCGTTGGCCGTTGCGAAGCACTTGGCTGCCCAGTAGAAAGCCGCCATTGGCCTCGTAGCCCACCACTAGCTCGGCGCCCTGGGCCAGCGCGCTCTCCATACCGGCAATCACGTAGGGCGAGCCAATACGTGTGCGCACCACCTGAAGGAAGGCCTGGCTGCGCTCCAGCGCCGTGTTGCTGCTCACCGGTGTGACCACGGCTTGCGCCCGCAGATACTGGGCACAGATAATGCCAACCACATCACCACGCAGCCACTCTCCGTTTTCGTCGCCGATCAGTGGGCGGTCTGCATCACCGTCTGTGGAAACGACAGCATCAAAGTCATAAACGGCAGCCCATTCGCGCGCCCGTTCCACATCTTCGTGACGCACGGCCTCGGTGTCGATGGGGACGAACTCGTCCGAGCGTTCCAGCGGAATCACTTCCGCGCCCAGGCCGCGCAAGATGTCAGGCAGCACATCACGCGCCACACTGGAGTGCTCGTACATGGCTACCGTCGTGCCCGCCAAAGCCTCGCTGCCGAAGAAGGGCACATAGCGTGCCAGATACGCTTGGCGCACCGCGGGCTGCGGTTCTGGTAAGGGGGCTAGCTGCAGGTTCTTGGGCAGTCCCACCAAGTGGTTGAGCATGGCCTGCTCGTCCGCCTTGCTGATCTCACCGTCTTCGCGGTAGAACTTGATGCCATTGCGGTCAAAGGGGATGTGGCTGCCGGTGACCACCACGGTGGGCGCCCCGGTTTGCGCGCCGTACAGTGCCAATGCGGGTGTGGGCAGGGCGCCTGCATAGACCACTTCCATGCCGAGGTCTATGGCCGCTTGTGCACACGCAGCAGCGATGGCCGGACTGCTGGGACGCAAGTCGTGGCCCAGCACCACGCTGGTTGCCTTGGGCGCCACCGCCAGCAAAAACGCCGTGGTGTAGGCGTGGCACAACGCGGGTGTCATGTCGGTTACCAAACCACGCGCACCGCTGGTGCCAAAGGCCACGCCGGATTGGGTGGCGATCTCTTGCAGGGTCATTACATTCATGGGGTTGGCATCCTAGAAGGCGCTTGGAGCGGCGTCTATAGTTCCTTCAGGTTTTCATGAATATGGGCTTCTAGCCTCCGTCAATACTGCGCAACGCGCTTCTGTATTGATAGCATATAAAAATATCAGGGCTTTGGGGTGCGGAGAAAGTCTGCGTTGGCGCGCTCAAGTCCCTGGCGCAGAGGTGTCGCTGCACGGAATCCGGTCGCGTGCAGTCGGGACACATCCATCAGCTTGCGCGGCGTGCCGTCGGGTTTGGTCGTGTCAAACACGATCCTTCCTTCGTAGCCCACCACGTCCTGCACCAACTCTGCCAGTTCCCGAATGCTCAGGTCTTCGCCCACCCCGATGTTGACCAGTGGAGGCTCGAAGCGGCCACTCACGCTTTCATCACTGCCCAGCAGGGCAGCGTATGCCGCGTCCGGCAGGTTCATCAGGTGCACGCAAGCCGCTGCCATGTCCTCGCTGTACATGAACTCCCGTTTCGGCGTGCCTGTGCCCCACACCACTACTTCAGTTGTCCCAGTCTGCTTGGCTTCGTTGAATTTTCGTAGCAGCGCCGGAATCACGTGGCTGTTGCTGGGGTGGTAGTTGTCGCCCGGCCCGTACAGGTTGGTGGGCATGGCAGCCAAATACCGGGTGCCGTGCTGCCGGTTGTAGCTCCAGCACATTTCGATGCCGGCAATCTTGGCCAGCGCGTAGGGCCGGTTGGTGGGCTCCAGGGGGCCGGTCAGCAAGTCCTGCTCACGCATGGGCTGGGGTGCCAGTTTGGGGTAAATGCAGCTCGACCCCAGAAACATCAGCCGCTGGGCCTGGTTGAGGTAGGCCGCATGGATGATGTTGTTCTGGATGGACAGGTTGTCGCGGATAAAGTCCGCCGGGTAGCTGTTGTTGGCCAGAATGCCGCCGACCCTGGCAGCGGCCAGAAACACATAGTCCGGCTTCTCTTTGGCAAAGAATGCTTCCGTGGCACCCTGGTTGGCCAGATCCAGCTCGGCATGGGTACGCAGCAGGAGCTTGCTGTAGCCCGCAGCTTGCAGGTGGCGAACAATGGCCGAGCCCACCAGGCCGCGGTGGCCGGCCACGTAGATCCGGGCAGCCTTGTGCATGTGCGCCGTCATTGCCCGTTACTCGTTGTGGTCGTAGGTCTGGAAGCCAGCCAGCTGCACCATGGCATCGCGTTTGGCGCTGGTGAAGTCGGCTTGCACCATCTCGGCCACCAGTTCCCGGACCGTGGTCTTGGGGGTCCAACCCAGCTTCTCCTTGGCCTTGCTCGGGTCGCCGAGCAGGGTTTCCACTTCGGTGGGGCGGTAGTAGCGGGGGTCCACCTTCACGACCACATCGCCCACCTTGCATTTGGTCTGCTTGCCAGAGACGCCAGTCACCGTGCCTGTCTCCTGCTCGTTGCTGCCGCTCCAGGCCAACTGGATGCCGAGTTCGGCCGCAGCAAACTCCACAAACTGGCGCACGCTGTATTGCACACCGGTAGCGATGACGAAGTCCTCCGGCTTGTCCTGCTGCAGCATCAACCACTGCATTTCGACATAGTCACGTGCATGGCCCCAGTCGCGCAGGGCGCTCAGGTTGCCCAGGTACAGGCAGTCCTGCAGGCCCAGTGCAATGCGGGCGATGGCCCGTGTGATCTTGCGGGTGACAAAAGTCTCACCGCGCAGCGGGCTCTCATGGTTGAACAGGATGCCGTTGCACGCGTACATGCCATAGGCCTCACGGTAGTTCACCGTGATCCAGTAGGCATACAGCTTGGCCACGGCATAGGGGCTGCGAGGGTAGAACGGAGTGGTTTCTTTTTGCGGTGTTTCCTGTACCAAGCCATACAGCTCCGAGGTGGACGCCTGGTAGAACCGGGTTTTTTTCTCCAGACCCAGGATGCGGATGGCCTCCAGGATGCGCAGGGTGCCCATGCCATCGGCATCGGCCGTGTACTCCGGGCTCTCGAAGCTCACTGCCACGTGGCTCATGGCACCCAGGTTGTAGATCTCATCGGGCTGCACCAGCTGGATGATGCGGATCAGGTTGCTGCTGTCGGTCAGGTCACCATAGTGCAGCGTGAAGTTACGCTTGGACACATGCGGGTCCTGGTACAGGTGGTCGATCCGGTCCGTGTTGAAGCTGGACGCACGGCGTTTGATGCCGTGTACCGCGTAGCCCTTGGAAAGCAACAGCTCAGCCAGATAGGCGCCGTCCTGACCGGTCACGCCGGTGATGAGTGCAACTTTGGTCATACGTGGTGGTACGTGGGGCAAAAAGAAACGCCACCATTATCGGTGGCGCACTTGGGTCAAACGGGTGAAAAGCCGGGCGATTGGGGGGCACATTCTCGGGATGCGTGCTGCGAGATCACGTTGTCGCCAAGCAATCTATGGGAAATTGGTAAATGGACCGCGTGGATATTGAGCGAGCAGCTTCATTTTTGATAGCAATTTACGCCGGCAGATAACGCAGCAACAGGTCTTCGTACTGCTTCAGCACATGGGGCCAGGTGAATTCCTGCAGGTAGCGCATCTGTCCTTGCTGCCGCAGCTCAGTCAGCATGTCGGGCTGGGCCTGCACCTTGTCCATGCATGCGGCAAAGCCCTCCGCTGCGCTGAAATACACCGCGCCTTCGCCCACCACCCATCGGTTGAAGCGGTTGTCGTGCGCAATGACGGCATTGCCCGCCCCCAAAGCCTCTACCAAAGATGGATTGGTTCCGCCGACCTGGTGCCCATGTACGTAGGCGGCACTGTGAAAGCGCAGCGCCTGCACCACTGTCTTGTCGTAAATGGCCCCTACAAACTTCACTTCAGGGCTTGCCACCTCCTTGACCGCACGGTGGTACACGTTGGACTCCGCATATTTGCCGAGCACTACCAACTGCATGCCCCGGGGACTGGCAGAAAATCCCTTGACGATTTCCAGCAGCGAGTTCTCCGGCTCCGGCCGTGCAATGACGCTCATATACCGCCCGGGCTGCAGACCCAGTGCCTCCACCGGGCCCGTTGGAGCGCTGGTGATGGCGTCGGCCCCGTACGGGATGGTGGTGATCTTGGCGGCACGCACGCGGCTGGTCAGGTGCACGTTGATCTGCGGATGATCTGCCACAAGGTGGTTGCCCAGCCAGCAGCCGGCCCAATCATTGAGCCAGAACCAAGTCTTGGCCACAGGCCCCCACTTCATACGTGACCACTCGATGCCGTCCATGTTGATGACATTGGGAATGCCCTTGAGGCGCAGCAGCGCACAGAAAACCGCTGTGTTGTAGCCCAGTGTCAGGCACAAATCCTGATGGCGTGCGGCATGGGCTGTGGCCTGCCAGTCAAACACGATGGTGCCCTTGGGGCCTTCCTGGCTCACAGGAATACGGACGCGCTCCACACCCTGCCAACTGTCCTCAAACACCGGGCCTGTGCCGTCTTCCTGGCAATACACCACCACGCGCCAGCCTTGGGCGACCAGGTACAGCGACAAATATTCCGCAAAGGTTTCAAAGCCGCCGTGGGCGGCAGGCACGCCGCGGGTTCCGAGGATACGAAGGGTTTTTGGCATGAGTTGTTACGGCTTGCGATAGCCAGAGAGTGGGGGCTGGATGATGCGTCTGGACAAGAGGACGTGCCGATGCGCGAATCCACGTGATGTCAGGTTGCGTTGGAGAAGTTGTTCTTGGGCTTTGATCGCACGCTCACGTGCTGCGTGCGGGTCGGAAGACAGCGCCAGAATGGCCCGACGCAAGGCTGCTGCATCACCTTGGGCTACGTAGCATATGCCGCTATCGTCAATATATGTTTCCAGCCCCCCTGTCTGAGTTGCAATCACCGGAATACCAGAGGCGATGGCCTCAAGGATCGCAGTGATGCCGGACGCGTGCAGATTGGGCTTGAGTGGAACGGTGACGCAGTCTGCCCATCCATATGCCGAACGCACTTCTGCCTGCCTCATCACCTTTGCGCTGGTATTGGTCGCGGTAAAGGCTCTGGGCCAAGTGCCTGAGCCGACACGCAATTCGAACTCAGGATGCCCGCCTAAGGCTTTGTAGAGCGTATCCCAGTCCCTGTGGCGGTCATTTCCAAGAGCGAGCACGCGTATGGCTCTGCTGGGGTCAAAGCGTGTACGGGGCTTCTGCAATGGAAAGCTGTCCAGCGAGATACCAAATGGCACCACTTCCGTTGGAGTTTCGGAAAAAATGCCCCTGGCAATGGCCTCGTTCTTTGTCGAATGAAATGTTGCAACGGTTGCTTGTCGCAGCAGCAAGCGGTACAGCCAGCGCTTTGGACCCCAGAGTCCAGGCCACACATCGATCAACCAGACCGACTGGGCAATAACCGGAGGGGCCGGACGCGGACTCAGCAGACGCAATGCCGCTATCGCCAGGTGTTCGTACTCTGTGTGGGTCCAGATCACATCGTGCTTGCGGCCCAGCAGCTCGGAGCGATTTTTCCACGCATGCCTGACATCAAAGCCCAGCAAGCGCTTGACAACGCGATCCAGGAATCCTGCCAGCCCCGTTGGCGTTACTGTGGGGCGAGAGAAGCTGACTTCGGCTCCCAGCTCAGCGGCAAAGTGATAGCCATACGGCGTCTTGTCCGGCACTGTTCCATCAACAAAGTCTTTCCCCCACTTCTGGGTGTCCAGGTGGCGCGGCAACATGATGAAAACACGCAAACTCACACGCGCTCTCCGGGGGATATTGTTCCAGTCTGTGCATACCGTTCTGCAAAAAAGCGTCGATAGGCGGTCACCAATGTCCGTGCCGAAGCCGCCCAGCTGAATTTCTGAACCTGCGCAAGCCCCTGGGCCACGAGTCGTTCGATTGGCTGCGCAGGGTCCAAGGCACGGTTGATGCCAGCGGCGATGTCGGCAATGTCCAGGGGATCGACAAGAATCGCTGCGCCGCCAGCAACCTCGGGTAACGAGGTCGTGTTGCTGGTCACCACGGGTACGCCGCTGGCCAGTGCCTCTGCGACAGGCATGCCAAAACCCTCTGCGATGGCAGGAAACACAAATGCGCGCGCATTGCGCATCAACGCTGGCAGAACATCGTCCCCCACCTTCTCGAGGAAATGCACGCGATCAGCCACACCAAGCGCACTTGCGGCTGCCAGTGCAGGTTCGTAACCAAAGTCGCGTTGCCCAACACATACCAAAGGTGGCGCATCAGGACCCAGCTGTGCATATGCCTGGATCAGACGAACATGGTTTTTGCGGGGCTCCAAACGCCCTACCGTTAGCAGGTAGCCAGCCCTCTCAAGACCTAACTGGGCCAGGAGTTCCACCCCTGCGGCTCCGGGAAAGAAGCGGTGGAGATCAACACCGTTGTACACAATCTCGATGCGATCCGGTGCAATCCCGTATCGCGTGGAAATTTCGGTGCGAGAAAACGCACTGACGCTAAACAACAAACGCGAGAGATGTGCGGCAAGCCTGAAAGTTAATTTTGATTGCCATGTAAAAGTCTTGGGAAAGTATTCCGGGTGGCTTTCGAACAGCACATCATGGATCGTGCAGGCACATGGCCCTAGCGGTACGAAAGGAAGCCGATACTGCGTGTGCAACAAATCCAGCTTTTCACGCACTTGAAGCCAGGGTAGTTGCCAGCCCAGTCGTACCGGCCCGGGACGATGCGGCATGCGCACCGTGCGTACATGAGGCAAATCAAACTCCGGATGCTCTGCTAGCAGGCGTTCGGGATTGTCCAGGAACAGGATGAAATTTATCTCGGGGGCCATGCGCACTGCTTCTTTGAAGAGACCAAGCACATGACTGCGGCTCCCTTGAAATATCCCGTCGAAGGTGTGGAAGTCCACTCCAATCACCGGCCGGCGTGCACCGGGCCGCAGGGAGGTAGTGCGGTGCACGCTCATTCCTTGCTGCTCCCAAAAACAGAGCGCAACCGCTGCAAGTAAGCCAGACCATGGCGTTTGGTGGGCTCGATATAAGAACCCTCGCCGAACTCGTTCCAGCAACAAACCATGCCAATGCCTCTGGTCTTGCCCGGGTACGCCTTGATCACCGCCTTGGCTTTGAGCAAATGCTGCTCAAAACTATCAGGTGTTGACATCGAGTTGTCGTGCAAGGGGTCTTTGCCACTGCCACCCCATGGGCGCTTGTCCCAGCCAGATGTCATGGGGACAAAGTAGGGTAGCTTGCTGTTTTTCAGTATCCATTGCCATTGCATTTGGTAGCCGCTGTCCAACTCTTCAAAGCTATGTGAGTCTGCGGTACGCTTGTTTGCGTCTCCGGCAACACCAAAGTGGTAGTTGTAGGCAGTGAGTGCGTCCACACCGGATTTGGGTGCAAAGTCAAGCACCCAATAATCGGTAGCAGCTACGCACAACACAAAGTAAATCCCGGGTAACCCCAGTGCCTTGGCCCGGTCCCGTGCCATGTCCAGCATCGCGGCCACCGGCAATCCCAAATGCTTGGCTTGATCGCGCAACATATCCGGGGAAAAGATGGTCAGCACGGGTTTGCCGTCCAGGCGCAGGTACTCCGGGTTCTGCATGTGCCGGTTGAGCCAGTAGTCCACCAGGGCTTGCCATTCGACGAGTGTGCGGGGCTCCTTATTGTGGTTGGCCCAGAGCAGGTTGTACTGCACACGGCTACGTCCCGCAGACTGCAAGTAGGCGCGCAAAGACGACTCTGGCGCCGGGCGTCCGTTTTCCCAGTACCAGTCAAAGGTCACAAAATCAATGCCGTGGTCCGCCATCCAGCCCAACTGCTGTTCCAAGGTCTCACGCTTTCCATCGTGGTACCAACCCAGCAATGGCTCACGCTCCGGGTACGCCTGAATCGCTTGCCAAGGATCTGGCTCCTTGGGGCCCTTGGTATACGGTGACCAACCAGGGTAGTAGAAAACACCCAAGGTGATGTCGCGAGCAGCACTGGGGAGGCAGCAACACAGGAGCAAGAGGGCTAACCCCCACGCGGCACGGCCCTGGATCAATGCTGTTCTCATAACTGCTTGCCGAGTTTGAGGAGTAGCGAAGCTGCCGCCATGTGCTGAACTACCGGCCGTAGTTTCTTGATTTGGATTTTTGTGTGTTCCAGGCTGTCCAGTTGTCGACACACACGCAGGTACAACTGTTCTGCTGAGCACACGTCTGCAGGCTCCATCAATTGTTCTTGGCCCAAACCGAAATGAGCCAAGGCGCCGGCGAACTTTCCTTGATACTCCATGGCGAGTACGGGCACATCCCTGCCGAGGGCAGCGATCATCAAGTGCATGCGGCCTGTCAGGACAAAGTCGAAATGTGCACACATCTGCTTGACATCGGCCGCCGCATAAGGGCCTTGTGCCAGCATCACGCGCGCGCGTGTCTCATCCGGAAGCTGCGTATAAATGTCTGCCAGCATGGAAGGATCACTGGCATGGGGACGGAAGTCGTGGGGGACCAGCACTATGGTGGCGCCGCGCTCCGCTACCAGCCGCTCGATCGTTCTAGCTGCAGATTTTGTTGCTGCGAACCGTTGGGTTTCAGTGAGTAGCATCAGTGAGTGGGGCGACATGTTCCAGCCAATGACGGGGCCAGGTCCACGGTGTCCATCAGCCAGCCATGCGGCTAAGCGTGCCTCAACATCGCTGTTGGACGAAGGCTGCAGCAGATAGGCGAGATCGGACGTGAGCTCCACCCGTGTGTCACCGACTACTTTGGCGAGGCGATCGCGGGAAATGGCATCTCGGCAAAAAATGGATACCCCCTGAGGGAGCTTTCGGAAGGCATTGACTGTGGCTTGGTCAGGTGTTTCGTTGAAACTAAAGCTGCACAGGATGGACGGTACGCCGCGTGCAGCTGCGAAGCCAGCGACCTGGATGCGCAGCAGAGATTCAAACCGTGAATAGAAACCGTCCAGTGTGTCGGCTCCGACCACTATCAGACCGCGCGATGTAGTGATTTCCTTACCTAGGCGATGCGCATTTGCAAAGCTTCCCCATAAAGGAAGCGGCTTCAAAGTAAGGCCCTCTACTGTGGGTAAAGCGACGTTTGGGCGACAAAGCACTCGAGCGTGAGATACACCCGCCTCACGAAGCAGATCAATAAGCCCTCCAAAAAGGGCTTGATCACCCACGGAGCCTGTGATGGAGTAGGCATCGCCAAAAACTAAGATAAGACTGCCACGGTCGGGATCGGAAATAGCCGAGCGAAAGCTCCAGCTCAACAGTAGTTGATACAGCCGAACAGACATGCTGTCTTCGAGTCGAATGACTGTGTTCAACATTCTTTCAGAATTTTGTGCAGCCAAGCTTGGCAGCTTCCGACTAAGTTTCAACAACTGGTTCGGTGCCAGAAGAACTGCGAATCCAATAAAAACTGAGCCGCATGTAATGGCCCCGATCAAAGTCGTCCAAGCTTGGGGCATATTCCCTTGCAGCGCATGCGTCACCAGCGCGCCGACGATTGCGGCGCTTAGGGCAGCGAGTATTGGTTTGATGATTTGAGGTAGCAACTTCATGGGAGACCAACCTAACTTCGTGCGAAGACTGACAAAAATGAAAGGAACAGAAATCAGTTGGCCTATCAGCAGACTTGCCGCTGCTCCCTCCGGCCCATAGGGCAAGAGGAATAGCAAGGCGCACATGGAGGCCAGTGAGCGGACCAGGGTGTTCTTTGCAACCGATCCAGCTGCACCTGTTGCCTGCAGGGCGGCTCCATATAACGCGGTGAATGAACGTACGGCAATGAGCAAACATAGCAACTGAAAGGGAATCACAGAGTCATGCCATTGCTCTCCAAACACGGTCAGCACCAACGATTCTGCGGTGGCCGCAGCAAATAGAAACGCGGGGGCGACGACGAATGCGGCAAGCAAGGATCGCTCGCGCAGCGAGTTCAGCAAATCTCCGGAGTCGGCTTGGCGTCGTGCAAATATCGGGATGGACGATGCCCATAACGGCGCTGCAAGCAATTGAGTTGCCGCTGTCTGTGCCCTGGCCGCAACCGAAAAGTTGCCTACCGCCACAATGCCGAGATGGCGGGCGATGATGAGCTCTACAACGCGCGTTTCGACTAAATCCAAAAGCTTTCCAGCCGTAACGCGTGCCGAGAAACTCAATAGTTCGCGCAAAGCATGTGGGCTGAAAACTCTGTGCGGGCGCCAGGCTTCGCTGTGCCAGAGCACGGCAGTGCTGACCGCTTGAAACACCAGTTGCTGGAGCACAAACGTCCATACGCCCCAGTCTGCAATAGCCGCTGCAATGGCTGCGCCCCCGCTAAACAGATTGGCGAATGCTGTGCGGCGGGTGAGGGTCCGGTAGTCCAGTTCACGAAACAGCAGTGCTGCAGGCACGCTGTTGAGCGCCATGAAGACGAAAACCGGTGTGATGCCCATGATGAGTGGCGCGGAGTCCGGACTGTCGAAGGCCGAGGCAAAGTGGGGCGCTGCAATGAATGCGCCGAGGGTCATGATCAGACCCAGTAGCAACGTGGCCCAGAAGGCTGTGCTCAAATGGGATTCGGTGAGTTCCTTGCGCTGAACAATGGCGTGGCCAAATAACTGTTCGACAAAGATTTCTCCTAGGGTGATGAATACCATGGTGATGGCGAAGGTTCCGAACTCCGCAGGGGACAGAACCCGCACCAATACAAAGAACACGAGCAGCGATATTCCCCTGGCGGCCCAGTTCTGTATGTAAGCCCACAGCGTACCTGTGGCGTCTGATACGCGATTCGCTGTATTGGACTTAGCCATGGCTTGATACCGTGCGGGCTAGCACTTGGGCAACCTTGCTGGTCCAGGCGGATACGGAGAATTGCTGTGCTGCGCGTGCCTTGGCTGAGGTCGCTATGCGTTCGCGCAGGGGGGCGTCCGTGAGCAAATTGACGACTGCGTCTGCGAACGCGTCTGGATGGTCGGCAATCATGGCGTCCTGGCCGTGCATTGCGCCAATACCCTCAATGCCGATGCGAGTAGAAACCAGTGCACTGCCGGCCAGCATGGCTTCGACGGATTTGATCTTCACGCCGCCGCCGCTGACCATGGGTGCCACGGTAACGGTATTGGATGCATAGAATGTAGAAATATCGGGCACGAATCCAGCGAACTCAACACTGGGGTCATGGTTGGTGGTCAGGCTATTGGGCGCATGGCGCCCGGCCACCAGAAGGCTGGCGTTGGGCACTTGCTCTCGAACTTTGGGCCAGACCTGGGTCAGGAACCACGTCAGACCTTCCACGTTGGGTTTGTGTCCAAACGCTCCTGCAAAGCCTACCCGCATGGGGACTGGCAGGGAGGCGCTTTCCACAACCTGTGCCAGGGGAAGTCCGAGAGCTATGGGGGTTGTCTGCGGATTCATGGCGTGGAGCACGTTGGCGTCTTGTTCAGATAGCGTGAGAACGGCGGAGAACTTGGGGTACAACGCCGCCTCGTGGCGGGACCAGCACACCCAATCCAGGAAGGAGCGGAACTGGCCCAACAGCCCCTTGATACGTTGGGCCTGCCGAAAACCAGACAAGGTGTAGGCGTCTTGCACGTCCATGACGCAGGGCACTTCGTCACAGACAAGAACATACTGGGCCATTTGTGGAAACTGTATCCAGACCACATCCGGCTGGAGCTTCAGGATGCGGTCGCGCAGAGTGTCACGCATAGGGGGCAGCCAGCAAATCGAAGCAAGATGCGGGCGACGCAGCAGCAGGGAGCCCAGCGCGGCGGTCACCACTCGCCAGCGGTCAATTTGCATGGGAACGGTATCTACATGAGTGCAAACTTGCTTGAGTGCCTGGGTGCATTGCGCTTCCACATCGACGGGCAGGATGCCGGAGAACGAGAGGAAAGAAACCGCATGGTTTTGCGCTAATGTCGAAATTTGCCGATAGGTGAGTACGCCGCCTCCATTGCCGGAGTTCGGTCCGCACAGAAATGGGGAGAGGACCAGGATTTTCATTTCAGCCACTCTTTGCGCTCAATGATTGAAAGTGAAAACCCCAGTAGCAAGAGCACGGCAAAGAGAGCCGACTTGTTGAATGGTCCAGATATCAACCAAGAGGTGAACAGCAAGACGGCGACACAGCCCTGGACGACTCTTCCTGCAAACGGTTCGCTACCGGTTTCGTTTCGAGATGCGTCGGAACCGCGTTTGAAAACCCATGCCAGTGTGAGTAAATAAAAGATCAGCCCCAGGGCACCTGTCTTCACCAGGACATAGATGATTCCGTTGTGCAATATGGGGATGTAGCGCATGGGGCCTTCTCCCAGATTGAGGAAAACACCAAGGTCTACAAAGTGTCCAAATCCGCGGCCACCGAGCCAGCTGGAGATACCTCCGGCAGCATAGGATTTCAGCGCTCTGGCGCTTTCAAATCCGCGAAAGTTGTCGTTAATGCTTTGCTCGTCTTGATAGTCTGAGACAGTGAGTTCCTGCGCGGAACGCAGCAGTTTGCCGGTGAACGTCTTCTTCTCCATTTCTGTAGCTTTGGGCAGCAGTGACGCCACGGTGCCCAATACAGCGAGCGTGATGATGGCGAGCACCACGACCTTGACAAAGCGCGAACCGACCATGTAGCCGCGCAGAGCTACCCAGAAGACCATTGCCACCAATACCAATGTGCGGGAATAGGCCAAGCCGACGGAAGCTGCGCACATACCCAGCATGAACCAGCCCAGCATGGGGTGAATGGCAAAGGATTCGCGCCATTTTCCAAAGCGACCCAGCAATAGTGCGAATGCCAACCCCACGACAAAATTCCCGTTGCCTGCGATAGCTCGGACTTCGGTGGCAGGCAGGCTGAAAAGCGAGGGATTCAGTGCGAATTTTGAAAGATGATAGGAGGCAAGAATGAGTCCTGCGATCAACACAATACGCAGTGCGTTGCGCAGCAGTGGTGTTTGCGCACCAAAGCAGTAGCCGACCGTGATCACAACGACGGGGTTCACGAAGTACCAAGCATCCTTTAGGTAGGGGTAGAGCTCGTTCTCCAAGCCGGTCACCATACCCACGGCCAGCATGGCAAGAAAGCCCCAATACACCACTGCTAGTGATTTGGGAAGTGGCCGCTTCTTTGATATCCAGACGAATAGTGCCAAGAGAAGAAAGTATCCGTTCAGGGCACTGAGCAGCTCTACAGGAAGAACGGAGTTGGCCAGCAGAAGAAAGAGAAGTGAGTAAAGCGGCCAAGCCGCATACTTCAGGGGGACTTCAGATAACACATCCGGTGTTGTCGCCTTCATTTAGCGCGCTCCTGCAACAGGATCGACACCATGTAGAGCCTGACGGGTGAGGAAGCGACCTACGGAGAAATAGGCTTTGCTTTTTTCTGCAGCGATGTGATGGTCGCGTTGGCCCAGTTTCTGCAGCATGGCTTGCACGCTGAAGGCTATTGCTCGCAGGAAGAAAACTGCGGCGACACCAAATGATGTCATTCTTGCCACGGAATTTGAATGGTGCTTCTGCAGATACAGGCCATAAGAGCGCGCCGTGCGTTGAAGGGCAGACTCACCGATCCACGGGCGTCCAGAGCCTTCGTAGTGGGTGACCAGCGTATCTGCAGCGTAAGCAACTCGATGTCCGGCCTTGCGCACCCGTAGGCAGTAGTCCACATCTTCACAGTACATAAAGAAGGAGTCGTCTAGGCCGCGGAGTTGCTGCCAGAGTTGTCTAGGGGTGGCAAGACAGGCACCTGACACCCAATCCACTTCTGCATGGGACTGGTCGTAGAAAGAAGGATCGGACTCTATCCTTCTGAATATCGCTGGGACGAGATGTCTTTTCTCCAGGCCTATCCACGAGAGTACAAGTCTGATGGGGCTGTGATGAAGTCCGACGGAATACTGTTTTCTTCCATCGCCGTAGATCAGCCGCGCACCGACTGCCCCCGCCCCGCAACGCACCACTTGGTCAATCAGCGGGTCCAAGCCAGCATTTACTTTGGTGTCGTTGTTCAGCAGCAAAAGCGTACGGCCACTTGCGTGCTCTGCAGCCAAATTGTTTCCGCCCGTAAAACCCAAATTGGACGTCGATTCGACGTAGCGGATGTCCGCTCGGTTTTTCAGATACAGCTGGCTTCCGTCTTGTGATGCGTTGTCAACAACCACGATTTCAAAGCTGTATTTGCTGAAAGCGGTTTGAACCGACGTCAAGCATTCTTCGAGAAAACGAAGCCCGTTGTAGTTCACGATGAGTACAGAGACATCTGGCCTCTCTGTGTTGGAGATCGGCATTGCCTGCGTCATCGTTCTTCCGTAGTCGCTGCAGTGCCAATACTTCCGATCAGGAATCGACGCATTTCTGGCGATACTGCGGCCAACAGCGCATCAACAAAACTCTCCTGCAATCGGTAGGCATTGACTGGGTCACCGGACAAAGACGAAACGCGGAAAACCAAGCCGTCCGGAATCTGTCCTTTGAGGCCATAGCTGAGCTGGGCAAGTTTGGCCTGGGTACCGCCTTGCACAACCTGGTCACCAACAGTGGACCAATAGGTCAGGGGTTCTTTACGGTTGCCCAACTGCGTGCTGAGTTGCTTGACCGGAATGTGGCCAAAATCGGTATTCAGCACTGTTTTCGTTGTCGACTTCACCTGAAAGCCTTGTGCGGGATAACAGACATCCGGGAAGTGCAGTGCCAATCCATCACTCTGATTGGCTCCGTAGGCAATGGACAGCATCATCAGTTCACCCTTGGCATTCACATAACTTCTCGTGAGAATTTGTGAATAGAGTTTATTGAGGAGCTCAGTCTGCTGGGGGTTAACAAGTTGCCCCGATGAAAGGGGCAGGGCGCGCCATGTCCCGAATTGTTGGGGGATGTTCTTCTCCAATTCCACATCGCTGCGTGACTCTGCCAGAACGATGCGAGGCTTTGTCATGCTAGCGGTTGCCGCAGACATCACCATGAGCACCAAGATGCACCATTTTTTGACTGTGGGGCTCATACCAATGGCCTATTCTTCTGAAAAGAGCGATTGCGTAAGCCTTCAAATTTTTGTAAGGCACTGTCGAAGCTGATAATTAACAGGAGCGCGCTCAAAAACAACACCATGCCGGCAAAACCATGCAGGAAACCTTGGCCTGCTGCATCTCCAAAGTGATAGGTAATCAGGCTCAATGCCATCACGCGGATGACATTGGCAGTGAATGAGATGGGAACAATGAGCAGGGCAAGTCCTGCATTGCGAAAGAGAGAATCGCGGCGCACGATGTTCAGATACAGCAGGCCTAGAGCCTCTAGTGTCAACAAAGTGTGTAGTCCTGCGCAGGCATCAGCGACTAGCAGCATGTATTGGCCAATCTGAAGGATCACTCCATTCCGACCAATCGGGTAGCCCAGCCAGAACAGGACTTGTTCGGCAACATACGATACAGCCATCTTCATGGGCATAGTGACGGTGTCAACCACTGCGCCAGGTAAAGGGACCATAAACAGCATGAAGAACAAGGCAAACCATTGCGCCTTCACTGCTTTGGCGCTCAGATTGAGTAAAGCAATGCCAGTCAAAAGCCATATGACAGATCCAACTTCGAACAGCAGGATGTCTTGTGAGCGACCGAGTGTGTAGAGCAGCAGACCCACTACCAGTAGCGGCCAGCCCCACGCACTCGCTGGCTCGCCACGGCTGTTGGCCAACATGTCTGGCCAAGTTCGATGGATGAGCCAGCAGGAAATTGCGAGCACGATGGGGCCGTGCATCTGCTCATCCTGGGCCCAGATGCCCGTGAACAAGTCATACAAACTGGGGAGATACAGGATCCCAAGACCGAAGATGACTGGCAACCAGGCCCACAGCTCAGCCCACCGTGCCGGCTTACCGTGGTAGATACCGGGCATGGGCGTGCTCATGCATCGTTGAGCACAGAGCCCACCAGTGCGACACCGCTGTCCTGCAGGCGATGGGCCAATTGATTGGCTTGAGGGACGCGGCTCTGATTTTTGCGGGCTACCAGTAAAGCTGCCCCCGCACGCGCTGCCGTTACCTCTGCGTCGGCGAATTCGGTACCTGATGGGGTATCTATGATGACGACATCAAACTGCTGGCTAGCACCGCGTAGCAGGTTGCCAAAAGCGGGGCGGCCTAGCAACTCCTGCGGATTGGGTGGTGTGGCGCCCGCGGGCAGTACGGCCAGGCCTGGCAGACCTGGAATGAGTTGCGCAACTTCCAGTCCGGCACGGTTGGCCAGAATGCCGGATAGGCCGGCGCTCTTGCCAAGTTTGAAGAGGGCCTGCTGGCCGCGGCCTGGTTGGGCGCGCAGGTCGGCGTCAATCAGCAGCGTGCGCTCTCCTTGCTGGGCAAACACCACAGCCAGGTTGGCAGCGATGAAACTGCGGCCTTCGCCGCGGCCAGGGCTGACGATGGCGATGACCTTGTGGGCCGGGTCAGTATTGAACCAGCGCAGCATGAGCTGACTGCGTACGGCGCGCAGGTTTTCGCCCACGCGGCTGAAGGGTTTGTAGGCCGCCACGATTTCATGGCTGACGGTGTCGTCCTGGTCGCTGAGGTAGGCGTAGTCAAACTGCTTGCTTAGCGCAAAGTCGATGTCGTCTTTGGTGAGTACCTTCAGGGCTAGTGCAGCATCGCCAAACTGCACTTTGTCGGCGTGCTGTCGCTCCACAATGCGGGCCGCATCATCCTGGCTCAGGCGGCCGGTTGCGACCAGAATGTCACCAATGGTTCGGACCTGGTTCATGCGCTGACTCCCAAGGTGGTGCGTTTGAACATGCCAGATGCCGAGCTGACGGCACCGAGTACAGGGAGCTGCAGGGCTTCCACTAAGTCATCGGTGGAGCGTACACGGCGGTTTGCAAGCTCCAGCAGCAGAGCCAAGCCAATACCCAACAGGGCACCCAAGAATATAGATACCAGAACGTTGAGGAGTACGCGAGGTTTGGACGGCGCAGGCGGCGCGATCGCGGGATTCAGCACCGCAATATTAGTCTGGTTGGTCTGGCTCTCGATATTGGTCTGTGAGGCGCGTTGGCTCACAATTTCAAAAGAGCGTTGGGCCGATTCAATATCGCGGCGTAGCACATTGAGCTCATCACGCTGCTTGTTGAGGAGCAGCACGCGAGCCTTTTGACTGGCCAACGCGCCTTGCAACTGTGCCTCACGCTGCTTGCTCACCTGGTAGGTTGTTTCAATGGAGCTGGTGATCTTGCGTGTCTCGGCGTCGAGTTGGGCGCGCAGGGTGGCCAGTTCGGACTCGGAACGCAAAATCTGTGGATGGTTGGCGCCAAGATTGCCCCTGCTTTCATTGAGTTTGGCTTCCAGGCGGGCGATGTCCGCCTTGAGCCCGTTGATAAGGGGGCTTTGCATTACCTCGGCAACGGTGTCTGCCTTGCCGCTGGCACGCTTGCTCTGGCTGTCTGTCGTCTGGCCTTGGATGCCGGTGAGCTGGCTGCTGGTTTCATTGAGTTTTGCGGTTTCAAAGTCCAGGCGCTCGTCGGTGCTTGTGATGCCATTTTTCTGTTGGTAGTCGGACAGCGCTTGCTGGGCCTTTTCCAGTTTCTCGCGTGCAGCTTTGGTCTGTTCGTCAAAGAAGGAGGCGTACTGGCGGGCTGGTGCTACGCGCAAGTCCAGGTTCACATCGATATAGGCTTGGGCAAAGGCATTGGCGACAGCTGCAGCAAACTCGGGGTCAGAGCCGGTGTAGTTGATGTTGATGACATTGCTTTCCCGGCTGGGTTTGACGTCCAGCTGTTTTTGCAACAGGGTTGCCAGCCAGTCACGCAACTGGCCTTTGCCTTGAGTCGCCTCTTGCCATTGGGCCTGGATGGCGGGGCTTTTTTCCATGCCCAGACTCTTCACTACCATTTGTGCAACGCGGTCACTATTGATGATGTCGACCTGGGTGGCCATATAGCCCGGCGCCATCATGCCTTGCAGCATCAGGCCGCTGACCGGGTCGGGTGAGCGCACATCCACCACCACGGCCGTACTGGCGGTGTACTGCTTGGGCAGCAGGAGGCTAATGATCACCGTGGTGGCTACGGTGAGGGCGAACACCAGCAGGCCGATCTTCCAGCGTGCCCGGAGTATGAGGAGGAACTGTTGAAGTGTCATGGTGGGGCCGTGCTTAGAAAATGCTTTCCTTGACGTAGAGCACGTCGTTGGGAAGGATGGGGTCGGTCAGCTGGGGCTCAAGCTGTTGGATGCTGCCGTTGTCGGCCTTGCGATGCAGGCGCAGCCGCTTTTCACTGCCGCGCGCGCTGGGGCCGCCACCTTGGGCCAGGGCCTGCATAACGGTCATGCTGCGTTCTACGCGGTAGGAGCCGGGGCGTTGTACCTCGCCATAAATATAGAAAACCGTGGCGCGGTGTACGTAGATGGTGTCACCGCCCTGGAGCAGCACGTTGTCGGTGGTGCTGGGGGCCAAAAAGAGTTGCGGAATGTCAATTTCTTTGCGGAAGGGCTGTCCATTGCGCACACCGGTCAGGATGGCAATGTCATCGCCGTTGGGTGTCGCACCGCCCGCATTGGCCAGCATGTCGCTGAGGCGGGTGTTCACCGTTTCCAGCGGAAAGCGGCCCGGGCGCGCCACTTGACCAAGGACGGAAACCTGGTTGCCGCGGATCTGGATCAGTGCGATATTGACTTGAGGCTTCTGGATGAACCCGCCGGTTTGCAACGCATTCGCAATCTTCTTTTCTGCGGCCGCGACAGACAGGCCACCAAGCTCTACGGCGCCAATGAGCGGATAGGTGATGCTGCCGAGCTCGGAGACGCGGGTTTCGATGGTGAGGTCGGGGTTCTGGAAGACCTGGATGCGGATGGTGTCACCTGCGCCTAGCGGGTAATCAGCCTGACCCTGGGCATGCACCAGCAGCCCCCACAAGGCCAGTGTGGTGCAAGCCAATAGACGAAGAACGCGGAGAGTGCTCATAAGTATTCCTGCTATGTGGAAGGGCTTACTTCAGTCCGGCCACGCCTTTTTCGATGGCGGATTTGGCGGGAGCAGTTGCCGGTGCTGCGGGCACTGGCTCCGCACTGGCTGCAGGCGCGACGGGCGCATTGGCAAATTCGCCCATGTAGGTGATCTTGGTGCTGGCGCGCAGTTGCTTGAGATTGGCTGCCACGGCCTCTCCGGCGCGCTGGTTCACCAGAAACTGCTCAATACGGGGCAGGGCAGCCTCTTGGGGGACCGGCGCGGACTGGGACGACACCACACGCAGCAACGTGACCGTCTGTGGCGTTTCGATCAGCGTGCTCTGACCATCTTTGAGCGCGTGGATGCGGGGCAGCACCTCCAGCGGGATTTGCTCTGCGGCGCGGGTGGCACTGCCACCGCCAAACTGGATGTTCTTGCTCTTGAGCAGGGTGGCCGCTTCTTCCAGGGGGCGGCCGGTGCTGGCAATCGGGCGCAGCAGATCGGCAACACCGGCAGCGGCCGGCACCACGATTTCCTGCACGTTGTAGATGCGGCGTTCGCTGAACAGTGCGGGATTGTCCGCAAAGTACTTCTTGCTTTCTTCCGCAGTAGGTTTCTGTGTAGCGCTCGTGATTTGCTGGATGTAGGCGCGGGCCAGGATGTCGCGGCGCGCGGCCTCGATTTGGGCAACAACCTCGGGTGAGCGGTGCAGCTTGTTTTCAGTGGCTTGGTCCACGGCGAGTTGCTGGTCAATGAGTTTTTCCAGCACTTCGCGGCCCATGGCTTGCGCGTTTTGTGCACCATTTGCAGCAGACGTACGGCTGAGCACCTGGTTGATCTGGTGCACAGAGATCTCTTCGGAGCCTACTTTGGCCGCTACTTGGGTGGCTACTTTCTTGTCGTCCTTGTTGCCGCAGGCGGCCAAACCCAAGGCAATGGCGCAGGCAATGGCGGTGGTACTGAGCTGGCGTGATGTGAAGCGCATGGAAAGTTGTCCCGGTTAGTAGGTGAGTTGGGCAGTGAAGAGCACCTGGGTGCTGTCGTAATCGAGCCCCGCCTGGTTGGAGCCTCTTGATGAACCCTGCAAGGCTGCACTCAGGGCGAGTTGCTGGAAGGGTTGCCAGTTGACGGAAATGGATGTGTCGCGGGTGGTGTCGCGTCGCGTGCTGGCCGTACCTCCCGGCGAGCCCAGGTAGTCACGCTGCGCCCAGTCGTAACGCAGGCGCAATGCCGCTTTCGGACTGAACTGCCAGACGGGGCCTAGGCTCAGTTTGTCTGTCTGGCTGTAATTGCTGTTGGCAGTGGCGTAGGCGTCCAGTGTGTGGCTGAAGCCCAGGTTCATCCCCGTCTTCCCGCTGATGGCCCAGTCCAGCGTGGCTCCGGTGTTGAAGCCGCTGTAATCGCGCTGGCCATAAGTGGGGTGGGTGCGATTGACGTGGGTGATGTACAGCTCTGCGGTGTTGCCGCCGCCGAGTACCCAGTGAAGGCGCAGATCGTTGTCCAACTGCTTGAAACTGTCATCGTATTGACCGGCATTGGGAATGGTGCGGTTCAGGTAATTGCCGCTGCCAAGGCGAGCCTGATAGGTCATGCCGCTGCCGGATGGAAAGGCATACCGTACGCCGGCGCTGGCCGAGTTGCTGGTGTAGTCGCTACCTGCGGAGACCGCAAGTTGGTTCGCTTGACGCGTTGTACCAATGCCTCCAAGCACGCGCCAGTTGCCATCCAATTGGTATTCCCCATTCAAGGCTGTAGATGTATCCGTGCGCTGGTTGCGTTGGCTATAACTCGTGTAATCGCTGAAATTGTTGAGCGTTTCCTTGCGGTTGGAACTGAGCGTACCAGTGAAGCGCGGTGTCAGGGCCCATTGCCAAGTTGCGTTGTAGTTAGTGGCCGTAAAGCTGAGGTAGTTGAAATTCTGGTACTTGTAGTCCACCAGATTGACATCAAACTCCAGCTTCTGCAGACTCTGTTGGGTATTCAGCCCGATACCCAAGGTGGTCACGCCAATCTGTTCTGCTGCACTGTCCTTACCTATCAATGCCTGTGTGTTGGCACTGGAGGGAAGGCGGAACAAGTTGCTGTCGGTTTGCGCCGCGTAGCTGGCAGTCAGCGTCAACGGCCCCTCTTGCGCCTGCGCAGTGCCGGCGCAGGCACATATCGCCACGACAGTGTGGATGGAGTCGCGTGCAAACATGCTCAGTAGGCCTGCTGGTCTTTGATGACCAGACGCACGGTCTTGAGGATGATGTGGATATCCAGTCGCAGAGACCAGTTGCGCAGGTAGTCCAGGTCGTAGTCGATGCGGCCCTGCATCTTGTCCAGTGTTTCGGTTTCACCGCGGTAGCCGTTGACCTGTGCCCAGCCGGTAATGCCGGGCTTGACCTTGTGGCGCACCATATAGCCCTTGATGAGCTTGCGGTAGAGCTCGTTGTGTGCCACGGCGTGCGGGCGAGGACCAACGATGCTCATGCGGCCTTGCAGCACGTTGATGAATTGGGGTAACTCATCCAGAGATGTCTTGCGCAGGATGCCCCCTAGCGGGGTGATGCGGGAGTCGTTCTTCTGCGCCTGCTGGATGCTGCCGCCATCTTCCGTCACCGTCATGGAACGGAACTTGTAGACCAGGATTTCCTCGCCATCCAGACCGTAGCGGCGCTGCTTGAAGATGATGGGACCTGGTGAAGTGAATTTCACGGCCGCAGCGATGATCAGCAGGATGGGGGCAATCAGCGCGAGGATGATGAGCGAGAACACGATGTCGCTGAGCCGCTTGACTGTGCCGTTCTGGCCACGGAATGGGGTTTCACAGACAGAGATGACTGGCATGCCGCAGACGGAGCTGGGGTGTCCCTGGATCAGGTCGGTCACAAACATGTCGGGCACAAAGTAGATCGATGCCGTGGTGTCCTTGAGCTCATCGAGGATGGCCAGGATGCGCGGCTGTGAAGCCATGGGCAGCGACAGGTAGATGACCTGGATTCGATTTTGTTGCGCAATGCAGGCCAACTGGTCGATCTTGCCGAGAAGCGGGTGGGAGTTACCCGGGTGCAAGCGTTCGGTGCTTCGGCTGTCTACAAAGCCGGCAAGCTCGACGCGGGAATACGGTGAGTCCTTGAGTTTGGATGCCAACGCGAGGCCTTGCTCATTCATGCCCACAATCAGTGCGCGCTGCTTGGGGCCTTGCAGTTTGAGCACCACGGGGGCCGCCATGCGCAGCCCCAAGGTGGCGAGCACTTCGGTGGCCGGAGCCACCCACAGCCAGGCGAGCAGGGCCTCTTGAGAGAACTCGCGGATATAGCCGGTGGCATAGCCGGTGATGCCCAGCAGGCCAGCGATCCATACCCAGTTGATGGCGATATCCAGCAGCACGGTGCCGATGGACGACTGCAGGCGTGATTCCCCGGGAAAGGTCAGGGCGAAGGTGAGCACTGACAGCAGCATGTAGGCTGGCAGCACACTGCCTTCTGCGTAGTAGGCTAATCCCCAGAGGGACGTGACCAAGGCCGCTGGGCAGACCGCAGACTCGAAAAGGCTCAGCAGGTTGTCTTTGCCAATGGTGGGGTGTTCGCCGCCACGGTTGAGTGCCGCTGCCGACAGGGTGACGTGGGCCTTATGCATGGTTGACCCATGACCGGAATTTGCCTACTGCCTGTGCCCGGTTGGATACGTCCAGTTTCTTGAACACGCGCTGCATGTGGTTTTTGACGGTGAAGGCGCTGATTTCCAGGATGCAGCCGATTTCGGGGTTGGTCTTGCCCAAGGCGACCCATTTGAGGATTTCGGCTTCCCGGTCCGACAGGTCGTGGTTGATTCTGAGCAATCCATCATCAAAGCTGGTCGGTGCGTTGGGGGGCTGCGACTGGTGAGGCAGGTGCTCCACCTGGCGCAAGGCTGTATCAATGTAGGGAAGCACCATGGCCATGGCTCCACGCTCCATTTCGGTGAATTGCTCGCGGCTGCTGAATGCAACGTAAAGGCAGTCGTGGCTGCCGCGCTCATCGCGGATACCGTGCACCGCTGCGGAACGCATTTTTTGCAGTGCTCCACCCAAAGCACTTTTCAAGCCAGTGTCTTCCAGTAGAAAGCCACTTTCACCGGTATTCAGGCTGAAAGGTTTATTGTTGAACTCGGCCCAGCGGGTGAACAAACGCATCAGCAGGGGGGTAATGGCTCCGGCATGGGATGCATGGGACCGAACGCCCGCTAGGGCAGAAATGATGTCATGCTGAACCGCTCCGGACGCAAAATCTCCCCAGGCCGCAACCAGAATGTCGTGCGGAAGGTAGCGTTGCATGTCTCCTTGTAACCAGATGAGCACATCAAAATGGCTGCGCACTTCCACGGAGTGGGTCACCACCCGGTGGTACTGCTGCAATTCTTCAGGGGCCAGCGAAGGTAGGAAAGACATGGCTGGGGTGGGGTAAGGGTTAATGCTAATTACCTAGAGCGAGTGGCGGATGTTACTGATCTGATTGGACTACGCCCATCCCCCAAACGGGTGAATTTGCATCCAATCGTTGCAGGCGCTGAAAACTGTGAACTTTTTCACGTTTTGGTGCTACCCAATTGCACGAACCCTAGGGAAAGAACTCCAAAACTATTGGAATAGCCTTGTATGGATGTGCAAATTTTTTACAAAGTCTGATGGCAATTGTGTGACATTTCGGTACGAAATTTCTGCCTATGCCATGACGATTGTGCATATGGTTAGTCCTTATGGACTAGGTGCGGGCGATACACTTTGGCAATCAAATGGCTGTTACTCGGCCGGCTTTGGGGGACCTCCATGAACTGCAGATATGGCAAGGAACAATAAATGGCAAAAGGAATGATCTTGGCGGCCGGTCAGGGAACGCGTGTGCGTCCCCTGACCAAGGATCTGCCCAAACCGATGGTGCCCATCTTGGGCAAACCGGTGATGGAGTACCTGATTGAGCATCTGGCACGCCACGGCATCAAGGAAATCATGGTGAACGTGGCCTACCACCATCAGCGTATTGAGCAGTACTTCGGCGATGGAAGCCGCTGGGGTGTGGAGATTGGGTATTCCTATGAAGGGGTGCGTGAGCACGGGGATATCCTGCCGCGACCTCTGGGGTCGGCGGGGGGGATGCGCCACATTCAGGATTTCAGTGGTTTCTTTGATGACACTACTTTGGTGCTGTGCGGTGATGCCTTGATTGATCTGGACATCACTGCTGCCTTGGCTGAACACAAGGCGAAGGGGGCCTTGGCAAGCGTTGTTGCTTTGGATGTGCCACGCGAGGATGTGCAGTCCTACGGCATGGTGGTCGCGGATGCCGATGGCCGAATCCAATCCTTCCAGGAAAAACCCAAACCGGAAGAGGCGCTGTCTACATTGGCCAGTACGGGCATCTACATATTTGAACCAGATGTCCTATGCAAGGTCCCCGCGGGGCAGGTCTATGACATCGGCTCCCAGCTGTTTCCCCAGCTGGCACAAGAAAAGCAGCCTTTCTATGTGCAGAATCGCCCATTCAACTGGTTGGACATTGGTCGGGTGAGCGATTATTGGTCTGTCCTGCAGCGCGTGCTGAGTGGTGAGATCGATTACATGCGCATGCCCGGCAAGGAAGTGCGGCCGGGTGTCTGGGTGGGTCTGAATACGCGGGTGCCATGGGACAAGGTCAAGATTGAAGGGCCGGTGTACATCGGTTCCAGCGTACAGATTGAGCCGGGAGCCACCATCATTGGGCCGGCTTGGATTGGCAATGGAAGTGTGATCCGGACGGGCGCGCGCATCACCCGTGGCGTGCTGTTTGAATACACCCGCATTCCAGCAGACATGCACTTCTTCGAGATGATTGTGTCGCGCCACTATTGCGTCAATCGCCATGGCGAAACCCTATACCGTGGCGATGACACATCTCGGTTGCGCTGGGGTGATGCTCGCGCCTAAAGCTTTTGTATTGAACTGGAATTGCTATGTTGATTCAACCGGTAGTGCTCTCGGGCGGATCGGGCACGCGCCTTTGGCCCTTGTCACGTGAAAAATACCCCAAGCAACTTCTTCCCCTGATTGGCGATGACTCGTTGTTGCAGGCAACTGTGCGTCGTATCGACGGCGCAGCTGGCCTGGAAGTCGCGCCCC
This sequence comes from Rhodoferax sp. GW822-FHT02D07, assembly GCF_058802405.1. Classification (NCBI taxonomy): domain Bacteria; kingdom Pseudomonadati; phylum Pseudomonadota; class Betaproteobacteria; order Burkholderiales; family Comamonadaceae; genus Rhodoferax; species Rhodoferax sp. GW822-FHT02D07. The sequence continues at coordinate 92,958 of NZ_JBXAOD010000001.1, forward strand.
CTTTGGTCGTGTGCAACGAGGAGTACCGCTTTGTGATTGCTGAGCAATTGCGCCTGATGGGAAAGAGCGGCACTGTGGTCTTGGAGCCTTTGGGTAGAAATACTGCTCCTGCGCTCACTGTTGCTGCGCGAGCAGCTATCGAAAAAGGAGCGGACCCCGTCTTGCTGGTCATGCCGGCAGACCATGTCATCGTGGATACTAGTGCGTTTCAGGCGGTGGTGCGACAAGGTGCCGCACTTGCGGAGCAGGGGGCTGTGGTGACCTTTGGGATCACCCCGGATGCGCCGGAGACGGGCTATGGATATATCCAGTCTGGTGCTGACTTTGGCGCAGACGGTGCGAGACGCATCGCGCGTTTTGTTGAAAAGCCCAATCTGGAAACGGCTCAATCGTATCTGCAGGAAGGCACGTATTCTTGGAACAGTGGTCTGTTCATGATGCGAGCGTCAGTGTGGCTGAAGGCCCTTTCCGTGTGCCGTGCAGATATTGCCGAGGCTTGCGAGCAGGCTTGGGCACATCGCCGTGAAGATGGGGAGTTTGTGCGGGTAGGCAAAGATGCATTCAGCCAGTGCCCCAGTGACTCCATCGACTATGCGGTCATGGAGCGTCTGGCCGGCAATGGCATGTCGGCCCCGTCGGCCCTGCCGCCGGGGGTTGTCATTCCGCTGTCTGCGGGTTGGTCGGATGTTGGGGCCTGGGAGGCTCTGTGGAATGTGCTTCCCAAGGATGGGCAAGGCAACGTGGCGCAGGGGGATGTCTTGATGCAGGACAGCCACAACACCTTGGCACTCTCGGAGGGGCGTTTGATCGCGTGCGTCGGAGTGGACGACCTGATCGTGGTGGAAACTGCCGATGCGGTCTTGGTGGCCCACAAGAACAAGACGCAGGATGTGAAGAAGATTGTGGACCGGCTCAAGAAGGCAGGACGCAGCGAGGGCCAGGTGCATCGCAAGGTATTTCGGCCTTGGGGCTGGTACGACAGCGTCGATAGCGGCGAGCGGTTCCAGGTCAAGCGCATTGTGGTGAAGCCCGGAGCCGCACTGTCCCTCCAGATGCACCACCATCGTGCAGAGCATTGGATCGTGGTGAGCGGTACGGCGAAAGTCACACAAGGTGAGAAGGCCTATCTGCTGTCCGAGAACGAATCCACCTACATCCCGTTGGGGACTACCCACCGTCTGGAGAACCCTGGCAAGGTGGCGCTGGAAATGATTGAGGTGCAGTCTGGCAGCTATCTGGGTGAGGACGATATTGTGCGATTTGAGGACGTGTACGGCCGCTGATTCAGCGGGGATGGATCGCAAAAGCAAAACAAAAGGGCTTGTCTTAAGACAAGCCCTTTGTGCATTTGAAGAGCGGTTGAACCGCAAAAGATGGTCGGGGTGAGAGGATTCGAACCTCCGATCTCTTCGTCCCGAACGAAGCGCCTTACCGGACTAGGCCACACCCCGTGTGTGGAAAGCAAGACCTATTGAAGTCAATGGTTTCGCTCTAAAAGCTGAGTCGCCAATTGTACCAAACAGTCGGTGTGCGGACCGGCTGGCAGACGTTGTGCCGCCGTGATGGCGCGCTGTGCTTCGCTGCGAGCTGCAGCCTGTGCCACCTCAAGTGCGCCAGTCTTTTTAACAATGGCAATCACTTGATCCAGCATGGACACATCTCCTGTCTCTATGGCGGTCTGGATCGTCAGTCGCTCTGATTCGGCTCCGCGCTGCATGGCTGCAATCAGGGGCAGGGTGGTCTTGCCCTCCCGCAGATCGTCGCCCAGGTTTTTGCCCATGACGGTCGCGTCGCCCGTGTAGTCCAGTACATCATCGATGACCTGAAAGGCGGTTCCCAGCGCTTGACCATAATCTGCGCAGGCCTCTTCTTGGTCTGTGGTCGACTGGGACAGGATGGCGCCCACACGCGCGCTGGCCTCGAACAGCTTGGCTGTTTTGGAGCGAATGACTTGGAGGTACCCAGCTTCATCCAGCGCGGCGTTGTGCATATTCATGAGTTGAAGCACTTCGCCCTCGGCTATCACATTGGTGGCGTCGGCCAGCACTTGCATGATGCGCATGCTCTGGGCTTCGACCATCATCTGGAAGGCGCGGGAGTAAAGAAAGTCGCCCACCAGCACGCTGGCGGGGTTGCCGAACTTGGCATTGGCGGTGGCGTGGCCGCGGCGCAGGGCGGAGTCGTCCACCACATCGTCATGCAACAGTGTGGCCGTATGAATGAATTCCACCACGGCAGCCAAGTTGTAGCGCTGGGCGCCTTCGTAACCCAAGGCCCCGCAACACAGCAGCAACAGCACAGGACGCAACCGCTTGCCACCGGCAGAGATGATGTACTGGGAGACGCTGCCAACCAGCGGTACACCCGAGTCCAACCTCTGGGTGATGACCCTGTCGACGTGGCGCATGTCGTTTTCGACGATGGACAGAGCCGTCGAAGAGCCGGGAGTAGTGACTTGCAAGGCGGTAAACCGGTTTGTTTATCTGGATTATAGAGAGCACCCACCAAGGGGTGCCGTTCAGCCAGGGCAGGGGTTTCCTGATTTTTTTGAAATGGTATACTCGCAGGCTCTGTGAAAATTCTTTCGCAGACTTTCCTATTCAAGAGGTCAACATGTACGCGGTCATAAAAACCGGTGGCAAGCAATATCGCGTTGCTACTGGCGAAAAAATTAAAGTAGAACAGATTGCTGCGGACGTAGGCCAAGAGATCGTGATCGACCAGGTTCTGGCAGTCGGCAACGGCGCTGAACTGAAGGTTGGCACTCCCTTGGTGTCCGGCGCAAAAGTTACAGTCACAGTAGTGGCTCACGGCAAGCACGACAAGGTCAAGATTTTCAAGATGCGTCGTCGCAAGCACTATCAGAAACGTCAAGGACACCGCCAACAGTTCACCGAACTGCAAATCGGCGCGATTTCCGCTTAAGGGGCATAGGTCATGGCACAGAAAAAAGGCGGCGGCTCTACGCGCAACGGACGTGATTCCAAGCCAAAGATGCTCGGCGTGAAGGCTTTTGGTGGCGAACTGGTGAGTGCCGGTTCCATCATCGTGCGCCAGCGCGGCACCAAGTTCCACCCCGGCGATAACGTCGGTATCGGCGTGGACCACACCTTGTTTGCACTGGTGGACGGCCACGTGTCGTTCGCAGTCAAGGGCGCGCTGAACAAGCACACTGTGAGCATCACTGCAGCGTAAACTGCCCATGCTCCCCCGAGAAACCCTGCGCCCTTCGCGCGGGGTTTTTCATTTCTAACCTAGGAACTCGCCATGAAGTTTGTTGACGAAGCCTACATTGATATCGCCGCAGGAGATGGTGGCAACGGCTGCGTCTCCTTCCGACACGAGAAGTACAAGGAATTTGGGGGGCCCAACGGTGGTGATGGTGGTCGGGGTGGCCACGTCTATGCAGTAGCTGACATCAATCTCAATACCCTGGTGGACTACCGCTTTGCGCGGCGTTACGACGCCAAGCGCGGTGAACACGGCATGGGCTCCGACATGTTTGGTGCAGCTGGTGACGACATCACCCTCAAGATGCCCGTGGGCACCATCATCAGCGATGCCGAAACGGGCGAAGTGCTGTTCGAGCTGCTCACGCCAGGCGAGGTCATCACCATTGCCAAGGGGGGGGACGGTGGTTTTGGCAACTTGCGCTTCAAGAGCGCCATCAACCGCGCTCCGCGCCAGAAGACGCCCGGCTGGCCTGGCGAAAAGCGCAATCTCAAGCTCGAGCTCAAGGTGTTGGCCGATGTGGGTCTGTTGGGCATGCCCAACGCGGGCAAGTCGACGCTGATAGCCGCCGTCTCCAACGCCCGCCCCAAGATTGCCGACTACCCGTTCACCACGCTGCACCCCAACCTGGGCGTGGTGCGTGTGGGACCGGAGCAAAGCTTTGTGGTGGCGGATATTCCTGGCTTGATTGAAGGCGCTTCCGAAGGCGCCGGTCTGGGGCACCAGTTCCTGCGCCATTTGCAACGCACCCGCCTGCTATTGCACGTGGTGGACATGGCGCCATTTGACGAGAGCGTGGACACAGTGGCGCAGGCCAAGGCTATCGTCAATGAGCTCAAGAAGTATGACGAAGCCCTGTACAACAAGCCGCGTTGGCTGGTGCTCAACAAACTGGACATGGTGCCGGGCGATGAGCGGCCGGCGCTGATCAAGGATTTCGTCAAGCGTTTCAAGTTCAAGGGCCCGGTGTTTGAAATCTCGGCATTGACGCGCGAGGGCTGCGAGCCCCTGATCAAGGAAATCTACAAGCACGTCAAGGCGCAACAGCTGGCGGAGCAGCCGAATGTGGAGGTGGACCCCCGTTTCTTGGCAAGTGCTTCGGATGAGGGCGATACAAGCGCCTCTTGATTGCTATAAATTAGATAGCTGCTCGCGCAGTAATGATGAGGGCTATAGGCTAAAATGACTCAAAAATTCAGCTCCCCGGTATTGCGTGAAGCGCGGCGTGTGGTGGTCAAGGTGGGGTCCAGTCTGGTCACCAACGAGGGCCGGGGACTGGATGAGCAGGCGATTGGCGAATGGTGCCGCCAACTGGCCTTGCTGATCCGTGATGGGCGCGAAGTCATCATGGTGTCCAGTGGGGCGATTGCCGAAGGCATGAAGCGCTTGGGGTGGGCCAGCCGACCCAAGGAAGTTCACGAGCTGCAGGCTGCGGCTGCCGTGGGGCAGATGGGGCTGGCTCAGATGTACGAGTCCAAACTCTCTGCGAACGGCCTGGGCAGCGCCCAAGTGCTGCTGACCCACGCCGATTTGGCTGACCGTGAGCGCTACCTCAACGCGCGATCGACGCTGCTGACACTTCTGAAGCTGGGTGTGGTGCCGGTGATCAACGAGAACGATACCGTGGTCAATGACGAGATCAAGTTCGGTGACAACGACACCCTTGGCGCCTTGGTTGCCAATCTGGTGGAAGCTGATGCGCTGGTTATCTTGACCGATCAGAAGGGCTTGTATACAGCTGACCCGCGCAAGGATCCGGCCGCTGAGTTTGTGCATGAGGCCAAGGCGGGTGATCCTGCACTGGAGTTGATGGCGGGCGGTGCGGGTTCGAGTATTGGGCGCGGTGGCATGCTGACCAAGATACTCGCGGCCAAGCGTGCAGCGGGTTCCGGAGCGTCTACCGTGATTGCCTGGGGGCGCGAGGCTGATGCCTTGGTGCGGCTCACGCAGGGTGATGCCATTGGAACACTGTTGATTGCCCAAACCCAGAAGAACCAGGCCCGCAAGCAATGGATGGCCGACCACTTGCAGATGCGCGGTGCAGTGGTCGTGGATTCCGGCGCCGCCGCCAAGGTGCGGGACGAAGGCAAGAGCCTGCTGCCGATCGGCATGGTGTTGGTGGATGGGGACTTCTCACGCGGCGATGTGATCGCCGTGCGCGACGAGGCGGGCCAAGAGATTGCACGCGGCTTGGCCAACTATTCCAGTGCGGAGGCACGGCTCATTTGCCGCAAACCGTCAAGTGAATTTGAGCGCCTGCTGGGCTACGCGGCGGAGCCTGAGATGCTGCACCGGGACAACTTGGTGCTAAGCCGTTAAGTCGCCCCCCGGGTACTTCAAAAGTCGGAGTATTTTTCGCCAGTGGTGGGTTTCTTGCCGGTTTGCAGCGCCTTGGTGATCTCTGCCTTGCTGTTGGCGACATGTGATTGACAGGCTGCTTGGCGTGCAAATATATGGGCATGCCGTGAGGGCTGGTTGTCATTCAGATCACGCCAAGCCGGTGTTTCCACCAAGCCCCATGTGCCAGAACTGCCCGCCCGTGCATAGGTTTTCACCTGGTCACTGGCGCAGCGTATACCTTCGTAGGCCGCATTGACCGTGCCAGTGGCATTGCTCATGACCACGACGTAGCGCACGATGCCATCGTTGCCAACCAGCACGGTCGCCGGGTCTATGGCTACGCGAACCGATACGTAGCTGGGCATTTCCAGTGGCAGCGCGCGTTCCTTGGAGAACGCAGGTGGAGGCGGCTCCTTTTCTTCAACCCAGTCCAGATTATCGAGTCCGTTACCGTTTTGTGCCCAGGCTTGGGGCAGTGTGGCAGCCAGCAGCAGGCCGGCCAGTACCGGTCGCAAATACTTACTCATGATGACTTGGTGGCATTGCGCCGGGCAAAGGTTCCAGCGTTGCACCCGGAGGCAGTGCGATGGCTCCACTGGTGCCTGCAGGCGCGTTGCCATGTTCCTCGTGGCTGCGGGGTCTGTGGTTGTGGCGCAGATAGCGATTGCGCGGCTCGTGTCGGGGCAGGTAGCGTGCGAGTTCGGTCAGCGCCATTTCATAGACGCCGCGCTTGAATTCCACCACGGCGTCCAGCGGTACCCAGTAGTCGTTCCAGCGCCAGGCGTCAAACTCTGGATGGTCGGTGGCGCGCAGGTTCAGGTCCCAGTCATGCCCCACCAACTGGAGCAAGAACCAGATCTGTTTTTGGCCTTTGTAGTGACCGCGTGCGTCACGTCGGATGTACCGGTCTGGCACCTCGTAGCGCAACCAGTCTCGGGTACGGGCAACAATGCTGACGTGCTCCGGCTGGAGCCCCACTTCCTCGTGCAATTCGCGGAACATGGCCTGCTCGGGCGTCTCGCCCCGGTCAATGCCGCCCTGCGGAAACTGCCACGAATGGGTACGTATGCGCTTGCCCCAAAATACCTGATTTCTCTGGTTGAGCAGGACGATGCCGACATTGGGCCGAAATCCGTCCCGGTCAAGCATAATCAAACCCCAATTTTTAAACTTCGTTCATTATGCACAGCGAATGCGGTGCATCAAGCGCAGAACGCCTCCCCCGTCAGCGAGTTCCGTCATGAAAGCCTCCCAATTCCTTATCTCCACCCTCAAAGAAGCGCCCGCAGACGCCGAGGTGGCCAGCCACAAGCTCATGATGCGGGCCGGCATGATCAAGAAGCTGGGCGCAGGGATCTACACCTACATGCCTATGGGCCTGCGCGTGATCCGCAAGGTGGAGGCCATCGTGCGCGAGGAGATGAATCGTGCGGGCGCCGTGGAGTGCACCATGCCCGTGGTGCAGCCGGCCGAGCTGTGGCAGGAAACCGGCCGCTTCGACAAGATGGGGCCTGAGCTGCTGCGCATCAAGGACCGGCATGACCGCGACTTCGTCATCCAGCCCACCAGCGAAGAGGTGGTGACCGACATCGCGCGCCAGGAAATCAAGAGCTACAAGCAGCTGCCCAAAAACCTGTACCAGATCCAGACCAAGTTCCGTGACGAGCGCCGTCCCCGTTTTGGCCTCATGCGCGGGCGCGAATTCATCATGAAGGACGCGTACAGCTTCGACCGCGATCAGGAATCAGCCAAGGCCAGCTACCAGGTCATGGCCGGCGCCTACCGCAAGATCTTTGACCGCTTCGGCCTGCGCTACCGCGCGGTGGCGGCGGACAGCGGTGCGATTGGTGGCGATTTGTCCGAAGAGTTCCAGGTGATCGCCTCCACCGGGGAAGACGCCATCATCTACTGCCCGACTAGCGACTACGCGGCCAATATCGAAAAAGCAGAGGCTTTGGCCCCTACAGGCCCCAGAGCGGCTGCGCGGGCTGCTATGGAAAAAGTCGCGACACCCGGCAAGAGCACCTGTGAAGACGTGGCTGCGTATCTGAATGTGCCGCTGGAGCGGTCGCTCAAGTCGCTGGTGGTGGCGACCGATGTGCACGATGACAAGGGGGCCGTGGTGTCCTCGCAAGTCTGGCTGCTGCTGATCCGTGGCGACCGCAGCATGAACGAAGTCAAGGTCGGCAAGCTGCCAGGCTTGGCAGATTTCCGCTTTGCCACACTCGCCGAAATCGATGAACATTTTGGTTGCGAGCCGGGTTATCTTGGCCCCGTCGGTTTGAAGAAACCGCTGAAGGTGATTGCGGACCGCGAAGTGGCGCTGATGGCGGACATGGTCTGCGGCGCCAACGAGGTGGACTACCACTTGACCGGCGTGAACTGGGGCCGCGACCTGCCCGAGCCCGATCTGGTGGCCGACCTGCGCAACGTGGTGGCGGGCGACGCCTCGCCTGACGGCAAGGGCGTGCTGGCCATCGAGCGCGGTATCGAAGTGGGCCATGTGTTCTACCTGGGCACCAAGTACAGCAAGGCCATGAACGCGACCTTCCTGGGTGAAAACGGCAAGCCGCAGTTCATGGAAATGGGTTGCTACGGCATCGGCATCACCCGCCTGCCCGCCGCAGCCATTGAGCAGAACCATGACGACAAGGGCATCATCTGGCCCGACGCGCTGGCACCCTTCACAGTGGTGCTGTGCCCCATCAGCCCCGACCGCTTTGCCGACGTCAAGGCTGCTGCCGACACGCTGTATGCCGAGCTGCTGGCCGCGGGTGTAGACGTAATCCTGGACGATCGCAACGAGCGCCCCGGTGCCATGTTTGCCGACTGGGAGCTGATCGGCGTGCCGCACCGCGTGACCATTGGCGACCGCGCGCTCAAGGAAGGCGTGGTGGAGTACCAGCATCGCCGCGACACCGAGGCCACCAAGGTACCCGTGGGCGAGATTGCCGCGCTGCTGCGCGCCCGCCTGCAGGCATGAAGCCTGCCCCGGTAGACTGTCTGTTTTCAAGGCGAACTGGCCTGCAAGCCCTGTTGGGTCTGTGCGGGGCTCTATCGTTTACGCAGCAGGCGCAGGCCGGTGCCCAGGTGGAGGAACCGCTGGCCGATGCCGTGCGCACGGCGTTGAGCGCTGCCATTGCCAATACCGCGCCGCCCGAGCCCGTGTTTGCGGATACCGAGGCGCGCCTCAAGTACCTGCGCTGGCTGGGCGCCATGAGCGAGCGCCTCAAGAAGAAAAAGCCCGACTGGCAGACCCGCAAGGACTTTCTGCAGACCGTCTGGTACGAGAGCAAGCGCGCGGGGCTGGATGTCTCCTTGGTGCTGGGTCTGATCCAGGTGGAGAGCAACTTCCGCAAGTTCGCCGTGAGCAGCGTGGGCGCGCGTGGCTACATGCAGGTCATGCCGTTCTGGACGCGTGTGATTGGCGATGGTGATGCGGGCAAGCTGTTCCACATGGGTACCAACCTGCGCTTTGGCTGCGTGATCCTGCGCCACTACCTGGACCGCGAGCGCGGCGATGTGTTCATGGCACTGGGGCGCTACAACGGTTCGCGCGGCAAGGCGCCGTACCCCAACGCCGTCATGGGCGCTAAGCGGAACTGGGACTGGGCGGGATAGGTACCACGCCCGGGCGCATTGCCGGGGCCGCCAGCTGCTTGCGCCAGAAGGCCTCAAACTGCGCCGCGGGCATAGGCTTGGCAAACCAGTAGCCTTGGGCCTGGTCGCAATCCATGCGTTTCAGCGCATCGCGTGTCTCGACGTTCTCCACCCCTTCGGCAGTTACCATGAGGTTCAGGCTCTTGGCCAGATGGATGATGGCGCTGACCATGGTCACATCCTTTTCACCGTCGAGCAGGCGGCGCACAAAAGACTGGTCGATCTTGAGCTTGTCCACCGAGAAACGCTGCAGGTAGGACAGGTTGGAGTAACCGGTGCCAAAGTCGTCGATGGCCAGGTGGATGCCCATGGCTTTGATGCGTTGCAGGGTCTGCACAAACTTTTCGGTGTCCTGGATCAGGGTGGACTCCGTCACTTCCAGCTCCAGCTGTTCGGGGGCCAGTCCGGTGTGTTGCAGCACCCGTTCGATGATGGCTTCCACGTCGCCCCGACGAAACTGCACCGGTGACAAGTTGACGGCCACGCGCAAGGGTGGCGCACCCGCCATGCGCCAGGCCTGCATCTGGCGGCAGGCTTCCTGCAGCACCCATTGGCCAATGTCTACGATCAGCCCGGATTTTTCTGCCACGGGAATGAACAGGCCGGGCGAGACGAGCCCCAGTTTGGGGTTCTGCCAGCGGACCAGCGCCTCGGCGCCGACCAGTTCGTTATTGCCCAGGTCAAACACGGGTTGGTAGTGCAGCACCAGTTCGTTCTGCGCAATCGCCTGGCGCAGGCTGGAGATGAGGTGCAGGTTCTCGCGGATGCTGGTATTGATTTCTTCATCGAAGAAGCGGTAGGCGTTGCGGCCCGACTCCTTGGCCTGGTACATGGCGAGATCGGCGTGGCGCAGCAGTTCCTCGAAGGTGGCGCCATCCTTGGGATACACCGCGATTCCGATGGAACAACTGGCCAAGATTTCCAGACCGCGCAGATGAAAGGGCTCCTGCATGCGCTGCAGGACTTGGGCGGCCGCCTGGGCAATGCCCTGGGTGTCAGAGACACCAGTGACGCCCACCAGAAACTCGTCGCCGCCCTGGCGGCAGACGATGTCGGCATGGCGTACCGCGTCGCGCAAGCGCAGGGCGACCTGCTGGAGAAACTCGTCTCCGGCGGAATGGCCCACCGAGTCGTTCACGTCCTTGAAGTTGTCCAGATCCACGAAGAGCAGGGCCACCAGCTGCTGGTGCCGCGCGCTGGTGGCGATCGCCTGCTCGACCAGTTCGCTGCCCAATATGCGGTTGGGCAGGTGGGTCAGGGCATCGTGCTGCGCCAAGTGGGTCAGGTTTTTTTCGGACTCCCGATAGCGGGTAATCTGCACCCGCAGGCGGGCCAAGGCCTTCTGCATGTCATAGGCCATGAACCACACCACCACGCCGTTGACCAGCAGGATCGTGAGGCTGTCGGTCAGGCGGTCCAGATCGGTACCTGGTGTCGTTTCGCTGCGCCAGCCATACAGCGTGCCCAGCCCGACCAGCAGCACCGACAGCACCATGCCTGCCAGCAACCACCAGAACTGTTTGGGTTTGAGCAACTGGCCCGCAGCGATCAGGATGACGGGGAAGCCGAGGAGGGAGGAGTCACGCAGACCATCGCTGCGCCACATGATGCAAGAGAGGGCCAGCGTGGCCGCACCCAGAATCATCACGGCAGATGCCTGCTGGTGCCCGCGGCGGTTGAGCCACTCGCTGGGCAGCATCAGCAGGGCGGCGGTGACCAGAATGAGCACCACATCCCAGCGGTGCTGGAAGCCATACTGCAGGGCTGTGCCCGTAAAGGCAACGAACAGGAGTGCAGCAAACTGGGACAGCCGCCGGCTGCGCAAGGCTGCTTCGCCGGTGTCGGTCGGGATGGAGTCTGGCACGATGGGGCCGTTGGCGGGGTGCCTGGCCCCGGAGATGTGCGCCGGGCTCAGGTACCGGCGTGGTGATCAGGCGGGGCTCTTGCCCAGGGTTTGGGCCAGTTCACCGGACTCGTACATCTCCATCATGATGTCGGAGCCTCCGATGAATTCGCCCTTGATGTAGAGCTGGGGAATGGTGGGCCAGCTGCTGTATTCCTTGATGCCCTGGCGGATCTCGTCGTCTTCCAGCACGTTCACGGTCTTGACGGTCTTGGTGTCCACGCCGCAGGCCTTGAGGATCTGGATGGCGCGGCCGGAGAAGCCGCACTGGGGAAAGCTGGCGGTGCCCTTCATGAAGAGCAGGATCTCGTTGGATTTCACCAGTTCGTCAATGCGTTGTTGTGCGTCGCTCATGTCAATACTTCCGGATAGATAGATACCCTGATTATTTCACCTTCACCCGCGCTTGTGCAGGGAGGTCGGGGGAGGGCTGGGCCGGGACCGGGGCTTTTCCCGATAATAGAGGGCATGAACATCAGCAAAAACACCGCAGTCACCCTGCAATTCAAGGTCACCGACACCACCGGCAAGCTGCTGGACCAGAGCCAGGAGCCCATCGCCTACCTGCATGGTGGCTACGGCAATACCTTTGCCAAGATCGAAGAGGCCTTGGAAGGCCAGACCGTCGGTTTTTCCACCACCGTGGAACTGGCGCCCGCCGACGCTTTTGGCGAGTACAACGAGGCCCTGCTGCAAACCATCCCCAAGACCCAGTTTCCCCCGGGCGTGAAGGTGGGCGGCCAGCTCGAAGGCCGTGGCGAGGATGGCCAGGTGCACGTGTTCACCGTGACCAAAATCAAGGGCCCGGTGGTGCATCTGGACGGCAATCACCCCCACGCCGGCAAGACCCTGCGCTTTGCCGTCAAGGTGATGGAAGTGCGTGCTGCCAGCGAAGAGGAAATCGCCCACGGCCATGTGCATGGCGCCCACGGCCATCACCACTGATTGCCTTAATTCCTATAGTCATTTCATGAAAATGGCTGGATTCTTAAGAATCCAGCCATTTTTTGCTTCTGGAGTGGTGTTTTGAGCACCATATCGCAATCGGATGCCCCACCTCCCGGCCTACGATAGCTATCAATGTCCCGTATCTGCCAACAGGAGTTTTGCCGTGCTGTCCAACCCCGCCACCAAATACCGCGCCTTCCCCGCCATTGACTTGCCACAGCGCCAATGGCCCAGCTGTACCATCACCCAGGCCCCGATCTGGATGAGCACCGACCTGCGCGACGGCAACCAGTCCCTGTTCGAGCCCATGAACGCCGAGCGCAAGATGCGCATGTTCCGTACCCTGTGCCAGATCGGCTTCAAGGAGATCGAGGTCGGCTTTCCCAGCGCCTCGCAGACCGACTTTGACTTTGTGCGCCAGCTCATCGAGGGCGGCCATGTGCCCGAGGACGTGACCATCGAGGTATTGACCCAGTCGCGTGACCACCTCATTACCCGCACCATCGAGTCCCTCAAGGGCGCGCGCCGCGCCATCGTCCACGTCTACAACGCCACGGCTCCCGTGTTCCGCGAAGTGGTGTTTGGCATGAACAAGGACGAGGTCAAGGAGCTCGCGGTCTCCTCGGTGCGTCTCATCAAGCAGATCACCTCCACCATGCCCGAGACCGAATGGGTGCTGCAGTACAGCCCCGAGGTCTTCACCAGCACTGAGCTGGACTTTGCCTGCGAGGTCTGCGACGCAGTCACTGCGGAGTGGGGCGCCACGCCGGACAACAAGGTCATCCTCAACCTGCCCGCCACTGTGGAAGTGGCCACGCCCAATGTGTATGCCGACCAGATCGAGTGGATGCACACCCACCTGGCGCGTCGCGACAGCGTCATCCTCAGCCTGCACCCGCACAACGACCGGGGCACCGGTGTGGCCGCGGCCGAGCTGGGTGTCATGGCCGGTGCTGACCGTGTCGAAGGCTGCCTGTTTGGCAATGGCGAGCGCACCGGCAATGTGGACCTGGTCACGCTGGCGCTTAACCTCTATACCCAGGGTGTGTCCCCGGGCCTGGACTTTTCCGACATCAACGCCATTGCGCGCACCGTGGAGCACTGCAACCAGCTGCCCATCCACCCGCGCCACCCCTATGTGGGTGACCTCGTGTTCACCGCCTTCAGCGGCTCGCACCAGGACGCGATCAAGAAAGGCTTTGCCGCGCAAAAGGCGGACGGCCTGTGGCAAGTGCCCTACATGCCCATCGACCCGGCCGACGTGGGCCGCAGCTATGACTCGGTGATCCGCGTCAACAGCCAGAGCGGCAAGGGCGGTGTGGCCTACCTCATGGAGGCCGAGTTTGGCGTGGTGATGCCGCGCCGCCTGCAGGTGGAGTTCTCGGGCGAGGTGCAGAGTTACACAGACACCCACGGCGGCGAGATGACGGCGCAGGCCATCTGGGATCTGTTCGACGCCACCTACCTGAACCCGGCCGAGGCCTCGGTGCGCTATCTGGAGCACCACCTCTTTGAGCACCCCACCGAGCCCGGTAAAAAGCATGTGCAAGGCATCCGCCTGGCCTTAGAAGTGGATGGCCAGCGCGTCATCGCCAGCGGCGAGGGCAATGGCCCCATCGACGCCGCAGTGCATGCGCTGCACACCCTGGGCATCCGCGTCCAGGTGCGCAGCTATGAAGAACGCAGCACCAAGGCCAGCGCTGATGCGGGCGAGGCCCAGGCCTGCGCCTTCATGGAGTTGTCTGCCGGCTCGGGCAGTGGCGAGCGCTTTGGCGTGGGCCTGGACACCAATATCGTGACCGCCTCGGTCAAGGCGCTGGTGAGTGGCGTGAACCGCTTGGGGCTGATGACGCAAGAAGCTTCCGCAGTGGCGGCGTGAGGCGAAAAAAAAACGAGGCTAGGGCCTCGTTTTTTTATTCGGAAGATCCGAGTTAGACGCGTTGGCGGCGACGTGCGGCCGCACCAAGGAGTCCCAAGCCTGCCAACAGCATTGCATAGGTCTCTGGTTCAGGGACTGCGGTAGTGAATTTGACTTCAGACAGGCCGGTGTAGTTGTCACCGTAGTTGCTATTGAGGCTGAACTGAATGTAACGGGCGTTGAAGCCCAAACCAAAGGTTTGGCCGTTGAAAGGTAGATCCTCTGTTTTGTTCAGTACGAAATCGGAAAAATGGGTGTAGGTGACGCCATCTACCGAGTAACTGATACCCAAGTCTTTGACCGAGCGCTCAACGCCACAGCAGCCGGCCCCGTAGTTCCAGATGGTGGTGCTGCCAATTTTCTGGGCAGATCCGACATCAAATGTCAGGGTACCGGTAACGGCGCCATTGGTGAGCCACTTGGTTTGCCAGTCTCCGCTGTGCGAGTTACCGGAAAGGCCAGCACCATTGATCAGGTTGTTAACGTTGTATGTATAGAAGGTGCTGGACGCAGTCACGCTGGAAACTGGAATGTCAGCTGCGAATGCGGTGGCGGACAACAGACTGGTCATAGCGATACAGCCTGCAGCGACGGTCATGCGAATTGTTTTGATGTAGTTCATGAAAAACCCCTGTGGGAAAAGTAGTTGCGGGCGGAGTCTCTGGGATATCGCGGTATCCGTCGATAGTCCGATCGGGTCTTCATTTCAATGTAACAAACTGCTACTTGAAGGGGTCTAGGCTACAGATTTACTATGGCTGCGTTGCTCCACAATCAGGTGGACAGGTATGAATTGCTCCTGAATTCATAGCCGCTCGCGCAATGTCAACGAGGGCTAGTGGGTGTTTTTCTTAAGCGCCTCCACCACATGGTCGATCCACACCCGCACCTTGGCAGGCAGAAAGCGGTTGGAGGGGTAGAGCAGCCAGGCCGTTCCGGCGTAGTAGGTCTGGTGTTGCCAGTCATTCAGCACGGTGACCAGTGCGCCACTGGCCAGGGCTTTGCGCGCCGTGAATTCGGGCAGGCTGGCCAAGCCCAAGTGGTGCAGGGCGGCTTCCAGCCGGACCTCGCTGTGGTTGGCCGCGTAGCGGCCGCTTACTTTCACACGCACTTCTTCGCCCTGGCCGTTGGCAGCGCCGGTGCCGTTGCGGCGAAAGCGCCAGTGGCGGTCGTCCTCCGTCTCTCCCAGGTAAATACAGCTGTGTTCCGCCAGTTCGCGGGGGTGTTGCGGCGTGCCATGGGTGGTCAGGTACTGGGGGCTGGCGCACACGATGTGGTGTACCGGCATTAACGGGCGACCTGCCAGGCCTGGCGGTGGTGCATCGGTGGCACGTATGGCCAGGTCAATCGGTTCCTGCAGCAAATCGACCTGCCGGTCGGTAATGACCAGCTGCACATCCACCTCGGGATAGCGGGCCAAAAAGGCGGGCATCAACGGGTGGATGACCTGACGGCCCACGGCCTTGGCCATGCTCACGCGCACCAGGCCGCGCGGCGTGGCGGTGTGGGTGTCACTCAGCGCCAGCACCTCGCGCGCAGCGCCCACCAAGGCCTGGCAGCGGCTGTAGGCGGCGGTTCCGGCCTCGGTCATGCGCAGCTTGCGCGTGGTGCGCTCCAGCAGGCGCACCCGCAGCACGCCCTCCAGTCGCGCCACCTGCCGGCTGGCAGCAGAGGGGGTGATTCCCAGCTCACGCGCTGCGGCGGAGAAGCTGCCCGCCTCCACCACGCGGGCGAACACGGCCATGTCGGGCAGGCTGTCCAAGGGGGTATTGATGCTCATGGCGCACAAGTGATGTTCTATTGAAAAGGATTATCACTTTCATGGCGGCAATCAACAATTCTGGCCTGTTCACTCTTTTCTTGCCCGCGCCATGAGCACCGCCGCCTTGTCACCCCCCACCGCGCTGCTGCGCTTGTCTGATCTGGCGCTGCTGCTGGTCGCCCTGGTCTGGGGCACCAGCTACGGCGTGGCCAAGGGTGCGCTGGCGTACTACCCGGTGCTGGGTTTTCTGGCGGTGCGCTTTCTGCTGACGTTGGTGTTGCTGCTGCCCGCGCTGTGGCGCGCCAACGCGCAGCAGCGGCGCGATGCCTTCGCCGCCGGTCTGCCGCTGGGCGGGCTGATGCTGTGCATCTTCCTGTCCGAAACCTATGGCGTGGCCCACACGCAGGCCAGCAATGCAGCTTTCCTCATCAGCCTGTGCGTGGTGTTTACGCCGGTGGTGGAGTGGTGGCTGCTGGGGCAGCGCCCGGCGCGTGCCCTGTGGGGCTTTGCCGCCGTGTCTCTGCTGGGGGCGCTGTTGCTGAGCGGCGGCTTTCAGGGCGCGCTGGGCTGGGGCGACGGTCTGATGCTGGCGGCCGCCGTGCTGCGCGCCATCACCGTGTGCCAGACCACGCGGCTCACGCGCCACCGCACGGCGCCTGCGCTGGCGCTTACCGCCGTGCAGTCTGGCGTGATTGGTCTGGGCTGCCTGGGGCTGGCGCTGGCCGTGCCTGGAGGCTTGCCGCCCCTACCCACAGAGCCCGCATTCTGGCAGTCCACGGTGTACCTGGTGCTGGGCTGCACGGTGTTTGCCTTCTTTGCGCAGAACTGGGCGCTGAAGTTCAGCGCCCCCAGCCGTGTGGCCCTGCTCACCAGCAGTGAGCCGGTGTTTGGCGCCCTGTTTGCCGTGCTGTGGCTGAATGAAAGCCTGAGCCCGCTGGGCTGGCTGGGTGGGGCGCTGATTGTGCTGGCTGCGCTGTGGACGACGGCGCGGCGCTGAGACAGCGCTATCGAGTTGATAGCTGCTCACGCACTATGGACGGGGGCTAGAGGCTTATTTTGTTGCTCAAGGCCGCTTACGCAGCCGCCCAGCACCCACCGCTGCAGCGCTCAATGCCGGCCAAGTCGCGCCGGCTTTGCACTTCGGTGAATCCGGCCGCCATGAGCAGTGCGCGCACCGCGGGTGCCTGGTCATAGCCATGCTCCAGCAGCAGCCAGCCGCCAGGCTGCAGGCGGCTGCGGGCTTGGTCGATGATGGTGCGGATGTCGTCTAGTCCATCGGCGCCGGCGGTCAGGGCCTGGCGCGGCTCGTGGCGCAGGGCGGGCAGGTGTTCGTCGTTGTCGCGGATGTAGGGCGGGTTGGAGACGATGGCGTGGAACGGGCCAGTCACGTCCTCTAGCCACGAGCCCTGTGCAAATGCCACGTTCAGGCCCAGGCGTTGCGCGTTGGCCTGTGCCACCGCCAGCGCGTCATGGCTGTAGTCCACGGCCTGCACCTGCAGGGCAGGTCGGGTGTGCTTCAGGGCCAGCGCAATGGCGCCGCTGCCGGTGCCCAGGTCGATCACGTGGCCGCCGGGCTGCGGTGCCAGCACCTCCAGCGCCCAGTCCACCAGGGTTTCGGTGTCGGGGCGCGGTACCAGGACGCGGGCGTCCACCTGCAGGTCCAGCCCGTAAAACTCCTGGCGCCCCGTCAGGTAGGCCACGGGCTCACCGTTCAGGCGGCGGCTTGCCAGCAACTCCAGCGCGGCGTGCACCTTATCCGGCAGCGGGTCCGCATCGTGGGCCAGCAGCCAGGCCCGCGCGGTGCGCGGCTGGCCCAAGGCGTGCAGCAGCAGCAGCCTGGCGTCCGTCAGGTCCAGGCCCCGCTGCTGCAGGGCGTTCAGGGTGTGTGCGATGGTAGCCATGGGTTGCTATGAAATGAGGAGCTGCTTGCGCACGATGGATGCGGGTCAAGCCGGATTTTCTTGCGATTTCCTGATTTTTTGTGCGGCGCCGTCGGGTAAATGCAGTACAGTCATTTCGCATAACAGTACAGGTTGTCCAAAACCGGAATTGGCGTTGGCGGGGCGCCCTCTTTGCAAAGAGGTGGTTACATGGGTGTTGCATTGTCCTCTGGTTCCAAGGCGTCCGGCGGCTGGCTGGGCCGGCTCTCGCTCAATACCAAGATTTGCCTGGCTGCGACGGTGCTGGTGGTCCTCAGCCTGGGCATTACCGCCACGGTGATTGGTGTGGAAAGCAGTGCCACTGCGCAAAGCGCCACAATGGACCTGGCCCGCACCTCGGCCCGCGAGGCGGCCAGTGCAGTCCAGACGCGCATACGCACCAATCTGTCCTCCGTCATGGCGCTGGCTGCGGCCATGCGCAGCACCAAGGAGGCCCAACTGCCTTTGCAGCGCCCGCAGGTGGACGAGATGAGCAAGGCCACGCTGACCAGTTCGCCCGATTTCGTGGGCGCGGCGGTCACCTGGGAGCCCAATGCGCTCGATGGCAAGGACGCCGAATTCGCCGGCAAGGCCCCGCTCTACGACGATACCGGCCGGCATATGCCCTACTGGACGCGCCAGCCCAATGGGGGCTTCCATGTGGAACCCATCGTCTTCGACCCCAAGCCGGGCGCAAACGACTGGTACGACATTCCCAAGAAGTCGCTGAAGGTCTACTTCACCGAACCCTATATCTACCCCATTGAGGGCAAGGACGTGCTGATGGCCTCGCTGGTCGCTCCCATTCTGGTGGGTGGCAGCTTCCAGGGCGTGGGCAGCGCGGACTTCACGCTGACGCAGTTGGGCAAGATCCTGGCAGATGTGCGCGTTATGGACGGTGGCAGTCTGGTGTTGCTGTCCAACACCGGCCTGTACGCCACCCACCCGGACGCGGCCATGGTGAACAAGAAGGCCGAAGATATTCCGGCCGCCGGGCTGGAGGCGATCCAGAAAGGCCAGCCTTACGAGTACACCGACGCCAGCAAGGTGGTGCACCTGCTGCAGCCGGTGGTGATCCACCCGGACACGGCGCCCTGGGCGGTGCGCCTGAGTTTTCCGGAGCGCGTGGCCACGGCTTCCGCGCGCAAGCTCACGCTTTACACCCTGGGCGTGGCTCTGGCATGCGCGGTGGCCACGGCGCTGATTCTGGTGACGGTGGTCTCGCGCCTGATGAAGCCGCTGCGCGCCCTGAGCGCAGCCATGACCGAGGTGTCCAGCGGCGATGCGGACTTGCGCACCAAGTTGGAAGTGCACGGCCAGGACGAGCTGGCCACCATCGGTAACGGCTTCAACCGCTTCGTGGCGCAGATCCATGGCGTGCTGGGCCAGGTGCGCAGCAGCGCCGACAGCGTGGCCACCGCCAGCGCCGAGATTGCCCAAGGCAACCATGACCTGAGTGCGCGCACCGAGCACCAGGCCAGCGCGCTCGAAGAAACCGCCGCCAGCATGGAAGAACTCAATGCCACTGTGAAGCAGAACGCCGACAACGCCCGCCAGGCCAACCAGTTGGCCATGAGTGCATCCACGGTGGCGGTGCAGGGGGGCGAGGTGGTGGGGCAGGTGGTGCACACCATGAAGGGGATCAACGAGGCCTCGCGCAAGATCAGCGACATCATCAGTGTCATCGACGGCATTGCCTTCCAGACCAACATCCTCGCTCTCAATGCGGCGGTGGAGGCCGCCCGCGCGGGCGAGCAGGGGCGCGGCTTTGCGGTAGTGGCGTCGGAAGTGCGCAGCTTGGCCGGGCGCAGTGCCGAGGCGGCCAAAGAGATCAAGCAGCTCATCAGCACCAGTGTGGAACGCGTGGAGCAGGGCACCGCCTTGGTGGACAAGGCGGGCGAGACCATGACCGAGGTGGTCAGCAGCATCCGCCGTGTGACCGACATCATGGGCGAGATCAGCGCCGCCAGTAGCGAGCAGAGCGCCGGCGTCGCCCAGGTGGGCGAGGCTGTGACCTCCATGGACCAGGCGACGCAGCAGAACGCCGCGCTGGTAGAGCAGATGGCCGCGGCGGCAAGCAGCCTCAAGAGTCAGGCCAACGAGCTGGTCGAGGTGGTGGGCGTCTTCAAGCTCTGATCTGTCGCGCTTCCCCGTGCGACGCCCCGCAGGCACTTGTGGGGCGTTTTGATTGGAGCGCGTGGGAGTCTGCGTTGCCCGGACGCTTAACTCAGGCCTTTTTCCAGCGCAGCGAGCTGTTCGGCAGCCTCGTAGGCCTGCAGCGCCTCCATCACATCGCCCAGGTCGCCTTCCATGGCGCGGTCCAGCTTGTACAGCGTGAGGTTGATGCGGTGGTCGGTCAGGCGGCCCTGGGGGAAGTTGTAGGTCCGAATCCGGTCGCTTCTATCTCCACTTCCGACCAGACTCTTGCGTTCGGCGGCGTCCTTGGCGGCGCGCTCGCTGCGTTCCTTTTCGTGGATACGGGCGGTCAGCACCTTCAGCGCCTGGGCCTTGTTGCTGTGCTGGCTGCGGCCGTCCTGGCACTCGGCGACGATGCCGGTCGGGATGTGCGTGATGCGCACGGCCGAGTCGGTCTTGTTGATGTGCTGACCGCCGGCGCCGCTGGCGCGGTAGGTGTCGATGCGCAGGTCGGACGGGTTGATCTTGGCGGCTTCCACTTCGTCCTGCTCGGCCAGCACGGCAATCGTGCAGGCGCTGGTGTGGATGCGGCCCTGGGTTTCAGTGGCGGGCACGCGCTGCACGCGGTGGCCGCCGCTTTCGAATTTCAGCATGCCATAGGCGCCACAGGAGCCAGAGTGGGTGGTCGTGCTGCCCTCGATGCGCAGCACCACTTCCTTGTAGCCGCCCAGTTCGCTCTGCGATTCGCTCATGATCTCGGTCTTGAGGCCGATACTGTCGCAGTAACGCGTGTACATGCGCGCCAGGTCGGCGGCAAACAGGGCGGATTCATCGCCGCCCGTACCGGCGCGGATTTCGACAAACGCAGGGCGCGCGTCGTCGGGGTCCTTGGGCAGCAGCATGCGCTGCAACTCTGTCTCCAACTGGGCCATCTCTGCGGTGGCGCTGGCAATTTCCTCCTCGGCCATCTCCGCCATGTCGGGATCGGATTTCATCTCCTCCGCACCCGCCAGGTCGGCCTCACGCTGCTGGAACCGCACCCAGCGGCTCGCCACGGCAGCCACATCAGTGTGCTCGCGCGAGAGCTTGAGGAACTGGTCCATGTCTTTCATGATGTCTTCGCGCGAAAGCAAAAACTCCAGCTCCCCCTGGCGGTCGACATAACGGGCAAGTTGTTGGCGAAGAAACGGTTTCATAGGTAGAAGGTGAACATCGCAACGCCGGTAAGGCCCAGGCCGAAGCGAAAAAACAAAATGTGGCTGTTAAAGCTCCCCTCTCGCCCGCAGGGGGAGAGGGGCTGGGGGAGAGTGGGCCCAGCGCAGCTAACGGCTATTGCGCAAGAAGAAGTGCTGGATCGCCGAACTCGCACGGTCCCGTGCCGCAGCGTCCCCCGCATGCAACTCGGCCATCGCGCCGTGCAACATCTTCTGCGTGAGGCCACGCGAGAGGGCTTCGAGTACCGCATCCACGTTCTCACCCTTGGCCAGCAGTTTGCGCGCGCGCGCCAATTCGGCTGTGCGCCATTCATCGGCCTGGGCATTGAGCTGCTGGATCAAGGGCACCGCACTGCGCTGGTCCACCCAGTGCATAAAGCTCTGCACGCCGGCGTCCACAATCGCCTCCGCCTGGGCCACGGCGGCCTGGCGGCTGGCCTGGGCGGTCTGCACCACGCTGGCCAGATCGTCCACGGTGTAGAGGTAGACGTCACCCAAGGCCTTCACCTCGGGTTCAATGTCGCGCGGGACGGCAAGGTCCACCATGAACATGGGGCGGTGGCGGCGCTTCTTGAGCGCGCGTTCCACGGCGCCCAAGCCAATGATGGGCAGGGTACTGGCCGTGCAGCTGATGACGGCGTCGAACTCGTGCAGGCGCTCGGGCAGGTCGGCCAAGCGCATCACCTCGCCGCCAAAGCGGCTGGCCAGCTTCTCGCCACGTTCCAGTGTGCGGTTGGCAATGGCAATGCTCTTGGGATTCTTGGCCGCGAAGTGCGTGGCGCAGAGCTCGATCATTTCGCCTGCGCCCACAAACAGCACCTTCATCTGGGCCAGATCCTCAAACAGGTTGCCGGCCAAGCGCACGGCAGCGGCGGCCATGCTGATGCTGTGCGCGCCGATCTCGGTGGAGGTGCGCACTTCCTTGGCCACAGCAAAGGAGCGCTGGAACATCTGCGAGAGTGTGGTGCCCAGCGCACCGGCTTCGTCAGCCACGCGCACGGCGTCCTTCAACTGGCCCAGGATCTGCGGCTCGCCCAGCACCATGCTGTCCAGTCCACTGGCCACGCGGAAGGCGTGGCGCGCGGCCTGGCTGTCTTCCAGCCGGTAGGTGTGGGCGCGCAGCTCGTTGGCCGACACACCGCCGCTGCGGGCCAGCCAGGCCAGCGTGTGGTCCAGCGCGACTTCATCGCCCGCGCAGTAAATCTCGGTACGGTTGCAGGTGGAGACGATGGCGGCCTCGGGCGGGCGCACCATGCTTTGGCGCAGGCCGTGCAACTGGGGTGCGAGCTGGTCGATGGCGAACGCAAACCGGCCCCGCATGTCCAGCGGTGCGGTCGTGTGGTTGATGCCTAATGCCCAGACTGCCATATATGTAGACCCCGATTATAAAATCGAGACCCTTTCACCGCTGACAGGCCTGCTTTGGCCTTTGTGCCACCGCCATGGGCCCCTTGGACCTGCTCAACCACCTGCTGAACTTTGCTGCGCCGGCCTTGCTGGTGGCCGGCGTGCTGGCCTTTCTGGCTCCCGCCTTGATGCGAAACAAGGCTCCAGCCCGCACCCGATTTGCGCAAATAGCTATCAATTTTGTAGTGGGCCTGCTGGCGCTGCTGGTCGGCCTGGTGTTCTTTGGCCGCGACGGCAAGATGCTGAGCTACGCCGCGCTGGTGCTGGCCTGCGCCACCAGCCAGTGGTGGGCGCTGCGCCGTTGATGGGCCGTTTCATCAAATATTGACCTATGTCAACCCGCTTCCAGGCTGTACTTTTTGACCACGATGGCACTTTGGTCGAGTCCGAGGGTCAACATTTCGCCCTTTGGAACCAGGTGCTGGCGCCCTATGGCTTTGCGCTGACGCTGGCGCAGTACAAGGGTTTTTACGCCGGCGTCCCCACCGATGCCAACGCCGTTGATCTGGTGGAGCGCTTTGGCGTAAAAGAGCAGCCCCAGGTCTTGGCCCGGCTGAAGAACGAGAGCTCCCAAACCTACCTGCGGGACAACGCCTTCCCGCTGATGCCGGGTGTGCGGGAGTCCATCGCCCGGCTGCAGGCCGCCAGCTTGCGCCTGGGCGTGGTGACTGGCGCCCGCGCTTATGCCATCGACGCCACACTGCGCTCCCACGCCCTGACGCCGGTGTTTGAAACCGTGGTGTCGGCCGACGACGTGGTGCACAGCAAGCCGGCACCGGATTGCTACCTGCTGGCCCTGCAGCGCATGGGCCTGGCCGCACAGGACGTGGTGGCTTTTGAGGACACGGAGCACGGCGTGGCCGCCGCCATTGCCGCGGGCATGGCCTGCGTGGCCATTCCGACCGAGATGTCGGCTGGGCACGATTTCAGCGCGGCCACCGTGACTCTGCCCAGCATGCAGGATGCCGTGCGTTGGGTGCTCACGCAGAAATAGAGCGAAAGGACCGTTAGCCCTTGTGCTATCTGCGCAAGCAGCTATGGTTTGTGTAGCAGTCAGACAGGGCTGAAGAGGTCGACCCGGTCGGTGATGATGCCGTCCGTGCCCAGATCCATCAGGCGTTGCGCGGCCCAGTCGTCGTTGACGGTGTAGCTCAGGGTGCGTAAACCCGCGCTCTGCGCTTGGGTAACCGTGCTGCGGTCCCACAGCGCGTGGTTGCAGACGATGGCCTGGCAGCCCAGGCGTAGCGCGGTTTCCAGCCACCCGCTCCACAGCGTGTCCAGCAGCAGGCCACGTGGCAGGCCGGGCGCCGTGGCCTGGGCGCCTTCCAGCGCCTCGGGGTCGAAGGAGGTGAGCAGGGGCGGCACCGCCTGGCCTTGCCAGAGGCGGGCGGCGTGGGTGGCCACCACCTCGCCTGTGTGGCGCTCGGTGCCCGGGGTGGGCTTGATCTCGATATTGAGGAAGTGGCCGTTGCGCAGGCAGTAGGCCGCGATGGCGTCCAGCGTGGCCAGCGGTTCGCCCGCGTAGCTGCGGCTGTGCCAGCTGCCGGCGTCCAACTGCGCCAGCGAACCCCAGGCGTGGTCGCCCCCGGTGGGGCTGGCGCCGGTGGGCAGGGCGTTGCGGGCATTGGTGGTGCGCGCCAGCGTGGCGTCGTGCATGAGGAAGGGCACACCATCGGCACTGAGCTTCACATCGCATTCGAACATGCGGTAGCCGTATTGCGCGCCCAGGCGGAAGGCGGCCAAGGTGTTCTCTGGTGCCAGTTTGCCGGCGCCGCGGTGGGCCACCCAGCGCGGGTAGGGCCAGTGGGGTTGTGTCATAGGCGTTTGCCGCTGGCGGCATCGAAGTGGTGAATACGGTCAGCGCGGGGAATCACGTGCAGCACGCTGCCCAAGGCCGGCACGGGCTGAGATTCCTCGATGCGGACGATCATGCTCTCTTCCGAATCCATATGGTTCCAGCGGCCATAGACCAGGCGTTCGGCGCCCAGCATTTCCACGGCCTCCACGCGAATGGCCCAGCCGCTGTCGCTCACGTCCAGATGCTCGGGGCGCACGCCGGTGACGGTGCTGGGTTCGGTGCCGGGCGCGTTCTTGAGCAGGTTCATGGGCGGCGAGCCGATGAAGCTGGCCACAAAGGTGCTGGCCGGGCGGGTGTAGACCTCTTCGGGGGTGCCGAACTGTTCCATCACGCCGCCGTTCATGACGATCATGCGCTGGGCCAGGGTCATGGCTTCCACCTGGTCATGGGTGACAAACAGGCTGGTGATACCCAGCTCGCGGTGCAGTTTCTGGATTTCCAGGCGCGTCTGGGCGCGCAACTTGGCGTCCAGGTTGGAGAGCGGTTCGTCAAACAAAAAGACCTGAGGCTGGCGCACGATGGCGCGGCCCATGGCCACACGCTGGCGCTGCCCGCCAGACAGGGCCTTGGGTTTCCGCTCCAAATACTGGCCCAGTTCCAGGATCTTGGCCGCCTTGTCCACGCGCGCCTTGATCTCGTCCATGGGCACGTTGGCGATCTTGAGGCCGTAGGCCATGTTCTCGAACACGCTCATGTGCGGGTAGAGCGCGTAGTTCTGGAACACCATGGCGATGTCGCGGTCGGAGGGCTCCAGGTCGTTGACCACGCGCCCGCCAATGGAGATCTGGCCCTCGCTGATTTCTTCGAGGCCGGCCACCATGCGCAGGAGTGTGGACTTGCCGCAGCCGCTGGGGCCAACGATCACGATGAATTCGCCATCAGCGATCTGTGCGTTGACGCCGTGGATGACCTGGTTGGCGGTCTTGCCGCTACCGTAGCGCTTGATGACGTTGTTGAGTTCGATGGAAGCCATAAATCAGTCAGTTCTGGGTTGTAGGGGGTTGTCGTCGTGGGTGGGGCCGTGCTTATTTTTCGGTATCCACCAAGCCTTTGACAAACCACTTTTGCATCAAGATCACCACCAGCGCCGGCGGAAGCATGGCCAGCATGGCAGTGGCCATGACGATGTTCCATTCGGTCTGCGCATCGCCACCAGAAATCATCTGCTTGATGCCGATAACCACTGGGTACATGCTCTCTTCGGTGGTGACCAGCAGCGGCCACAGATACTGGTTCCAGCCATAGATGAACTGGATCACAAACAGGGCCGCAATGCTGGTACGCGACAGGGGAACCAGGATGTCCTTGAAGAAGCGCAGCGGCCCAGCGCCATCCACACGCGCAGCTTCCACCAGTTCATCGGGCACGGTCAAGAAGAACTGGCGGAACAGGAAGGTGGCTGTGGCCGATGCAATCAGCGGCACGGTCAGGCCCGCATAGCTGTTGAGCAGGCCCAGATCCGCTACCACTTGGTAGGTTGGCCCAATGCGCACTTCCACCGGCAGCATCAGCGTCACGAAGATGGCCCAAAAGAAGAACATGCGCAGGGGAAAGCGGAAGTACACGATGGCAAAGGCGGAGAGCAGCGAGATGGCGATCTTGCCAATCGCGATCACCATGGCGGTGATCAGGCTCACCAGCATCATGTGGCCGACCGATGCGTGCGAGCCGGTGCCGGTGCGCTCGCCGGAGAGGGCGGTGGCGTAGTTGTCCAGCAGGTGCGAGCCCGGCAGCATGGGCATGGGGACTTGCACCACAGCCTCGGTGGTGTGGGTGGAGGCTACAAAGGTCATGTAGATGGGAAATGCCACGATAAGCACGCCCAGCACCAGGATGACATGGGCCAGAATGCCCAGGGTGAGCCGTCGTTCGACCATATCAGTAGCTCACTTTCTTTTCGACAAAACGGAACTGCACGACGGTGAGTGCAACGACGATGAACATCAGCACCACGCTCTGTGCGGCCGAGCCGCCCAGGTCCATGGCCTTGAAGCCGTCAAAGTACACCTTGTAGACCAGGATGGCAGTGTCCTTGCCAGGGCCGCCCTTGGTGGCTGCATCGACGATGGCGAAGGTGTCGAAGAAGGCATAGATGATGTTGATCACCAGCAGGAAGAAGGTGGTCGGCGAGAGCAGGGGGAACTGGATGGTCCAGAAGCGCTTCCAGGGGCGCGCACCGTCCATGGCAGCCGCCTCGATGAGCGATTTGGGGATGCTTTGCAAACCGGCAAGGAAGAACAAGAAGTTGTAGGAGATCTGCTTCCACACGGCGGCCATGACGATCAGGGCCATGGCGTGGTTGCTGTTGAGCAGCGGGTCCCAGCCAATGCCAGCTTCGCGAAGCCAGTAGGACAGGATGCCGATGCTGGGCGAGAACATGAACAGCCACAGCACGCCCGCCACGGCGGGAGCCACTGCGTAGGGCCAGATCAGGAAGGTGCGGTAGACGCCCGAGCCGCGCACCACCCGGTCCGCAAAGATGGCCAGCGTGAGTGATAGCGCCAAGCCCAGCACCGCTACCAGGGCCGAGAACACGGCCGTGGTCTGGAAGGAGGCGAGGTAGGAGGCATCGTTCCAGAGGTTGCGGAAGTTCTCCATGCCCACAAAGCTGACCGAGGTCCCGAAGGCATCACTTTGCTGCACCGACTGCAGCAGGGCCTGCGCTGCCGGCCAGAAGAAGAACACGGCAATGATGAAGACCTGCGGTGCCAGAAGCACCCAGGGCAGCCACGCCGACTTGAAAACCACTCTTTTTTCGACCGCCATAGGCTTGATTCCGCTCCGTCCAGAAATGCAAAGTGGCGGCCCATGCCGCCACTTCGAAGATGCTAACTCAGCCGCTTATTTGTTTGCTTTTTCGAAGCGCTCCAGCAGCTCGTCGCCACGCTTGACGATGCTGTCCAGGGCTTCCTTGGCCGTCTTCTTGCTAGCCCAGACCTGTTCGAGCTCTTCGTCCTCGATTGTGCGGATCTGCACATAGTTGCCCAAGCGGATGCCTCGCGACTTGTCGGTCACCTTGCGGATCATCTGCGTCACAGCCACGTCGGTGCCGGGGTTTTCCTTGTAGAAGCCGGATTTGTCGGTGAGCTGGTAGGCTGCAGTGGTAACGGGCAGGTAGCCGGTGCGCTTGTGGCTGGCGGACTGCACTTCGGGCTGGGAGATGAAGTCAAAGAACTTGGCGATGCCCTTGTATTCCTCTGGCTTCTTGCCGGCCATGACCCAGAGGCTGGCGCCACCGATGACGGTGTTCTGCGGTGCACCGGGCACGTCCTGGTAGTAGGGCAGGGGCGCCAGGCCAAAGCCGAACTTGGCGTTCTTCTTGACGTTGCCGTAGAAGCCGCTGGAGGTCGTGATCATGGCGCACTCGCCCGAGACGAAGCTGGCTTCGGGCGCATTGCCACGGCCACGGTAAACGAACAGGCCCTGCTTGGCCATGTTGGCCAGGTTCTCGATGTGGCGCACGTGCAGGGGCGAGTTGATCTTCAGGCGAGCATCCATGCCGGCCAGGCCGTTTTGCTTGGTGGCGAACTCGACGTTGTGCCAGGCGGAGAAGCTCTCCAGCTGGGTCCAACCTTGCCAGGCCAGGGTGATGGGGCACTTGTGGCCGCTGGCCTTGAGCTTGGCGGCAGCAAGGGCGACTTCACCCCAGGTGGCGGGTGCTTTTTCAGCGTCCAGACCGGCGGCCTTGAAGGCGTCCTTGTTGTAATAGAAGACCGTGGTGGAGCTGTTGAAGGGGAAGCTCAGCATCTGGCCGTTGGGGGCGGTGTAGTAACCGGCTACGGCGGGGATGTAGGCCTTGGGGTCGAACTTCTGACCGGCGTCGGCCATGACTTTGCCCACGGGCACGATGGCGCCCTTGCTGGCCATCATGGTGGCGGTGCCCACTTCAAACACCTGGAGGATGTGCGGCGCGTTGCCGGCGCGAAAAGCGGCTACGGCAGCGGTCATGGACTCGTCGTAGGTGCCCTTGAAGGTGGGCACGATGCGGTATTCCTTCTGGCTGGCGTTGAATTCCTTGGCCAGATCGTTCACCCACTCACCGTTCACGGCGGTCATGGAGTGCCACCATTGAATGTCGGTTTGTGCCTGTGCAGGCAGGGCCACCGAGAAGGCGGCCGCAGAAACAGCGGCGATGGCCAGTGCCCGGCGGGTGAGGGTGCTGTGGGTCATGGGGAAGGCTCCTGAAAAAGAATGGCGCGATGCTAGGGGCGCGGCGTGTCAAATTTGTGTCAATTCGATTAAACGCCAGCTCTTCTGACCGTTTGGTCAGGGGTTTCCACTAGAAAAGCCCGTGAATGGACGGTGCGGTACCATCTAAGACCTACCAAAAAAGGCCTGTTGGGGGCCCTTGGCAGCAACTACAGATCCTGATGAACGCACCCACCTCGCTCAATCACCTTCTCAGCGCCGCCCACCCGGACGGGCACGCGCAGGAACGCATCCGCGAAATCCCCTACAACTACACCTCGTTTTCCGACCGCGAGATCGTGATCCGCCTGCTGGGTTCCCAATGCTGGGAGTTGCTGAACCAATTGCGTGGAGAGCGCCAGACCGGCCGTTCCGCCCGCATGCTCTATGAAGTGCTGGGCGATGTTTGGGTGGTGCAGCGTAACCCTTACCTGCAAGACGACCTGCTGGACAACCCCAAGCGTCGCGGACAGCTGGTGGACGCGCTGAACCACCGCCTGTCTGAAGTGGAAAAGCGCCGTACCCCGCAGACCGACCCTGAGCGCGATGCCATGGTCGGCCAGTTGCTGGTGGCGGCCCGCGCGGCAGTCAAAACTTTTGACGCAGCCTTTGTCGAAGTTGGCGCCCTGCGCAAGAAGACGCAGAAGCTGCTCTACAAGCTCACCGCCAAGGACAACGTCAAGTTCGACGGCCTGAGCCGCGTGAGCCATGTGACCGACGCGACCGATTGGCGCGTGGAATATCCCTTTGTGGTGCTGTGCCCGGACTCGGAAGAGGAAATGGCGGGTCTGGTGAAGGGCTGTATCGACCTGGGGCTGACCATCATCCCGCGTGGGGGCGGCACTGGGTACACGGGCGGCGCCATTCCGCTGACTTGGAAGAGCGCGGTCATCAACACCGAAAAGCTCGAAGCCATGACCGAGGTGGAGATGAAGCGCCTGCCCGGTATGGACCGGGATGTTGCGACGGTGTGGAGCGAGGCCGGCGTGGTGACGCAGCGTGTGGCCGATGCGGCCGAACGCGCTGGCTACGTGTTTGCCGTGGACCCGACCTCGGCCGAGGCCTCGTGCATTGGCGGCAACATCGCGATGAACGCGGGTGGCAAGAAGGCTGTGCTCTGGGGCACGGCGCTGGACAATCTGGCCAGCTGGCGCATGGTGACGCCGCAGGCCGAGTGGCTGGAGGTAACCCGTATCAACCACAACATGGGCAAGATCCATGATGTGGACGTGGCCAGCTTCGAGCTGCAGTACTACAAGGCCGACGGCAAGACGCCGATCCGCAAGGAGCGCCTGGACATCCCCGGCGCCACCTTCCGCAAGGAAGGCCTGGGCAAGGACGTGACGGACAAGTTCCTCAGTGGCCTGCCCGGTATCCAGAAAGAGGGGACCGACGGCCTCATCACCAGCGGGCGCTGGGTGGTGCACAAGATGCCGACCCATACGCGCACGGTGTGCCTGGAGTTCTTTGGCAATGCTAAGGACGCCGTGCCCAGCATCGTGGACATCAAGGACTTCATGTTTGCCGAGCAAAAGCGCAGTGGCGTGCTGCTGGCGGGCTTGGAGCATCTGGACGACCGCTACCTCAAGGCTGTGGGCTATGCCACCAAGAGCAAGCGCGGCGGCCTGCCCAAGATGGTGCTGGTGGGCGACATTGCCGGTGACAACGCCGACGACGTGGCCCGTGTGACCAGCGAAGTGGTGCGTCTGGCCAACAGCCGCAGTGGCGAAGGCTTTGTGGCCGTGAGCGCCGAGGCACGCAAGAAATTCTGGCTGGACCGCAAGCGCACCGCCGCCATCAGCAAGCACACCAACGCCTTCAAGATCAACGAAGACGTGGTGATCCCGCTGCCGCGCATGGCCGAGTACACCGATGGAATTGAGCGCATCAACATCGAGCTCAGCCTGCAGAACAAGCTGGCCCTGTGCGACGCGCTGACTGAGTTCTTCGAGCGCAGCGATCTACCCTTGGGCAAGACGGACGACGCCAACGACATCCCCAGTGCCGAGTTGCTCGAAGACCGCGTGGCCCAGGCTCTGGAGCTGGTGGCGCAGGTGCGCGGCCAGTGGCGGGGCTGGCTGGATGGCGTGGAGACGCTGTTCCCCCAACTGCAGGACCACAGCCTGCGCGCCAGTTGGAAGACCCAGTTGCGCACGCCGCTGCAAGCCATCTTCACCGGTGTTGCGTTCGACGCCATCCTGGCCGAGTGCACGGCCATCCACAAGCGCGTGCTCAAGGGCCGCGTCTGGGTCGCGTTGCACATGCATGCGGGTGACGGCAATGTGCACACCAATATTCCGGTCAACAGCGACGACTACGAGATGTTGCAGTCCGCCCATGGCGCTGTGAAACGCATCATGGCGCTGGCGCGCAGCCTGGATGGTGTGATCTCTGGCGAGCACGGCATTGGCATCACCAAGCTGGAGTTTTTGAGCGAAGCCGAGCTGGCTCCGTTCATTGCCTACAAGGCCAAGGTGGACCCCGAAGGGCGCTTCAACAAGGGAAAACTGCTACGTAATCAGGAGCAGTCAGCGCAGGACGGACAAGGGTTTGCGCCGCATTTGACTGCAGATGGCTCGACCATCTACGCCGACCTGACGAATGCCTACACGCCGTCTTTCGGCCTCATGGGCCACGAGTCGTTGATCATGCAGCAGAGCGACATTGGCGCGATTGCCGATTCGGTGAAGGACTGCCTGCGTTGCGGCAAGTGCAAGCCGGTATGCAGCACCCACGTGCCGCGTGCCAACCTGCTCTACAGCCCGCGCAACAAGATTTTGGCCACCTCGCTGTTGGTGGAGGCCTTCCTCTACGAAGAGCAGACGCGCCGCGGTATCAGCGTGAAGCACTGGGAGGAGTTTGAGGACGTGGCGGACCACTGCACGGTCTGCCACAAGTGTGAATCGCCCTGTCCGGTGAAGATCGACTTTGGCGACGTGACCATGAACATGCGCAACCTGTTGCGCAAGATGGGGCAAAAGAGCTTCCGGCCGGGCAACGCGGCCGCCATGTTCTTCCTGAACGCCACCAATCCTGAGACTATCAAGCTGATGCGCTCGGCCATGGTGGGCGTGGGCTTCAAGGCCCAGCGCCTGGCCAACCAGGTCTTGCGCCTGGCTGCGCGCAAGCAGACCAACAAGCCGCCAGCCACGGTAGGCACTGCGCCCATCAAGGAGCAGGTGATCCACTTCATCAACAAGAAGATGCCCGGTGGACTGCCCAAGAAGACGGCCCGCGCGTTGCTGGACATTGAAGATGCGGACTACGTGCCCATCATCCGCAACCCGCAGACCACCACCGCAGAGACTGAGGCGGTGTTCTACTTCCCCGGCTGCGGATCGGAGCGCCTGTTCAGCCAGGTGGGCCTGGCCACGCAGGCCATGCTGTGGCATGCCGGCGTGCAAACGGTGTTGCCGCCCGGTTACCTGTGCTGTGGCTACCCGCAGCGCGGCAGCGGCCAGTTCGACAAAGCCGAGAAAATGATCACCGATAACCGGGTGCTGTTCCACCGTGTGGCCAACACGCTGAACTACCTGGACATCAAGACGGTGGTGGTGTCGTGCGGCACCTGTTACGACCAGCTGCAGGGTTACGAGTTCGACAAGATCTTCCCCGGCTGCCGCATCATCGATATCCACGAGTACCTGCTCGAAAAGGGCATCACCCTGCCCGCAGGCCAGGGCGGCTTCCTCTACCACGAGCCCTGCCACAACCCCATGAAGCAGGGCGATGCGATGAAGACCGTGAAGGCGCTGGTGGGTGATCAGGTGCTCAAGAGTGACCGTTGCTGCGGCGAGTCGGGCACGCTGGGCGTGACGCGTCCTGATGTGTCCACCCAAGTGCGATTCCGCAAGGAAGAGGAAATCCGCAAGGGCGAGGCCGCACTGCGCGCCAGCGGCGCCGTGGCCGAAGAAGGCAATATCAAGATCCTGACGAGCTGCCCGAGCTGCCTGCAGGGCTTGAACCGCTACGGCAACGACCTGAACAACGGATTGCTGGAGGCCGACTACATTGTGGTCGAGATGGCCAACCAGATTCTGGGTAAGGACTGGCTTCCGAACTATGTGCAAATTGCCAACGCCGGAGGCATAGAACGCGTGCTGGTGTAGTCCCATTGGCCGGGGGGACGGGTATTTTGTAAGCAAGTGCGCGGCATTTCGGCCGATACTTAGCCTAGGCTTGTGTTGTCGGGGGCTCCCATATGTCGAATCGTGCGTCGCTGAACCATATTTACCGCACTGTGTGGAACAGTGCGCTGGGCGCCATGGTGGCCGTGGCCGAAATCGCCAGCAGTGGCGGGCGTGCGGCAGCCGGTGCCCCGGGCGGCCGGGCGCTGCCCGCGCCAGCGGCTTCACCGCCATTGCGGCTGGGGGCGTTGTCCTTGTCCATAGCGCTGGGCTGGCTGGCGACACCCGCCCTGGCCAACCCGGAGGGTGGCGTGGCCGTGGTGGGCTCTGCCACCATGACAACGAATGGCAACCAGTTGCTGGTCACCACGCAGAACGGTGCTGGCGGCAATTACTCGGCCATCAACTGGCAAAGCTTTTCCATCCCGGTCGGCAGCACCACGCATTTCCAGCAACCCAATGCCGCCAGCACCTCGATCAACCGGGTGGTGACCAACACCCCTTCGCTGCTGTTTGGCACCCTGTCGAGCAACGGCAATCTCGTGCTGGTCAACCAGGCCGGCATTGCCGTGGGTACGGGCGCCGTGGTGGATACGGCCGGTTTCACGGCCTCGGCGCTGCGCATGTCTGATGCTGATGCATTGGCCGGACGGCTGCGCCTTGGCGATGACGGCACTTCCACGGGTAGTGTGTCCGTGCAAGGGCGCATCCTCGCGCGCAGCGGTGATGTGGTGCTGATCGGTGTGAATGTGGACACGGGGCGCGATGCATTGATCGAGGCACCCAACGGCAGCACGATTCTGGCTGCGGGGCAGAAGGTGGAAATCACCGGCCGGGGCCTGGAGGGCATCGTCCTGCAGGTGCAGGCACCCACCGATTCGGTCGTGAACTTGGGCACGCTCAAGGCCGGCGCAGTTGGCATGTTTGCCAGCACCCTGCGCCACAGCGGCGCCATCCAGGCCACCACGGCCACGATGGAAGGCGGCAAGGTGGTGCTCAAGGCGGCGGGTGATGCCTATGTCGAAGGCAGCGCACGCATAGACGCGAGCAGCGCCACCGGCAAAGGCGGCAGCGTGGCGGTGCTGGGCAACCGGGTCGGCCTGACTGACCAAGCCACTGTCGATGCCTCGGGCGCCACGGGTGGCGGCGCGATCCTGGTGGGCGGCGATTACCAAGGCAAGAATGCACAGGTGCAGAACGCCTCCGCCACCTATGTGGGCAAGGACGTGCAACTGCTGGCTAATGCAACCCAGACGGGCGATGGCGGCAAGGTGGTCGTGTGGGCCAATGATGCGACGCGCTACCTGGGCAGCATCAGCGCCAATGGCGGCGCCCAGAGCGGCAATGGCGGCATGGTTGAAGTGTCTGGCAAGAACTTCCTGTCCTTCAACGGCACGGTGAGCACCACGGCTGCCAATGGCAACAAGGGCAGCTTGCTGCTGGATCCAACCAATATCTATATCGCCGTTGACCAGACCACAGCCACGGCCTTGGGCATGGTGGGGGTAGACAATTCGGTGGATCTGAGTGGTCCCCTTACGTTTGCAACAGCAGGTGTTCCGACGGACTCGCTGCTCACCACTGCCACGCTTAATTCCGCCTTGGTCTCCAACAACGTGACCGTCAGCACCAGCAGCAGCGGCGGTGGTAATGGCGATATCGTGGTGGGCTCCAACATTGCCAAGAGCGCGGGTACGGGCACCACGCTCACTTTGCAGGCGGACAGGGACATCGTTGTTAACGGTGGGGTCAGCATCAACTCTACCTCCACGGCCAGCCCGCTCAGTGTCGTGTTCAATGCCACCGGTGCGGTGGCCATGCATACGGGTTCCTCCATCGATACCAAAGGCGGTAGCGTCACAATGACGGGTACGGGCAATGCCACCAACAATACGGGGGTGAAGTTGACCGGGGCCACGGTGAACGCCGGGGTCGGGAATATCTCCATTACCGGAACCGGCGTGGCCGGTACCGCCAGCAGCAACAGTGGTGTCCATATTGGTACCGGAAGCTCCTTGCTGACCACCAGCGGCAACATCACCCTCAACGGCACGGGCGGAGCGGCCAGCGGGACCTACAACGCCAAATACGGCGTAATGGTTCAGGGCGGCACTATTCAGACGGCCACCGGGGCGATTTCGCTGACTGGCACGGGCGGCAGCAATGCCACGTCTTTTGGTACGGGCGTCTACCTGGACGGCGGCACCGTGAGCGCCACCTCCAGCGGCAGCGTGTCCCTCACTGGCAACGGAGGGGCTGGCAGTACGGGTGCGGGGGACTATGGCGTGTATCTCGCCAGCGCTAACTCGGGACTGACGGTATCTTCGGTCAACGGCTCGGTGACGATTAATGGCACGGCTACCGGTAACTCCGAAGGGGTACGGATGTTCGCCACCTTGGGTCATACGATCAATGTCACCTCGACGGGGTCGGCCTCCATCACGCTGACTGGTGCCGGTTCGGGCACCTCCTCACAACACAGCTTTCAGCTCGATGGGACCTCGGGGGCGGTCACCATCGGTGGCGCCTCCTCTTCCGGTGCAATCAGCTTTGTGGCTGGTGGGGCGCTGGAAGATATTTCCATCATCAGCGGTGTCACCATCCAGGGCACGGGCACGTTGTCGCTGAAGCCCTTGACCGGCAGCACCAGCATCGGCGTGGGTACGGGAACCGGATCCTTCACGTTGGATGGCACAGAGCTTGGCGCGCTGGCGAACGGGTTTTCCAGCATCACTATTGGTGGCGCTACGCAGAGCGGGTTGATCACGGCAGGGACATCGACCTTTCAAGACAACCTCACGCTGGAAACCTCAGGCGGCATCAGCTTTTCCGGTGCTTTGACATCGTCTGGCAACACCGTGACCTTGAAATTTGGGAATACCGGGGTGACTCAGTCGGCGGGTGCCACTCTCACTGCGGGTGGCCTGGTGTTGCAAGGAACCGGCATGGTCTCCATGACGGAGGCGAATGTGGTGTCGACTCTCAGCGCGACCCTTTCCGGCAACACAAATCAGTCCAGCTATTGGAATACAGGAGCCTTGACTTTGGGCGCCATCACGTCCACCGCCGGATTGAGTATCAAGACGGGTGGCGGGGCTTTGACCCAATCTGCTGCTGTTTCCTTTACCGGCAGCACCACGACAACCTTGGATTCCGGTGGAGGAGCTATTACCCTCACCAATGCTGGAAACCAGCTTCAATCGCTGAACATCTCCAATGCAGGTGCTGTCTCCATCGTGAACAACTCAACTGCTTTGACCTTGGGGAGTAGCTCCGCCACGTCACTCAATGTGTATTCGGCCGGAAACCTGAACCTTGCCGGCGCGATCAGTGCATCTGCAGCTGGCGACGCGGTGGTGCTGCGTACCGATGGCACGTTGGGCAATTTCACGGCTTCCATCAGTACTCCGAACGGACGTTGGTTGGCTTACCTGAAGAGCGTGGCAGGGCACAGCTTTGTATCTACCCCCAATTTCAAGCAATTCAACGCTGCCTACGGAACCACGGTGCTGGGTACCGGTAACGGGGTTTTGTACGACCCGACGGTCGTAGCGGTGCTCAGCGGTACGCTGGCAGGCTCCGTCACCAAGTCCTATGACGGCACCACCTCGGTCAGCCTCTCGGGCGCCGAGCTCAGTGGCGCCACCGGCTTTGCCGAGGCCTTCACGCCCGTGGGCACGGTCACCCTGTCCGGCACTGGCACGCTGGCTGATCCGAATATCGGCACCGGCATCAGCACCACAGCCAGCAACGCGACGGTCAATGTCATGGTGGATGCAGGCGGCCTCAAGGTCTATGGTTACAAGGCCAACGCCAGCGGTGCGATTGGCGAGGTGACCAAGGCCACGCTGCAACCTTTTGCAGGCATGACCCTGGCGGACTTTGCTGACAAGTTTGAGACCCTGCTGATCAAGCAGGACACCAAGGATGACCGGGCCAAGGGCACTGATGGCCTAGTGGTGGAAGGCGAAATATGCCGAATCTAAAGACATGGGGCGCTGCAGGCGCGCTGCTACTGGCCTGTGCATCCGCTGCATGGGCGCAACCCGCAGGGCAGGTGGAGTTTGCGCGGGGCGTGGGCTTTGCGCAAAGCGCAGGCCAGACGCCGCGCACCCTGGGCCAGGGTCTGCCCTTGCAGGCCGGTGACCGCCTGACCACGGCCGAAGGGGCTTACGCCATCGTCAAGATGCAGGATGGCACGCAGATGACGGTGCGGCCCAATTCCGACATCGTGATCCAGCAGTACGACTACAAGCAGAACGCCGAAAACAACAGCATGGTGTTGCAGTTGCTGCGCGGCGGTTTTCGTGCGCTCACGGGCCTCATCAACAAGAACCCCACGGGGTCGGCGCGTGTGATCACCTCTACCGCCACCATTGGCATCCGCGGTACCGATTTCGATGCACGCCTGTGCACCACCGACTGCAAGACCGAATCCGCCAAGGTGGCAGACCCGGCCCGCAGCAACGTGGTGCAGGCCAGTGCCAAACTGCTTACCTTGCTGGGTGAGGCTTCCGTGGTCGACGCGGCGGGTGTACGCCGGCGTGTAGTGGCCGGCGGTAGCGTGTACCCCGGCGATGTGGTTGAGACCACTGCGGGTACCACGGCCGTCTTGGTGTTCCGCGACGAAAGCCGCGTTACCGTGGGCGCCAACACGCGTTTCAAGGTTGACAGCTTTGTGTTTGACCAGGCCAACCCGCGCGAAGGGCGCTTCCTGGTTTCGCTGCTGCAGGGCTCCATGCGTGCGCTCAGCGGCTTGATCGGCAAGGCCAATCAGCGCAATGTGGGTTTTACCACCGCCACCGCCACCATTGGCATACGCGGCACGGGCCTGGACATGGACTGCTCCAGCGCGGGTAGCTGCAGCTTCTTCACTTGGCTGGGCGCTATTGAAGTCACGCCTCTGGGGCAGACCGCCCTGCAGGTACTGGAGGCCGGGCAGGGCTTGTTTGTCGGCCCCGAGGGCGTTCGCGTGCTGACCGAGCCCACACTGGTGAATTTGCCCCGTCCCGACGAGCTCAAGGTGGACATGCACCAGCTCTTCTCTGCCGGCGGGCTCCCTGAGGGGGCAGAGGGTCTGTATGTGTTTGTGCGTGACGGGCATATCGAGATCACCACGGCCAGCGAAGTGCTGCAACTGGGACGCGGTGAGGCCGGGTTTGCCGACCCCAATGGCAGCACCGTGCGCCCCCTGCGCATACCGCTGTTCCTGGACTTTGACATCGTGCCGCGCCCTGACAGCAAGAACCAGCAACTGCGCGGCGTACTCAACGACGCCGGTGTGCGTTCCATCAACCAGTGCCGGGGATGATGTTCATGCCTCACACCTCCCTGTTCCCGCTGCGCGCCTTGTCACTTGCTTGCGCTGCGTTGTTGTCTTTGCCATGGGTGGCCAATGCCCAACAAGCAGCCGCAGACAGCCCCAGTTTTGTGATCCGCGGTTTTGACATCGTGGGCGAGAATCCCCTGCCATCCTCCGACGTCTCGCGCATCCTCGCTCCGTATCTGCGCAATGACGCCACGATCGAGACCCTGCAGAAAGCCACCCAGGCGCTGGAGGCGGCGCTCAAGGAGCGCGGCTTCCTGTTGCACCGCGTGGCCCTACCGCCACAGGAGGTGGGCCAGTCCGTCAAGCTCAACATCGTCAAGTTCGTCATCGGCAAGGTGACGATAGAAGGGCGCGAGCGCTACAGCGAGTCCAACCTGCGTGCCAGCCTGCCCGAGCTGGCCGAGGGCACGGCACCCAACTTCCAGACGCTGGCGGTGCAGACTGCGATTGCCAACGAGAGCCAGGGCAAGCAGGTGCAGGTTTCGCTCAAGGAGTCGGACGAGCCGGACAAGATCGATGCGCGCATCCTCGTCAAGGAAGCCAAGCCCTGGTATGTGTCGGTGAACGCCGCCAATACCGGTTCTCGCGCCACCGGCAATGACCGCGTCACGCTGGCCGCGGGCCACGCCAATGTGGCTGACTTGGACCACGCGCTGACCTTGGCGGTCACCACGTCGCTGGAGCGCTCGGAAGACGTGCGCCAGTACGGGCTCAACTACCGCATCCCCGTGTACCGCTGGGGCGGGGTGCTGGGTGCCAACTTCACCCAGTCCGACGTGCTGGGGGACTTTGGCTCCTTCAAGAGCACTGGTGCGGGCCAGACCTCGGCCATCAGCTACAGCCACTATCTGGCACCG
Source organism: Rhodoferax sp. GW822-FHT02D07 (assembly GCF_058802405.1). Classification (NCBI taxonomy): domain Bacteria; kingdom Pseudomonadati; phylum Pseudomonadota; class Betaproteobacteria; order Burkholderiales; family Comamonadaceae; genus Rhodoferax; species Rhodoferax sp. GW822-FHT02D07. The sequence continues at coordinate 131,755 of NZ_JBXAOD010000001.1, forward strand.
CAGGGCGGTTTTCGCAGCTACCTGACGGTGGGCCTGGAAGACAAGCAGTTCAACATCACCAAGATCAACGGCGTGCCCCTGGCTGGCCAGCGCACGCGGCGCAGCCTGCCGCTCACGCTGGGCTACAACGCCCGGCTGGAGTCGGACCTGGCGACCTGGGGCTACAACGCCGATCTGGCAGTCAACCTGCCGGGTGGCGATGGCAATGACCTGACGGCCTACCGGACCGAAGACACCCGCATCACCACCGCCAGCTGGACCGCCGTGCGTGCTGGCGTCAATTACCTGGCGGGCCTGGGTGGCGGTTGGTTGTGGGGTGTGCGTGGCCAGTTCCAGTACAGCCCGGACGCGCTGATTGCCGGCGAACAATTTGGCATCGGCGGCGCCACCTCCGTGCGCGGCACGGGGGAGCGCCCGATCTCGGCCGACAGCGGCTTGGCGTTCTCGAGCGAGATCACCACGCCCGAGCTGGCTCCGGGCTGGCGCGCCCTGGGCTTTGTGGATGCCGGCTGGCTCAGCAACAACAACGCCAACATCAACAAGCTGGCATCGGACAACATCGCCAGCGTGGGCCTGGGCGTGCGCTATGTGCGCTCCGGACTCTCGCTCTCGGCCGATTACGGCCGCGTGGTCACTGGCAGCGCACTGCCCGCCTCCAGTGGCACCAGCTACCCGCGCGAAGGCGACGACAAGCTGCACATCAACCTCACTGCACGTTTCTGAGATTTTTCATGGCCGGACTCACTCCCCAGACCCCCACCCCCCAGGCGCTGACGGTGCATAGCCAGTCCCGGGTGCTGGAGGTCAGCTTTTCGGACGGTGCCCGGTTCCGCATCCCTTTCGAACTCATGCGCATCTACTCGCCGTCGGCCGAGGTGCAGGGCCATGGCCCGGGCCAGGAAACCCTGCAGACCGGCAAGCGCGATGTGCAATTGGAGGCGCTGGAGCCTGTGGGCAATTACGCGGTGCAGCCGCACTTCTCGGATGGCCACAACACCGGCATCTACTCCTGGGACTACCTGTACTTTCTGGGTTCCCAGGAGGCGCGTCTTTGGCAGGAATACGACGAAAAACTCAGGGCCGCGCAGACCGAGCGCGATGCACCCATGCCCGTCAAGGGCGGGCACAGCTGCGCCAGCCATTAAAATTGCTATTGTTTCAGGAGCTGCTCGCGCATATTTTGCGGGGGCTAGAGCCATATTTCATTCAAAACCATGACCAACACCCATTTCGGCTTCAAGACCGTCAATGAATCGGACAAGGCCCGCCATGTGCGCGGCGTGTTCGATTCCGTCGCCCCCAAGTACGACCTGATGAACGACCTGATGTCGGCCGGCCTGCACCGCGCCTGGAAGGCCTACACCGTGCTGGTAGCCAACCTCAAGGAGGGTGACCGTGCGCTCGATATTGCGGGTGGTACCGGTGACCTGGCGCTGGCCTTCTCTAAAAAGGTCGGCAAGAGCGGCGAAGTGGTGCACACCGACATCAACGAAGCCATGCTGTCCACGGGCCGCAACCGCCTGCTCGATGCCGGCATCATCCTGCCCACGCTGGTCTGCGATGCCGAGAAGCTGCCTTTCCCCGACAACTATTTCAAGGTGGTGAGCGTGGCCTTCGGCCTGCGCAACATGACGCACAAGGATGTGGCATTGGCAGAAATGCAACGCGTATTGCAACCGGGCGGCAAGCTGCTGGTCTTGGAGTTTTCCAAAGTGGCCCCACCTCTGGAGAAGGTATACGACTGGTACTCTTTCAAGGTCTTGCCGCGTCTGGGCAAGCTGATCGCCGGAGATGACGCGAGTTACCGTTATCTGGCCGAGTCCATTCGCATGCATCCGGGCCAGGAAGAGTTAAAGACCCTGATGCACAAAGTGGGCTTTGGACATGTGGACTATCACAACCTGACTGGCGGTATTGCCGCATTGCATGTTGGAATCAAGTGCTGAGACAACTAATTTTGGAGCAAACATGAAATTCTGGGCTTTGGGTTTGGCACTGGTTCTGTCCCTCTCGGGCATAAACGCAGAAGCCGCCAAGCGTCTGGGGGGCGGCAAGTCGTTTGGCAAGCAGTCCAGCAACGTGACCCAGCGCGACGCTAGTCCTGCAGCACCCGCGGCGCCAGCCGCGCCCGCGCAGAACGTCAACAACGCCGCCGCCAAGCCCGCGCCTGCGGCGCCTGCTGCGGCTGCCCCCAAGCGCCCCTGGGGCGCCATGCTTGGTGGCCTGGCCGCTGGCTTGGGTCTGGCCTGGCTGGCCAACTCCCTGGGCATGGGTGAGGCCTTTGGCAACATCATCATGATTGCGCTGATCGCCATGCTGGCGATGGCGGCCATCGGCTGGTTCATGCGCAAGCGCCAACCTGCGGTGCAATCGAGCCCCTTTGCCTTCCAGGGCGCGGGCCAGACGCCGGCCACGGTGGCCAAGCCCTACCGCGCCGAGAACGTCGGTAATGACGCATCGGCCCGCCCTTGGGAGCGTAGCAGCATGGCTTTTGAGGCCCCTCAGCAGCCCCAGGGCGGTTCGATGATCGGCTCGGCCCTACTGGGTTCGCAGACTTGGGGTGTGCCCGCCGGTTTTGACACCGAGGGCTTCCTCAAGTCCGCCAAGGCGAACTTCGTGACTTTGCAAGCGGCATGGGACCGTTCCGACATCCGGGCCCTGCGCGCCATGATGACGGACGACATGCTCAAGGAAATCCGCGCCCAGTTGGCTGAACGCGAGACCCACACGGGTGCGGGTCCCAACCACACCGACGTGGTCATGATCGAAGCCCGTCTGTTGGGCATCGAAGAGCTGCCCGATGAATACATGGCCAGCGTCGAGTTCTCCGGCATGATTCGCGAAGAAGCCTCCGCTGGCCCCAGCCCGTTCCGCGAAGTCTGGAACATGACCAAGGCCAAATCCGGCCCCAGCGGCTGGCTGGTGGCGGGTGTGCAAGCGCTGCAGTAATCCCGTCGCAGCGCGAAAGCGTGCCTGATAATCAGGGGACTATGGCAACACAGTCCCCTTTTTCTATGCTGGAAGGCCTGTTCAAGGCGCTTCCCACTCCCCCCGCTCCCCCTGCGTGGCTTGTCGAAGAAAGCCAGCGCCGCGTGGTGCTGTTGCTCAACCATGTGCTGCAGCAGGAGCCCCAGGCCATGGAGCGGCTGGTGCGCCAGAAGGGGCGTGTGGTGCTGTGCCAGTGGCAGCAGTTCACCTTCAAGCTACGGGCCACGCCGGCCGGTCTGCTGGACCTGGCTTCCGCGGATGCCACGCCTGACCTGACGCTGGTCATCCTCGACGACTCCCCACTGGCGATTGCCCAGACCCTGATGCAGGGCGGCAAACCCAAGGTACGCATCGAGGGCGATGTGCAGCTTGCGGCGGAGGTGAACTGGTTGGCCGACCATGTGCGCTGGGATGTGGAAGAAGACCTTTCGCGCATCCTGGGCGATGCCCCGGCCCATCTCTTCATGCAGACCGTGCGCACGCTGGCACAGGCGCTGCAGCAGTTTGTCGGCCCCCGGGCCTCTGCTGCGGGCCCTGCCGCATGACCCGGCTGGGCCGCGGCATCTTCATCGTCTGGGTGGCCCTGCGCTATGGGCTGGACGAGCTGGTTCTCACCAGCTTCCAGAAACCCTGGCTGCGCTGGCTGGCGCGCGTCGTCTCGTTCGGGCGCAAGCTGAATGCGCCCCGCGGCCAGCGCCTGCGTGAGGCGTTGGAGCGCCTGGGCCCAATCTTTGTGAAGTTCGGTCAGGTGCTGTCGACCCGGCGCGACCTGCTGCCTACCGACATCGCCAACGAGCTTGCCAAGCTGCAGGACCGGGTGCCGCCGTTTCCCTCGGCTGTTGCTGTTGCCACCATCGAGCGCGCGCTGGGCAAGCCGCTGGACCAGCTGTTCGAGTCCTTTGAGCAGACCCCGGTGGCCAGCGCCTCCATCGCCCAGGTGCACTTTGCGGTGCTGCGGGACCGCCAGGGCCAGCGCCGCGAGGTCGCGGTCAAGGTATTGCGCCCTGACATGCTGGGCGTGATCGACAAGGACCTGGGCCTGATGCGCATGATGGCGGGTTGGGTGGAAGGCCTGTCGGCTGACGGCAAGCGCCTCAAGCCGCGCGAGGTGGTGGCCGAATTTGACAAGTACCTGCACGACGAGCTCGATCTGGTGCGCGAAGCCGCCAGTGCGGCCCAACTGCGCCGCAATATGGAGGGACTGGGCCTGGTGCTCATCCCCGAGATGTGGTGGGATCTGTGCTCCACCGAGGTGTTGGTCATGGAGCGCATGCATGGCGTGCCCATCAGCCAGGTGCAGCAGCTGCGCGAGGCCGGGGTGGACATTCCCAAGCTGGCGCGCGACGGCGTCACGCTGTTCTTCACCCAGGTGTTTCGCGACGGCTTTTTCCACGCCGACATGCACCCCGGCAACATCCAGGTCAGCCTGGCGCCCGAGACCTTTGGCCGCTACATCTCGCTGGACTTCGGCATCGTGGGCACGCTCACCGAGGTCGACAAGGAATACCTGGCGCAGAACTTCGTGGCGTTCTTCCGGCGCGACTACAAGCGCGTGGCCGAATTGCACATCGAATCGGGTTGGGTGCCCGCCAGCACCCGGGTGGACGAGCTGGAGGCGGCGGTGCGTGCCGTCTGCGAACCGTATTTCGACCGTCCCTTGAAGGAAATTTCGCTGGGCATGGTGCTGATGCGCCTGTTCCAGACCTCGCGTCGCTTCCAGGTGGAGATCCAGCCCCAGCTGGTACTGCTGCAGAAAACCCTGCTCAATATTGAGGGCCTGGGCCGCGAACTGGACCCTGAACTGGACCTCTGGGCCACGGCTAAGCCCTTTCTGGAGCAGTGGATGCTGGAGCAGGTGGGGCCGCAGAAGCTGGCTCGCGAACTCAAGGCGCAGGCACCGCGCTACGCCAAACTGCTGCCCGAGCTGCCGGGTCTGCTGCACCAGTTCCTGCAGCAACGCGGCACCGACAACAGCCAACTGATGCAGGAGCTGCTGCAGGAGCAAAAGCGCACCAACCGCCTGTTGCAGACCCTGGTGGCGGCCGTGATCGGCTTTGCGCTGGGCATGGTGGTGATGCAATGGGTGGTGCGCATAAGGCTTTTCTAAGCCCATTTGCCGGCCCGCTCTTATAATCGAGAGCTTTGCAACTTGTTTCCAGAGCCAGCTTTCCATGCCCATATACGCCTATAAATGCGAGTCCTGCGGGTTTGCCAAGGACGTGTTGCAGAAAATCTCCGACGCTCCGCTGCAGGATTGCCCCCAGTGCAACCAGCCCAGCTTCAAGAAGCAGGTGACTGCCGCCGGCTTTCAGCTGAAGGGCTCGGGCTGGTATGTGACCGATTTCCGAGGTGGCAATGCTACCCCTACAGGTGTTGCTCCGGCCAGCGGTGGTGAAGCGGCGACCGGCACTCCTGCCGCTCCGGCTGCCGCCCCCGCCAAGACCGAATCTGCACCTGCAGCTGCCCCGGCTGCCAGTACCCCGCCCACCTCGTCTAACCCGACGTCCTCTACCTGACCCTCCCGAACTGGAGCACCTGTGCCAATCAAGAAATACCTGCTCACCGGTTTGATGGTCTGGCTGCCTCTGGCCATCACCATCTGGGTGCTGCTGTGGCTGGTGGGCCTGCTGGACGCCGTGTTTGCCGGTTTTCTGGCGGGCGTGGCGGCCGTCACGCCCGAGTCCATGGCGCCGGCCATAGAGCGCCTGCACAATATTCCGGGCCTGGGTGTGTTGCTGGTGTTCTCGGCCATGCTGGTCACCGGTGCCCTGGTCTCCAATGTGGCGGGCCGCTGGTGGGTCAAGCAATGGGACCGCCTGTTCACCAATATCCCCATCGTCAAGTCCATCTACAACAGCGTCAAGAAGGTCTCTGATACGCTGTTTTCCAGCAATGGCAATGCGTTTCGCACGGCCCTGCTGATCCAGTACCCGCGCGCGGGCAGCTGGACGATTGCGTTCCAGACCGGAACGCCCAGCGGTGAGGTGCAAAACCACCTGAATGGCGAGTTCGTCAGTGTCTACGTGCCCACCACTCCCAACCCCACCAGCGGCTTCTTCCTCATGCTGCCCAAGGCCGATGTGATCGAACTGGCCATGAGCGTGGATGAGGCTCTGACCTATGTGATCTCCATGGGTTCCGTGGCCCCCACCCAACCGATTAACCCTGCCGCTGTCACCGACGCGGCGAACTGAAAGCAAGCTATGGCCATGCGCTCCCACTATTGCGGTCTTGTGACCGAAGCCCTGTTGGGCCAAACCGTTACCCTGTGCGGCTGGGTGAACCGTCGCCGTGACCACGGCGGCGTGATCTTCGTGGACGTGCGCGACCGCGAAGGTTATGTTCAGGTGGTCTGCGACCCCGACCGCCCTGAAATGTTCAAGGTGGCTGAAGATCTGCGCAACGAGTTCTGCGTGCAGGTCAAGGGCGTCGTGCGTGCGCGCCCCGCCGGCACCACCAATGACAAACTCAAGAGCGGCCAGATCGAAGTGCTGTGCCACGAACTGACCGTGCTCAACGCTTCCGTCACCCCGCCTTTCCAACTGGACGAGGACAACCTCTCCGAGACCACGCGCCTCACCCACCGTGTGCTGGACCTGCGCCGCCCCTACATGCAAAACAACCTGATGCTGCGCTACCGCGTGGCCATGGAAGTGCGCAAGTTCCTCGACGCCAACGGTTTCGTCGACATCGAAACCCCCATGCTCACCAAGAGCACGCCCGAAGGCGCGCGTGACTACCTGGTGCCCAGCCGCGTGCACGACGGCATGTTCTTCGCGCTGCCACAAAGTCCTCAGCTGTTCAAGCAGTTGCTGATGGTGGCCGGCTTCGACCGTTATTACCAGATCACCAAGTGCTTCCGTGACGAAGACTTGCGCGCCGATCGCCAGCCTGAGTTCACCCAGATCGATATCGAAACCTCCTTCCTGACCGAAGAAGACATCCGCGACATGTTCCAGGGCATGATCACCACGGTGTTCAAGAACACCATTGGTGTGGACTTGGGCGAGTTCCCGGTCATGACCTACCAGGACGCGATGCATCTGTACGGCTCCGACAAGCCCGATCTGCGCGTGAACCTGCAGTTCGCCGAGCTGACCGACGTGATGAAGGACGTGGACTTCAAGGTCTTCTCCGGCGCCGCGACCATGAAGGGTGGCCGCGTGGTGGCCCTGCGCGTGCCTGGCGGATCGGTCGAAGGCGGCGGCATCAGCCGTGGCGAAATCGACGCCTACACCGAGTTCGTCAAGATCTACGGCGCCAAGGGCCTGGCCTACATCCGCGTCAACGAGCTGGCCAAGGGCCGTGATGGTCTGCAAAGCCCCATCGTGAAGAACATCCACGACGCCGCGCTGGCGGCCGTGCTGGAGCGCACCGGAGCCAAGGACGGCGACCTGATCTTCTTTGGTGCTGACAAGGAAAAAATCGTCAACGACGCGATCGGTGCATTGCGCATCAAGATCGGCCACAGCGAGTTCGGCAAGAAGAACGGTCTGTTCACGGCCGGCTGGCGCCCGATGTGGGTGGTGGATTTCCCCATGTTCGAGTTCGACGAGGAAAACCAGCGCTACACCGCCGTGCACCACCCCTTCACCGCACCCAAGGCCGGCCACGAAGACTGGATGGTCAGCGCGCCTGAGAAGTGCATTTCCCAGGGCTATGACATGGTGCTTAACGGTTGGGAAATGGGTGGCGGCTCGGTCCGTATCCACCGTGCCGACGTGCAGCAAAAGGTGTTCGATGCGCTCAAGATCACGCCCGAAGAAGCCCAACTGAAGTTCGGCTTCCTGTTGGACGCGCTGCAGTACGGCGCGCCCCCGCACGGTGGCCTGGCCTTCGGTCTGGACCGTATCGTCACGCTGATGACCGGTGCAGAGTCCATCCGCGACGTGATCGCCTTCCCCAAAACCCAGCGTGCCCAGTGTCTGCTCACGCAGGCACCCAGCCCGGTGGACGAGAAGCAGCTGCGCGAGCTTCACATCCGCCTGCGCAACCCGGACGCGGTCAAGGCGGCTTGATCGGGTTCCGGTCTCATGCACAATGAAAGGGCGCTCTGGTAGCGCCCTTTTTTATGCCCAAACCTTTCAAGATTCCGCGCTCTGTCCTGGTGGTGATCTACACCCCGGCTTGGGATGTCTTGCTGGTACGCCGCACCGAGACCGACCCGCAGGCGCCGGCCTTCTGGCAATCGGTGACTGGCAGCCTGGACCGCGAGGACGAGCCCTGGCTGCAGACCGCCGCACGCGAGGTCTGGGAAGAGACCGGCATCGACTGCCGCCACAGCGGTCATCTGCAGGACTGGGGGCTGGAAAACATCTACCCCATCTATCCGCGCTGGCTGCACCGCTACGCGCCCGGTGTCACCCACAACACCGAGCGCGTATTTGGCCTCGAAGTGCCTGAAGGCACACCGGTGCAGCTCCACCCGCGTGAGCACACCGACTTCTGCTGGCTTCCCTATACCGAGGCGGCGGACCTGTGTTTCTCGCCCTCCAACGCCGAGGCCGTGCTGCAGCTGCCGCAGCAAAGCCGGCTGGCCCTGCCATGACGGCCTCTACGCTGCGCATCGCCACCTACAACATTCACAAGGGCGTGCAGGGCCTGGGGCCAGCGCGCCGCCTGGAAATCCACAACTTGGGCCATGCGGTGGAGCAGCTCGACGCTGATGTGGTCTGCTTGCAGGAGGTGCGCAAGCTGCACCGGCGCGAAGCGCGCTACTTTGCCCACTGGCCCGAGCTGCCTCAGGCCGAGTTTCTGGCGCCAGAGGGCTACGAGGCGGTCTACCGCACCAATGCCGTGACGCGCCATGGTGAGCACGGCAATGCGCTGCTATCGCGCTGGCCGGTGCTGACGCATCAGCACGAAGACATGTCGGACCATCGCTTCGAGCAGCGTGGGCTGCTGCATGTGGAGCTGTTGTTTGAGGAGCGGCCCGTGCATGTGCTCGTGGTGCACCTGGGCCTGGTGCGCGCCAGCCGCCTGCGCCAACTGCAGCAACTGCTGCGCTTTATCGAACGTGAAATCCCGCCTCAGGCCCCTCTGGTGGTGGCGGGTGATTTCAATGAATGGGGGCCCTCGGTGGCGCGCCTGCTCGGGCCGTCTGGTCTGCGCCCGGCTGCCGCCGAGCGCCATCCCACCTTTCCCTCTCGCCTGCCGCTGCTGCAGCTCGATCACATCTATGCGCGCGGCCTGCAGCCTGCGGGACTCACCGTACCACGCGGACGCAACTGGGCGCGCATGTCCGATCACCTGCCGCTGATTGCCGAGTTCACCTGGCCTGAGGCGCGATGACCGAGCTGCCCTATCTGCCAGGCCATACGCTGCAGTTGCTCCAGGGCGGGCAGGACTATTTCCCGGCATTGGTGGCCGCTATCGATGCCAGCCAGAGCGAGGTGCGGCTGGAGACGTATATCTACGCCTTTGACGAACAAGGCGAGCGTGTGGGGGCTGCGCTGGAGCGCGCAGCGCAGCGCGGTGTGCGTGTGGCTGTACTCATGGACGGCATCGGCACGCCGAAGGTCCCCGAGGCTTGGCAGCAGCGCTGGGCGCAAGCGGGTGTGCACTGGCTGCGTTTTGCCCCGCTGGGGCGCTGGGGCCTTCTCGCCCCACGTTACTGGCGTCGATTACACCGCAAGCTGGTGGTGGTGGACGGTGCGCTGGCGTTCTGCGGCGGCATCAATATCTTGGACGACTACAACGACCCTCAGCATGGCCCCCAGCAGGTGGCGCGGTTTGACTTTGCTGTGCAGGTGCAGGGCCCGCTGGTGGGTGAGGTGCATGGGGCCATGGCCCAGCTCTGGAATCGCTTGCTCGCCACACGCCAGCTGGAGCAGTTGCAGTGGGCGGCGGCCCGGTCGGCCTGGCGTAGCCTCGTTTGGCAGCCGGTCAGCACCCCGCATCCCTCTCCGGCGGGGCAGGGTGGGGCGTTGGCGGCGCTGGTGCTGCGCGACAACGTACGCCATCGGGGCCATATCGAGCGCGCCTACCGCAAAGCCTTGGGCAAAGCCCAGCGCGAGGTGCTGATTGCCAACGCCTACTTTCTGCCGGGCGCCAAGCTGCAGCGCGCCCTAGTGCATGCGGCACGGCGCGGAGTGCGCGTGCGCCTGCTGCTGCAGGGGCGCTATGAATACTTCATGCAGTTTCACGCGGCCCGCCCGGTGTTTGGCCGCTTGCTGGCTGCGGGCGTGGAGATTCATGAATACGCCAGCGGCTTTCTGCATGCCAAGGTGGCGGTGGTCGATGGGCACTGGGCGACCGTGGGCTCCTCCAATCTGGATCCCTTGAGCCTGCTGCTGGCACGGGAGGCCAATGTGGCGGTGGAGGACGCAGCCTTTGCCGCCGCCTTGCAGCAGCGTCTGGAGCAGGCCATGGCGCTGCACGCCAGGGCGCTGGCGGTGGAGGATTTTGGCCGGCGCCCCTGGGGCCAGCGGGCGTTGGACTGGCTGGCTTACGGGCTCATGCGCTTGACTTTGTTGTTGGCCGGGCGACGGTATTGAGTTTTTGCTATCAATATGGGAGCTGCTTGCGCAGTATCCACGGGGGATGAGGGCGAAAGACCTTACTTTCCAAAGACTGGTAACATGCATGCATTCCTGTTTCCCTCACGCCCCATGACTCCTCACGACGCTGACGAAGGAACCCCGGTTTCCGTCAAGATCCGCGAGCGCCTGCTGGCCGCCCGCAAGCGTTTCAACGCGAACGACAACATCGCCCCCTTCATCGAACCCGGCGAGCTGGAAAAGCTGCTCGACGAGGTAGAGGAGAAGATGAAGGGCGTGCTGCACAGTTTGGTCATCGACATCGAGCACGACCACAACACCGACAACACGGCCCGCCGCGTCGCCAAGATGTACGTCAACGAGGTGTTCAAGGGCCGCTATGTGCCGGCGCCCAGCATCACCGAATTCCCCAACGTAGGCCACCTCAACGAACTCATGATCGTGGGCCCTATCACCGTGCGCAGCGCCTGCAGCCACCATTTCTGCCCGGTCATCGGGAAGATCTGGATTGGTGTGATGCCCAATGAGCACACCAACGTGATTGGACTGTCCAAGTATGCGCGCCTGGCCGAATGGATCATGGGCCGCCCGCAGATCCAGGAAGAAGCGGTGGTGCAGCTGGCCGACCTGATCCAGGACAAGACCCAGCCCGATGGCCTGGCCATCGTGATGGAGGCCAGCCACTACTGCATGGCCTGGCGCGGCGTGAAGGACATGGACAGCAAGATGATCAACTCGGTCATGCGCGGCGTGTTCCTCAAGGATCCCACGCTGCGCCGCGAATTCCTCTCTCTCATCCCCCGGAAAGGCTAATCCCATGTTGGTCCGTCTGCTCTATGCCAGCCGTGCGATCGATTCGCGTCCCGAGGCCATTGAGGCCATCCTGACACAGTCGCGCCACTACAACCCTACCTGCGGGATCACCGGCATCCTCTGCTACGGCGGCGGCATTTTCCTGCAAGCCATCGAGGGTGGACGCATGGCGGTGAGCGAACTGTACGGCCATATCCAGAAGGACGTGCGCCACAAGGATGTGGCGTTGCTGCACTACGAGGAAATCACCGAACGCCGCTTTGGCGGCTGGACCATGGGCCAGGTGAACATGTCCAAAATCAATACCAACATCCTGTTGAAGTACGCCGAGAAGGCCGAACTCGATCCTTATTCGGTGTCGGGCAAAGTCTCCTTGGCGCTGCTTGAAGAATTGATGGCCACCGCTTCCATCATCGGCCGGGCCTGATCAGGCCCTCACGCTCCGCCGCTGCGCGGGTCGCTGCCCTCAAGGGGGCTAATTTGCCTCGGGACGGTCCGGCGGCAAATTGCCCTTCCAACTGACTATGCCTCTTTCTGCGCTAGCCCTCGTCATCTTTGCCGGCCTGATTCACGCAAGCTGGAACATTGCGGCCAAGAAGGCTGGTGGGGACGCGCGCTTTGCCTGCTTCACCGCGCTGGTGCTGGCCGTGTTCTGGGCGCCTGTGGGGCTGTGGCTGGGCTGGCAGCAGGTCCCGCTGTGGGGCCTGGTGGAATGGGGTTTTGTGGCACTCAGCGGTGTGCTGCATGTGGTCTATTACGTGGTGCTGCTGCGCGGCTACCGCAAGGCCGATCTCACCGTGGTCTACCCGCTGGCGCGCGGTTCGGGGCCGCTGCTGTCCTCGCTGGTAGCGATTGTTTTTCTGGGCGAGCAGATTTCCGCGCTGGGTGGCTTGGGCATTCTGGGCGTGGTGGGCGGCGTGTTCCTGGTGGCCGGCGGGCCCGGCCTATTCCGCCAGGCGCAGGATCCGGACAAGCGCCTGCGCATCCGCAAGGGGCTGGTCTACGGCCTGCTGACGGGCGTCTTCATCGCGAGCTACACCGTTGTCGATGGCTATGCGGTCAAGGTGCTGCTGCTCTCGCCCATCCTGATCGACTACTTTGGCAACTTTGTGCGCATCGCCTTTCTGTTGCCCGCCATGCTGCGTGACCGGGCCACCATGGCTGCCCACTGGACCCGGCAATGGAAGTACGCGCTGCTCGTGGGCATCATCAGCCCCATTTCCTATGTGCTGGTGCTCTATGCCATGCAGGTCGCGCCCATGAGCCATGTGGCGCCTGCGCGCGAGGTTTCCATGCTGTTTGCCGCCTTGCTGGGCGGCCACTTGCTGGGAGAGGGCGATCGCCTGGCGCGCCTGTTGGGCGCCGTCTGCATTGCTGCCGGTGTGATGGCGCTGGCACTGGGCTAGGTCTATGACGCTGCTCGTCGGTTGCGACTTCTCCAGCAGCCCTTCCAAGCGCAAGCAGATCGTGCTGGCCACGGGGCAGCTGGAGCGAGGCCGATTCACGCTACAGGGGCTGGAGCGCCTGGCGACGCTGGATGCTTTCAGTGCTTGGCTGGCCCGGCCCGCAGCCTGGGTGGGCGGCTTTGACATGCCCTTTGGCCTGCCGCGCGAGCTGGTACAGACGCTGGGCTGGCCGCTGCAGTGGGAGGCGTGCATCCGCCACTACGCCAGCCTCTCGCGCGAGCAGATACGCACGCAGTTTGCGGCCTTTTGTGATGCACGTCCGGTGGGCGCCAAGTTTGCGCACCGCGCTACCGACTTGCCGGCGGCATCCAGTCCGTCCATGAAATGGGTGAACCCGCCCGTGGCCTATATGCTGCACGCGGGTGTGCCGCGCCTGCTGGACGCTGGCGTGCACTTGCCCGGCCTGCAGGCGGCCCGGCCGGAGGCACAGCGCGTGGCGCTGGAAGCCTACCCGGCTCTGTTGGCGCGCGAGATGGTGGGCAGCTGCAGCTACAAGAGCGACGATGCGGCCAAACAGACGCCCGAGCGCCTCATCGCGCGCAAGGATGTGGTCCATGGTTTGGAAACAGGGCAAACCCGTTTGGGCCTGCGCCTCAAGCTCAGCCATGCGCAGCGCGAGGCACTGGTCGATGATGCGAGCGGGGATGCGCTGGATGCCGTGCTGTGCATGGTGCAGGCCGCTTGGGCCTGGCAGCAACACCAAGCTGGCCATGCTTGCTACGGCCTGCCAGCCGGGCTGGACCCGCTGGAGGGCTGGATTCTGAGCGCCTGAGCGTGAAGGGCGTCAGCTGGGGCGCGAAGCTACCGTCTCTTCAACCTTGACGGCCAGCTGCGATATGGCCAGTGCTGCAGGGCAGCCGGGCATGGTTTGCAACAGTAGCTGGCGGCGCATGACGGCCTGGCGCACCGAAGGGTCGGCCGGAATATCACCCATGTGGACGAGCTTGAGCGGCTTGCCGCTGCCATTGCTGACAAAGCGGTCCAGCACCTGCTGTAGCTGCACAGTGATGGCTCTGCCATCACCGAGGCGCGCGGTCTGGTTGATCACCACACGCACGATGCTGCGTTTTTGCTGGTTAGCCAACACCTTGATGGTGGCGTACGCGTCGGTGAGCGAGGTGGGTTCTGGTGTGGCCACCACCAGCACTTCGGATGCCAAGGACACGGCGAACAGCACCACGTCGGAGATGCCTGCGCCGGTATCTAGCAGCACCACGTCGTAGTGCGGAACCAGGCCGGACATGATGCGCAGGAAGTCGTCACGCACCTCAGGCGTGAGGCGGGAGTACTCCACCATGCCCGAGCCAGCCAGCAATACCGAGAAGCCTCCGGGTGCGCGGATGATGGCTTCTTCGAGCTTGGCCTTGCCGGTGAAGACGTCGTGCAGGGTGATCTTGGGGTAGAGGTTGAGCACCACGTCGAGGTTGGCCAGGCCTAGGTCGGCGTCCAGCACCAGCACGCGCTGGCCGCGCTTGGCCAGCGCGGCGGCCAGGTTTGCGGACACAAAAGTTTTGCCAACGCCCCCCTTGCCACTGGTGATGGCCACCACTTTGCCCAGCGGCTTGAGCGGAACACCCATGCCGCCTTCGGTGGTTTCGGGAGGATTCAGCACGTCAGACATCAAAACACCCTCTGCATGGCGCCATTGCTATTCCCGCCCGAAGCATCGGTGGGGGCGCTTTCTATCCAGGCGGGTTCGCCCAGCGACAAGTGACCGAAGAGCAGATTCTTCTCTTCAGCACTGACAAATACTTCCTGCTGTTGGTCCAGAAAGACGCGGTTGCGGCCCTCAGCTTTGGCGCGATAGAGCTGCAGGTCAGCGCGCTCGCTCCACAGCGTGGCCGTGGAGCGCACCCACTCGGGCGCAAAGGCGCCGCCCACGCTGATGGTCACTCGAATGGTCTGTCCCGGTGCGATCTGAATATCCATGCCCTCAATGGTCTTGCGAATGCGCTCGGCCACGATGGAGCCATAGGCCGTGTGGCAGCTCGGCAGCATCACGGCAAATTCTTCACCGCCCAGGCGGGCCACCGTGTCCATGGGCCGCACGCAGCCCAGCAAGGCCTTGGCGATTGCCTGCAACACCACGTCGCCGGCCTGGTGGCCGTGGTTGTCATTGACCTGCTTGAAGTGGTCGATATCGAGCATCAGCAGGAGTGCGGGCTCACCCGAGCGCGCTACCACGTCAATGGCCCGGTCCACCACCGCCTTGAAATGGCGGCGGTTGGCCAAGCCGGTCAGTGGGTCCTTGAGGGAGAGTTCGCACAGGCCGTCGATGATGGCTTGCAAATGGGCCGTACCAGCCGTCTCGGCGGGGGGCAGCTGCAACGCTGGTCCATGCTCCAGCAGAGCACGCGCATCGTCCAGCCGCAGGTCCTGCAGGTTGACGTTGGGGGCGGGTGCGCGGGTAGACACGTAGGCGTCAATCAGTTTACGAAGCGTGGGCAAAGTCTAACAGGAAGCATTGCCAGCAAAGCCAGAGTTTGCTTGGTCTTGCGTGGGGTTCCTTGGGGCTTCAGGAGGGCGCGCAGACGGGGCACGCGGCCTGGCGCGACATGCGCACCGTGCTCCATTCCATGGCGCGCCCATCCAGCATGAGCAGGCGCCCGGCCAAGCCCGGCCCCAGACCCAGCAGCAGCTTGAGCGCTTCAGCCGCCTGGGTGGCACCGATGATGCCCACCAGCGGCGCAAATACACCCATGGTGGCGCATTGGGTCTCGGGTGGTGTTTCGTCGGGCGGGAAGGTGCAGGCATAGCAGGGGGAGGCGGCGCTGCGCGGGTCAAACACGCTGACCTGCCCGTCAAAGCGGATGGCTGCGCCCGATACCAGCGGCTTGTGCAGTGCGACGCAGGCTGCGTTGACGGCTTGGCGCGTACCGAAGTTGTCGCTGCAATCCAGCACCACGTCGGCCGCTTGCACCCAGCCGGGCAGGGTGGTGGCGTCGGCGCGCTCGGCAACGGCGTGGACTTTGACCAAGGGGTTGAGCACATCCAGCGTCTGGGCCAAGGACTTCACCTTGGGTTGGCCCACACGCGCCGTGTTGTGGGCGATCTGGCGTTGCAGATTGGTCAGGTCCACCGTGTCGGGGTCCAGCACCGTGATCATGCCCACGCCGGCGGCGGCAAGGTACATGGCGGCGGGGCAGCCCAAGCCACCCGCGCCCACGATCAAGGCATGTGCCGCACTGATGCGTTCCTGCCCTTCGATGCCGATCTCATCCAGAAGAATGTGCCGCGAATAGCGCAGCAGCGCATCATCTTCCATCCGGGATCAGTTCTCCTTGCTTTCTTCCTTGCGTTCGGTCAGGATCTTGCTGACCATCACGGACTTGCCCTTGAACTGGTTGAGCGCCTGCTGGAGTTGGAAGTCCTTGTCGGAGCCGAACTCGGGCACCTTGCGCTCAGCCACGGGCTTGCGCGACTCTTCTTCGAGGCGCTTGAGCGCTTCCTCGCGTGCCTTCTCGCGCGCCGGGTCCTTCTTTTCCTCGCCCTGGCCGCTGGTCAAGTGCTTCTCCAAATCGGCTTCCCGCATGCGCAGGGCGGCGTAGGGGCTGCCCTCCTCGGTTTCGTCGACCCAAACGTCGGGGACGATGCCCTTGGCCTGGATGGATTTTCCGCTGGGCGTGTAGTAGCGCGAGGTGGTGATCTTCAGGCCGGTGTCCGGACCCAAGGGGCGGAAGGTCTGCACCGAGCCCTTGCCGAAGGTCTGGCTGCCCATGATGGTGGCGCGCTTGTGGTCCTGCAGTGCGCCTGCCACGATCTCGCTGGCCGACGCCGAGCCTTCGTTGACGAGCACGATCAACGGAATTTTCTTGAGGCTGGCGGGCAGGGCCTTGAGCGCGTCCGAACCGTCACGGCCCATGTAGTCGCGGGGCGTGGCCTTGAGCACCTGCTTGCTCTCGGGCGTCTGGCCGTTGGTGGAAACCACAGTCACGTTTTCTGGCAGGAAGGCTGCGGAAATCGCCACAGCTGCATTGAGCAGACCGCCGGGGTCATTGCGCAGGTCCAGCACCAGGCCCTTGAGTTTGGGCTCCTGCTTGCTGATTTCCTCGAACTTCTTGGCGAAGTCGTCCACCGTGCGTTCCTGGAACTGGCTGATGCGAACCCAGGCGTAACCGGGTTCAATCACCTTGCCGCGCACCGATTGCTGCTTGATTTCTTCGCGTGTGATGGTCACGGGGAAGGTGCGGTTCTCGTCCTTGCGGTAGATGGTCAACAGCACCTTGGTATTGGGCTCGCCACGCATGCGCTTGATGGCATCGTTGAGCGTGAGGCCCTTGACGGCGGTGTCGTCAATCTTGGTGATCAGGTCATTGGTCTTGAGGCCTGCGCGGAAGGCGGGCGAACCCTCGATAGGCGAGACGATCTTGACTAGGCCGTCTTCCTGCGTGATCTCGATGCCCACGCCGACGAACTTGCCCGAAGTGCCTTCACGGAATTCCTTGAAGGATTTCTTGTCGAAATACTGGGAATGCGGGTCCAAGCTGGAGACCATGCCGGAGATGGCATCAGTGATGAGCTTCTTCTCGTCCACCGGTTCCACATAGTCACTCTTGACCATGCCGAAGACAGCGGCGAGCTGCTGTAGTTCCTCAAGTGGCAGGGCCCCTGCCGAGCTTCGCGCCACGGTCTGCAGCGAGACGGTGGTCAATGCCCCGGCCAGGGCGCCCAATGCAACCCAGCCCGTAATTTTCAGTTTGTGACCCATAAGTATTCCTGTGCCGCACCAATATACACCTTGGAGGGCACTCTTTCGTGTGGGTTCCCGCACCATCCGACTATTTCAGTCAGCTGGTGCGTAAAGAACTTCGGGGTCTCAGGCCTTGCCTTGGGAGGCCACGGCGGCGGCGGCCTTGGCGGCGGCTTCAGCGTCGCCTAGGTAGTAGTGGCGAATGGGCTTGAGCTCAGCGTCGAGTTCATAGACCAGCGGGATGCCGTTGGGGATATTCACGCCCACGATGTCATCGTCGGAGATGTTGTCCAGGTACTTGATCAGGGCGCGGATGGAGTTGCCGTGGGCGGCGACCACGATGCGCTTGCCGGCCTTGATGGCGGGCGCAATGGATTCGTTCCAGAAGGGCAGCACGCGCGCCACCGTATCCTTCAGGCACTCGGTCAGCGGTACCTGCTCGGCCTGCAGCTTGGCGTAGCGGATGTCGGAGCGTTCGCTGCGCGGGTCGGTGGCTTCCAGCGCGGGCGGCGGGGTGTCGTAGCTGCGGCGCCAGACCAGCACCTGGGCGTCGCCGTACTGCTTGGCCATGTCGGCCTTGTTCAGGCCTTGCAGGGCGCCGTAATGGCGCTCGTTGAGGCGCCAACTGTGCACCACGGGCAGCCAGGTGCGGTCCATCTCGTCCAGACAGTGCCACAGGGTGCGCGTGGCGCGCTTGAGCACGCTGGTGTAGGCCACGTCGAACTCGTAGCCGTCGGCCTTGAGCAGGCGGCCGGCGGTCTTGGCCTGTTCCACGCCGGTGGGGGTTAGGTCCACATCGGTCCAGCCAGTGAAGCGGTTTTCAAGGTTCCAGGTGGATTCGCCGTGGCGTACGAGAACGAGTTTGTACATGGTGTGGGGCTCAACAGTGGGGAACGAGAAGGGGAAACGCCCGCCATTCTAAAATGCCGGCTCCGTGCCAAGTAACCAATAAGGAACAACGTGAAATTTATTATCGACAACTGGTACCTGATTGCGATTGCCGCCGCTTCCGGTGGCTTGCTCTTGTGGCCAGTGCTGCAGGGTGCGACGGCCGTGGGTATCGACCCCAATGCTCTGGTGCAGCTTATCAACCGCGAGAAGGCGGTGGTGGTGGATGTGTCCGACGCGGCCGAGTTTGCCCAGGGCCATATCGTGGGCGCCAAGAACGTGGCGTTGGCGGAGTTGGAGGCCAAGCTGGCTGGCGTGGTCAAGAACAAGGCGTTGCCGCTGGTGCTGGTTTGCGAGAGCGGTTCGCGCTCCAACCGCGCCGTGGCGACCGCCAAGAAACTGGGTTACGAGCAGGCCCAATCGCTGGCGGGCGGGCTCAAAGCCTGGAAAGCCGCTAACCTCCCGGTTGAAAAGGCCTGAAACAGGCCGCCAACCTGCCAGGAAGCACCATGCAAGCCGTCAAGATGTACACCACCGCCGTCTGCCCCTATTGCGTGCAGGCCAAGCGCATCCTCAAGTCCAAAGGCGTGGAGACCATCGAGGAGATCCGTGTCGATGCCCACCCCGAGGAGCGCATGAAGATGATGGAGATCACCGGCCGGCGCACCGTGCCGCAGATCTTCATCGGCGACACCCATGTGGGCGGGTGCGACGACCTCATGGCGCTGGACAGCCGCGGTGGGCTGCTGCCCTTGCTGGGCGCTGCGGCCTGACATAATCCTCCGCGAGCGAAATTCCTTCGTCAGCCCGCCGGCCTATGCCGGCGGGCTTTGTATTTGTTTAGAAAGACTGTTGCCATGGCAGACCAAGATCCCGTATTCCAGATCCAGCGCGTGTACCTGAAGGAAGCTTCGCTGGAGCAACCCAACTCGCCTGGCATCCTGCTGCAGCAAGAGCAGCCCTCCGTGGACATCCAGCTCGGCGTGGAAGCCGCGCCCGTGGCCGATGGCGTGTTCGAAGTGAGCGTGACCGCCACCGTGACCACCAAGATCGAAGACAAGACCGTGTTCCTGGTCGAAGCCAAGCAATCCGGTATTTTCGAAATCCGCAACCTGCCCGATGAACAGCTCGGCCAGATCATGGGCATTGCCTGCCCGCAAATCGTCTACCCCTACCTGCGCGGCAACGTGGCCGACCTGATCCAGCGCGCTGGCTTCCCGCCCGTGCACCTGTCGGAAATCAATTTCCAGGCCATGTACGAGCAGCAGCGCGCAGAAGCGGCTGGAAGCGGTCTGCCTCAGTAAGCGGGTTTGGAGGTAAATATGCCTCCAGCCCCCATGGATAGTGCGCAAGCAGCTATGAAAATCATAGTATTGGGGGCTGGGGCCTGGGGTACAGCTCTGGCTATCAGCGCCGCACGCAAGCCGCAGGCGGGCCGCAGCGTCACGCTGTGGGCGCGTGATGCGGCCCAGCTCGCAGACATGGCGACGCGGCGTGAAAACCCGCGCTACCTGCCCGGGCAGCCCCTGCCTGCCTCCCTGCAACTGAGCGACCAGCCTTTGGCGGCGCTGCTGGCTGGCGTGGGCACGAACGACTTGCTCATTATTGCCACCCCCATGGCAGCGCTACGTGGCATGCTGACCCAGCTTCAGGGCGTGGCCGCGCCTGTGGCCTGGCTCTGCAAGGGCTTCGAGTCGTCGCTGGACGGTGCACATGGCCTGTTGGGCCATGAGGTGCAGGCGCAGGCCGCGCCCGCATTGCGCGCTGGCGTGCTCAGTGGACCCAGCTTTGCACAGGAGGTTGCTACAGGCCAGCCGACCGCCCTGGTGGCGGCCAGCGTCCATGCCAGCGTGCGCGAGGCTCTAGTGGCCGCCTTCCACGGCAGCGCGCTGCGGGTCTATGCCAACGAGGACGTGGTGGGCGTGGAGGTGGGTGGCGCTGTCAAGAACGTGTTGGCGATTGCCACCGGACTTTGCGATGGTCTGCAACTGGGCCTCAATGCGCGTGCGGCCCTGGTCACGCGCGGCCTGGCCGAAATTACACGCCTGGGGTTGGCGCTGGGCGCGCGGCCTGAAACCTTTATGGGTCTCAGCGGTTTGGGCGATCTGGTGCTTACCGCCACGGGCGATCTCTCACGCAACCGCAAGGTTGGTCTGGCTCTCGCCCAGGGGCAGACGCCGGAGCAGGCTGTACAGGCGCTGGGCCATGTGGCCGAGGGCGTCTACAGCGCACGCACCGTGCTGGCGCGCGCACGCCATCTGGGCGTGCCCATGCCGATTACAGAAGGGGTTGTCGATCTGCTCGACGGCCGCCTCGCCCCGGCCCAAGCCGTGATGGCCTTGATGGGCCGGGAGCCCACCGCAGAAGGTAGTTAGGCGGCTTTGGCTACCTTGGCCGCGATGTGGGCCATGGCTTCTTCAACCTGGTCCACCAGCACCAGGCACAACTCACCGGCTTGCAGCTTGTCCATGGCGGTGTCGATGGCCAGGAATTCGCCGAACACCTCGTGCCGCGTGGTAGCGCGGGTGGCATTGGCCAGGCCTTCGCGTAGCAGGGCGATCACCTCGCCGTCGCTGCGGCCGCGCTGGCACTGGTCTTCAAACATCACGATTTCGTCGAAGGCATTGCCTAGGATCTCGGTCTGCTGGCGGATGTCCTGATCGCGCCGGTCGCCGGCGCCACTGATGACCACCGAGCGTCGTGTGGCCGGCATGGCTTCGACGGCCTGCACCAAGGCCAACATGGCGTCGGGGTTGTGGCCGTAGTCCGCGATCACGGTGGCTCCGCGGTAATTGAACAGATTGAAGCGACCTGCCGCGTTGTGGTTGTCATTGGAGAAAGTGGCCAGGCCCTTGCGGATGACCGCCCAGTCCATGTCCAGTGCCCATGCGGCGGCCACGCTGGCCATCACGTTCTCGACCTGGAAGCCAATGGCGCCACCCATCGTGATAGGCACGTCGGCCAGCGGGATGCTTTGGAGCAGTTCTCCCTTGGCGGCGATCACATGACCGCCTTCGACAAACACCACTGCATGACCCTGCGCGCGGTGCGTGGCCATGATGGGGTGGTTCTTGTCGGCCGCGAAGAAGATCACTGCGCCCTTGCTCTTGGCTGCCATGGCGGCCACGAT
Source organism: Rhodoferax sp. GW822-FHT02D07 (assembly GCF_058802405.1). NCBI lineage: Bacteria > Pseudomonadati > Pseudomonadota > Betaproteobacteria > Burkholderiales > Comamonadaceae > Rhodoferax > Rhodoferax sp. GW822-FHT02D07. The sequence goes on from NZ_JBXAOD010000001.1 coordinate 153,229, forward strand.
GGGGTCAGCCGCGTTGAGCACGGCAGTGCCCGTGGGCGAGACGTTCTGCACGATAACGCGCTTGAGCACGGCGAGTTCGTTGACGGTGGTGATGTAGTTCAGGCCCAGGTGGTCGCCGCTGCCCACATTGGTGACAACGGCCACATCGCAGCGGTCAAACGCCAAGCCTTCGCGCAACACACCGCCGCGCGCGGTTTCCAGCACGGCGGCGTCGGCATCGGGGTGCAGCAGCACGCTGCGTGCACTCTTGGGGCCGCTGCAGTCGCCGGTGTCTATGGTTTCGCCGTTGACGTAGACGCCATCGGTATTGGTCATGCCGACGCGCAACCCGTTCTGCGTGAGCAGGTGCGCGATCAGGCGCACGGTGGTGGTCTTGCCATTGGTACCGGTGACGGCCACGATGGGAATGCGCCCGTCTTGGCCCTTCTTGAACATGGTGTTGATGATGGCCTCGCCGACGGCGCGGCCCTTGCCGAAGGAGGGCGAGAGGTGCATGCGCAGGCCAGGGGCAGCGTTGACTTCCACAATGCCGCCGCCCTGGTCTTCCAGCGGCTGCAGGATGCTGTCGCTGACCACGTCCACGCCGCAAATGTCAAGGCCTACCATATGGGCGGCGGCAATGGCACGGGCCGCCACTTCGGGGTGCACATCGTCGGTCACATCGGTGGCCGAGCCGCCGGTGGAGAGGTTGGCGTTGTTGCGCAGGTTCACGCGTTGGCCCTTGTCGGGCACCGAGTCGGCCGTCAGGCCCTGGGTCGCCAGGCAGGCGTGGGCGATGTCGTCAAAGCGGATCTTGGTCAGCGAGGTGGCATGGCCCGAGCCGCGGCGCGGGTCCTGGTTGACCTGCTCGACGAGCTGCGCAATCGTGTGCACGCCGTCGCCCACCACCTTGGGCGGGTCGCGCCGGGCGGCGGCGACCAGCTTGTCGCCCACCACCAGGAGGCGGAAGTCGTTGCCCGGCATGTAGCGCTCGACCAGGATGTCATCGCGGAACTCGCGCGCCGTGGCATAGGCCTTGCGCAACTGGGCTTCGTGGGTGATATTGACGGTCACGCCCTTGCCCTGGTTGCCGTCCAGCGGCTTGACCACCACGGGCAGGCCGATTTCCTGCGCGGCTTTCCAGGCGTCGTCAGCGTCACTCACCGAGCGGCCTTCGGGCACGGGCACGCCGGCGGCGGCTAGCAGCTTCTTGGTGAGTTCCTTGTCCTGCGCAATCGCTTCGGCGATCGCGCTGGTGGCGTCCATCTCGGCGGCCTGGATGCGGCGCTGCTTGCTGCCCCAGCCAAAGCGCACCATGCTGCCTTCAGTCATGCGGCTGTAGGGAATGCCGCGCGCCACGGCCGCGTCCACGATAGAGCCGGTGCTGGGCCCCAGGCGTACGTCTTCGTCGAGGTCGCGCAGCTGTTCCAACGCGGCGGGCAGGTCAAACGGGGTGTCGTCCAGTGCCGACTGGCAGAGCTGCTGGGCCAGTTCCAGTGCCAGCTTGCCGACTTCTTCTTCGCTGTACTCCACCACCACCTGGAACACATGGGACTCCACAGTGGGCGTGGTGCAGCTGAAGGTGACGGGGCAGCCGGCCTGGGCCTGCAGGCCCAGCGTGGCGAGTTCGAGCACGCGCGCCATGGAGACCTGGTCGTCATGGCCGGTCACCTGGAAGGGGCTGACCTCGGGGAAGCGCGCACGCAGGCGCGCCTCGAAACCCGGGATGCGGTCTATGCTGCATTCGTCAGCGCTGCACTCCACCACGGTCTGGATGGCCGTGTGGTGGGTCCACAGGTTGGGGCCGCGCAGGGCCCGTATGCGATTGACTTGCATGGGTGGCTCAGTAAGGGGTTTTCTTGGGGTTGGAGTCAAAGGTGCGCATGCCGGCGGCAATCAGCTCGACCGGGATGTTGAGCGCCCAGGCGGTGGCCACGGCGGCCATCACCAGCTCGGGTTGCGCGGCCTTGACCGGCTTGAGGCTGTTCAGCGGCAGCAGCGCGATTTCCTCGGCCTGGGCGGCCAGCACGATCTCGCCGTTGCGCACAAACACCACGCGCTCGCCGGCGGCGCGGTGCGCCTGCAGCGTGGGGTGCTCGCTATCGGGTGCGTAGAAGATGACCTTGCCGTCGCACAGCTCGGCCAATTCGACCACCTGCGGGTCGGTAGCGTTGAGCACGGCAGTGCCACTGGGCAGCACCACGTCGACCTGGGTGCGCGTGACCTTGAAGGTCTGCTCGGCGTCCAAAATGTCGAAGTCCTTGAGGTCTTCCGTCCAGCCCACATTGGTGACTACGCCCACGGCGCAGCGGTCATAAGCCAGGCCTTCGCCCAAGATGGTGCGGCTGCCGTTCTCGAAGACAGCGGCTTGCACCGAGCGGTTGATGAGCAGGCGCTGGCTGGGCTCCCAATGGGCGCAGTCGCTGGCGACCACGCGGCGGCCGTCCAGGTACAGGCCTTCGCTGCAGGCCAGGCCCACATGCTTGCCACTGATGTGCACCAGCCAGGCAATCAGGCGCGCCAGGCGGCCGGTGTTCTGGGTGCCGGTGATACCGATGACGGGGATGCGGCCGCTCGCTTCGGGCTCGAAGAGGTGTTCCACGATGGCCTTGCCGACGTTGCGTGGCGTGCCCACGGCGGGTTTGATGTGGAACAGCAGGCCGGGGCTGGCGTTGACCTCGATGACGGCGCCGCGCTGGGACTTGAGCGGCTTGCGGCAGTCTTCCAGCACCATGTCGATGCCGGCAATGTCCAGACCCACTACACGGGCAGCCAGGGCGGCGGCGGCGGCCACGCTGGGGTGCACCTCGTCGGTTACGTCCCAGGCCACATTGCCGTTGCGCTGGATCAGCACCTTGCGGCCTGCGGCCGGCACGCTCTGCGGCGTAAGGCCGGCGCGGCGCAGCTCCAGCTGCACTTCGGGGCTTTTCTCGGGTTCGATGGGTGAGAGTGGCAGCTCTTCGGCCTCGCCACGGCGCGGGTCGGTATTGATCTGGGCGTTGACCAAGGCAGTGATGGTGGATTCGCCGTCGCCTACCACCCAGGCCGACTCGCCACGGGCCGCTGCCACGACGCGCTTGCCCACCACCAGCAGGCGGTGCTCGTTGCCGGGGATGAACTGCTCCACGATGACGCTGCCACCGCTTTGCTCCTTGGCCACATGGAAGGCGGTTTCCACGCTGGCCTGGTCGGAAAGGTCGAGCGTTACGCCACGGCCGTGGTTGCCGTCATAGGGCTTGACGGCTACGGGCAGGCCGATGTCCTGCGCGGCTTCCCAGGCGGCTTCGGGCGAGTTGACCAGGGTGCCCTCGGGCACCGGTACGCCGCAGGACTTGAGCAGGCTCTTGGTCAGGTCCTTGTCACTGGCGATTTCTTCGGCAATCGCGCTGGTCTGGTCGGTTTCGGCCGTCCAGATGCGGCGCTGGGCGATGCCATAGCCCAGTTGCACCAGGTTGCCCTCGGTCAGGCGGATGGAGGGGATGCCGCGGTCGGTGGCGGCGTCCACGATATTCGAGGTGCTGGGACCCAAGCACAGCGAGTCCACCATGTCGCGCAGCACCGTCAGCTGGGCTTCCAGGTCATAGGGCGTGTCATTGATGGCAGCCACCACCAGATCGCGTGCCACCACCAGGGCGGCACGGCCGACCTGCTCCTGGCGCGTGCGGAAGGCCACCTTGTAGACGCCGCGCTGTGAGGTCTGGCGGGCCTTGCCAAAGCTGCCCTGCATGCCGGCCAGGTTCTGGATCTCCAGGGTCACGTGTTCCACGATGTGGGCAGCCCAGGTGCCCTCCTGTAGGCGCTGCAGAAAGCCGCCCCGCACGCCGGGGCTGCATTTGTGCTCAATCAGGCCGGGCAGCCAGGTGGTCAACCGCTCGTAAAAGCCGGGCAGGGTGTTGGAGGGGTAATCCTCCAGGGTGCCGATGTCGAGCCAGGCCTCGATGACGGGGCGGTAAGTCCAGATATTGGGTCCGCGCAGGTAGGTGACCCGCAAAATGTCTATGGTTTTCGTGGCTGTCATGGCTTTGTGAGGAGGGGCAGTGCACCATTGTGACGCGGCGCGCGTTATGTATTTTCGCTCAGCCCCGAGCTGCTTGTCCGAATTGTCGTTGGCGTCCTGCTGTGCAGATAACGCAAAATCCTGAGTTAAATATCTTCCCGTGATGGTTATGACCCCTGACGCCCTTGCTGTTTCCGTGCTGCCTGGAGAGCTTGCTCCGCAATGGCGGGACCTTGTTCAGCAGCAGCTGCATCCCCAAGAGAACGTACTGGCCTCGCTGGAGGTTGACCTCGACACGCGTTTACGCTTTGTCAAAGGCCTGGTGCTGGTCACCAACCGGCGCCTGCTGAGCCTGGACGGCCAGACCTGGCGCGCCTGGGACCTGCAGGCCGGCCAGCGCCTGCTGCACCACGACCACGCCGGCGTGGGTCACCTGGATTTGCAGGACGCCAGCGGCCAGCTCGCCACCTGGCGCTTCACCCTGGGCCAGAACCTGCATGCCATCCGCCTGCTCGACCAGTTCCAGGCCCAGTTGGAGAGTACGGTCTCGGGTCGGCCGCTGGCTCAGGCCCTGACCCAGGTCTGCCCCAGTTGCAAGGCGCCACTGGAGGCTGACCAGGAGGAGTGCCCGGTCTGCACCAAGGTGGTCCACACCCCGCCCAGCACCTGGACCCTGTTCCGCCTCTGGCGCTTTGCCAAACCTTACAAAAGCCAGCTGCTACTGGGTTTCGTACTGACGCTGCTTGGCACGGCGGCCAATCTGGTGCCGCCCTACCTGACCATGCCGCTCATGGACAACGTGCTGATTCCCTTCCAGAACGGGCAGAAGATCGATCCCATGCTGGTGAGCATGTACATGGGCGGGCTGTTGGGCTCGGCCCTGCTGGCCTGGGTGCTGAGCTGGGCCAAGACCTATATCTTGGCCCTGGTGTCCGAGCGCATAGGCGCGGATCTGCGCACCACCACCTATGAGCACCTGCTGCGGCTTTCGCTGGAGTACTTTGGCGGCAAGCGTACCGGGGACCTGATGTCTCGCATTGGCAGCGAGAGCGACCGCATCTGCGTCTTTCTCTCTCTGCACCTGCTGGACTTCGCCACCGACGTGATCATGCTGACCATGACCGCCGTCATCCTGTTCTCCATCAACCCCTGGCTGGCCGTCGTCACGCTGGTGCCGCTGCCCTTCATAGCCTGGATGATTCACTTTGTGCGCGACCGTCTGCGCACCGGTTTCGAGAAGATTGACCGGGTCTGGGGCGAGGTCACTAATGTGTTGGCTGACACCATTCCGGGCGTCCGCGTGGTTAAGGCCTTTGCCCAAGAGAAGCGCGAAGCCACGCGCTTCCGCGAAGCCAACAAGCACAACCTGGCCGTCAACGACCGCATCAACAAGATCTGGTCGCTGTTTTCGCCCAGCGTCTCCTTCCTCACCGAGTTGGGCCTGCTGGTGGTCTGGGCCTTTGGCATCTGGCAGGTCTCGCGTGGCGAAATCACTGTCGGTGTGCTGACCGCCTTCATCGCCTACATCAGCCGCTTTTACGGCCGGTTGGATTCCATGAGCCGCATCGTTTCGGTGACGCAGAAATCGGCTTCTGCAGCCAAGCGCATCTTTGACATCCTGGACCACGTTTCCAGCGTACCGGAACCCGCCAAGCCCGTGCCCATGGGCAAGGTACAGGGCAGCATCGAGGTGCGCGATGTAGGCTTCCGCTACGGCAACCGCGAGGTGAACCGTGGCATCAACCTCAAGATCGCCCCTGGCGAGATGGTGGGTCTGGTGGGCCATAGCGGTTCGGGCAAGAGCACGCTGGTGAACCTGATCTGCCGTTTCTACGACGTATCCGAGGGCGCCATCCTGGTCGACGGCGTGGACATCCGCTCCTACGCGATCTCTGACTACCGCCAGAACATCGGGCTGGTGCTGCAAGAGCCCTTCCTCTTCTTCGGCACCATTGCCGACAACATCGCCTACGGCAAGCCCGACGCCACGCGCGCCGAGATCATCGCCGCCGCACGCGCCGCCCATGCGCATGAGTTCATCCTGCGCTTGCCCCAGGGCTATGACTCCATGGTCGGCGAGCGCGGCCAGGGCCTCTCGGGCGGGGAACGCCAGCGCATCTCGATCGCGCGTGCCCTGCTGATCGACCCGCGCATCCTCATCCTCGACGAGGCCACTTCCTCGGTGGACTCCGAGACCGAGAAGGAAATCCAGAAGGCGCTGGAAAACCTGGTGCAAGGCCGCACCACCATCGCCATCGCCCACCGCCTCTCCACGCTGCACCGGGCCGACCGCCTGGTGGTGCTGGACCGCGGCAAGGTGGTGGAGGAGGGCACGCACGATGCCCTCATGGCAACCGAGGGCGCCTACTACAACCTCTACCAGGCGCAAGCCCGCAACAATCTCGTCGAGGAGGCCGCATGAGCGCGCTCACCACCGTGACGGCCAGCCGTTTTGCGCTGGAACGCACGCCCTTTGGCAAACTGGTGCTGACCAACGAGGCTGGCGAACGCTTTGAGGGTGTGGTGCCGGTACGCGCTTTCCCCATCCAGTCGCCCGAGGACGGCATTTCTCTGGTCAACACCGACGGCAAGGAAGTGGCCTGGATCGATCTGCTCGCCGATGTGCCTCAGCCTGCGCAGGCCTTGATACGCGCCGAACTCACCACGCGCGAATTCATGCCCGCGATCGAGCGCATCGTATCGGTCACCAGCTATTCCACGCCCTGTACCTGGACCGTGCAGACCGACCGTGGGCAGACCGAGTTTGTGCTGCGTGGCGACGAAGACATACGGCGCATCGGCAAGAACAATGGCCTGTTGATTGCAGACGCGCACGGTATCCAGTACCTGGTGCGGGACCAGTTTGCGCTGGATGGCCACAGCAAGAAGGTGCTGGACCGCTTCCTCTAGCTGTTGTTTCCGGGTCAGTGGGTGCTCGCACCGGCCCGGGCTTGCGGTACATTTTGGGCTCCACGCTCTAAAGTACCGCCTCATGACCTCTGACCTGCGTTCCTTTTCGTTCGCCCGCCTCGCGGGTCTGGCCCTGCTGAGCACTGCTTTGCTGTCGGGCTGCGCTATCTGGCCCAAGTCGTGGACTTTCTGGGGCGATTCCGAACCCGCTCCCGCCGAGGCCACCACGCCTGCGGCACCTGCCCAGCCCGAAGCCGCGCAGACCCCGATGGCTGAACCCGTCATCGTCAGCAGCACGCCCGTGGCCGAGCCCGTGAAGCCGGAGACCACGCCCATGGCCAGCCTGCCACCCGAAGCGCCCAAGCCCGCTGCCGCCCCGGCTTCTCCGGCCAAACCTGCCGGCCCGGTGAAGATGGAGAAGGGCTTCTATATCAATGTGGGTCTGTTCGCTGTACCCAGCAACGCCAGCAATGCCTTCCAGAAGCTGGAAAAGGCTGGTTTGCCGGCCTACACCGAGATGCTGGAGACCAATGTGGGCAAGCTCACCCGGGTGCGCGTCGGTGGCTTCCCGACCAAGGCCAAGGCCGACGCCGCGGCCAAGAAGATAAAAAGTTTGCAGCTGGAAGCCATCGTCTTCCGCCACAAATGAAACAAGGGCCCGTCAGGGCCCTTGTTTCATTCAGACTTCGATGTTGTCGATGAGCCGCGTGGTGCCCAGTCGGGCCGCGGCCAGTACCACCAGCGCGTCGTTGCTGGCGCGCTTGGCCTGCAGATCGGCCTGGCGGCGCACGGCCACATAGTCAGGCACCCAGCCCGCGCTGCGCAGGGCCTGCATGCCCTCTGCTTCCAGGCGCGCAATGTCCGATTCACCGGCACGCAAGGCCGCCACGATCTTGCGCAGCGTGGCAGAGAGCAGCAGCGCCTCTTCGCGCTGGGTCGGGCTCAGGTAGCCATTGCGGCTGGACAGGGCCAGACCGGCATCGCTGCGCTGGGTCTCACCGCCCACCACCTCCACGGGCAATGCAAACTGCTTGACCATGTTGCGGATCACCATGAGCTGCTGGTAGTCCTTCTTGCCGAACAGCGCGGTGCGTGCCTGGGTGCAGGCCAGCAGCTTCATGACCACAGTGCACACGCCGATGAAGAAACCGGGGCGGAAATGGCCTTCCAGAATATCGGCCAGCTCGGTGGGCGGGTGTACTTTGAAGGTTTGGGGCTGGGGATACAGCTCCTGCTCACTGGGTGCGAACACGATGTCGCAGCCGGCGGCCTCCAGCTGGGCGCAGTCGGCCTCTAGCGTGCGCGGGTAGGTGTCAAAGTCTTCGTGCGGCGCAAACTGCAGGCGGTTCACAAAGATGGTGCTCACGGTTACGTCGCCCAGTGGCTTGGCTTGGCGCACCAGGGCCAGGTGGCCGGCGTGCAGATTGCCCATGGTGGGCACCACGGCGGGGTGGCGGTAGTCGGCCAGAGCGGTACGCAGCTCGGCCAGGGTATGGATCAGTTGCATGGGCAGGGCCTTACCAGGCGTGGAGGGAGTCGTCGGGGAAGCTGCCGTTCTTCACGGCAGCCACATAGGCCTCCATGGCGCCGCGGATGCTGGTCGAGTCCTGCATGAAGTTGCGCACGAACTTGGGGTTCTTACCCAGGTTCACGCCCAGCATGTCGTGCAGCACCAGCACCTGGCCGGCCGTGCCCTTGCCGGCGCCGATGCCGATGGTGGCGCAGTGGGGCAGTTCTTTGGTCAGTTCTGCGGAAAGGGGGGCGGGCACCATTTCCAGCACCACCATGGTGGCTCCTGCGTCTTGCAGTTCGTGGGCGTGTTTCTTCATGGTTTCAGCGGCTGCATCGCCCCGGCCCTGTACGCGGTAGCCGCCCAGCGCATGCACGGTTTGCGGTGTCAGGCCCAGGTGGGCGCAGACGGGGATGCCGCGTTCCACGAGGAAGTGCACCACCTCGGTGGTCCAGCCACCGCCTTCGAGCTTGACCATGTGGGCGCCGGCCTGCATCAGCACGCTGGCGCTGCGCACGGCCTGTTCCTTGGATTCCTGGTAGCTGCCAAAGGGCAGGTCGCCGATGAGCCAGGCCGTGCCCTGGGCGCGGCGCAGGCCGCGCGCCACGCTTTCGGTGTGGTAGGCCATGTCGTCCAGTGTCACGCCCACGGTGCTGTGCAGGCCGCGGCAGACCATGCCCAGCGAGTCACCCACCAGAATGCACTCCACGCCGGCGGCGTCGGCCACGGCGGCAAAGGTCGCGTCGTAGGCGGTGAGCATGGTGATCTTCTCGCCGCGGCTGTGCAGCTCCTGGATGCGCGGCAGGCTGATGGGCTTGCGGCTGGCCGGGGGCGAGGCGGGGGGCAGCGTGCCATAGGGCGACGCGGCAGACGCAGTACCAGCGGGTTCTTGGGCCATGGATCGGGACTCCATCAACAGGGGTTGGGCGGGATGCGGGGCCGATACTAACCGCAAGCGGGCGTATCGGTTAGTGACACCAGTCAGGCTGGGGAATAAGCCAGGCGCACGTAGATGGGAGCAAAGGCTTCGGCTTGCGTGATCTCGATCAGCGTTTCTTTGGCCAGTTCGAGCAGCGCGATAAAGGTCACAACCAGCACGGGCGCGCCCTGGCTGGGGTCGAACAGGTCTTCAAAGCCCACAAAGCGCTGGCCCTGCAGGCGCTTGAGCACGATGCTCATGTGCTCGCGCACCGAGAGTTCTTCGCGGCTGATCTTGTGGTGCTGGACCAGCTTGGCGCGCTTCATGATGTCGCGCCAGGCGCTTTGCAGCTCGTCGATGGAGACATCCGGGAAGCGGGGCTGCAGGCTTTGCTCGATATAGGCGTTGGCCTTGAGGAAGTCACGTCCGTACTGCGGCACGGCGTTGAGGCGGGCGGCGGCCAGCTTCATTTGCTCGTATTCCAGCAGGCGGCGTACCAGCTCGGCGCGGGGGTCTTCGGCTTCCTCGCCCTCGGCCGTCTTCTTGGGAGGCAGCAACATGCGCGACTTGATCTCGATCAGCATGGCCGCCATCAGCAGGTACTCGGCGGCCAGCTCCAGGTTGCGCTTGCGGATCTGCTCCACGTAGACCAGGTACTGTTTGGTCACGCTGAGCATGGGAATGTCGAGGATGTTGAAGTTCTGCTTGCGGATCAGGTAGAGCAGCAGGTCCAGCGGGCCCTCGAAGGCCTCCAGAAACACCTCCAGCGCGTCCGGCGGGATGTAGAGGTCCTGCGGCATCGCAAACAGCGGTTCGCCATACAGGCGCGCGAGTGCCACCTGGTCCACCACTTCCGGCATGGGGGCCATCTCCGCAGTCCCGGTGGCGTCACCGGCAGAGAGCGTGCTCATGATGTGCTATTGAATTGGGAGCTGCTCGCGCACTATCCACGCGGGCTGGATGCCAATTTGGTGCTTACTTGGCGTTGGTCTGGTAGACGTAAGGCTTTTGCGCCACGCGGGCTTCGCCGTAGGCCTGGACGGCAGCACGGTCCACGTTCTTGTCCCACAGCAGGGCGCGGCCCTGGCGCTGCTCGGCTTCCAGCGTGGGCTTGGCCGTCTTGAGCTGGTCAATGAACTGGGTAGCGTCGGATTGGTAGTCGGGGCGGCGGAAAATGTTCATGGCGAATCCTTGTTGTGGGCATTTTAGCTGTCGTACCCACCGTCTGGCACCAAGGCAGCCCAGCGGCAAACCCGGTATCCTTGCGGCCCTATGCGCAATTCTGACTATTCCGCCGCCCAGATCGCTGCCTTGGCCCAGGCCGATGTGGCCCGGGCCTTGGCCGAGGACGTGGGGGCGGGCGACCTGACCGCCTCCCTGATTGATCCGACCCGGCGTGCCCGTGCCCGCGTGCTGGCGCGCGAAACGGCCGTGCTGTGCGGCGAACCCTGGGCTACGGCCGCTGTGCTTGCGCTGGACCCGTCGGCGGCCGTCATCTGGCATGTGCGTGAAGGCCATCGCTGCTATGCGGACCAGGTGGTGGTAGAGATCGAGGGCAATGCCCAGGCCCTGCTGACGGCCGAGCGCACGGCGCTGAACTTCTTGCAACTGCTCAGCGCCGTGGCCACCAAGACGGCCAGCTTCGTGAGCGCGGTCGAATCCGTACCCGGCAACCGCGCCGCCATTGTGGACACCCGCAAGACCCTGCCCGGCCTGCGCATGGCGCAGAAGTACGCGGTGCACCAGGGTGGCGGTACCAACCACCGCATTGGCCTGTTCGATGCCGTGTTGATCAAGGAAAACCATATCGCGGCGGCAGGTGGCGTCACTGCCGCGCTCCAGCGCGCCAGCCAACTGGCGGCCAGCGCCAAGTTCATCGAAGTGGAAGTGGAAACGTTGGACCAGCTGCGCGAAGCGCTGGACTGCGGTGCCAAGATGGTGCTGCTGGACAACATGAGCATGGCCCAGCTGGTGCAGGCTGTGGCCATCAACGCCGGCCGTGCGATTCTGGAAGTATCCGGTGGCGTCAACATCGACACGGTGCGCGCCATTGCCGCCGCCGGGGTAGACCGCATCTCCATCGGGGCCCTCACCAAGGACGTGAAGGCGACCGACTTCTCCATGCGTTTTGAGGACCTGTAATGTCTGCGGCTGATGTGATTGACGTTGAATACGAACAGCCCGCCTGCTCGACCAAACATGCCTGGGCGCGCGTGCCCGTGGAGCCCACGCCCTCGCAGCGCGTGGCACTCAAGGACAAGATCAAGCGCCTGCTCAAGGAAAAGAACGCGGTCATGGTGTCGCACTACTACGTGCACCCGGACCTGCAGGACCTGGCCGAGGAAACCGGCGGCTTGGTGAGTGATTCGCTGGAAATGGCCCGCTTCGGCCGCGACCACAGCGCCCAGACGCTGGTGGTGTCGGGGGTGAAGTTCATGGGCGAGACCAGCAAGATCCTCTCGCCGCACAAGACCGTGCTGATGCCCGATCTGGACGCCACCTGCTCGCTGGACCTGGGCTGCCCGATTGACGAATTCAGCGCCTTCTGCGACCAGCACCCGGACCGTACCGTGGTGGTTTACGCCAACACCAGCGCGGCCGTGAAGGCGCGCGCCGATTGGCTGGTGACCAGCAGCTGCGCACTCGACATCGTGAAGGCGCTCAAGGACAAGGGCCAGAAGATTCTCTGGGCGCCGGACAAGCACCTGGGCGGCTACATCCAGCGCGAAACCGGCGCCGACATGGTCTTTTGGGAAGGCGCCTGCATCGTGCACGACGAGTTCAAGGCCTTTGAGCTGGAAGCACTGATCAAGGAACACCCCAAGGCCAAGGTGCTGGTGCACCCCGAGTCGCCCAAGGACGTGGTGGCCCTGGCCCACGCCGTGGGCTCCACCAGCGCCATCATCAAGGCCGCGCAGACGCTGGAGGCCGACACCTTCATCGTCGCCACCGACAACGGCATGCTGCACAAGCTGCGCACGCTGAACCCGACCAAGACCTTCATCGAAGCGCCCACGGCCGGCAACAGCGCCACCTGCAAAAGCTGCGCCCACTGCCCCTGGATGGCCATGAACGGCCTGGCTGGCGTGGCCCATGTGCTGGAGCACGGCATCAACGCCATCGACGTGGACGCCCGCTACATCGACCGCGCGCGCCTGCCGATCGACCGCATGCTGGCCTTCACCGCGGCGCTCAAGAACGGGCAGCCCGTGGGCGGGCTGATCCCGAATATCGGGGCGGCCTGATTATTTGGCATTTTTGGGCTTTGGCCCGCGTGGAATGTGCGCAAGCAGCTATTGAATAGATAGCGACTTGGGGTGGGCTAGGTGATGCGTTTGCGGACAGCAGATTCGGTGATATGCATATAACCCATGCAGTCATCAAATTCTGGCAAACTGCCCGATCGCTTATCAACCCGGAGGAAACACCATGGCATTGCGCATCAACGACATCGTTCCCAATTTCACGGCTGACACGGACCAGGGCACCATCAGCTTTCACGACTGGATTGGTTCCGGCTGGGCCATCCTGTTCTCCCACCCCAAGGACTTCACCCCCGTTTGCACTACCGAGTTCGGCGCCGTAGCCCAGCTCTCGGCCGAATGGGCCAAGCGCAACACCAAGGTGATCGGCGTGTCCGTCGATGGTGTGGAAGCGCACCAGAAGTGGAAGGGCGACATCGAGAAGTTCGCCGGTTCCAAGGCAGGCTTCCCCATCATTGCGGACGAAGGCTTGGCCGTGTCCAAGCTCTTCGACATGTTGCCCGCCGAGGCCTACCTGCCCGATGGCCGCACCGCCAACGACACGGCTACCGTGCGCTCGGTGTTCATCATCGGTCCGGACAAGAAGCTCAAGCTGTCCATGACCTACCCCATGTCGGTCGGCCGCAACTTTGCCGAAGTGCTGCGCGCGCTGGATGCGTTGCAACTGACCTTCAACGTGCCCCTGGCCACACCCGCCAACTGGGCGGTCGGCCAGGACGTGATCGTGGCCCTGTCGCTCAACGACGACCAGGCGCGCGAGAAGTTTGGCAGCATCGATATCAAGCTGCCTTATCTGCGCACGACTGCAGCGCCCAAGTAAGCGTTCCAGATCCCGGTCCCCAAGAAAAAGGGGCATGGCTTGTGGCCATGCCCCTTTTCTATTGCCGGCCGGGCTTTAACCGACCGTGCGCCACTGCGTCAGGCTGAACTCTTGGCGGATCAGGTTTTCGGCGGTGAGGAAGGACTTGACGTCTTCCAGCGCCTGCAGGCCGGCCGCGGGGAAGGCTTCATCGGGCAATTGCTCAATAGGTGTGGACTCCTTGACCGCGTGCAGGGGGAAGCCCGACACGCCGGCGTGGAAGGCGTAGTACTTCTCCGGGTCCTTGCGGATGTCCTTGAGTGCGGCCTGGCGCGCGCGCAGCCAGGCGGCGCCCAGGTCGGGATTGCGCTGCAGGGCCTTGGCACCGGCCACGATGACGGAGGTGCCGCGCAGCGTGGGGTGGCGGCTGGCCTCGTCGATGACGGGGAAGCCCTTGGCCGCCAGCAGCGGGCCGCTGTTGATGGGCGCTGCAAAGGCAGCGATGGAGCCTTTCTCCAGCGCGGGCTCGCCATCACGCGGCAGCATGTAGACCACACGCACGCTTTTTTGCAGCCCGTTCTCCTTGAGCAGGCCGATGACATACCGGTGCATATAGGAACCCAGCGCCACCGCCACGGTCTTGCCTTCCAGCTCCTTCACGGTGCGCACGCCCCCGCGCGGTGTCAGCAGCCAGACATTCATGCCCACGTTGTCGAAGCCGATGAGGCGGCCGTCCAGCCCGCTGGCGCGCGCCACCAGGGCAGGCGTGTCGCCATAGATGCCCACGTCCAGCGCGCCGGCCAAAAAGGCTTCGTTCAGGTCGGGCCCGTTGGGGAACACATGGGTACTGACATCTGTGTAACCCAGCGGTGCCAGTTCTTTCTGCAGATATCCCTGGGCCAGCGCCCAGCCGGTGGCAGCGGCCGGCGCCTTGCCCGGGCCGATAAAGCCCAGGCGCAAGACCTTGCCGGCCTGGGCTCGGGCCGTGAGGGGCAGGGTGGCTGTGGCTGCCAGCGTGGCGAGCAGTGTGCGGCGTGAAATGGAAGTGGTGTCGTGCATGGCTTAGTGGGCTCTCATCAAAAGTTCAAAACTGCTGTCCAGTCGGGCAGTGGGCTTGCGGCCCTTGCCCCAACCGATGGCATCGCGGTAGCTGCCCATCAGGGCCTGTATGGCTACGTCCTGCTCGGCTACGGGCAGCGCCTGATCGGCGACTGGGGCCACGTAAAGGGCGTCTTCGGGGCAATACAGCTCGCACATGAAGCAGGTCTGGCAGTCGTCCTGCCGGGCGATGCGCGGGGGCTGCTTGGGGGCGAGGTCAAACACATTGGTGGGGCACACGTGCACGCAGATATTGCAGGCAGTGCAGCGCTCGGCGCTGACGATTTCGATCATGTGGAGACTCCGGCGGATTCAGGGGTGGGGCTGGCATCGGACAGCCGGTGGTCACGGACCCAGACTTCGTCCAGCCCGCCGCTCACCAGGCGCCGGCGTTGCAGCGGGTCCAGCGCGGTGTATTCGGCACGCCGGGCCATACCGCGGGTTTCGGTGCGGCCCAAGGCGCTGTGGTACATCCAGCGCGAGGTGGCCAGCATGGCCGCGGCCTCCCGCGTGCGCACCAGGGTCTGCGCGTCTGCCGGGCGCGCTGCGGTCCGCAGTGACTGCCAAAGACCGTCCAGCGTGCCCAGCGATTGGGTAAGCACCTCGGCGCGGCGCGTCCAGTTCTTCTGCGTGGGGAAGACCTCGGCCTGCACCGCGCGTATGAGCTGTTCAGGGTCCAGCGCCTGGCCGCGGCCCGAGAGGCCGGCCTGCCCGGCGCGCAGGATGGCGTGTTGGCTGGCGCTGCGGGCCCGCTTGCCAAAGTCTGCCGCCCCCGCGCCGGCCCAGAATCCGGAGGACAGGGCCCAGGCCGCGTTGTGACTGCCACCGCCGGTGAAGCCACCACAGATGAGTTCGCGTGTGGCCGTATCGCCCGCTGCATACAGGCCGGGCACGGTGGTGGCGCAGCTGCTGTCGACCAGGTGCAGGCCGCCGGTGCCGCGCACCGTGCCTTCCAGGCGCAGCGTGACCGGGAAATGCTGGGTGAAGGGGTTGATGCCGCTGCGGTCAAACGAGACAAAGAAGTTGGGCTGGGCCGTGCGCATCCAGGCCTGGATTTGCGCGTCGGCCTTGTTGAGGCTGGCGAAGACGGGTTGTGTCTCCAGCGTCTTGGCGATGATGCTGCGCCCGCGCGCAGAACCCGCGCCCTCGATCTCGCTGCCATCGGCGTAATAGAAGGTGGCCCAGTTGTAGAACAAAGACTTGGTCACGGAGGAGAACGCCGGGCCCAGGCCGTAGGCATTGGAAAACTCCATGCCCGAGAGCTCGGCCCCCGCCTCGGCCGCCATCAGCAGGCCGTCGCCGGTGAGCACATTGCAGCCCAGCGCCCGGCTCAGGAAAGCGCAGCCTCCGCTGGCAATGACCACCGCGCCTGCGCGCGCCACCCACATGTCCTCGTTCTGCCGGTTCACGCCGCTGGCGCCGACCACATGGCCTTCCTCGTTGACCAGCAGCTCCAGCGCAGGGCTGTGGTCCAGAATCTGCGCGCCCGATTCCTTGACGCGCTTGCGCATCAGGCGCATGTACTCCGGCCCCTGCAGCGAGGTGCGGCGTTGCTCGCCGGTCTCGTCCACGGGGAAGGGGTAGCCCCACTCGGCGAGCTGCTGCACATTGACCCAGGTCTGCTCCAGCACCCGGTCCATCCAGTCCTGCTCGGCGAGCTGACCCCCTATGGTGTAGCGGCTGGCCTTGGCGTGTTCGCGTGCCTCGGTGTCGGGTGGCACATACCAGACACCGGTGCCCGAGGGCGCGGTGGCGCCTGAGGTGCCGCAGTAGCCCTTGTCCACCAGCAGCACGCTGGCGCCCTGGGCGCGTGCGCTGATGGCCGCCCAGGCCCCGGCGGGCCCGCCGCCTATGACCAGCACATCGACCGTGTATTCGCGCGATGCATCCGCACCGCTGAGGCGCTCCAAGCTGAAATCCCGTGTGCCCATGGCATGTCCCGTCTGTTGCAGAGAGACTGGATGCTAGGGAGGCAGCTTGCGTCGCAGAAGGAAGGATTTCAGATATGCAAGGCGATCAAAGTTTTGCGTGCGCGCAGGACGCACCTACATGCGCAACGCGCATATGGGGCGTGCGCAGTGCCGCCTCAGGCCATCGCTTCGGTGGCCAGACCCGCCGCCTGCCAAGCCGCGATGCCACCTTCCAGGTAGCGCGCGTCCAGGCCCATGACGCGCAGCACCGTGGTCAGGCCCTGGCCGATCTCGTGGCCGTGGGCGCAGTACAGCACCACGGGCTTGTCTGTGGGGACCGTGTCTTTCCACTCCAGCCACAAAGCCGGGTTGCACCATTGCGCGTGTGCGATCTGGGTGCCGTCGCGCTGACGCGCGATGTCGCGCCGCACATCGAGCAAGGTGAAGGCCTGCCCCTGGGTTTGCAACTGGGCCAGTTCGGTGGGGGTGATGGCATCCATGGGGTTGACTCCTTAGTGGAACAGCGAAACCAGCCAGCCCGCCAACGCGCAGGCCGCAATCACGTGGATCACATTGCGCTTGTAGCGGAACAGGGCGATGGCCGCGGCGATGGCAATGAGGGCGGCGACCGCATCGAATGCGCCCGCGAAACCTTGCGGCCACAGCACGTGGTAGCCAAAGAACAGGGCCAGATTGAGGATCACCCCGACCACAGCGGCGGTGATGGCGGTGAGTGGCGCGGTGAACTTGAGGTCGTTGTGTGTAGTCTCCACCAGTGGCCCGCCGGCCAGGATGAAGAGGAAAGAGGGCAGGAAGGTGAACCAGGTCACCAGCGCGGCCGCCAGTGCACCCGCCAGAAACAGCGCATCCGGCCCCAGCAAGGCCTTGGCATAGCCGCCCACAAAGGCGACAAAGGCCACCACCATGATCAGCGGTCCGGGCGTGGTCTCGCCCAGGGCCAGGCCATCCACCATCTGCGTGGGCGTGAGCCAGCCGTAGTGGCCCACGGCGCCCTGGTAGACATAGGGCAGCACCGCATAGGCCCCGCCAAAGGTGAGCAGCGCGGCCTTGGTGAAGAACCAGCCCATTTGCGTGTAGTGGTGCTCCCAGCCCCAAGTCAGTGTGAGCGCGCCCATGGGCAGGGCCCACAGCATCAGGCCCGCGCCGCACACCAGCGCCAGCCGCGACCAGGCAAAGCGCGCGTGCGCCGGCGTGGGCGTGTCGTCATCAATCAGTGCAGGGCCGAAGGATGTTTTGCCCGCACCGTGTCCGCCACCGCCCTGGAACCACTGTGGCGCATGGCGCCCGCCCAGCCAGCCCAGCAGGGCCGCGCCCAGCACGATGAGGGGGAAGGGCACATTGAACGCGAAGATGGCGACGAAGGAGGCCGCCGCCACGGCCCACAGCGCGCGGTTCTTCAGCGCGCGCCCGCCAATGCGGTGTGCAGCCTGCAGCACGATGGCCGTCACCGCCGGTTTGATGCCATAGAAGATGCCGGCGATCCAGGGCACATCGCCCCAGGCGATATAGACCCAGGACAGGCCAATGAGCAAAAATAGCGAGGGCAGCACGAACAGCGCGCCCGCCACCACGCCACCCCAGGTGCGGTGCATGAGCCAGCCGATATAGGTGGCGAGCTGCTGCGCTTCGGGGCCGGGCAGCACCATGCAGTAGTTGAGCGCGTGCAGAAAGCGTTTCTCCGAGATCCAGCGGCGCCGCTCCACCAGCTCGGTGTGCATGATGGCAATCTGCCCGGCCGGGCCGCCAAAGCTGATGAAGCCCAGCTTGAGCCAGAAGGTGAAGGCCTGCCAGAACGACACGGGTGCGGGTGGGGTGGAAGTCTCAGGCATGGGGGGCAGTGCTTTCAAAGTGGCGCAGCAGCCCGTCCAGCACGGTACAGGCGGCTTGCAGCAGGGTGTCGTCGTCGCTCAGGCTGTCGCGCAGGCCGGCCAGTACGCTCTCCACGCCCAGGGCCTCGGGAGGCTGCACGCCGCCCACGTCCAGAAAGTGCACCAGGGCGCCCAGGCGCTCCAGGGCCGGGGTCTGCAGGCCGAAGCTGGCCAGCAGCACCTCGAAGCTAACGCGCCCCTCGGTGTGGCTGAAGGTGGCGCCGTCAAAGTCAAAGCCCAGCGCGTCGACCGGGCAGTCTTGCGGGTGGGCCAGCCACAGGATGCGGGCCTGCGGGTCGATGTGGCGGCGGATCAGCCAGGCGCAGGCCAGCCGGTCCACCCAGGGGCGTGCCCGCGTGGCCCAGGTACGGCTCTGGTACTGGGCGGGGTCGCGCAGGGTGATGGCGCTGGTGCCGGCGTGCGGCTCGTCGGGTGCGCTGGCGCGGGCGATGGCGGCTTCCAGGTCACCGAGCGCGCGTTCCACCTGGCGCTGGGCCTCGCCGGGAAAGTAGTCGGTCTGCGCCAGCTGCGCCTGCGCCTTGCGCAGTTTGCGGCACTGCCGCGTGGCCTGGGCCACATCGCCCTCAGCCAGCAGGGCTTGTACAGGGGCCAGTTCGGCCAGCAGGGCGGCATGGTCGGCGCTGCGGTCAAACAGGGGCACAAAGTCGGTATCGGCCGGCGCCTGCACCTGCAGCACATAAGCGCTGCCCCCGGCTTCCAGCACCTCATGCGCGGCCTGCTCCAGCACCAGCCGGCAGTCGGGCCGCTCGGGCAGCAGGTAGACGCCGTCCTTGAGCACGGCCACGCCGCTGGCCTTGAGGCTGCGCCACACGCGCATGCGCACGGTGGCGGTATCGGTCGGCAGGCTGGTGATGAGGTTGAGCCAAAGCATTTGTAGAATTTATAACAAATAAGTAGAAATATCTACATATTTGTAGTTTCTTCTACCTAAAAGATGCGCGGAGGCCTAATTCCCGGCGGCCAGCAAGGGCGTAGCACCCGCGCTACCATGAAGACTGAAAAAAGCCCCTGACCCCCGTGTCCAGTGCGCGAGCAGCTATCAAAACCAGAGCAAAAAGGAAGTGCAATGACCGATCTGTCGACGTTCCCCATCACCGCCAAGTGGCCCGCCCAGCACCCTGAGCGCCTGCAGCTCTACTCCTTGCCCACGCCCAACGGCGTCAAGGTCAGCATTGCGCTGGAAGAGCTGGGCCTTCCATACGAGCCGCATCTGGTGAGCTTCCAGACCAATGACCAGCTCACGCCCGCGTTCCTCTCGCTCAACCCCAACAACAAGATCCCCGCCATCATCGACCCCAATGGCCCCGGCGGCCAGCCGCTGCCGTTGTTTGAGTCCGGCGCCATCCTGATTTACCTGGCCGAGAAGACCGGCCAGTTGATCCCGCAGGACGCGGCAGGCCGTTACGAGACCATCCAGTGGCTGATGTTCCAGATGGGCGGCATCGGCCCCATGTTTGGCCAGGTCGGTTTCTTCCACAAATTTGCCGGCAAGGACTTTGAAGACAAGCGCCCGCGCGACCGCTACATCGACGAAAGCAAGCGCCTGCTGGGCGTTCTGGAGCAGCGCCTGACCGGGCGCGACTGGATCATGGGTGAGACCTACACGATTGCCGACATCGCCATCTTCCCTTGGGTGCGCAACCTGGTGGGCTTCTACGGCGCGGGCGATCTGGTGGGTTTTGCCAACTTCCCCAACGTGGCACGCGTGCTGGCCGCCTTCCTGGCGCGCCCGGCCGTGGCCAAGGGCCTGACGATTCCCGCTGCTGCCTGAAATAGCGACAGAAACTGGCATACAGCTTGCCGGCCTGGTGGTGAATGCCACCCTGCTGCGCCGACGCTGAGGCATCATTGAGGGGCAGGGAGGCGGTGGCAGAGTCCACCGGACTGCGGAAAGGTTGCCGTGAATCCAGACGACGCAGAGAGCGCAGACGTATCCAGTTTCTCCATCGCACGCCAGCACATCGTGGACGCGGACAAGTCCATCGTGGGCTACGAGCTGTTCAACCGCAGCCAGGGCGCGCAGGACCACACGCTGGCCAGCGATGTGTCGCTGGTGCTCAACGTGGTGGCGCAGAGCGGCAGCAAGCTGGTGACGGGGCAGGCCGACCTCTTCCTCAACGCCACGCACGAGAGTCTGACCGGTGCGCACTGGGACTTTCTGATACCCCAGCGCACCATCATCGAGGTGCCGCACTTTCCCGGTCATGACCCGGCGGGCATCGAAGAGTCGCGCCTCAAGCTGGTGGCGCTGCGCAAGCGCGGTTTCCGCCTCGCTTTCAATCACACGGTGGTGTCACCCATCTACAAATCCTGGCAGGGCATTGCCGATTTTGTGAAGGTGGACGTGCGCGCCATCGATCCCGCCAAGCTCAAGCCCCTGTTGGACGCCATCCACACCCGCACCAGCGCCATTGCCGTGGCCGAGAAGGTGGAGAGTGCGGCGCAGTTCGAGGTGTTCAAGGGCGTGGGCTTCCACTTCTTCCAGGGGTTCTGGTTCTCGCGCCCCGAGGTGCTCAAGACCCAGGTGGTCAGCCCCAGCCAGGCCAGTGCGGCCAGCCTATTTGCCAAGCTGCGCAGCGAGGCCGATGTGGACGCGATCGAGCTGGTGATCAAGCACGACGCGGCACTGAGTTACAACCTGCTGCGCCTCATCAACTCCGCCGGCCTGGGCCTGCGCACCAAGATCACGTCCATCCGCCAGGCAGTCATGCTGCTGGGCAACGAGCGCCTGCAGCGCTGGGCCGCCATGCTGATGACGGCGGGCGTGGACGGCAAGCCCACGCTGGCCGGCAATATGGCCGTGGTGCGCGCCAAGATGATGGAGCTGCTGAGCGTGGACCGGCTGGCGCCGGAGGAGCAGGAAGAGGCCTTCCTCATTGGTCTCTTTTCGTTGCTGGACCGCATGCTTGGCTGCTCACTGGCGGATGCGCTGTCCATGCTGGGGCTGGACGGCGCCATCAACGAAGCCCTGCTGAAGGGCACCGGCAAGTACATGGACCTGCTGGCCATGGCGATTGCCTGCGAGATGGAAGATGCCGAGGTCTTCGCCCAGGCCGCCCAGCGCCTGGACCTGTCCTACCGCCAGATCAACGTGGCCCACATGGAAGCCATCGTCTGGGCGGACGCCGTTTACCAGTGACAGGCGCTCAGGGCGTGGGAATCAGCGTGGTGGGCGCGGCCTGGTCCTGCAGCGTGGGGTAGTCGCGGCTGTAGTGCAGGCCACGACTTTCGCGGCGGGCCTGGGCGCTCTTCACGATGAGGTCGGCCACTTGCACCAGGTTGCGCAGCTCCAGCAGGTCGCGCGTGACGTGGAAGTGGGCGTAGAACTCCTGGATTTCGTCCTGCAGCAGCGCAATGCGGTGGGCGGCGCGCTCCAGGCGCTTGTTGGTCCGCACAATGCCCACGTAGTCCCACATGAAGCGGCGCAGCTCGTCCCAGTTGTGGGAGATGACCACGGATTCGTCGGAGTCGGTCACGCGGCTGTCGTCCCACACGGGCAGTTGCAGCGGGGCTCCAGCGGCTTGTCCGGTCAGTTGCTCTGCTATCAAAGTGGTAGCTGCTCGCGCAAATACCATGCATTCCACCAGCGAATTCGATGCCAAACGGTTGGCGCCGTGCAGGCCGGTGCACGCGGTTTCTCCCACGGCGTAGAGGCCGGCTACATCGGTACGGGCGGACAGGTCGGTCACCACGCCGCCGCAGGTGTAATGCGCAGCGGGCACCACCGGGATAGGCTGCTTGGACATGTCGATGCCCAGCTCCAGGCAACGCGCGTAGATGTTGGGGAAGTGCTCCTGGATGAAGCTCAGCGGCTGGTGCGAGATGTCGAGATAGACGCAATCAAAGCCGCCTTTCTTCATCTCGAAGTCGATGGCGCGGGCCACTACGTCGCGTGGCGCCAGTTCGGCGCGTTTGTCGTGGGCGGGCATGAAGCGCGTGCCGTCGGGCAGCAGCAGGCGCCCGCCTTCGCCACGCACGGCTTCGCTGATCAAAAAGCTCTTGGCGTGCGGGTGGTAGAGGCAGGTGGGGTGGAACTGGATGAACTCCATGTTCTGCACGCTGCAGCCCGCGCGCCAGGCCGCGGCAATACCGTCACCCGTGGCTGTGTCGGGGTTGGTGGTGTAGAGGTAGACCTTGCCTGCGCCGCCTGTGGCCAGGATGGTGTGGGGCGCCTGGAAGGTGAGCACCTGGTCGGTCTCGTCGTCCAGCGCGTAGAGGCCCACACAGCGGTTTTCGCCCGGCTGGCTCAGTTTGGCGGTGGTAATCAGGTCCACCAGCGTGTGGTGTTCGAACAGCGTCACATTGGGGCTGGCCTTGACCTGTTCGATCAGCGTGCGCTGCACCGCTGCGCCGGTGGCGTCGGTGACGTGCACGATGCGCCGGGCGCTGTGGCCGCCTTCGCGCGTGAGGTGCAGGTGGCCGTCCTCCTCGGAGAAGGGCACGCCCAGCTGCTGCAGCCAGGCAATGCTTTGCGGCGCGTTCTCCACCACGAATTGCGTGGCCTTCAGGTCGCACAGGCCGGCGCCGGCCACCAGGGTGTCATCCACATGGGCGGCAAAGCTGTCGTCCTTGTCCCACACGGCAGCAATACCGCCCTGGGCCCAGCCGCTGGAGCCTTCGCGCACGGCGCGCTTGGTGAGGATGGCGACGCGGTACTTCTGGGAGAGCAGCAACGCCGAACTCAGGCCGGCCAGGCCGCTGCCCACGATGAGCACGTCAAACGACAGGGGAGAAGAGGGGGAAGTGGTCATGCAAACAGAACGAGAAAAATCTAGGGCCGCTGCTGCAGCCAGCGTCTGGCGTCTTGCCACAGTGGGCGGGCGATCAGCAACAACAGGGTGAGCGCCAGCGGCACGGTGGTAATGAAACCCAAAGTCTTGAAACCCAGTGCGCCCAGAAAGGCACCACCCACAAAGCTGGCGATCAGCAGGCTGTGCAGGCGCAGCTTCTGGGTGTTGGCGCGTACGGGGCTGGGTGTATCGGCGTGGTTGATGTAGACCATCTTGCCCAGCTCAATGCCCACGTCCGTCACCAGGCCGGTGAGGTGGGTGGTGCGGATTTCGGCGCGCGAGATCTTGGTGATCACCGCGTTCTGCAGGCCCATGATGAAGCACAGCAGCGTGACCGTGAGCGGGGTGAAGAAGTAGATGGCGTAGTTCATGACGCCGCCAAACACCCCAAACACCAGCAGCAGCGCCGCCTCCAGCAGCAGGGGCAGGCCATAGGCCGTATGGAGGTGGCGGCGCAGGCCCCAGTTCACCAGGATGGCTGTGGTCATGGCACCCAGCACAAACGCGGTGAGCATGGCCAGCCCGGTCAGCATCACGTCGGTATGGCCCAGCACCGCGGAGTCCACCACGGTGGACACCACGCCGGTGACGTGGGAGGTGTACTCGTGCACCGCCAGAAAGCCCCCGGCGTTGGCTGCACCGGCCACCGCCGCCAGGGTCATGCCCAGCCGGGCATTGGCCTGCGGGGTACGTTCCGTATCAACCCAACCGTGGATCCAGGGGAACATGCGTTTGTGGTCCGGTCGGGCAATAGGGGCTTAGTGGATGCGCATGCCAGGCTGCGCACCGGGCCAGGGGTTGAGGATGTAGATGCCGGGTTCGGCCTTCTCGTCCGCATGGCTGGCGGCCAGCACCATGCCTTCGGACACGCCAAATTTCATCTTGCGCGGCGCCAGATTGGCCACCAGCACGGTGAGCTGGCCCACCAGTTGCTCGGGCTTGTACATGCTGGCAATGCCGCTGAACACATTGCGCGTGCGGCCTTCGCCCACATCGAGCGTGAGGCGCAGCAGCTTGGTGGAGCCTTCCACGGCGGAGCATTCCACGATCTTGGCGATGCGCAGGTCGATCTTGGCAAAGTCGTCGATGCCGATGATGGGGGCAATGGCTTCGCCGCCGGGCACGATTGCTACGCTTTCTGTAGCTGCTTTCGCAGATTCCACGGGGGCTGGAGGCTCAAACAATGCATCCAGCTGCTCGGGGGTGACGCGTTGCATCAGGTGCTGGTAGGGCGTGATGGCCTGCACATCGCCGGCCACGGCCCACTGCTGCATGCTCTGGCCCACAAAGCCTTCCACGGCCTGGGCCAGGCCGGGCAGCACGGGGGCCAGGTAGCGGGTCAGCGCGGCAAAGGCGTTGATGAGCACCGAGCAGACTTCGTGCAGCTGCGCGTTGTTGGCGGCGTCCTTGGCCAGGTCCCAGGGCTTGTTCTGGTCCACATAGGCGTTGACCTTGTCGGCCAGCAGCATGATCTCGCGTGTGGCCTTGCTGTACTCGCGGGCCTCGAAGCTGGCGGCCAGGCCGTCAGCCGCGCCGCGGATGTCGGCCAGCAGGGCAGCGCCGGTTGCGCCAAAGCTGCTGGTCAGCTTGCCTTCGAAACGCTTGGTCAGGAAGCCGGCCGCACGGGAAGCGATGTTCACGTACTTGCCAATCAAATCCGAGTTCACGCGCAGCATGAAGTCTTCGGCGTTGAAGTCGATGTCCTCGTTGCGGTTGGAGAGCTTGGCCGCCAGGTAGTAGCGCAACCATTCGGCATTCATGCCCAGACTCAGGTACTTGAGCGGGTCCAGGCCCGTTCCACGGCTCTTGCTCATCTTCTCGCCGTTGTTCACAGTCAGGAAGCCGTGCACAAACACATTGTTGGGCGTCTTGCGGCCGCTGAACTTCAGCATCGCGGGCCAGAACAGCGTGTGGAAGGTAACGATGTCCTTGCCGATGAAGTGGTACTGCTCGGTGTCGGGCGCTGCGATGTATTCGTCAAAGCTGCGCGTGTCGCCATGTTTGGCCTTGGGGCCGCCCTTGTCGAACCAGTTCTTCAGCGAGGCCAGGTAGCCCACGGGCGCGTCCAGCCACACATAGAAGTACTTGCCCGGTGCATCGGGAATCTCGATACCGAAGTAGGGCGCGTCGCGCGAGATGTCCCAGTCGCCCAGGCCTTCGCTGGTGGTGCCGTCCGGGTTGGTGCGGATGGTGAACCATTCCTTGATCTTGTTGGCCACCTCGGGTTGCAACTTGCCGTCCTGCGTCCAGTTTTCCAAAAACTCCACGCAGCGCGGGTCGGAGAGCTTGAAGAAGAAGTGCTCCGAGTTTTTCAGCTCGGGCTTGGCGCCAGACAGGGCCGAGAAGGGGTTGATCAGGTCCGTGGGCGCATACACCGAGCCGCAGACCTCGCAGTTGTCGCCGTACTGGTCCTTGGCGTGGCACTTGGGGCACTCGCCCTTGATGTAGCGGTCGGGCAGGAACATGTTCTTCTCGGGGTCGAAGAATTGTTCGATGGTGCGCACCTCGATGAGCGAACCGTCGGCGCGGTCGCGCAGGTCGCGGTAGATCTGGCGCGCCAGTTCGGTGTTCTCGGGCGAGTGGGTGCTGTGCCAGTTGTCAAAGCTGATGTGGAAGCCATCCAGGTACTGCTTGCGGCCGGCCGCAATGTCGGCCACGAACTGCTCGGGCGTCTTGCCGGCCTTTTCGGCGGCAATCATGATGGGCGCACCGTGCGTGTCATCCGCCCCGCAGAAGTTCACCGCATGGCCCTGCATGCGCTGGAACCGCACCCAGATATCAGCCTGGATGTACTCCATGATGTGGCCGATATGGAAGTTGCCGTTGGCGTAGGGCAGGGCGGTGGTGACGAAGAGTTGGCGGGACATGGGAAATCGACTTTCACGGAGGAACTGGGGATTTTAGTCGGCCACCTTGTTGGGTGGGGATCAGGAGGGCTGACTGTTTTGCTCCGTGTCCCCTGCCCGCTGTGCGGGCTCCTCCTTTACCTGCGCAAAACAGCCAACCCTCCTGATCGAGAGTGGTGTGAGAAAAGTCGCCCCCTACAATCCCGCCCACCTCCATTTCAAGGACCTCCATGCATGCCATGGCCGCCATCAGCCCTTCTGATTTCATGACCCGCACCTTTCATACCGCGGTGTTCGCCGGCGGTGGCAACCGTTGCTGGTGGCAGGCGGGGGCGGTGGATCGCTTGTGTGAGCAGGCCAACTGGCAGGTCAAGCGGCTGATTGGGGTGAGTGCGGGGGCGGGCATTGCCACAGCGTTTGCGACCGGGCGGCTGCAGGAATCTTTGGCCGCTGCTGTGGAGCGCTTCAACCAGACGCCCAAGAACATTGTTTGGCGCGACCTGCTCAAAGGCAAGCGCCCCTTTGTGCTGCCGCGCATTTATCCGGACTGGATTGAGAGTTTTCTGCAGACGGCAGATTTGAAGAGGCTGCAAGGTGGCACGCTAAAGGTGGACGTGGCCATCACGCGGCCCATTCCCTTCCTGCCAGTGACCCTGTCCACTGCCGTTGCTTTGGCCCTGTACTCCACCGAGAAGTTCTGGCTAAAGACGTTCCACGGCCGCCTGCCCCACTGGGTGGGCCTGCGCCCCGAGTACCACGACCTGACCGACTGCCCACAACTGGACGATGCGCGCAGCCTGCTGCTGGCATCTGCAGCCGCAGTGCCCATCACACCCACGCACAAGGTCAATGGCCGTGCCGCGCTGGACGGTGGGTTCTACGACAACGTGCCGTTGCCGCAAGACCGTGCAGACGATACGGGCACGCTGGTGCTGCTGACACGCCACCGGGCGGACCTGCCGGCGGCGTTTGACTTCCAGGGGCGCACCTACCTACAGCCCAGCCGCCCCGTGGACGCGACGAACATGGACTGCACCAGCGGCCCCAACGTGCAGAGCACCTACAACCAAGGCCTGCAGGACACAGGCGCTTGGCTGAGGCAGGCCTGATCTGCCTCAGTCCTTGAACACCGCCACCCGCTTCTGCATGTTCGCCGTCATCGCCTCGGTCAGGTCGTTGCTCATCAGCATGGCGGCGTTCCAGGTGGCGATGTAGTTCAGGCTGTCGGCCACGCTGTGGTCGCGGGCGTAGCTGATCATTTCCTTGGTGCCGCGGATGGACAGCGGCGACTTGGCGGCGATGGTGGCCGCAATCTCCTGCACGCCGGCGTACAACGCCTCGCGGCTCTCGAACACGCGGTTCACCAGGCCCATCTGGCGCGCTTCTTCGGCTTCAAACTTGCGGCCCGTGTAGGCCAGCTCGCGCGTAATGCCATCGCCCACCAGTTTGGGCAGGCGCTGCAGCGTGCCCACGTCGGCGGTCATGCCGATGTCGATTTCCTTGATGCTGAAGTAGGCGTCGGCGCTGGCGTAGCGCATGTCGGCGCAGGTGACGAGGTCGATGCCACCGCCAATGCAGCCGCCGTGGATGGCGGCCAGCACCGGTTTGCGGCAGCGCTCCAGGCTGGTCAGCGTGTCCTGCATGTCCAGGATCATGCGGCGCAGTGCTTCGCGTGTGCGGCCATCGCAGTCGTTCTTGATCTGCGGGCCTATGCCCATCATCATCTGCAGGTCGATGCCCGCGCAGAACAGTTTGCCCTCGCCCTGCAGCACGGCTACGCGAGCTTCGGGCGTGCGGTCCACCCATTCAAAGGCCTGGCGGATTTCCTGCCACATGGTGGCGTTCATGGCGTTGGCCTTGTCGGGGCGGTTCAGGCGCACGGTGGCGATGTGCGCGTCCAGCGTGACGCTGAGGGTTTCGAATTGCATGTCTGCCTCCTGTTTATGGATGTTTTAGGCTGATAGCCCGCGTGGAATTTGCGCGAGCAGCTAGCAAAACCATAGCGTTCTGATGCGAGCTCTCAGACCTTGGCGCCCTTCATCATGGCAATGTAGGGCGCCAGGCGCTTGCCCATTTCTTCGCCTAAGGCCTGCAGGCCGCTCATGGGGCGCACCATCACCTCGAAGTCCACGATCTTGCCCTCGGCGTCGAACTGCACCATGTCGATGCCCTTGAGTTCCTTGCCGTTCACCTTGGCACTGAACTCCAGCACCACGCTCTGGCCGTCGGCACTGGCCAACTGGCGGTGGTAGGTGAAGTCCTCAAACACCTGGATCACATTGCCCAGGATGACCTGCACGGCCTGCGCGCTGGGGTAGGGCGTGTGCGCCATGGGCGAGCGGAACACGGCCTTGGGGTGCAGGATGCTGGCCAGCTCGCCCAGGTTCTTGGCCTCGATCATCTCGTGCCAGACCTTGAGGCTGGCAGCCACGGGAGCGGTCACCTGCAGTTGCGTGGCGGGCTTGGCGGCTTCGGCAGCCGCCGGCGCGGCGCCAAAGGCCAGGGCCAGCTCCGTGCCCTGCTTGATGGCGCGCTTGGCGTCCAGCTCGGCCGCCACATCGGCGCCGCCAATCAGGTATACGGTCACGCCCGCCGCCTGCAGTTCGGCCTGCAGCGCGCGCTGCGGGTCCTGGCCCGCGCAGATGACCACGTTGTCCACGGGCAGCACCATGTCCTTGTCGCCCACGGTGATGTGCAGGCCGGCATCGTCCACCTTGCGGTAGGTCACGCCGTTGACCATCTCCACTTGGCGGTTCTTGAGGGATGTGCGAAGAATCCAGCCCGTGGTCTTGCCCAGGCCGTCTCCCACTTTGCTGGTCTTGCGCTGCAGCAGGTAGACCTTGCGCGGCGTCTTTTCGATGTGCGCGGTCTTCAGGCCGCCGGCCTGGGCAAACGTGGTGTCCACGCCCCACTCGGCAAAGAACTTGGCCTGGTCCAGGCTGGGGCTGGTGCCTTCGTGCAAGAGGAACTCGGCCGTGTCAAAACCAATGCCGCCCGCGCCAATCAGCGCCACGGTCTGGCCCACGGGCTTTTTGTCGCGCAGCACGTCCAGGTAGCCCAGCACCTTGGGGTGGTCGATGCCTTCGATCTCGGGCTTGCGTGGCGTCACGCCGGTGGCCAGCACTACCTGCTTGAAGCCCGCTGCGGTCAGGTCTTGTGCGTTCACTTTTTTGCCCAACTGCAGCTTCACGCCGGTCAGCTCGATCTGCTTGCCGAAGTAGCGCAGCGTCTCGTAAAACTCTTCCTTGCCCGGCACTTGCTTGGCCACGTTGAACTGACCGCCAATTTCCGTGGCTGCGTCAAATAGGGTCACGTCAAAGCCCCGCTTGGCGGCCTCCGTCGAAAAGGCCAGACCCGCCGGGCCCGCGCCCACTACGGCGATGCGCTCCTTGCGTGGTGCGGGCGTGGCCACCATCAGCGTCTCGTGGCAGGCGCGCGGGTTTACCAAGCATGACGTGATCTTGCCGCCAAAGGTGTGGTCCAGGCAGGCCTGGTTGCAGCCAATGCAAGTGTTGATGGTGTCGGCCTTGCCGGCGGCGGCCTTGGCCACAAAATCCGGGTCGGCCAGGAAGGGGCGGGCCATGCTCACCATGTCGGCCATGCCGTCCGCCAAAATTTGTTCTGCCACCTCGGGCGTGTTGATGCGGTTGGTGGCCACCAGCGGCAATCTAACCTTGCCCTTGAGCTGCTGTGTCACCCAGGCAAAGGCCGCGCGCGGCACTTTGGTGGCAATGGTGGGAATGCGCGCCTCGTGCCAGCCAATGCCGGTGTTCAGAATCGTCACGCCGGCCGCTTCCAGCGCCTGTGCGAGCTGCACCACTTCTTCTTTGGTAGAGCCGCCTTCCACCAGGTCCAGCATGGAGAGGCGGAAGATGATGATGAAGTTCTCGCCTACCCGCGCCCGCGTGCGCCGCACGATCTCCAGCGGGAAGCGGATGCGGTTCTCGTAGCTGCCGCCCCAGGCGTCGTCGCGGTGGTTGGTCTGGCGGGCGATGAACTCGTTGATCAGGTAACCCTCGGAGCCCATGATTTCCACGCCGTCATAGCCCGCGCTTTGCGCCAGGGCCGCTGCGTTGGCGTAGTCCTCAATCGTCTGCTCAACCTCTTCCGTGGTCAGCGCGTGCGGGCGGAAGGGGCTGATGGGCGCCTTCAGCGCACTGGGCGCTACCAGCTCTGGGTGGTAGGCGTAGCGGCCAAAGTGCAGGATCTGCATGCAAATCTTGCCGCCCGCAGCGTGCACCGCCTCGGTCACCACCTTGTGCTTGTCAGCCTCCTTCTGCGTCGTCATGGCTGCGCCACCGGGCATGGGGCGGGCGCGGTCATTGGGCGCAATGCCACCTGTCACGATCAGCCCCACGCCACCCTTGGCGCGCTCGGCATAGAAGGCCGCCATGCGGGCAAAGCCGTCGCGCGCCTCTTCCAGGCCCACGTGCATGGAGCCCATGAGCACGCGGTTTTTCAGCGTGGTAAAGCCCAGGTCCAGCGGGGCGAGCATGTGGGGGTAGGTGAGGGCGGGCACGGTCATAAGGTCTCCTTGTTCTGGGTTGGGCGGCAACTATGCAACCAGTTGCAGCGCAGTGTAGAAGTCTAGCTAGATTTATGCAACTGGTTGCATAGTTAGAGGGCTCCCCTTAGACTCGCCCGCATGTCGCTTGCCCATGCCGTGCTCACCTCCCTGATCGAAAAACCGTCCTCCGGCTACGAGCTGGCGCGCCGCTTCGACAAGTCCATAGGCTACTTCTGGCACGCCACCCACCAGCAGATCTACCGCGAACTCGCGCGCATGGAAGAAAAAGGCTGGATAGTCTCCGACACCGCCCCCGACGCTGGCGCCACCCGCAAACGCGAATACCGGGTGCTCCCCACCGGCCGCGCCGAACTGGCCCGCTGGGCCCAGGAGCCCACGCCCCCCACCGACCTGCGTGACGAATTCACCGTCAAGCTGCGCGCCGATGCGGCGCTGGGTGAGGTGGATTTGAGCAACGAACTGCGCGCCCGTATTGCCCACCACACGGAGCGCCTGGCCCACTACCGCGCCATCGAGGCGCGTGACTTTGCGCGGGGTGACGCCATGCCGCGCGCCAAGCGGCTGCAGCACCTGATCCTCAAGAAGGGGATCATGTACGAGGAGGGGAGTATTGCGTGGGCGAGGGAGGCGTTGGGGGTGTTGGAGGGGGTGTAACGTGTGGGTATGACAGCCTCTGACCGTTAACAACAAAGCCCGACAGAGCCGGGCTTTGTTGTTTTTGAAGTGCAGGTTAATGTGGGCCAGCGCCGATCAATCTGCCGTTCAGCCAGCCCGCGTGTATGCGATGAATGGCACTGTGTTGGTCTGCTCCTAGCGTCACCTGTCATACCTCTTCATACGCATCGTCGATGCATCGATGCTGGACATGAATTTTGCTGCCGCAGATGCTGTCTCGAAGCTCGCCATAGAAGCGTTCGCGTCGGCGGCAGACCGCCAATGCACAATCACCAGCCATTCGCCATGCTCGCCCGCCGCGCTCTCACGCGAGACGAACCCCGGCTGCTTTGACACATGTTGTGCCTCGACCTCCTGGTCGACAAGCCTGAACTGCGCTGCCGTAACGCCGCCCCTGAGCTTGAAGGTCACGACTTCAATGACTTTGGCCGAAGGTGCGGTAGCGGCATCACTAGGCTTCGAGAGGTTCATGATGTCGTCCTTCTTCGGGTTCAGAACTTGCCGTTCGCGTTCTTCCATTCCGAACGCGCTGGAATGGTTTCGATCGTGTCCCAGTGTTCTGCGATCTTGCCGTCCTGCACGCGGAACAGGTCATAGAAGCTGCTTGGCTTTCCTGCAAAGTTCCCCTCGCTGGCCACGAGTACGAAGTTGCCCTCGCCGAGCACGCGGTGGATGCGGTCGTACTTCATGGTGATGCCTGCCTTGGCCATGGCTTGCAGCGCTTGGCCGAGACCGGACAGGCCGTCCCCGATTTGTGGGTTGTGTTGCACGTAGTTGTCGCCGTCGTAGTAACCAGCGAGCTTGTCCATGCGGCCATTGACGAGGATGTCTTCAACGAATGACTTCACCAGTGCCTTGTTCGCGCTGGTCTTGTCCAGATCGGTGGATTGCACCGGGCCATCGACCATGGTGTGACCGCTTGGGTTGGCCTTGGCGGGTGTTTCCTGCAAATTGTCCCAATGCTCAACGATCTTGCCGTCTTCAAAGCGGAAGATGTCGAAGCCGATCTTGGGGCCGAAGAAGTTGTATTCGGTATGGGCGAAAACCAGGTCACCGTCCTGGAATACGCGTACGGTATTTGCCTTGGCAGAACCTTTGGGCAAGGCTTGCAGTAGCGCCCCGAAGCCGGCAAGGCCGTCTGCAGCGGACAGGTTGTGCTGGATGTATTTGTTAGGGTTGATCACGGCGACCGGGGCGGCATCACCGGTTTCGATGGCCTTGAGCAGGGCGACGACTTGCTGTTTTTGTGTGGTCATAGGTTCTTTCTCTTTGGTGGTGCGAAGGGATGGGTTGCCTGTGCAGGCAGCGAGACCGGTGATGGCCAATGCCGCCATGGTCAAACGCAATGATCGAACGATAGTCATGGTGAAATCCAAGCAAGAAATTGTTAAAGGCTAGGGTTGAGGTTCGTCGCATTGGTGTTTTTCTGGGGTAGTTTTGTCCATCGTGCGTGCCATTGAAAGATTGAATTCGCTCAAGCTATGGTCAAAACTGGGATTTGTGCAGTTTTCCCCATAAACTCCAGAGGCATGAAAACCGCTGCCTCCAGCATCCCCGAGATTCATTTCAACAACCCCCGGCTGGCCCATGTGGGTGTGGAGGCGATGACGCTGCAAGAGCTCAGGCAACGCGCAAGCGCCAGCATGCTTGCGGCCCCACAGCGTGTCGATTTCCATCACCTTCTATTTGTTCAGGAGGGCCGTTCGCGGCACATGGTCGATTTTGTTGAACACCCATTGCAGCCAGGTTCGATGCTTCTGGTGCGGGCAGGCCAGGTGCAGCAATGGCATTTGACCGATGATCTGCAGGGACAACTCACCTTGATCTCGGCGGAGGCCCTGGTTTCTGCGACGAGCGCGCCGGCCATCGACAAAGAACTGCTCGCTCTGGACCAATGGCCCAGCGTCTCCACACCGGATCAAGATCTCTTCATCGAAGCTACGGCAGACAGTCGCAGGCTGAGGGCGGATATAGACCGCTTCGAGGGAAGCCTGATCGATGCGACCATCATTCGGCATGAAGTTTTGATATTGCTCTTGCGACTTGCCCGCGTGTTGGGCGGTGAGATGGGCGTGCCCGAGAGGGCACAAGAGGGAAAGATGTATCGCCTGTTCTGCCAGGAGCTGGAGGCGCGCTTCAAAACACGCCCCGGGGTGCTGGATTTGGCCCGACGCATCGGGTTTTCAGAAAGCACCTTGTCGCGCGCGTGCGTGGCGACCACTGGCCGTACCGCCAAAGAGGTGATTGACCAGCGTATTGCACTGGAGGCGAAGCGGCTGCTGGTTCACAGCAAGGCGACCATCGCGGAGATCGGGCATGGCTTGGGATTCACCGAACCTACCAATTTCGTTAAGTTCTTCAAACGCATGGTGCGGACCACGCCGGTGGCGTTTCGCACTGGCCATCGTCCTTTATAGTCATCTAGGGCCGGGCACACATTTACAGTGTCCAAGCCAATACAAATCCCCAAACGACAAAGCCCGGCAGAGCCGGGCTTTGTCGTTTTTGCAGTGCTGGTTGATGTGGACCAGCGCCGCTTAATCTGCCGTTCAGGTGGCCAGCTTGGCAATCCCATTGGCCGCTTCAGCCAGCGCCTCAGCCTTCTTCGCGTCACCCATGGCAACGCCTTCAGCGCGCACAAAGCGCACATCGGTGATGCCCAAGAACCCGAACACGGTTTGCAGGTGGCTCTCTGGGTGCTCGATAGCGCGTCCCGAGTCGTTGGGGTGGCTAAGCAGGAACTTACGCCATTCACTCAGACAAGTTGCGAATACACCGAATCCACCAAGCCCGACACATCGCCGTCGTGGCGCAGGCCCAGGGCATCGGCCAAGGGGGTCGTCAGAGGAGGATAGGAGGCAAAAAGTCGTTGGATGACGGCGTCCGGTGCGTACTCCACCAGCGCTGCTTTGTCCACGCCGAACCGACGTGCGAGTGCGTCCACAACATCCTGCATTGGCAAGTACAACGCAGGCATTTGGTACACGCGACTCGTATGCGCCGGGTCCATTGTGACCCGCGCTGCCGCGAGCAAATTGGCCACCGTTGCTTTTACCGATATCCACCACGCGGTTCCGTCTGGAGTCACGGGAAGTTTGATTTTCTGACCCGCAGCGAGCGCCCAGAACACATCGCTCATGAAAGCCGACATCAGACCGTCTGCTTGGGCAGGGCGAGCCACTACCCCTGGTAGACGCAGGGAGCAGCCTTCAATCCAGCCGCGTCGTGTGGCATCCGCAACCAGCAGCTCGCATGCGCGCTTGTGCACTCCATAGCTGAGGCTGGGGTGGGCAGGTGTTTGCTCATCGACCACCGCTGGCAGTCTTTCGCCGTACACCGCAATGGAACTTGCGTACACAAAGCGGGGGCGATGACCTTGCGCTCCCAGGCCCTCCAGCCAATCGGCCGAAGCGTCCAGGTTCACGCGGCGGCCCAGGGCGTAGTTCTGCTCTGCCGTGCGCCCCGGTACGCTTGCCAGATGGATCACGATGTCGGGTCGCATGTCGCACACCCGTGCAATCAGGTCGGCGTCTGCGACACTGCCTTTGATTGGATGCAGCCTGGGGTCGTGCAGTCCGGCGGGTAGCTGCAAGTCAATGGCGATCACGCTCTCAAGGTCGGGCGCCCAACTTTTGCTGTTTAAGAGGGTTTTCGTCAGCGCACTGCCGATGAATCCTCCGGCGCCGGTGACTGCGACCCGCGTCATGGTTGGTACGCCACAACGCGCTGCGCAATGGCGCCAAATGGACCTGGGGCGCCGTCTTCCGTGTGGGCCTCCATGCGTACATAGTCGCCAAACTGCATGAACTGGGTCTGTATGCGCCCTTGGTCAATCAGCTCAATCACACGGCGTTCTGCAATGCAGGCAGAGCCCGCAGCGCGTTCCGCATTGGAAACAGTGCCGGAGCCCACGATGCAACCCGCACTGAGTCGCCGGGTGCGGGCGGCATGGGCAATGAGCTGGCCGAAATGAAAATTCATTTCTCCGCCGTGGGGCTCACCGAAGCGTTGCCCATTCCATTGGACGTGCAGGCGCATCTGGACCCGGCCGCTGCGCCATGCAGGCCCCAGCTCGTCTGGCGTCACGGCCACCGGGGCAAATGCCGTGGAGGGTTTGGCCTGCAAAAATCCAAAGCCGGTCTTCATTTCATGCGGGCCGAGAGAGCGCAGACTCCAATCATTGATTTGCACCAGCAAGCGCACGCAACCCAGCGCAGCCTCCGCGTCCACCTCCATGGGCACCGGCCCGGTGATGACACCGAATTCGCCCTCGAAATCGATGCCATCGTCCATCGTCGGCAAAGCCACCGTATCGTGTGGGCCCAAAAAATCGTCGCTGGCGCCTTGGTACATCATGGGCACGGTGTCCACCAGCGGCGGTGGCGGCTTGTTGAAGGCCTTGTCCATCAAGTTGCTGTGGTTGAGGAACGCCGAGCCGTCCAGCCATTGCGGGCTGCGGGGCAAGGGGGCCGCGCACTGTGTGGGGTCAAAGGCAAAACTGCCAGTTGCACGCCCGGCATTCAGCTGTTCGTAGGCGGTCAGCAAAGGCTCTCGCACGCCGTCCCAACGCTCCAGCGCATCGATCAGGCTGGGCGCGATGTCGCCAACCTCGACCGCGCGAGTGCCGTCGCGGGAGACCAGCACCAGGCGTCCATCTTTGTGGTTACTTTTCAGGCTTGCAAATTTCATGTGGGCTCATTCCTTGATGGACAAAATATTCAGTGCGCTGCAATGGTCTTCGCCAGGCCGTCTTCGTACTGACCATCCACCAGTACGAACAGCATGCGACACGGTCGGCCGGACCGGTTGGCCCAAGCGTGGTTGGTACCGCGTTGCACGACAACACTGCCCGGTTTCAACAGCACTTCCCCCTTGTCCAGGATCAGGGTCATTTCACCGTCGATCACGATCCCGTAGTCCACGGATTCGGTTCTGTGCATCAGGGGGTGGGGTGAGTGCGGTTGGACCGTAGAGGCGGAGACATCGCCAATCTGGCCGAACGCGTCTTGCATGCGCGCACTACCTTGTGACAGGAATTCGGCAGTGTCCGGTGGAATATCCACAAAGCGGATGCGGGTGCCTTGCGCTGGGGGTGGCAAGATGACGGGGCCCAGCGTGGGGTCCGGGCCGTTGTCCACACGGACCGGACTACCCTGGGTGGACCAGACTTCATGGAAAACCGTTCCGGGTATGGCTGTGATATGCGCCACCGTGGGCAGGGGTCCTTCGGACACGACAATGGCCTCTCCGTGAGCGTTGTGGCCGGTGACCACGCGATGGATAGGAGGAAATGACATAGGGCGCTCCTTACGCTTCAAAGATGGCGACTGCGCGTGTCCATCCTGCCGAGGCTCCGCGGATCTTGTGGGGGAAACAGCTGATCGTGAAACCGTTGGGCGGCAAGGCTTCCAGGTTGTGCAGCTTTTCCAAATGGCAGTAGCCAATGTCGCGACCTGCCTTGTGGCCTTCCCAGATCAGTGCCTTGTTGCCTGTCTCGGACACCTTCTTCGCGGTATAGCTGAAAGGGGCATCCCAGCTCCAGGCGTCGGTGCCCGTCAGGCGTACACCACGTTCCAGCAGGTACATGGTGGCTTCATAGCCCATGCCGCAACCGGCACCGAGGTAGTCGGGGTGGCCGTAGCGTGAGCCCGCACGGGTGTTGACAACAACAATGTCCAGCGGTTGCAGTTCATGCCCGATGCGTTGGAGCTCGGCTTCGACATCGGCGGCGGTCGCAACGTAGCCATCGGGGAAGTGGCGGAAGTCCAGTTTCACACCATTTTGGAAGCACCACTCCAAAGGCACTTCGTCGATAGTGATGGAGGGGCGCGAGCCGCCGTTCTTCGCATCCTGTGTGGAGTGGAAGTGCCATGGCGCATCCAGGTGGGTGCCGTTGTGCGTGGTCAATGTCACCCACTCAGCCGCAGCGGCCTCACCGTCCGGATAGTCTTCGGGTTGTGTGCCCGGAAGCATTGCCATGAACTCGGGCAGCGTGTCCGCATGCTTTTGGTAGGTGATCTTAGGTGCCAGGGGCGGTGGGTCGGACAGCACATCGTTCTCCAGGAAGATGGACAAGTCGACAAAGTGGCGTTGGGGTTTGGACATAGTGCAAGAGTTAGTGTTCACCCAGCTCTCTCAGAGAGCTTGGGGTGCGAGTCACAGGAAGAGAACGGTGTGTTATGTCGCGCAGGGCATGGGCTCATGCCACGCTCTGCGCAGGGGTGGCCGCAGTTCGCGCGCGGTGAATTCGGGCAAATGCAGCGATGGCCAGCCCGTCAATCACCAGAGCTGCGATGCCCAGGCTGCCGTAACCCAGTCCTTTGACGAGCGTGCCGCCCAGGATGGGACCAATGGCTGCACCGAACATCAGCATGGCCGGTGTGGCGGCCATGGCTCTTCCGCTGGTGTCCAGTTGGGCCAGCACACCGAAGGCGAAGGTGTGGGTAAAGATCATCACGGCAGCGAAGACGGCGGCAGCAGCAGCATAGGGTTCGAACTGGGTGGAGTTCATGATGAGAACCACCAGCAGAGCCTGCAGGGCAGGCCCTGCCAGTAACACCGCGCGGGCCGACCAGCGCTTTTCCAGTATGGCAGCCAGAGCTGCCGGGAACAGATTGACCACACCCAATGCAATCAGCACCCCGGTCACGGCTTCAAGTCCGAAGCCTCGGTCACTGCCCACTCGCTCCAGGAAGCTGAAGGTCATCGACTGCACCAAGCCCATGGCGGCGATGCCCACGACCCCCCACCACACAGCTGTGGGAAGCGGAGATGGTTGGGCACGATTGCCGATTGACGACGCTGCTGCATCAGGTACAGGGAATGCAAGCGCCGCCACCAGGGCTCCCAGCGCCATAACACCAGCGAATACCTGGAACAGCACGACACCCCCGTAGCGCGCTACCAATACCGGGGTTCCGCCGAGAAAAATGATGGCAAATACGCCCAGCGCCATGCCGACCATGGCGAATAAGCGGTGGGGGTTGTGGCTACGGGCGATAGTGCCGTGCGTGACGCTGAGTCCCGCGCCGGCAGCGACGCCGGCTGCGGCATGCATCACGGCCAATGGCACAAACTGGGTTGTGGTGGAAGCCAAAGCAAACCCCGCGCCCGCCGCTGCAAACCCCAGGGTGGGAACGATGCGACCCTGCAAGGCTTGAAAGAAGGGCGCCAGTACCAAGCTGGCAACCACTGCGCCGGCCAGGAAAAGGGTGACCAGCAAACCAGCCTGTTGTGGGTCGAAGCGGTAGACCGAGATCAATGTTCCTACCCATACCGGCAAAGCCACTAGGTCCACCATGCCAGCGCAATGCGCCACCATCAGGGCGATGCGCCCGCGCCACGAAGCAGTGGTAATCATGTTTGTCTCCTCTTTTTATGCCGTATCAGATGGGCTGGGCCAGCGCGATCATCGAGTCGCGCATGATGCGGGCGTGCTCGGCTTTGTCGCCATTGGTCGCCTCGATCTCGCCCAGTCGCGCCGAGTTCTCCACCACCATGCGGCAGCGCTCCCAGCGGCGCTGGTGGAAGGCCGCCAGCGCGGCATCTAAGGCTGCGCCAGCCGCCCGCGCCTTTGCCAGCTCATCGGCCAGCACGATGCCGTCCTCGATACCAATGCAGGCGCCAGAGGCCAGGTGCGGTGTGGTGGCGTGTACCGTATCGCCGATCAACACCACGCGGCCGCGGTACCAGGGTTCACGCATGAGCAGGCCTTCGAGCGGGCGGTAGATGATGTGCGAGCGTTCGTCGATTTGATCGCGGATGCGCTGCATCAATGGATCCGGAAAAGGCGCCAGCAAGTCCTTCAATGCGCGCACGAAAGTCTCGGGGGCGACGCGCTCATTGACGGGACGGTCTTCAGTGACGAAGAGGTACATCTCGGTTTTGGACACCGGGTTCACACCGGTCTTCACCTTGGGGCCCACCCACATCATCGTGTTGTTCACGTCCGCCGGTCGGGGCAACACCGCACGCCATACGCCCTGTCCGCTGTAGCTGGGCACGGGCGCACCGGGGAACAGCGCCTGGCGTACCTGGGAGTAGAGACCATCGGCCCCGATCACGAGGTCATAGCGGCCGCTGGTGCCATCCGTAAAGCTCACATTCACGCCGTCGGCGTCTTGCTCAATGGTGCTGAAGGTGCAGCCCGGGCGCACGCGGGTGCCGCTGGCGCGTGTCGCGTCTGCCAGCATGGTGGCCAGTACCGGCCGCATGATGGCGCCGCCACCGGGCACGTCCGGCCCGGCCAGACGCGGTGTTGGTAGTTGTGCCAGCA
The DNA here is from genome assembly GCF_058802405.1 of Rhodoferax sp. GW822-FHT02D07. NCBI lineage: Bacteria > Pseudomonadati > Pseudomonadota > Betaproteobacteria > Burkholderiales > Comamonadaceae > Rhodoferax > Rhodoferax sp. GW822-FHT02D07. Next base: position 192,638 of record NZ_JBXAOD010000001.1, read on the forward strand.
GCTGGCCCTCGGGGTTAAAGACGCTGGCGCCATCATGGCCGCTGCCTTCCTCGAGAAAGCGTGGAAGCACACCCAGGGTGTCGAGCGCGCGCAAGGTGGCCCCACCGATGCTGATACCAGCGCCATAGGAGCGCCAACCGTTGTCGATCTCGACCAGATCGACCTCCATGCCGTAGCGTGCGCAGTGGATGGCGGCAGCCATGCCGGAAAAGCCGCCTCCGATGATGAGGATTTTGTGGATGGGGGATGTCATGGGAATGTCTCCTGTCATTCTGAAAGCGTGGCGAGCAGTTCGCCAACGGCAGTTAATTCAAGCGGCACCGGTTGCAAGGCCTGGCCCAGGCAGGGGCCCAGCACACAGAGGCCGGTGGAGATGTCGAAGCGCGCGCCGTGGGCCGCGCAGACGATGGCTTCGCCTGCAGCGTCCAGGTAGGCGTCCTTGCGCCAGGGGAGGGGCGTGTCGCCGAAGTGCGGGCAACGGTCCAGGTAGGCGTGCAGTGCGTTGTCGCGCCGTACCACGAAGACTGTGTCGCGGCCCCGGCCCAGTGGGTCGAAGCCGCGCGCGCTGCGGTCTGGCAGCGCGTCGAGCCTGCACAAGGTCACTTGGGCCATGGTTGTTCAGCCTTTGGCCGGAGGACCGCTGGGCGCCCACTTGTCGCGGTGCTGGAACAAGAAGAGCTGCGAGGCATCGGCACCCATGGGCGCGCTGCGCGCTGTCCACGCGTCGTCATGCAGGTCCATGTCGGCGTCGTACTCGACGTGGCAGCCCAGTGGGCTGTTGAAGTACCAGAACCAGTTGGAGCCGAAGCGGTGGCGGCCTGGGCCCCAGAAGCTCTGGTAACCCTTGGTCACGAAGCGCGTTCCGGCCTGCATCAGCTCGGTAGGCCCGCCGAGGTGGAAGGTGAAGTGCTCGCAGCCCTTCATGAACGGAGGGGTCTGGATCATGAACAGGGTGTGGTGGTCCAGCGTGCCAGCCGGGCGCAGGAAAGGGCCCACGCCCTCGAAGCGATCCGTACAGACGAAGCCCAGGCGTTTGACATAGAAGGCCTCGGCCTTGGCGGAGTCCGGCACGAAGTAGACGACGTGGGACAGCGTGCGCGGACGGCAATCGGCGTCTTCGCGCACCGCCACGACGTTGGGCGCGCGCTGCGGCGCGGCGCCGGGCGCATTGATGGTTTCTGCAGGCAGCGCGAGGGGCTTGCGCACGGTCAGCTGAAAGCCCAGCGTGAAGCCCATGTCGTCCAAGGCTTCGATGGAGCCGTCGGCCAGGTGCTTGACCTCGCGGTCGCGGCCCAGTTCCTCGGCGATGACTTGCAGCGTGGCGGCGTCGGCCACGCCGTAGATGGTCTTGCGCAGCATGCTGGCCGTGCCGAGACTTGGCGGCAGACTGGTGTCGTCCTTGTGGGCGATGACGACGGCGGTGCCGTCTAGCGCCTCGAAGCGGCCACCGCCCACGGGCGTTAGACCGTAGTCGGTCAGGTACTGGCTGCAGGCGGCGACGTCGTCAACACCGAAGACGAGGGCGTCAGGTCCGATGATGTTCATGGTTTTCCTCTTGTGGGGGTTAGATAGCGGTGCGGCCGCCGAGCACTTCGGCGACCCAGTCGGCGATGTAGTGGCCGGCGTTGATGCTGTTGTCGAAGCTGGCGTGCTGGGCACCGCCCTCGCGGTCGGTGAAGACCTTGAGTTCGCGCTTCGGGCTGTTGATGAGTTGCTCGTAGGTGCGCTCGGCCCACTTCAGCGGGATCTGGCTGTCCTTGGCGCCATGCGTGACGAGGAAGGGCACGCGGATCCTCTCGACGACGCCGTCCAGGTGTACGTCCTCGGCGATGCGCATGAAGTCGTCAATGTCCTTCGCGCCCCAGACCCAACAGACATGCGCCCAGTAGTGCGGCACGGGGAAGTCGCCTTCTTTCTGCAGGCGTTTCTTCTGCACGTCGCGCCAGTCGTGGTTGGCACCCCAGCAGACACCAGCGGCAAAGCGCGGCTCCATCGCCACGGCCCGCGGGCAGTAGTAGCCACCTAACGACACGCCTTCACAACCGATGCGCTTGGCATCGACATCGTCGCGCTGCTCCAGCCAGTCGACGACGCGGCTGGCCCAGTGTTCGGTATCGAAGCGCGCCGTCAGACCCTGCAGGCGCAGAGCCTCGCCGGTCCCGGGCTGGTCCACCACCAGCGAGGAGACGCCGCGCTTGGCCAACCAGCCCGGCAGGCCAACGAGATGCTTCATCTCCTTGGTCGAATCCAGTCCGTTGAGTTGTACGAGCAGGGGCGCGCGCTCGCCGGGCTTGAGCCCTTCGGCAGGCAGGTAGAGTGCGGAGACATGTGTCCCCTCATAGGGGATCTCCACGCGCTGCACCGGGTCGCCCATCTGGCGCGAGCCTTCGAGGAACAGCGCCAGTTCGCGGCGGTAGATGTCGAGGCGACCGGGCGCGTCGTGGGCCTGCAGCCGCTCGGCCGTGATCAGGTAGCTGGCCGCACGGCGCAGCTTCTCGCCGGCGGAGAGCATGCGGCCCTTGGCGCGGTCCTCCTCGGCCAGCTCGCAGAGCTGGTCGGCCATCTTGACCCAGGTCTCGCGAAAGGCCTTGGTGCCTGCTGCATCGGGTGCCTTTGCGGCCTCCTGCAGCGGTGCGCACATGGCCTCGATCTCGCCGATGCGCGCGCCCATCTCGATGGCCAGATCGACCGATAGGTTCCAGACGTAGTTGGTGGGGAAGTAGCGAAACAAAAGGACTCCTTTGGGGGATGAAATAGAGAGAAGTCAGCGATGGGACAAACCATCGGGCATGACGGTGCTAACCGTCGAAGGTTTGAGCAGGAAATGCGCAAGTGCCGGAATCAGGATCAGCGCTCCCAGCATGTTCCAGAGAAACATGAAGGCCAGCAGAAGCCCCATGTCGGCCTGGAACTTGATGGGACTGGCCACCCAGGTGATCACGCCCACTGCCAAGGTCACGCCGGTGAGCATGACCACCTTGCCGGTAAATAGCAGGGCGCGGTAGTAGGCCTGCGACAGGCTTCGCCCTTCGCGCAACATACCCAGCGTGACGCTGAGGATGTAGAGCGCGTAGTCCACGCCGATACCTACACCCAGAGCTATTACCGGCAGCGTGGCCACTTTGACGCCCATGCCAAGTACCACCATGAGCGCCTCTGCCAGAAACGATGTCAGCACCAGTGGCAGCACGGCCACCAGAACAGCCCGCCATGACCGGAATGTCACCATGCACAGCAGCACGACCGCTCCGTACACCATGAACAGCATGGTGTGCCATGCATCGCGCACCACCATGTTGGTGGCAGCCTCAATGCCGGCAGAGCCAGCTGCCAAGAGGAACTGCGCGTTGTCGGAGTTGTTGTGCTTGGCAAAGTCTTCGATATGCGCCACGACACGGGCCAGCGTGTCCGCCTTGTGGTCGCGCAAGGCGACATACACCGTCAGCAAGTTGCAGCCGTCGTTGTAGAGCCCTCGTGGCGCCCCGGCGGTGACGGTATTGAGCATGTCCTGGTTGGGCACAAAGGCGTACCAGCGCGGGTTGCCTTCGTTCAGGCCGGAGAGCACACGGCGGTTGAGCAGGGTCAGACTGTTGGTGCTGTCGACTCCCTCAATCTGGCGCAGTTCCCATTCCAGGGCATCGATCTTGTTCAGGGCTTCGTAGTTGGAGCACGCTCCGTCCGGTGTTTTGACCATCACGGCCAGCAAATCACTGCCCGCGCCGTAGGCCTCATTCATGAAGGTGACGTCCCGGTTGTAGCGGCTCTCCGTACGCAGTTCTGGTGCACCTGGATCGAGGTCGCCGATCTTGAGCTGCGTGCTGATGGCGAAGCCGGCAGCGCCCAGCGCGCTGGCCACGCACAGGGCCAGGGCGGCCCAACGCGCTTGGGTAAAACGGTCCAGAAATGCCCACAGGGGATGCTTGCCAGCTCCGTCCAAGTCGGCCACCTCTGCACGCAAGCTGCGCTTGGCCGCCTGCAAGCTCACGCCGGTGTAGGACAGCAGGATGGGTAGCAGGATGAGGTTGGTGAAGATCAGCACGCCCACACCGATGGAGGCGGCAATCGCCAACTCCCGGATGACCTGGATATCGATTACCAGCAGCACGGCAAAGCCCACTGCGTCGGCCAGCAGCGCGGTCAACCCCGCGAGGAACAGGCGACGGAAGGTAAAGCGCGCCGCCACCAGTTTGTGCATGCCTCGACCCACGTCCTGCATGATGCCGTTCATCTTCTGCGCCCCGTGGCTCATGCCGATGGCGAACACCAGAAAGGGCACCAGGATGGAGTACGGGTCGAGCGCGAACCCCAGCGTGGGCAGCAGGCCCAACTGCCACACCACGGCAATCAGCGATGCCAGCACCACCAAGCCAGTGGATCGGACGCAGCGCGTGTACCAGAACACCATGGCCGTAGCGATCGCCACCGCCAGAGCGAAGAACACCAACACAGCCCGCACGCCGTCTATAAGGTCACCGACGATCTTGGCAAAGCCGGTGATATGGATGGCGACGCCTTCGGCCTGGTATTTGCTGCGCAGGGCTTCGAGCTTGGCCGAGAAAGCGGCGTAGTCCAACGACTCGCCCTGTGCGTTCTGCGCGAGCAAGGGCACAAAGATCACCGTCGAGCGGGTGTCGCGGGCCACCAATTGGCCGATCTCACCGGAGCGCGCCACGTTGGCCGCCAGTTGCTGCAGGCTGTTGGCCGAGCCGTCGTAGCCGTCCGGTATGACCGGCCCGCCCTCCAGTCCCTCCTCGGTCACGCCTATCCAGCGTGTGGTGGGCGTCCAGAGTGACTTCATGCGCGCACGGTCCACGCCGGGCAATAAAAAAACTTCCTCGCTCAAGCGTCGCAAGGTATCCAGATAGGTGGCGTCGTAAATCGTACCCTCGGGGCGTGCTACGGCAATGCGCACGGCATTTCCCAGGCCGCTAAGCTCACTTTGGTACTTCAAGAAATTCTGGATGTACGGGTGGCTGCCCGGAATGGTTTTTTCGAAGCTGGCACGCAGCTGGAGTTTGCTGGACTGCCAGCCCAGCACCGCAGTCATCAGGACACACAGCACGATGACCCAGCGCCGGTGGTTGAACAGGATGCGCTCGATCCAGGAGCCGGAGTGCACATCGAAGGAATCCAGCTTGCCGGCTGGTGGTTGGATTGCGGAGGCCGCGGGAATCATGGTTGACTTCTTTCTAGCGGGAGCGCCTCGGTCGGAACTGGAACTACACCGGCAACACCTGCTGTCAACACCCGGCCATCGGCCATCGGCAGGATTGCGGCAGGCATCGGTAATGGAGCCTTGTGTAAGGGGAGAACACGCCCGTCATGTAGTCGCAGCACCTGACCGGATTGGGTGCCCACAAGCAGGTCGCCATTGGCTGCTTGTGCACTGGCTGTGATGGAAGCCGGCCCTGGCATGGGCACTGCACTCCAGTGATTGCCAGCACTCTGCGATTGCCACAGATTGCCGCGCAGGCCGGCCAAGGTGATTCGGCCGCCTGGCTGAATTTCGCCAGAGAACCAACTGCCGCGGTAGGGTGTCTCCAGGGCGCTGAAAGTCTTGCCGTCGTCGTCCGAACGGGCGAGCACACCTTGCTCACCGGCTAGCAGCACGGTGTCGCCAGCGCGGCGCGCCACGTACCAGTGCATGGCGCGGGGGTTTGGTAGGCGGGCCGTCCAGGACTGCCAGGTCGAACCACCGTCCGGGCTGAAGTAAGCCAGTCCATAGGCACCGACGACCAGCATGCGCCGGGCGTCCCACAACAGCACGTCCAGGAAAGGCTTGTCGGGGCCGTCCGCCGCCAAACGCTCAGCGTTGGTGCGCTGGGTGGTGTCGGAAGCTTCACGCAGTGCAATGGCCGCCAGCTGCTTTCCATCCAGGCGCAGTTGCCAGCTAAGGCCTCCGTCTTGGGTGGTCAGCACCGTGCCGCCATGTCCCACGGCGACGCCGTTTTGCGCATCAGCAAATCGGACCATGGTCAGGGTCACGCTGACAGGACTGGGAACCTGTCGCCAGGTTTTTCCCAAGTCCTCACTGCGCACAATCACACCGCGCTCCCCCACTGCTATGAGTGGGGCGCCGGCACGGGCCAGCGCCAGGAGAACTGAGCGTTCCGGCTGTTTCAGTTGCAATGCGGGACGCTGTAGTGCCTCCCCCACCGGTGCTGCAACAGCGCCCAGGCTGGAGGCGGAGAGCAGCACGGATAGCAGAATCCTGGTACGCATGATGCGGCGTCTCACCGAATTCCCTGTCCTGCCATCGCATCGGGCGTGAAGAAGCTGTCAGGGCGACGTGGCACGATCTTGTAGTGCTGCTCCCGTTCATTGACAACGCCGCTGGCATACCAGGCACCCGACAGTAGATCGTTGAAGCCCCACTGTTGTTGCGGTGTGGTGGCAGGCAGGTCAGGCATGACCACAGGGTGCGACCAGATGGTTTTCCAGAGTTGGCCATTGGCGTCCCAGCGGTCGCCCAATACCGCCACCCAAGTGTCTTCGTCCACGTAATAGCGACTCTTGGGCGCCTGGTGGCGCTGGCCGCTCTTGAGTGTGGCCTCGATCACCCAGACCCGATGCAGTTCCCAGCGCACGTGGTCAGGATTCAAATGGTTGGCCATCAGTACATCGCTGTCCTTGGCCGGCACGTGCAATCCATTGGCGTTGTAGGGAATCAGCATTTCCTTCTTGCTGACGATCTTCCAGTCGAAGCGGTCTCCGCGGCCGGAAAACACATCCACTTCGTCGAAACTCGCAACACCACTGGTGGCAGGTGCAGGCGTGTCGCAGCAGGCATTGGGCAGCTTGCGCACCCGGCGCTGGCCTGTGAGGTACACCCAGACGCTGGTCTTCTCGGGGTCCAAATGTTGGCGCCCCGTAATGGCCTCACCGGCACGGACCGGAGGTCCACTGTTGACGAGCCGGATCATCCAGTTCTCACCAGTGAATTTGTCAGCCTGGCCGTTGGCGTAGTAAGGCATTTGGAAATCGCCAATGCCTTGCACTGACATCACCAATTGCCCGTTGGCGGTGCCCATGTAACCCCGGAAGTCCGCCTGCCAGGCCTCGCCGCGCCAATGCAACTCGTTGTTCATCATGACTTCGCGGCCCGTCTTGGGAACCGGAAATGGAATGCCACCGTAAGCACCCTTGACGACTTCTCCATCCAGGCTGGCGTTGGTCGCGTTCTTGAAGGTGTTGTCATAGACCCACTGCGGTGCGGCAGCCGTTCGGTAGGTCTTATAGACATCGACGCGGTAGGTCTTGGGGTATTTTTTCAGAAGCGCCTGGGTGCCATCTGTGAGCTTGTCCGCGTACTGCGCCATGTTGGCCGTTGTGATGCTGTAGAGCGGCTTTTCATTGGCGAAAGGGTCGCCGCGGCGTCCGCCGTTTTTGAAGCCAGGAATAGGGGTGGTGTACCCCCCCGTCCATGCTGGAATGGCCCCGTCCTTGTTGCCGGCACGTTCCGCACCGAAAGGAGTGAGTTCACTCTTGAGGCGGGCGGCTTCTTCTGCCGTTACGCCCGCTGCTGCGCTGCCTGCGATGCCTAGCATCAACAAGCAGGCTATCGCTAGTCCGTGTTGCTTCATTCTTGTCTCCTGAATCAGAAAGTGGTGCGTACCGAGAGGGTGAGGTAGTTGCGGTCCTTGAGGGCCTGCAGGTACTGCGCGTTGTTGTTGGTGTCGAGCGTGGTACCCGCAGCACCCAGAAACTGGACGTAGTTCACTGCGAACGTCCAGTTACCGAGATACGTGCCAGAAAGGCCCAGCGTGAGGTCGCCTCCCTTGTCCACGCCGAAGCCGGGGCCCACGGCGGAGGAGCGCCCTTGGGTGTAGCCCACTCCGATCGAGGGGGTAAGGTCCAGTCCTGGACTGACTTGCCGATAGGTGGGCGCGTAAATCATGCGTACGGCCCATGCAGATTCATCCGAGTTCGGATTCAGCATCGACTCATTTTTCGTGACGCTCAGACGCCGGTTCCACGCCACTTCACCCACCAATGAGGCTTCGCGGGAAATGAAGGAGGGGCCCAAAGAAGCAATCCAGGAGACCTGTGCGTGGCCGGTCTGACCCACGGCATATCCCGGGTTGTCGCTGTTGTTGAGTCCTACGTTGGAGCCAGAGACCGTGTTGATTGCTTGTCCCGAGCTGGCCAGAGGCGCGTTATCGCGCACTGAAACTTCTCCCGCCCATCCCCATTCACCGACCGTCTTGGCAAAGCTTGCTCCGTACGCCTTGATGCCTTCGTGATATACCCAGCGGTATGAGCTCGGTGTGGGCGAGCTGGTGTTGTAGATGTTGCTGGGGGTATTAGCGTGGTAACGGATGGCGTAGAAGCCGAAGTCGGTATCTATCGACGAAGCGCGCACACGCAACTGGATACCACCTTGCCCATCACTACTTGGCTCCAGGTCCGCTTTCTTCACAAAAGAAAATGGACCTGCCGCAATGCGCTCGGCACCGGGGCCCATCGCGTCACTGGTGGATAGATAGGCCCCGACGGGAATCAGACGTGTCTTTTCCCATTCGTAACCTATGTATGCGCCTACGGAGACATCGGACGAGAGCTGTACTTGACCGGAGAGCTTGCCTGTGGGGCGTGCTACTTCCTTGAATGTCGAGTTGGGGACTGACAAGAGCTTGATCAGGTCCAGCGGCGCCTGTCCACCTGCAATGCCATTGGCGCCAAAGAACAGGCTCTCACCCCACAGCAACGTGTGACGTCCGACGCGCAGGGATGCCGGCTTGTCACCGATGTCGAAGTTGCTGTAGACGAAAGCGTCCAGCAGCTCTGCATCGTTGCCCATCAATCGCCGTGTTTCGGACGGGAACTCGCTTGCCGGGGTGTGATTGGATGTGCTCGTCGAGTTATTGGTGTTGCCTGCATAGGCGGCGTCAGACCAAGCGGCTGCACTGACGCGCATTCCGTACCTCGGGCCCGTCAAATCGATTTCGCTGAGCAGGTCCAAGCGGTTGGATACGATGCCTCGGTTGAAGTTGTTGTTGCCGTCGTTTTGGTTGAGGGTTCCCGTACCCGTCGATAGCTCGGAGCTGGCGGGGTCCAGGCGGTTCATCACGCTGTACTTGACGGTGTTGTCCCAGCGCAGTTTCCAGTCAGGGTTTCCTATATCGATCTCCGCCGCGGAGGCACTGTGGGCTGCCAGTAAAGCCAACGTTGCGAGCGAGATGGCATGACGGCGCCCGCGCACATGTACGGGGCTTGCGCCCGCACGCACTTCATTACTCATGGTTTGTCTCCGTTGTATTTTTTGAATCCATCCGTGAAGATGTGGCACCTCACTGGACAGGGCGCAACTGTAGGTAGCGCTCTCACATTCGGGAAATGGATTCTTTGGATGCTTGGTATCCGATAACTCAATATCAGGGATAACCCGCGCTGTACGGATATATGCGATTCAACAAACTCGATCTGAATTTATTGGTGGCTCTGGATGCCTTGCTAAGCGAAAGAAACATCAGCCGCGCAGGACAGCGCATTCACCTGAGCCAGCCAGCGACCAGCAACGCGCTCGCGCGATTGCGTGATTACTTTCAGGACGAACTTCTGATACCGCAAGGCCGACAGCTCATACTGTCTGCGCGGGCACAAGAGCTGGTCGGGCCAGTCCGGGAAGTTCTCATGCGGATAGATAGCACGATAGCGACCCAACCGACTTTCGATCCTGCCGACGCGATCCGCAAATTCGTACTGCTTATGTCCGATTACAGCGCGACGGTTTTCGTCCCCTCGTTGATTGAAAGGCTCTACGAGCTGGCACCTGGCATCAGTTTGGATTTGAGGCTTCTGGATGAAGGTCCACTGGAGCAGCTTGAAAGACGAGAGGTGGATCTACTGATCATCCCTTCGCAATATGTCTCGGACCTGCATCCCTCCAAGCCGCTGTTTGAAGAGGAATACGTGTGCGTGACATGGAAAGGAAATACACGCATTGAAGATCAACTTACCTTCGATGAGTATGTGGAGTCTGGACATGTCGCCGGCAGCTACTCTGTTGGTAGCAGAACGGCGCCCACCTTTGACAGTTGGTTTCTTGAGAGATTTGGCGTCAAGCGCAGAGTGGAGGTCTCAGCCCCGACGCTCGCCGCCTTGCCACAGATGCTGATTGGAACCAATCGTATTGCGACCGTTCACAGGCGCATTGCGCAACAGGCAGAGAGAACCTTGCCTGTAAGAATTTGGAAGACACCAATCGAAATACCAAAAATGATTCAAACCCTGCAGTGGCACAAACACCGCAATACAGACCTTGCCTTGCAATGGCTCATCGGTCTGGCGTTATCAGTGGGGCAGGACGTGTGAAGTGTGGCCCGGCGGCAGCCAACAAAAAAGCCCGGCAACGCCGGGCTTTTTTGTTGGCATGGGCCTTCGTGGGCCCACGGTGTGACAGGAGGCTGTTTAGGCAGCCAGCTTGGCAATGCCGTTCGCCGCTTCGGCCAGGGCTTCCGCTTTCTTGGCGTCGCCCATGGCCACGCCTTCGGCGCGCACAAAGCGCACGTCGGTGATGCCCAGGAAGCCGAACACGGTTTGCAGGTAGCTCTCTTGGTGTTCGGCAGCGCGACCCCAGTCGCTGGTGGAGTAGACGCCGCCGCGGGTGGAGGCCACGATCACGGTCTTGCCGCCGGCCAGGCCCTTGGGGCCGGTCTCGGTGTAGGTGAAGGTGCGGCCGGCTTGGGCGATACGGTCGATCCAGGACTTGAGCTGGCTGGGCACGCTGAAGTTGTACAACGGGGCGCCCACGACGATGACGTCAGCAGCCAGGAACTGGGTCACCAGGGCTTCGGAGATGGCGTTTTCGCGCTTTTGCACGTCGGTTTGGTCAGCGCCAGCGGGAGCCCGGAAGCCCAGGGAGTCGGCGGACAGGTGACTGGGGGTGTCCACGGCCAAGTCAAGGTATTCCACAGTGGTGCCGGGATGGGTGTTCACCCATTGGGCCACGGTGTCCTTGGTCAGTTGGCGGGACACGGAGTTGGCGCTCAGGATGCTGGAGTCAATGTGCAAGAGTTTCATGACAGGTCCTTTCAATGGGTGCTGTGTGTCAATGGTCATAATTGTCGTGACGGACCTAATGTTTGATAAGTCGGCAAAATTGCGATAGATTGTCCTGAAATTGGAACAATGATTGATTAAATAGAGGCCAGATATGCAAGACACCAACGACATGCTGTACTTCGCCGAGGTGGTGGAGCGCAGCGGTTTTGCTGCCGCCGGCCGCCATCTGGGCATCCCCAAGTCCAAGCTCTCACGTCGCGTGGCGGAGCTGGAGGAGCGCCTGGGCGTGCGCCTGCTGCAGCGCACCACGCGCAAGCTATCGCTCACCGAAGTGGGCGAGGTCTATCTGCGCCATTGCCTGGCCGTGCGCGACGCGGCCGAGGCAGCGGCCGAGGCGGTGGAGCAGGTGCAGACCGAGCCGCGCGGCACCATCCGCATTGCCTGTCCGGTGACGCTGGCGCAGCACACGGTGGGGCCCATCATGGCGCTGTTCCTGCTGCGCCACCCGCATGTGAAGGTGGACATGCGCATCAGCAACCGCGTGGTGGATCTGGTGGAAGAGGGCGTGGACGTGGCCTTGCGCGTGCGCGGCACGCTGGATGACAGCGGCAGCCTGGTGGTGAAGAAGCTGGGTGAGTCCAACACCGTGCTGGTGGCCAGTCCGCTGCAGCTGGAGCGCCAGGGCCGGCCGGCCTCCATCGACGACCTCTCGCGCATGGACACCATTGCCATGTCGGCCGTGGACGGCCGCGCCACCCTGGTGCTGCTCGGGCCGAATGGCGCGGTGCATAACCTGGTGCACCAGCCGCGCTATGTGGCTGACGACCTGCTCACACTCAAATACGCCGCCATGCAGGGTACCGGCATGTGCTTCATGCCTGACTACATGGTCCGCCGCGAGGTGGAGCAGGGCCGTCTGGTGCACGTGTTGCCAGGCTGGGCGCCGCCGCGCGGCATCTTCCACGCGGTCTATCCGTCCCGGCGCGGCATGGTGCCGGCGGTGAGACGCTTTCTGGATTTTCTGGACGAGCACACCAATGGCGAGGGCATGCCCCAGCTGCCGCCGGGCTGTCCTTCCATCGACTGAGGACGCGGCCGCCTAGTGGCGCAGGCGCAGTGGGTCGCGGCGGCGTTCCACGCGCGGCGGGGTGTTGCTGCTCAGGGCGCCGGGCTCGGTAATGGCTTCGGGGTCTACCCAGCCAAAGAACTTGCAGACCTCGGCACGCTGGCGTTGCGCATCGGCGTAGCCCAGAGCCATAAGCTCAGTGGTGTAGCCGCTCTCGAACAGCAGATAGCTGGCCAGGGCCGCGCCCTTGACGTCCGCCCGCGCGGATGACACGCCCACTCCGCCCAGCATGGTGCGCACCGCGTGCGGCAGGTCCGCCACATGGCGCGAAGCCACGGCGTCCAGGCGCTGGCTGGGGGCAATCACCAATAGGTCTACCGGCTTGAGGGCGCTGCCCTTGCGCGCCTCTTCGGGTACCAGGCGGATGGTCTGGTTGATGCGGCGTACGCGCTCCACGTCCACCGCCAGCGCGTCCAGAAAGATATTGGACAGCGCGTGGCCCGCAATCTGCGCAATGCTGGGGTAGCTGCTGGTGGTGTGCAGGTGGGCCTCGTTCTTGGGCTCATGCATGCGCCCGGCGCCTATGACCAGGATGCGCTCTGCGCCCAAATGAATAGCGGGTGCCACCGGCGCGCTCTGGCGCATGGAGCCGTCACCAAAATATTCTTCACGGCCGTTGATGTGCAGCTGCGTGGCCGGAAACACAAACGGGATCGCACTGGACGCCAGCAGGTGCGCGTGGGTGATGCGGTCGCGCACCGCAAAGCGTTGCGTGCGCATCCAGGGCATGAGGCGCTTGTCGCCCTCGAAGAAGGTGACGTGGTCGCCCGTGCTGTAGCTGGACGCGGTGACGGCCAGTGCCTGCAGATGGCCCTGGCGGACGAGTTCGGGAATGCGCTCCAGCGGCACCAGCTTGTGCAGCAGCTCACCCAGCGGTGCGTTGTCCAGCAGGGAGCGCGGTTTGATGCGCCGCCACTTGGCAATCAGCCAGCCCACGGACAGCAGCGTCATCCAGGTGGCGCCCGAGCGCAGCATGCTGAGGTGGTCGGCGCGGTAGACCTGCGCGGCGTGGAAGTTGCGCCAGGTTTGTGCGATGAGGCGCACCGTGGCGTCGAAGTTGTCGGTACCGCAGGCCAGGGCGGCGGCGTTGATGGCGCCAGCCGAGGTGCCGGCGATGATGGGAAATGGGTTGGGCTGGTCGCCCGCGCCGCAGGCCAGGCGGATGTCGGCCACGGCCTCCAGCACGCCCACCTGGTAGGCCGCGCGGGCCCCGCCACCGGTGAGCAAGAGGCCATTGGCGGGCAGCGGTGGGGGGATTTGCTCCATGGGCCCATTATGAAAAGCCCGCTGCGCTTGTAAACAGGCAAATGCGCGGGGAAAACCCTAGACGTTGCACGCTTGGTACGCCGCTGGCGCAAGGCACCTGGGCCAGTGCGGGGAAGCGATGGCCGGTAGACTTGCCGGATTCAGGAGTTTCTATGTCCGCGACCGTACAAGCCATCCACGACGCCTTGCAAGGCGTCATCGACCCCAACACCCAGCAAACCTTCGCCAGCGCCAAGGCCCTGAAGAACATCACTGTGGACGGCGGCAGTGTCCGCTTCGACCTGGAGCTGGGCTACCCCGCCAAGAGCCAGTGGCCCGCCATGGTGGAGGCGCTGACGGCCGCCGCCAAGGCTGTGCCCGGCGTAGCCAGCGTGCAGGTCACGCCCAGCACCAAGGTTATCCCCCACGCTGTGCAGCGCGGTGTACAGCTGTTGCCGGGCGTGAAGAACATCGTGGCCGTGGCCTCGGGCAAGGGCGGCGTGGGCAAGAGCACCACCGCCGCCAACCTGGCCCTGGCCCTGGCCGCCGAAGGCGCTCACGTGGGCCTGCTGGACGCCGACATCTACGGCCCCAGCCAGCCCATGATGATGGGCATTGAAGGCCGCCCCGAGTCGGCCGACGGCAAGACCATGGACCCCATGCGCAACCACGGCGTGCAGGTCATGTCCATCGGTTTTCTGGTGGACGGCGACCAGGCCATGATCTGGCGCGGCCCCATGGCCACCCAGGCGCTGGAGCAGCTGCTGCGCCAGACCAACTGGCAGGAGCTGGACTACCTCATCGTCGACATGCCGCCTGGCACCGGCGACATCCAGCTCACACTGAGCCAGCGCGTGCCCATGACGGGCGCCGTGGTCGTCACCACGCCGCAGGACATCGCCCTGCTGGACGCCAAGAAGGGCATCAAGATGTTCGAAAAGGTGGGCGTGCCCATCCTGGGCATTGTGGAAAACATGGCCGTGCACGTGTGCACCAACTGCGGCCATGTGGAACATATCTTTGGCGCTGATGGCGGCAAGAAGATGGCCGCCGGCTACGGCATGGACTACCTGGGCGCCTTGCCCCTGGCCCTGCACATCCGCGAACAGGCCGACAGCGGCCGCCCCACCGTGGTGGCCGACCCGGATGGCGAGGTGGCTGGTCTCTACAAGGGCATGGCCCGCCAGGTCGCGGTGAAGATCGCCGCCCAGGCCAAGGACTTCTCCAGCAAGTTCCCCACCATCACCATCAGCAAGAACAGCTGATTTTTAGCCAGATAGGGCTCTAGCCCCCGTGAAATGTGCGCGAACAGCTACCAAAAGCGTAGCGCTTGCGTGCCGTCCTTGCGCTCGGGGCCTTGCGGCGGGCGCGTGGGCGTGCCCAGCGCAATCCAGCCCACCAGGGTGTCGCCGGGTTCGCAAAAGGCCTGGGCAATGTGTGGGGCGCGGGCCTTGTCGCCGCTGAGCATCTTGCCGGCAAAGCCCATCGCGTGCGCCGCGTTGAGGAAGTTGGTCACCGCGCCGCCCACGCACATCCATTGCTCGTGCGCGGGCACCAGCGGGTGGCCCAGGTCAATGCGGGCCAGCACCGCCACCGTCATGGGCGCGCGCAGCGCGCGTTCTCGTTCGATGGCCACACCCTCGGCGTCCTTGCCTTTGCGCTGGGCATGTTCGGCAAACAGGTCGGCCAGGCGTTCGCGTGCTGTGCCCTGTACCACCAAGAAGCGAAAGGGCACCAGCTCCGCGTGGTCGGGCGCGCGCAGGGCGGCGGCCAGCATCTGCTGCAGCTGGGCCGCGTCGGGGCCGGGTGCGGTCAGGTGCTTGATGCCCAGGGAATAGCGGCTGTGCAGCAGGGCCAGGCCAGGGGGAATGTCCGTCATGGAAGTCCAGGAAGAGAGGGGAGTCCTCGGCTATGCTAAACGGGATATGACCTGCCACGGTCACAAGGAACCGCCATGAGCGAGCAGAAAATCGAGTTGTACACCGGCCCGGCCGGCGGCTGGGGCGCGCTGCGCAGCGTGGGCAACGCCCTGCTGCGGCAGGACATTCCCATCAAGGGTGCGAAAACCCTGCTGTCCGCCAACCAGCCCGATGGCTTTGACTGCCCGGGCTGCGCCTGGCCGGACCGCAACCACGCTTCCACCTTCGAGTTCTGCGAGAACGGCGCCAAGGCCGTGGCTGCCGAAGCCACCGCGCGCCGCACCACCGCAGCGTTCTTTGCGCAGCACACGGTGGCCGAACTCGCCACCTGGGGCGACTTTGCGCTGGAAGACCAGGGCCGCCTGACCGAGCCCATGGTCTATGACGCGGTCACTGACAAATACCTGCCCATTGCCTGGGACGATGCGTTTGCCCTGGTGGCCCAACACCTGAACGCGCTGCCCGACCCCAACGAGGCCATCTTCTACACGTCCGGCCGGGCCAGCAACGAGGCCGCGTTTCTCTACCAGCTGTTCGTGCGCGAGTACGGCACCAACAATTTCCCCGACTGCTCCAACATGTGCCACGAGCCCAGTGGCACCGGCATGCGCGAGAGCATTGGCGTGGGCAAGGGCACGGTCACGCTCGATGATTTTGAGCAGGCCGATGCCATCTTCATCTTCGGCCAGAACCCCGGCACCAACCACCCGCGCATGCTGGGCGAGCTGCGCCAGGCGGCCAAACGCGGCGCGCGCATCGTCAGCCTGAACCCGCTGCGCGAGCGAGGGCTGGAGCGCTTTGCCGACCCGCAGGACAAGCTGCAGATGGCCACGCTGGGCGACACGCCCATCAGCACCCACTACTTCCAGCTGAAGATCGGTGGCGACTTCGCGTTTGTGAAGGGCATGATGAAGCACCTGGTGGAGCTGCAGGATGCGGGAGAGGAGGTGCTGGACATGGCCTTCATCCATGAACACACCACCGGCTTCATTCCGCTGCTGGACGATCTGCGTTCCGAATCCTGGGCGCTGCTGGAGGCTGAGGCGGGGCTGGGCGCAGAGCACATGCGCGCCGCCGCCGAGGTGTACCGCGAGGCCGGCAGCGTCATCGCCTGCTGGGGCATGGGCATCACCCAGCACCAGAACTCGGTGGCCACCATCCAGATGATCGTCAACCTACTGCTGCTGCGCGGCAACATCGGCCGCCCCGGCGCCGGGCCTTGCCCGGTGCGCGGCCACAGCAATGTGCAGGGCGACCGCACCATGGGCATTTGGGAGAAGCCGCCCGCAGCCTTGCTGGACAACCTGCAGCGTGTCTTCGGCTTCACGCCACCACGTGCGCCGGGCTGGGACACGGTGGAGTCCATCCAAGCCATGCTGGACGGGCGCGGCAAGGTCTTCTTTGCGCTGGGCGGCAACTTTGCCGCCGCCACGCCCGACACCGCGCAAACCTGGAAGGCGCTGCGCCAGTGCGAGCTGACCGTGCATGTGGCCACCAAGCTCAACCGCAGCCACATCGTGCATGGCAAAGCCGCACTCATCTTGCCTTGCCTGGGGCGCACCGAGATGGACATGCAGGCCACCGGCCTGCAAAGTGTGAGCGTGGAAGACTCCATGAGCATGGTGCACCTCTCGGCGGGCATCAACCCGCCGGCCTCGCCCCAATTGCTGTCCGAGCCCGCCATCGTGGCCCGCCTGGCCGCGGCTACATTGGCAGGCCGCAGCCAGACACCCTGGCTCTGGCTGGTGGAAGACTACCGCCGCATCCGCGACCAGATCGAAGCCGTGTTCCCCGACTTCAAGGATTTCAACCAGCGCGTGAGCGTGCCCGGCGGCTTTCGCCTGCGCAACACGGCCAGCGAACGCGTCTGGGCCACGGCCAGCCACAAGGCGGTCTTCAAGGCCCACGCCGTGCCCACCGGCACCGCGCTGCAGCGCGCGCGTGAACGCAAGGGCGACGCCATCGTCTTCGCCCTCATGACCACGCGCTCGCACGATCAGTACAACACCACCATCTACGGCGCGGACGACCGCTACCGTGGCGTGTACGGCCAGCGCCGCGTGGTGTTTGCCAATAAGGAAGATATTCGCGCGCTGGGCATGAAGGATGGCGACTGGATCGACTTCCAGACCGTCTGGGACGATGGCGAGGAACGCCGTGCCGATGGCTTCAAGCTCGTGGCCTATGACATTCCGCGTGGCTGTCTGGCTGCCTACTACCCCGAGACCAATCCGCTGGTCCCGCTCTCGGCCGTGGCGCTGAACGCGGGCACGCCCACGTCCAAATCCATCCCGGTCATCTTGCTGCCCCATGTGCGGCAGGAGGCCACGGCGTGAGCGATGTGGGCGATGCGCTGCTGCGTGTGCTGGCCGAATCAGACCAGCCGGTCTCCGTGCCGCGCTTGGGCAAGCGCCTGGGCCTGGGTGCCAGCGTGGTCATGCGCACGCTCACGCTGATGGGCGACGCCGTGCTGGGCGGCCAGGCCGGCCCCGGTTGGGTGCAGCTGCGTTGTGAAGACGAGCGCTGGCTGGCCAGTCTGACCGAGGCGGGGCGCCAGCATCTGGCGGAATTGCCGCATGGCTGATTCCTCGCACGAATGGCCCGCACCGCTGACAACCGCGCCGGTGCAGCGCGTGCCGGCCGATGGTGTGCTGACCGACACGCTGGCCGCCGAGGTGCCGGTGGCCTTGGTTTTCAACGGCATCTCGCACGCCGTGATGCTGGCCACGCCGCAGGACCTGGAGGCTTTTGCGCTGGGCTTCGCAATGAGCGAAGGCATTCTGGATACGCCCGCGCAGTGCTTTGGCATCGAGGTGCAGCCGGTGGTGCTGGAAGGTGGCCCGGCGGTGGAGGTGCAGCTGGAGATTGCGGCCCCGGCCTTTGCCCGTCTCAAGGAACGGCGCCGCACCTTGGCCGGTCGCACGGGCTGTGGCGTCTGCGGCATCGACAGCCTGCAGGCGCTGGACTTGGCGCCGCCGCCTTTGCCCGCCGCTGCGCCCTGGGTGCAGGCGATGGACGCGCAGACGGTGCTGCGCGCCGTGCAGGCCATGGCGCCGCTGCAGGTGCTCAACGCGGCCTGCGGTTCGCTGCATGCGGCGGCTTGGGTCAGCCCCGAGGGCGAGATTGCACTGCTGATGGAGGACGTGGGCCGCCACAACGCGCTCGACAAGTTGCTCGGCGCGCTGGCCCACAGCGGTCGCATCGGCGAGCCCGGCTGGGTGCTCATGAGCAGCCGCGCCAGCCACGAGCTGGTGCGCAAATGCCTGCGCCTGCAGGTGCCCCTGCTGGCCACCATCTCCGCCCCTACGGACCTGGCGGTTGCCATGGCCCAGCGCAGCGGCCTGCAGCTCTGGGGCCTGTGCCGCGCGCCGCGCGCGGTGCGCTACGCGCCGCTGCCCGCCCGCTAGCCCCCAAAGCTCTGGGGAGAAAGCCCCCGGGTGAATAATGGCTTCCCTCTGAGGAGCTTCCCGTGAAACTGTCTTTCCTGGCGCTGGGCTGGCGCACCCTGTGGCGTGATGTGCGTTCTGGCGAGCTGCGCTTGCTGATCCTGGCGGTCACGCTGGCGGTGGCGGCGCTTACGGCCGTGGGCTTTTTTGCAGACCGGTTGCAGGGCGGCCTGCAACGCGATGCGCGCCAGCTGCTGGGGGGCGACGCCGTCATCTCCAGCGACAACCCGCCGCCGCCCGCCTTTGAGGAGCGTGCCCGCGCGGTGGGCCTGCAGGTGGTGCACACGCTGGGCTTTCCGACCATGGCGCGCGCCACCGACGCGCAAGGCGGTGCGGCCAAGCTGGTGGCGCTCAAGGTGGTGGAGCCGGGCTACCCACTGCGCGGCGCGCTGCGCGTGAGCAGCACCATGGACGGCGCAGATGCGCCCACCAAGGAGACACCCGCCAAGGGCCAGGCCTGGGTGGACGCCGCGCTGCTGGAGGCCATTGGCCTCAATGTGGGCGACACGCTGCTGCTGGGTGATAGCCAGTTCACGGTGAATCGCATCATCGTCATCGAGCCGGACCGCGGTGGTGGCTTCATGAACTTTGCGCCGCGCGTGATGATTTCGCAGCCCGACCTGGCTGCCACCGGCCTGGTGCAACCGGCCAGTCGCCTCAACTACCGCCTGGCCGTGGCGGGCAACGAGCCCGCCGTGAAGCGCTTTGTGGACTGGGCTGATGCGCAGGTGAAGACTGGCGGCGTGCGCGGTGTGCGGGTCGAGTCGCTTCAAAGCGGCCGCCCCGAGATGAGCCAGACGCTGGACCGCGCCAACAAATTCCTCAGCCTCGTGGCCCTGTTGGCCGCGCTCTTGAGCGCTGTGGCTGTGGCCCTGGCGGCGCGCGCCTTTGCGGCCAACCATCTGGACGACTGCGCCATGCTGCGCGTGCTGGGCCTGTCGCAGCGCACCATTGCCAGCGCCTATGCCTTCGAGTTCGCGCTGGTGGGCCTGTTTGCCAGCGGCCTGGGCGTGCTGCTGGGCTTTGGGGTGCATTACCTGTTTGTGGCCCTGCTGGCGGGACTGGTGGATACGGCGTTGCCCGCGGCCTCTTTGTGGCCGGTGGCGCTGGGCTTGGGCATGGGCCTCACGCTGCTCATGGCCTTTGGCCTGCCACCCGTGTTGCAGCTGGCCCAGGTGCCGGCGCTGCGCGTGATACGCCGCGATGTGGGCAACCTGCGCCCCGCGTCCATTGGTGTGCTGGCGATTGGCGTGGCCGGCTTTGCCGCGCTGCTGCTCACGGTGAGTAGCGACCTGATGCTGGGCCTGATCGCCGTGGGCGGTTTTGCGGCTGCGGTGCTGGTGTTTGCGTCCTTAAGCTGGCTGGCCGTCAAGCTCTTGCGCCGCAGCGTGAACGAGGCCACCGCACCGCGCTGGCTGGTGTTGGCTACGCGCCAGGTGTCGGCGCGCCCGGCCTATACGGTGGTGCAGGTGAGCGCGCTTTCGGTGGGCCTGCTGGCGCTGGTGCTGCTGGTACTGCTGCGCACCGACCTCATCAGCAGTTGGCGCCGCGCCACGCCGCCCGACGCGCCTAATCGTTTCGTCATCAACGTGATGCCCGAGCAGTCGCAGGCGTTCCAGAAGGCACTGACCGACCAGGGCGTGCGCAAGTTCGACTGGTACCCCATGATCCGCGGCCGCCTTGTGGCCGTAAACGGCAAGGCCGTGTCGCCCGACGATTACGCCGAGGACCGTGCCAAGCGCCTGGTGGACCGCGAGTTCAACCTCTCCAACAGCCGCAACCAGCCGGCCCACAACCCCATCGTGGCCGGCCGCTGGACCGAAGACGAAGAGGGCGCCGTGAGCGTGGAAGAGGGCATTGCCAAGACCCTGAACCTCAAGCTCGGTGACAGCCTGCGCTTTGACATCGGCGGCATCCAGACCGAATCGAAGATCACCTCGCTGCGCAAGGTGGACTGGGGCTCCATGCGTGCCAACTTCTTTGTGATGTACCCGGTGGACGTGCTCAAGGACGTGCCCAGCACCTACATGGGCGCCTTCAAGGCACCCGAGACCAAGGGCTTTGACAACGCGCTGGTGCGCCAATTCCCCAACGTGACCAATGTGGACATGACCAGCACGATCAACCAGGTGCAGCGCGTGCTGGACCAGGTGATCCGCGCGGTGGAGTTCCTCTTCGGCTTCACGCTGGCTGCGGGACTGGTGGTGCTGTTTGCGGCAGTGACTGCCACGCGCGAGGACCGCGCGCGCGAATTCGCCATCATGCGCGCGGTGGGTGCCGGCAGTAGCCTGCTGCGCCAGGTGCAGCGCACCGAACTGGCAGGCGTGGGCCTGCTGGCGGGCTTCCTCGCCTCCATCGTGGCAGCGGCCGTGGGCTGGGCGCTGGCGCGCTATGTGTTCGAATTCGACTGGACAGTGCAGCTCTGGGTGCCGCTGGTGGGCGCGCTGGCCGGTGCCGCGCTGGCCCTGTCGGCCGGCTGGTGGGGTCTGCGAGAGGTATTGCAACGCCCGGTGGTGGAAACCCTGCGCCGTGCCGTGACTTGAGAACTGGGATTGCCGACATTGAAAATGAAGCTTTAATTGCTACAATTGGAGCAAATAAAGCTACATATGCTCGCCGACCTCCTGTTTGGTGCTTACCGCAAAAAAGTCTTGGGCCTGCTCTTGCTCCACCCGGACATGGACTACCACGTCCGCGAGCTGGCCCGGCAAACGGGCACCGCGCCCGGCACCCTGCATAAAGAGCTGGCACGCTTGGCAACGGCTGGCCTGCTGCTGCGCAAAGAGCAGGGCAACCAGGTGCGCTACCAGGCCAACCAGCAATGTCCCGTGTTTCCCGAATTGGCCGGCCTGTTGCGCAAGACCACAGGCGCGGCCGAGCTGCTGACCAACGCGTTGGCACCACTGCACCCACCGTTGTCATTCATATTTGGTTCCGTAGCCGGTGGCACTGAAACCGCTGCCAGCGATGTGGACCTTCTGGTCATTGGTGACTTTGGCTTTGCCGACCTGGTGCGCGCTGTTTACCCCGTGCAAGCCGAGCTGGGCCGGGAAATCAACCCCGTTGTCTACAGCGTGCAAGAGCTGCAGCGTCGCGTGCGGGCGGAGGATTCTTTCGTCTTGGACCTGTTGCGCAAACCCAAGATTTATTTGACCGGAACCGAAGATGACCTTAGCCAACTTACTGGCCATCCAACGCCTGCTGGCGTTTAACGCCACGCCCGAAGGTGTGCAGCGTTTGCTGGCAGCGGCAGTGCGCAACTTGGCGGACGCCCAGCTTGCCCAGCTGAGTCCAGAGAATCGCTTTGATGCAGGCTACAAATGCATCATGCAGTGCGCCATGTTGGGCTTGTGGGCGCGCGGCTACCGCACCTCTACCAGCCAGCCCGGCCATCACCAAACTGCCCTGCAGGCGCTGCCCCTGACCATGGGGCTGCCGAACGACATCATCATCGTGCTGGATGCGCTGCGCAAACAGCGCAACCTGAATGATTACGAAGGCGACCCGATTGGCGACGCCGTGGTCAACGAATGCCTGGTTCAGGCGCAAGTTCTGCTGAGTCATACCCGCAAGTTCCTGCAAAGCCAGTTTCCCGACTTGCTGGGACCCGCGAAACATGGTTAGAGTCACAAACTACTATGCTTTTGATAGCTGCTCGCGCAAATTCGGTGGGGGCTAGAGGCCAATTTCTTATAAAACTGTATGACTGAAGAAGCATCCACCGGTACCACCCCGTTTGAATGGATAGGCGGCGAAGCCGTGGTCCGCAGCCTGGTGGACCGGTTCTACGATCTGATGGACCTGGAGCCTGGCTACACCGCGCTGCGCGCAGTACATGGCAGCAGCCTGGACAAGGCGCGTGACCACCTGTTCTGGTTCCTGTGCGGCTGGCTGGGCGGGCCTGACTACTTTGTGGAGCGCTTTGGCCACCCGCGCCTGCGCGCGCGCCACATGCCTTTCAAGATCGGCATTCTGGAGCGCGACCAATGGCTGGCCTGCATGGACCAAGCCATGGGTGATGTGCAGCTCGACCCGGTGTTGCGGGAGCGGCTGAACAAATCCTTCTTCCAGACCGCGGACTGGATGGTGAACCAGAATCCGTTAGTCAGAAAAATGCCATAGAGATGTACGGGTCTAGCCCCATCGGGGGATCAACTGTGCGTCTCGTTGATCGAACATAGAAAACGTTGCAAGTCTGCGGCAGGAAGCGCGCGGCTGAATAGGTAGCCCTGATAGGCCAGGCAACCATGCGCGGCCAGGAAGTCACGCTGTGCGTCGGTTTCCACCCCTTCAGCAATAACCGACAAACCCAGACTTTGGCCGAGTGTGATGATGGTGCTCACGATGGATGCGTCATTGGCGTCAGAAACGATGTCCCGCACAAAAGACTGGTCTATCTTGAGTTGTTCCAGCGGGAGACGCTTGAGGTAGGAAAGCGACGAATAGCCAGTACCGAAATCATCCAGGGAAAAGTGCAAGTTGAGCATGCGTAGTGCACCCATTTTGGAAATGATCAAGTCGAGATCGTCGGCCAGCAAGCTTTCGGTCAGTTCCAGTTTGAGTCGACGGGCATCCACTTCAACATCACGCACAACATCAATGACTTGTTGGACAAAGTCGGGGTGGCGGAATTGTTTGGCACTGACATTGACGGCCATGGTCAAATGGGATGTGGCGCTGTTTTGTTGCCAATTCTTCAACTGTTTGCAGGCCGTGTGCAGAACCCATTTTCCCAGAGGGAGAATGATGCTGGTTTCTTCCGCCACCGGTATGAATTCAGCCGGTGAAACCAGGCCACGCTGTGGATGCTGCCAACGTACCAGCGCTTCCACGCCAATCATTCTGTTGGTCGCATCGAATTGAGGTTGGTAGTGCAACAGGAATTCGTTGCGGGCCAATGCAAGTCGCATATCCAATTCGAGCTTGACCCGCGCAGTGACGATGTCTTGCATCGTCGAATTAAAGTATTGGATAGTGTTGCGTCCTGAAGTCTTTGCTTGATACAGAGCCAGATCGGCTTGCTTCAGAAGCTCGGTTTCCCCATTGCTTGCTTTTCCGAAAGGTGCAATTCCAATGCAGGAGGTACTGTTTTGCTCCAGGCCATTGAGTTCGTAAGGCGCGGCCAGCGCGGCCAGTATGCCTTCGCACGTATTGAGCGTCAGCTGAGCTGATTCGATTTCGTTGGTGCCCAGGCTTTCCAGTATGACGACGAACTCGTCGCCGCCGAAGCGTGCGACGGTGTCCGCCGCGCGCGCGCAGCGCACCAGTCGAGCCGCAACTTGCCCAAGCAGCATGTCGCCACTCTCATGGCCCAATGTGTCATTGAGTGCTTTGAAGTTATCCAAATCAATGAAAAGCAGCGCACCGTATTGCCCGCTTCGCTTGCTGCTCTCCAGTGCGCGTTTTAAACGCTCCATGAGCAACAGCCGGTTGGGCAAGCGCGTTAACTGATCGTAGAAAGCTAGGTCGTAGATTTTGCGCTCGGCAATCTTTCGTGTAGTGATGTCGGTATTGATGGACAACACTGATTTGGGTTGTCTCATCTCGTCGTAGACCAAGGTCCAGTGCGATTCAACCTCGACAACGCTTCCATCTTTTCGCAAGTGTTGCACTTCGCCTTGCCAGGCTCCGCTGGCCATCAACTTGCCCAAGTTTTCCTGAAACTCAGCCGGATCTTTGTAGAGACGGTCGGCCATCTTGTTGCCGTGTGCCTCCTGTGCGGTCCAGCCATAGAGACGCTCCGCGCTTTGATTCCAATACACAACGCCGTGAACCAGATCACGCAAGATGATGGCATCCTGGGCTTTGTCCAGTAATTCTGCCTGCTCACGGATACGGGCGTCTGCCAGTTGTCTTTGCATTTCCGCGGTAACGCGAGCCGCGAAGATCTGCAAGATGGACAGCACAAAATCCTGGTCCTCCAACGGAGCGTGAAACAGCACAAAAATATGGCCAATGGCTTCACCTTGCGTGTCATCCAGGCGTTGTCCCGCATAGGCCTTGAAATTCATCTGGAATGGCATGGTGGCGCGAGGGTAGTCACTGGCAAGATCACCATTTACAACCCATTGACGGTGCGCATAGAGAGTGTCACACGGCATGCTTTCGATCGGATATTCGAAGTTTTGCAACGTATGTCCATCCATCGCTGCAACCAGCGTCTTCGCGCTCGGCGGCTCACCGGCCTGCAGTCTGGCTATGAAGGCTGCCTGCGCACCTAAAGCCTCACATATATTGAGCGCCAATTGGGCAAGAAACTCCAATCCTGAATGGACCGAAACTGCGGCGGCTACCTTCAGGACCGTGGCCTGAAAGTGCCGCTGCTTCTCCTGTGCGCGCAAATTGCAGATGCCAAACGCCAAGTCATTGGCCAACCCCTGCAGCAGCTTGATTTCGTCCTGGGCAACGTTGACCACTTCGCTGCTGTAGAGCAACAACACACCAAACGTGGTTTCGCCATTGATCAACGGCAAACTGATCAACCCCCGAACACCTGCGTCCTCCAATCCCTTGCCCCATGGCCGGAAGTTTTCCGGCTTCAGAATATCGTCAACGATGACGGGGCTGCCGGAGCGTACTGTGCGTCCGGCGGCACCGCGCCCTTCCGGTACGTCTTCTGACCAGGAGGTGCGCTGCTGATGCACATAGCTGGGCGTCACTCCGCAAAAGGCGATGCGTTCGATGGTGCGGGCTTCGTCATGTCGCACAAACCCAACCCAAGCGCCCAGATAGCCACCGCTTTCCACTGCGATGCGGCAGATGTCCTGCAGCAACACATCCTCAGCATTGGCGCGCAGCAGCGCATCGTTGCAGCTGCTCAACATGAGTTGCGCACGGTTCACCCGCGCCAATGCACGCTCGGCCTGCAGCCGCAAAGTTGCATCAACGAACATGAGCATATTCATTGGCTGGCCAAGAAAGCTCACGTCGTCGACCGTTACCTCCACATCGACCAGGGATGTGTCCCTGCGCACATGGCGGCAAGTGATTGGTGGCTGCTCAGGCTTCGATGAAAATTCGTTGGTGAATTCGTGTGCCGTTGGCCAGAGATTTGCCAACGTCATACACAGCATTTCGGCTTCGCTATAGCCATAGAACTGCGTCATGGATATATTCACCGCCATGAGCTTCAGATTGCGAGCGTCGTAGACGCACATCGGTCGCACATTCCTCTGGAAAAAACGCCAGAAAGGACTATCTGTGCTTTGCGCCAGGCTCAGTTGATTTTGATTGCTCACCAAATTCCTCTGGGGGTAATCTTTTCAAATTTGGCTCCCCGCACAACGGCATGCAGTGGTCACATGGCAATTGCGAGATCAGGCGCCGCCGCCGATACTGTCCAAAAAGATTCTAGGCTTATTCCCTGAGGCAAGTAAGTACGTTGAGCTGGCTGACTTGTCCTTCAAGCCACTCTGCGAGTTCAAGTTCCAGGCCTTGCAGTTCATTCGGTCCCAGCCATATCAACCCATACTGACTGCCGTCTGGGGTAAAGCCAGCAGGTGCTACTAGACGACCGCGCTCCACATCGTCCGCGGCAATGACAAGCGGACTCAGGGCAACACCGAGGCCCGCCAGTGCCGCTTCCACAATCAGGGAATGGTGGTCGTAGTAACGGATTTCGGTGGGGCGGCGCGCTGTCGGGTGGGCCTGCAGCCATTGGACCCAGGCGTCAGGCCGCGTCTTGGACCCGAGGGCAAGGTAGTTGCCGCGGTCGAACGCTGACACCAGGTCCGGCCTCATGACAGGACCTACCGTCTCGGGGAAAAGCCGTCGCACCTTCCACGTTTCAGGCACGGCGAAATCCAGCCGCCGAATCGCAAGATTGACGCGATCCCTGCGAAAGTCCACAGCGCCTCCACCCACCGAGAGGTGAAGGGCCATGTTCGGATGCGCCGCTTGGAAGCCTCCCAGCCGCGGAATGAGCCACCGCATGGCAACGGAAGGCTCACAGGAGAGCACGAGGGTGTTGTGTTCCGCATTGGCTGCACGCAGGCTTTGCACCGTCGCTGCCAATTCACCGAAGAACCTGCCAAGGGTCAGGTGCAGGGTCTGGCCAGCTGCGGTGAGGCGCAGGCCTCGTCCACTCTTCTCAAACAACTTGACGCCGATGTCATCGGCTAGCTTGGTGATGCGACGGCTGACGGCCCCATGCGTCAGCGCCAGCGCGTCCGCCGCAAGCCGCACCGAGCCCAGCCGTGCGGTGGCTTCAAACGCCCGCAGGTCATCAAGTGAAGGGATGTCCGAGCGATTCATTGGTGAAAATATATCACCGGTTTTCTTCAAAAACTATCGCTTTTCTTGGTGGTTGGTGAATTTAATAATTGATGCATGTGCACCAATCATCCGCCCAGTATTGCGATCCTCGCCGATGACCTGACCAGCGCGGCAGATGGCGCAGCACCTTTCGTCCAGCGCGGCCTGACCGCGTCGATCGGAAGGCGAAAACTTACAGGCCAAACTACAGCGGTCGTCGCTGTCAATAGCGGTTCGCGCTCTGCAACCGCGTCGCAAGCCTTCGACGTGGTCGCGCAGTTGACCGCTCAACTTGCGGACCGCTCCGTGCTCTACAAAACGGTGGACTCCACACTACGCGGACACGTGGCGCAGGAGCTCGAGGCATGCTTCAAGGCAAGCGGCCGCACATCCCTGGTCTTTGCACCGGCTTTCCCCGAAGCTGGCCGTACCACGGTGAAAGGCATTCAGCTCGTTGACGGTGTGCCGGTTTCCGAGAGCGTGTATGGACATGACCCGGTGCATCCCGCGCGGTATTCCGCCCTGGCCGATCTGATCCCGGACTGCATCCAGCATGTCACGCTGCTGGATGCGACAACACAGGAAGAACTCGATTCGCAGATTGCTTCCATCGAGAACCCAGAGTCGGTTTTGTGGGTTGGCTCTCCCGGGATGGCTGCTGCCCTGGCGCGGCGTTGTGTTCCGGCCAAGGCCTCACCACCACCGATCGATGGCATCCGCAACGATGTCTTGGTGGTTGTTGGGAGCGCAAATGTGCGCAGCCACATCCAGGTCGGCCACATTCGGGATGCTGGCGGCGTTGTACTGCTGTGCGGACCCACAGTGCGTGAGCGGGACCCTGCCGCGGTGCTGCGCCGTATTGCGCAAGACGCGTCGCGACAGCTCCAAGACCCGCGCTTCGGCGCGCTGGTCGCCACTGGTGGCGACACGATGGAAGCAATCCTGGATCTTCTCCAAGTCCATGAGTTCGAGATTCTGCAAGAGCTCGAACCCGGATTCCCGCTGGGTCGCGCCACGCTTGGCGATGGCCGCTCGCTGCTGCTCGCCATGAAGGCTGGTGGTTTTGGCACTGACGACGCCCTGGTGCGTGCAGTCGCGCGAATACGTGGAGTGGCCCAACCCTTGCCAGAGGATTCACTATGAACACCATGTCCCCTCCGCTTGCTTTGACGATGGGCGACCCCTCCGGCATTGGGCCGGAGATTGTGGCGAAGGTGCTAGCAAAGGATGCGGCACGTGTCGTCGTGTTCGGCAGCCAAGTCGTCATGCAGGACACTGTGCGCCGACTCGGGCTGGACCTGGAGGTTAGGCGCATCAGAACGCCCGATGCGGCCCAGTTCCAGCCGCGGGTCTTGCAGGTCATCGAGGCCACCCGGGTTACCGCGCTGCCGCCCATCGGGAAGATCAGTGCAATCTCCGGACAAGCAGCCTTCGATGCCATCGTCGCAGCGATTGCGGCGGCAAAGTCCGGAGAAGTCAGCGGCATCGTCACGGCGCCGATCAACAAGGAGGCGATGGCGAGTGCGGGAATCCGCTACCCTGGCCATACTGAAATCCTGGCCGACTACGGCGGCGCCAAGCGCGTGGCGATGATGCTGGCGAACGACGACATCCGCACGGTGCTGGTCACGATCCACACCTCATTGCGCAAGGCCATCGAACAAGCGGATTTCGACGCCCAGATGTCAGCCATCCGGCTTGCCCATGAGGGAGGCAAAGCGCTCGGCATTGCAGCTCCGCGTGTCGCGGTGGCCGGTCTCAATCCGCACGCAGGGGAGGGGGGGCTTTTCGGGGACGAAGAGATCAGGATCATCCGGCCCGCCATCGACGCGGCCCGCGCCGAGGGTATTGATGCCACCGGCCCTTATCCGGGCGATACGGTCTTCATGCAGGCGCGCCAAGGGCGATTCGACGTGGTCGTAGCCCAGTACCACGACCAAGGGCTGATCCCTGTGAAATACCTTGGGTTGGAAAAAGGCGTGAACATCACGCTGGGCCTGCCTTTCGTGCGCACCAGTCCGGATCACGGCACGGCATTTGACATCGCGGGCAAGGGCATTGCAGACCACGCCAGTCTGGAAACGGCGCTTGCCTACGCAAAGCGCCTCGTCGCTGCGCAAACCAAGACGAACACCATTTAAAAGGAACCACCACCATGGGATTACGTTTCATCTTCATGCTCACGCGCAACGACCGTACGGTTGCGGACGCGGCGCAGCAACTCCAAACTGCGCTCAGCCTGGGCGTGCGGCATATTGGGTTCAAGGACATTGGCCTGCCGCTTGAGCAACTCAAAGGCCTCAATGCCGCCATCAAGGCTGGCGGTGCACGTTCCTATCTGGAAGTGGTATCGCTGGATCGCGACAGCGAACTTGTGTCGGCCAAGGCAGCCGCCCAAATCGGTGTTGATGTACTGCTGGGTGGCACGCGGGTTGACGATGTGCTGCCGATCATCAAGGACACGGGTATCCACTACTTCCCGTTCCCCGGACGGATTACCGGCCACCCTAGCGTTCTGGAAGGCAGCATCGCGGAAATTGTTGAAAGTGCCAGAGTGATCGCGGGGAAAGACGGTGTGCATGGCCTGGACCTGCTGGCCTACCGTTCAGCGGAAAACGTGCCGGAACTGATGAAGGCGGTGTGCGCGGCGGTCTCCAAGCCGGTCTACGTTGCGGGTTCCATCGACACTCCTGAGCGAATGGCGGTCGTTCAAAGTGCCGGCGCAGCGGGTTTTACGATCGGGACAGCGGTGTTGGACGGCAAATACCCGTCCAGTGGGAAGGACGTGGAAAGCCAGCTCACCGCTATCCTTCGCGATGTCGCGGCCTTGAACAAACACCTGGTTTTGGCCATTGCAGGCGCCTAGATGTTGCGGATGACTTATTTTTATCAGGACAATCAAGACCGCTGCTCATATAAATCAAGCCTACTTTCATGGAAAACCTCGACGTAACCGTGCTGCGCGCTCTGTGCGGCTGGCGTCAGGCCGGGCGGCGCGCGCTGCTGGCCACCGTGGTGCGCACCTGGGGTTCGTCGCCGCGCCCCGTGGGCTCCATCCTGGCGTTGTGCGAAGACGGTGCGGTGGTGGGCTCGGTATCCGGCGGCTGTATTGAAGACGACTTGATCTTTCGCTTCACGCGGGCCATACCGCACGGCGCACCGCAGCGTGTGAAGTACGGCGTCACCGCTGACGAGGCGCATCGATTTGGTCTGCCCTGTGGCGGCACGCTGGAGCTGCTGCTGGAGTTTGACCCCGATGCCGCCAGTCTGCTTGACCTGGTGGGGCGCCTGGAGCAGGGCCAGCTGGTGCACCGTGTGGTGCAACTGCAGGAAGGTGTGGTGTGCCTGCAGCCCACCAGTACCCCAACGGCGCTCCGCGTGTCAGACGCCGAGCTGATCAACACTTTTGGCCCGCAATACCGCATGCTCATCATAGGCGCGGGCCCGCTCAGTGAGTATGTGGCCACCATGGCGCTGTTCAGCGGCTTTGCGGTCACGGTATGCGACCCGCGTGAGGAGCACCGCGGCGCATGGTCCGTGCCCGGTGTCACCGTGAGCAGCGGCATGCCCGACGAGGTGGTGAGCGCCTTTGCCCCCGACAGCCGCAGCTGCGTGGTGGCACTGACACACGACCCCAAGCTCGACGATCTGGCGCTGTTGGAGGCATTGCAGACCGAAGCTTTTTACATCGGCGCCATTGGTTCACGCCGCAACAACGCGGCGCGTCAGCAGCGCATGGTGGAGCACCTGGGCCAGACGCCGCAAACGCTGGCGCGCCTGCGCGGCCCTATTGGCATCTACATCGGCAGCAAGACACCGCCCGAGATTGCGGTGAGCGTGATGGCGGAAATCCTGGCGGTGAAAAATGGCGTGGCCCTGCCGCGCGATGTGGATGTGTCGCACGCCAAAGGCGGCCTGCAAGACTAGGCCCGGTTCAGCGGCTGCAACAGCACGACCAATGCACCGGCGCCGCCCTGGGCTGGCTGCGCCTGCACAAAGGCCACCACCTCGCTTTTTTGCACCAGCCACTTGTGCACTTTGTCCTTCAGCACCGGCGCCTTGCCGGGTGAGCCCAGGCCCTTGCCGTGGACCACGCGCACGCAGCGTATGCCCTGCTTGTGCGCCTCGCGGATGAAGGCGCCCAGCGCCTCGCGTGCCTCGTCGCTGCGCAGGCCGTGCAGGTCGATCTGCTTCTGGATGCTCCACTTGCCCTTGCGCAGTTTTTGTGTGACGTCGGTTCCCACGCCGGGACGGCGAAAACTCAGGTGCTCGTCGGTGTCCAGCAGGGTGGTCACGTCTACCTCGTCGCTCAGTGCCTCTTGCAGCGCGGCGGCGTCATCCAACATTTGCTGCTTGGGAATGGGTTTGGGTGGCTCGGGCGCCAGCTTGGCGCGCTGCGGCGGCTCCAGTGGTTGGACCTTGCCAATAGCGGCTTGAAACAGGTTGCTGGCGGCCGCTTTGCGCTTGGCCTCCAGCGCCTTTTGTGCAGCCAGCGCAGCTTCGCGGGCCGCCTGGGCTTCAATTTCTTTCTTGACCAGCTTCAGGTCGGAGAGGGCGTTGATCTTCATGGATGCCCTTCAAATGAGTCCAGTCTCGGCCATGGACAGCGCCTGGCCGGGGCCGACGATGATGTGGTCCAGCACCCGCACATCCACCAGCGCCAGCGCGGCCTTCAGCGTCTGCGTCAGCGCTTCGTCGGCCCGGCTGGGCTGCACGGTGCCGCTGGGGTGGTTGTGCGCCAGCACCACGGCGGCGGCCTGGTGGTGCAGGGCGCGGATAACGACCTCGCGCGGGTAGACGGAGGTTTGCGTCAGCGTGCCGCGGAACAGCTCTTCCATGGCCAGCAGCTTGTTCTGTGCGTCTAGAAACAGCACCGCAAACACCTCGTGCCCCTTGGCCGCCAGGTGCAGCTGCAGGTAGTGCTTGACGGCCTGCGGGTCGGCAAACACCTCGCGCTCCTGCAGGCGCTGGGCCATGGCGCGGCGCGCCAGTTCCAGCACGGCCACGATCTCGGCACGCTTGGCCGGGCCCAGGCCCTTGACGCGCTTGAGGTCGTCCGCCGTGGCGTTCAGCAGGCCGGCTATACCGCCAAAACCGCCCTGGCCCTCGTCAACAGTGCGCGAGCTGCTATGGTTTTTGAGTTGCAGCAGTTCTTCTGCCATCTGCAGCACGCCCTTGCCGGCCATGCCGGTGCGCAGCAGGATGGCGAGCAACTCCGCGTCGCTGAGCGCGCCGGGGCCGCGTGCCAGCAGCTTTTCGCGCGGGCGGGCGTCGGGGGGCAGGTCCTTGATGGGCATGGGGCTTATTGCAGGGTCAGGGTCACAAAGCGCGGGTGGATCAGGCGCTGGCCGTCCATGCCGCCCATGTTGACGGTGGTGGTCAGCACCAGCTGCAGCGTCTTGCCGCGGAATTGTTCCAGCGGGACCGCGATGTCACGCTCGACGGACACGTCGAAGATGCGGCGCACCTCGCGCACGTACTCGTGCTTGTCGGCCCGGATGCTGTGGAAGTCCTTGCGCGCGCTGGCGTCGGTCTGCAGCAGAAATTGCGACCCTGGGCAGGCCTCGTCGGCCTTGGCATCTGCTGGGCAGGGCTGGCCCACCAACAGGTCGTAGGAGTCCTCGCTGGGTGGTTCGGCCAGCGCAGCGGCGGAGTAGGGACGGAACATGGGGTTTCGCAGTTCGCCTTGGCGCACTTCGTCAGCCCAGGCCTTCTGGAAGGAGGCACCAAAGGTCACGCCGTTGCTGGCGGTGGGGGGCAGCACCAGCACCAGACGGAAGGGCGCGGCCTTGAGCCGCAGCGCTGCGCCGTCGGCCAGCGCCTGGCGTTTGCCGTCCTGTTCCACAAAGGCCTCGAAGCGGTAGCGCGGCGAGGTGTTGATGGCGGCCATCATGGTGGCTTCGGCCCAGGCAGCAAAGTCAGCGTCTTGGGTGGACTGGGCAGCCGCCGCCAGGTGGGACACGCCGCGGTCATTCCACGGCAACACGCTGGCACCGCGGGTGATCAGCCAGCGCACGGTGTCCCAGCGGTGGTAGGTGGCGGCCTGGTACAACGGGGTGTGCAGCACCCCGGGCACGCCGTCGGGCGAGGCGCTGGCGCGCACCAAGTCTTCGGCCAGGGCCAGCCGGTCTTGCGCAATGGCGGTGGCCAGCGCGGTATCGGCGCTGCTCAGGTGGCGGCGGTCCACGGTGTCGGGTTTGGCGCCGCGCGCCAGCAGCCAGGCCAGCCACTGCGCGCCCTGGGCTGCATCTGGCATGCCCACGGCTAGGTGCAGGGCGCAGCCCAGTACGCTGCATTGCTGCAGGTCGGCACCCCGGTCCAGCAAGGCTTGGGCAACGTCCTGCCGTCCCGCGAGAATGGCGCGTGCCAGCGGGGTGAGGTAGTTGCCGTATTCCACATTGGGCGAGAGATCCGCAGGGATGGCCTGTACGGCCTGTGGCGTGAGCGCCCACCAGTAGGCGGCGCGGGCGCGCTCCTTGGCATCGGCCAGCAGAGTGTCGGGTGCGGGCAGCAGGCCACCCGCCACCCAGGCCGCAGCGGCCCGTTCGAACTCCGGCCCCTGTTGCAGCGGCGCGGCGCGGCTGGTACGCACCAGCTCCACGACCACAAAGCCCGGCGTGCCGCCGTTGGTGTAGGGCAGGGGCTGGCTTTTCTCGCCGGGGGTGTAGAGGTTGAGCAGGGCCAGGCGGATGGCCGGGGGCACGGCGACTAGATGGGGCGCGCTGCGCACCGGGGCGCTGCGCAGGCCGCTGACGCGGGCAACGCGGGCGCGGGTGATGTCGGAGAAGAAGGCCCACTTGTATTCGTAGGCCGTGGTGCCGGCGGTGTGCTGGGCCGCGCTCCACAGGGCCTGCCATTGGGCGGGGCTCCAGGCGGGCACTGCGATGGCTGGCGCCGTTGCGGTGGGGGCCGGGCTGGTCTGCGCCCAGCCGGCCGTCGCCCAGAGCGCGGTGACGAGTGCCAGCAGCCGTAGCAGCCGGTTTGGGGGGCAGGCAAAGCACATGGAGGGCAAGGTTTCTACAATAGAGGGCAGTTTATCGAGAGTTTTATGACCAGCACGCTCCCCCGCGTCCAAGCGGGTTCCTTCCTCACCTTGCATTACCGCCTCAGTGGCCCGGCCGGTGACATCATCAATACCTTCGGCGGCAAGCCCGCCACGCTGAGCCTGGGCGCCGGCGAACTGTCCCCCGCCGTGGAGTCCTGCCTGATCGACCTGGAAGAGGGCGCCCGCGCCACCTTCGAGCTGCCCGCAGGCGCCGCCTTTGGCGAGCGCAACCCCGACATGCAGCAGTGGCTGGCGCGCAAGGTGCTCACCGACATGGGTGACCCTCACGAGGTCTATGCCACGGGCGATGTGGTGCAGTTCCCCACGCCCGATGGCCAAGGCCAGTTTGCCGGCGTGGTGCTGGCGGTGCGCGACGACGGCGCCGTGCAGTTCGACTTCAACCACCCGCTGGCCGGCCAGCCGGTGACGTTTGAAGTGCAACTGATCGGCGTGCTGTGATGAACTTGCCCAACGAGATCATCCTGGCCGAGCCGCGTGGCTTTTGCGCGGGCGTAGACCGCGCCATCGAGATCGTGGAGCGCGCGCTGACCAAATTTGGCCGGCCCATCTATGTGCGCCACGAAATCGTGCACAACACCTATGTGGTCAACGACCTGAAGAACCGTGGCGCCATCTTCATTGAAGAACTGGACGAGGTGCCCCCGGGCGCCACGCTGGTGTTCTCGGCCCACGGCGTGAGCCAGGCCATCCAGCGCGAGGCCGAGCGCCGTGGCTTCCAGATCTTTGATGCCACCTGCCCACTGGTGACCAAGGTGCACGTGGAAGTAGCCAAGCTGCACAAAGAGGGCTACGAATTCATCATGATCGGCCACAAGGGTCACCCGGAGGTGGAAGGCACCATGGGGCAGCTCGACAGCGGCATCCATCTGGTGGAAGACGTGGAAGACGTGGCCAAGGTGCAGCCCGGCCAGACGGACAAGCTGGCGGTGGTGACGCAGACCACGCTGAGCGTGGACGATGCGGCGGAGATCACCGCTGCTGTGGTCGCCCGTTTTCCGCTGATCAAAAAGCCCAAGATGCAGGACATCTGCTACGCCACGCAGAACCGCCAGGACGCGGTGAAGGTGATGAGCCCGCAGGTGGACATCGTGATCGTGGTGGGCAGCCCCACCAGCTCCAACAGCAACCGTCTGCGCGAAGTGGCCAAGAAACTGGGCACCGAGAGCTATATGGTGGACAACGCGGAAGAGTTGCAGGCCGAATGGTTTGAAGGCCGATCCCGGGTCGGCCTGACGGCCGGCGCCAGTGCCCCGGAGATTCTGGTGAAGGCCGTGATCGACCGCATCAAGGCACTGGGCGCCGTGTCAGTGCGCAAGATGGACGGCATTGAGGAAACCGTGAAGTTTCCGCTGCCCAAGGGACTGAAACTGGACGCCTGATTGCTACTTAATTGATAGCTGCTTGCGCAATAGAATAGAGGGCTAGAGCCCGATTTAATAGAGATAGAACCATGCTAGACATTACCCTGCTGCGCAAAGACCTGGATTCGGTGGTCGCACGTCTGCTCACCCGCAAGAACCCGCAAGCCTTCCTCAATGTGGAGGCGTTTACGGCGCTGGAGTCTGAACGCAAGACCATCCAGATGCGCACTGAGGAAATGCAGGCCAAGCGCAATACCGTGAGCAAGCAGATTGGCATGCTCAAGGGCAAGGGCCAGCACGCCGAGGCCGACGCCGCCATGGCTGAAGTGGCCGGGCTCAAGGCCGAACTGGAGGCCTCCGCCACGCGCCTGGATGCCATCCAGGCCGAGATGGAAAAAATGCTGCTGGCCGTGCCCAACCTGCCGCACGAAAGTGTGCCCGTGGGTGCGGACGAAACCGGCAACGTGGTGGTGCGCTCGTGGGGTACACCCAAGACGTACGACTTTGAGGTCAAGGACCATGTGGATCTGGGTACGCCGCTGGGCCTGGACTTCGAGATGGGCGTCAAGCTCACCGGTTCGCGTTTCACTGTGATGAAGGGCCCGATGGCCCGTCTGCACCGTGCGCTCGCCCAGTTCATGCTGGACGTGCAGACCACCGAGCATGGCTACACCGAGTGCTACACGCCCTACATCGTCAACGGCGACAGCCTGCGCGGTACCGGCCAGCTGCCCAAGTTCGAGGAAGACCTGTTCGCGGCCAAAAAGGGTGGTCAGGAGGGCGGCGACGAGAACGTGGCGCTCTACCTCATCCCCACCAGCGAAGTCTCGCTGACCAACTTTGTGCGCGACGTGGTGTCGGCCGAGTCCGATCTGCCCATCAAGCTCACCGCCCATACGCCTTGCTTCCGTTCCGAAGCCGGCAGCGCCGGGCGCGACACGCGCGGCCTGATTCGCCAGCACCAGTTCGACAAGGTGGAAATGGTGCAGATCGTCCATCCCGAGAAGAGCTACGAAGCGCTGGAAGAGATGACCGGCCACGCCGAGGCCATCCTGCAGAAGCTGGGCCTGCCCTACCGCGTCATGAGCCTGTGCACCGGCGACATGGGCTTTGGCGCCGCCAAGACCTACGACCTGGAAGTGTGGGTTCCCGCGCAGGGCACCTTCCGCGAGATCAGCTCGGTCTCCAACTGCGAAGCCTTCCAGGCCCGTCGCCTGCAGGCCCGCTTCAAGAACGCCCAGGGCAAGAACGAGCTGGTCCACACCCTGAACGGCTCCGGCCTGGCCGTGGGCCGCGCACTGGTGGCTGTGGTGGAAAACTACCAGAACGCCGACGGCAGCATCACGGTGCCCGAGGTGCTGCGTCCGTATCTGGGTGGTGCGGAGCTGCTCAAGGTCTGAATTGGCAGTATCGGTCGGGCAGGCCGCCGAGCCTGCTAGAATCACGCCTTCGTTTCGACCGACACGAACTCAGGAGAAGTGGCAGAGTGGTCGAATGTACCTGACTCGAAATCAGGCGTGTCGCAAGGCACCGAGGGTTCGAATCCCTCCTTCTCCTCCAATAAATGAAAAAAGCCCATGATTTCGTGGGTTTTTTTTGTCTGTATGTATTAACTATCAAATAAACTATCAATTTGTGAGGCGTTGAAAGTAACTTAAAAGTGAGTACTTTCAGCTGAATTTCCCCATACATAGACAGCTTATCCCGACCAGTCCCGCCCATAGACACCACCGGCTTTCAGGATGGCCTCAGCTCGGTACTGCGCGGAATAATTCCCTTCATTACTTTGGGCAAGGCAGAGTACGGGACTCCTCGGCATTCCAGCACCCCTGGTTGAAGATGCAAGCTCTGCAGCACATGTGACTCTCCAAGGGGACTAGATGACAGCGTGCAGCACGTTTGCCGCGTAAGGGCTCGTCCTCACAGTGATGCTCTTCACCAGAGCCTGTGAACGATGAAATCTCTCCTCTCAACCCGATCTTTGCACCGGCAACGCCATCTGCCCTGGCGCGAGGGTAGAAATGGAGATGACACTCTTTGCCTATGGGAGCATTCAACTTGTAGAACCATGATGTGCCGGTGACAACAAGGAACTCCAGAGCGGCGCCGCGTTCCCCTGTTTCCAATACGACGCTCATCCGGGTTGCCTGTGTGTCAGCGATCAGCGCTGCCACGGAACCAGGTGCCGGGGCGTGCACCGCTCCCTTGAGAAGGACTGAAAATTCCTCAACGGGTTGCGGCTTAAGATCTGCGCGCCCGAATCTTTCGAGCACTAGGGTCAGAAATTCATTGCCTTGTTCATCTAGGTGTTGGAGAAAAATTTCCAGCCTGTTGGGCACATTCGGTGTTGATTTCCGTTGAAAACTGATCCACTTCGAGCAGTTATTTCCGCCCAAATTTGATCCACGTTGGCCCTACCCTGCTAGTTTTTAAAGCAGGGGGAATTTAGGAGTGATAGACGTGGCGACATTGAATGTCATCAGGCGTTGGGCACTACGGGAACAAATGTCCATCCGCGAGATTTCCAGGCGTACAGGCCTGGCTCGCAACACCGTAAAGAAGTACCTCAGCTCAGAGGAAATTGAGCCTAGCTACCCCAGGCGGGTCAGCCCAAAGAAGCTGGATTCCTATGCCGAAAAGCTAACTAGCTGGCTGGAATTGGAGGCAACAAAATCTCGGAAACAGCGGCGCAATCTGAAGCAGATCTACACAGAATGAAGCCTGCGCAGCAAACAAGACAGTGCTGTGGTGCATGCGAACGATACAAAGAGATGCTTGTATCTGCGAGAACCAGATGTGGCCTTTGAAAAGCTATTGGACTTGCAAAATAATAAAAATAGAACGACCGTTCATATCAGCAGCATTGATCTCTGCACTCAATGCCCCGTACATTTTGTGTACAAAATCAGCTCCAGTTTTTCATGAATTCAAGACACTTTTGCATGCGATTCACCCGAATGGGGGATACCCAAACGGACTAATGCTGACTAAAGTCGTGGCCAGTTAGTGCAGTCCTCCGTTGGTTGGTGGGTGCCTTATGACAACAAGCCCCACCCATGACGGAACGTTCAATCGCTCGCAGTTACCTGCACCCGCTTAGCTCAACACTTACAGCAGTCTTACTCTCTGCCGTGACGTGTGGTGCCAGCGCCCAAGCCCTGACAGATGCCCAACGCGATGCTGCAGAACAACGCCGCATCCAGGAGCGCGATGCTCAGTTGCGTGAGCAACAAGACAAATCCAGCGACGTTCGTCTAAAGCCCGCCGCCAAGGCTGAGCAACTCCTGCCTGCATCCGAATCCTCTTGCTTTTCCATCCGCCAACTGGAGCTTCGTGGTCCAGGCGCCGGTGAATTCGGCTGGGTTCTCGACAGTTTGTCTGGTCCTCAAAAGACGGACAGCCCTCTGCGTAAGTGCTTGGGCACCCAAGGCATCAGCATCCTGCTGGAGCGTGCACAGAACGCGCTGGTTGCCAAAGGCTTCGTGACCACTCGTGTTCTGACCGAACCACAAGATATCTCCACAGGCAACCTGGTTCTGACAGTTGTGCCAGGCCGAATTCGTGCCATCCGCTTCGCAGACAAAGAAGGCAAAACTGTTGAGGCTCCCACATCGATGCGCACGGCAGTCTCTGCACGTCCCGGTGACATCCTGAACCTGCGCGATGTAGAGCAGGCGTTGGAAAACTTCAAACGTGTTCCTACGGCTGATGCCGATATCCAGATCACCCCAGCGGATCAGCCTGACCACAGCGATCTGGTCATTGCCTACAAAAGCACCACACCGGTACGTGTATCGCTGGGCCTGGACGATAGCGGCGGCAAAAGCACAGGCCGCTACCAAGCCAGTGGGACCCTCTCCTGGGACAACCCACTGGGTCTCAACGATCTCTTCTACATCTCACAAAACCAGGATGCCGGCGGCGGTGACCCTGGTCCGCGCGGAACCCGCGGCAACACACTGCATTACTCCCTGCCTTTCGGGTACTGGACGCTGGGTGCCACCTTTAGCGAAAGCCGCTACCACCAGACCGTGGTGGGCACGACTACCAACTACGTCTACAGCGGTACCAGCGGCAATGGCGAGCTGAAGCTCTCCAACCTCTTCTACCGGGATGCCACCCGTAAGAGCACCGCGCACATCAAGGCCTTCGAGCGCCATTCCAACAACTACGTAGACGACACCGAAGTTCAAATCCAACGCCGCGTCGTGGGTGGCTGGGAGCTGGGCCTGGGACACAAAGAATTCTTGGGCAGTGCCACCTTGGATGCCAACCTGGCCTACAAGCGCGGGACAAGAGACTTCGCATCTATGGACGCTCCCGAAGAATCCACAGGGCAGGGGACTTCCCGCTTCAGCATGTGGGCGGCCGATGTGACGCTGAACCAGCCCTTCAAGTGGCTCAGCCAATCCTTGCGTTACCAGGTCAGCTTGCGTCTGCAGGGCAATGAAACGCCACTGACGCCCCAAGACCGCTTCAGCATTGGCGGACGCTACACCGTACGCGGTTTCGACGGCGAAAGCAGTCTTTCCGGTGACGGTGGCTGGCTGTTGCGCCAAGACTTGGGCTGGACGCTCGGAAACAGTGGCCAGGAACTCTACATCGGCATCGATGCTGGTGGCGTCAATGGCCAGAGTACCGAACAGCTGGCAGGCAAAGCCCTGAGCGGCGGTGTGGTGGGCCTGCGTGGCAACTACCGCAAGCTGCAGTACGACGTGTTTGTCGGAGCTCCGCTGTATCAACCCTCTGGCTTCAAGACATTGGAAACCACAGCCGGATTCAGTATGAATCTTGCGTTCTAACTTACTGGATGAGCCTTATGTCGCAACTCACCTACAAGGTCATATCTCCCGCCTGCAATCATCCTGCTGCAAGTGACGCGGAGTCCTTTGGCATGGTGGCCTGGTTGTGGATGCATGCACCCAAACACAACGAGCGGCCTCTGTACGCCTTGGATCGGATGCTGATGCCTGCGATCGAGCTGGGACAGTACGTCATCGTGATTGAGACAAATCATGAAACAGGTGCCGTACGGCCGGTGGGCTATCTCTCCTGGGCCAATCTGACCCCCGAGGCCGAGGCACGATATGTCGCAAATCCTCTCATGGGACTGGGTCGTGATGACTGGAACAGTGGAGAGCGCATGTGGCTTATCGACTTTGTCGCTCCATTCGGGCACGCGGCCAGAGTGCACGC
Organism: Rhodoferax sp. GW822-FHT02D07; assembly: GCF_058802405.1. Classification (NCBI taxonomy): domain Bacteria; kingdom Pseudomonadati; phylum Pseudomonadota; class Betaproteobacteria; order Burkholderiales; family Comamonadaceae; genus Rhodoferax; species Rhodoferax sp. GW822-FHT02D07. The sequence continues at coordinate 233,254 of NZ_JBXAOD010000001.1, forward strand.
CACTTGGCGTCCTTTGTTGGCTAAGTCCAGCGCGCGCTTCATGTACCACCGCAGCCATGAGCGCGGCGTAGAGATCCGGCTCTGCATTGGCATACGAGCCCAACCTGACGAAGCACGTCAGTGGTGGGCCGAACGCCCCATCCTCGCAGCTTGACAACCATTTAACACCTCAACGTCTTGAAAGGAAACCTTATGAAACACACCACTATCGCTTTGGCTGCATTGCTGAGCACTACAGGTACCGTCTTCGCGCAGAATGCCCAGCAAAATTTTGTCGGACCCGCTGTTGGCCTCACTGTCTCTGCCGTCCAGAACAAAGTGGACTTTGAAAGCACAGTTGCTTCCATCAATGGTCAAGGCACACAAACCAACGACACCGAAGCCGCACTGATCGCTTCCTATGGTTTTGCGATGTCGCCCGACTGGGTTGGAACCGTAGGTTTCTCCTACAGCGTGAAGACAACGGATGCTGGCAAGGTGAACTACACCGCGGGCACTGCGCAATCCTTCACCGGCACCTTCAAAGACCACTTGGCCATTTCCTTTGCGCCGGGCTACCGCGTGGGCCCCAATGCATTGGTCTACGGCAAGTTGGCGTTTCACCAAGTCAAGGCCGACTACACCGATACTGCGGCGGCAGGTGGTACCAATACACACACCGGTACCGGTATCGGCCTGGGCGCTGCCTTTGCACTCAGCCCCAAGGTTGAACTTCGCACGGAGTACGAGGTCGTCAACTACTCCAGTGAAAAAGCCAATCTCACGACCGGTAAGCCCAAGGTGTCTGGCCTGACATTGGGTCTGCTCTACAAGTTCTAAGCCAGCCTTAGCGTCCACGGTCTTCCACTCCGCATTCACTCGCTGAAACCCCATTTGTTATGAACCAGAATTTATTCCGCCTCGTATTCAATGCAGCTCGGGGCCAGGTGATGGCGGTGAGTGAAGTCGCTGTTGGCAAGGGCAAAGCGGCCAGCGGGGAGCGTCGGGGACGCAATGTCGCTCTGGCGATGTTCGCGTTTGCCTTGTCTCCCCTGGCCTGGCCACAAATCGTTGCCGACCCCAACGCCGCAGGCAACCTCAAGCCTCAGATCTTTCAAACAGCCAACGGCGTTACCCAGGTCAACATCCAGACACCCAGCGCGGCAGGGGTGAGCCGCAACGTCTACAACCAGTTTGATGTAAACGCCCAAGGAGCGATCCTGAACAACGCCACCGGCAATGTCCAGACCCAGCTCGGCGGCTGGGTGCAGGGCAATAGCAACCTCGCTGGTGGCAGCGCCCGTGTCATCCTCAACGAAGTCAACTCCAGCAATCCCAGCCAATTGCGTGGATATGTGGAAGTGGCCGGTCAACGTGCCGAAGTCATCATCGCCAACCCTGCGGGTATTGCAGTCAATGGTGGTGGCTTCATCAACGCCAGTGGTGTCACGCTGACTACGGGTACGCCGCAACTGAACGGTGGCAGTCTGGAAGGCTATCGCGTCGAGCGAGGTACCGTAACAGTGAACGGTACCGGCTTGGATACGAATGCGGCGGACTACACGAACATCATCGCCCGGGCCGTGCAGGTCAATGCCGGCATTTGGGCCAAAGACCTCAAAGTCACCACGGGCGCCAATACGGTCAACGCGGCCAACACCACCGCGACAGCGATAGCCGGGACCGGCGCAGCCCCAACCGTTGCCTTGGACGTCGCCGCCTTGGGGGGCATGTACGCGGGCAAGATCACTTTAGTGGGTACTGAAACTGGCGTGGGCGTCAACAACGCTGGCTCCATCGTGGCCCGCGGCGGCGACCTGGTCCTGCAAGTTGATGGCACGCTCACCAATCGCGGCTTGATTGATGCTGGCAACACGGGGGGGACTGCGCAGACGCGCATCACGGCCACCACCGTAGACAACCTGGGAACCGGCGCCATCTTTGGTGACAAGATAGCCATCAGTGCCACCACCTTGAACAACCTGGCTGAAAGTTCTGGAGGCACGGTTACTGGTGCCACCATTGGCGCACGCACCAGCCTGAACCTAGGTGTGCAGACCCTGAACAATTCGGACGCGGGTCTGGACACACCTGGCAACCCATCCACGAACACGACAGCCACTCCCAGCGTCAATATCCTGAGCCTGGGGGATATCAACATTGGCGGCAGCATCGATGGATCGGGGCAGGCGCAAGGTACGGCCGCAAGCATCAACAACACCTCCGCCACCATTCAGGCCGGTGGAAACATGAGCTTGAATGCCACGGCTGTGAACAACACAGACGCGCACTTCGCATCTGGCCACCAGAACACCACTACCGCGATCAGCGAAACCATTGGTTCTGCCGGCGCTGGCTATTACGTCAACGTGACACAAGAAACCGTTGATGGTCCTATTGTTACGGCTGCACTTCCCGGAACCATCTCCGCCGGAGGAAACCTCACGATCCAGGCGAACACGGTAGATAACGCCAACAGCCGCATGTTGGCTGGCGGGACAGTCAGTATCCCGGTTAGCGTCAGCATCAACAACGCCGGCGTCACCGCGACCAAAACCACCACCAAATCCGGAACGGCCTACTCCCTGAGCCATGACAGAAGCTGCCAAGTTCTATACAAGGGTAGTTGCCTGGCCTGGGGCCCTTGGTACGACGTATGGACGCCATCGGGCTACTCCAGCCCTGTCGTAGAGACGGTAACTGCAGGTGCGGGCAGCGCCACCAGTAACGCCAGTACGACAGCGCCCAGCACGCCCGGTGCCAACGTTGCAAATAGCAGCCTCTTCCAGATCAGTACCAATCCGTCGGCCAACTACGTAGTGGCCACCAATCCGGCCTTTACCAATTACAGAACTTGGCTGGGCAGCGACTACATCACCAGCCGCATCAGCCTGGACCCCAGCGTCACTCAGAAGCGCCTGGGTGATGGCTTTTATGAGCAGCGCCTGATCAACGAACAGGTCGCCCAACTCACCGGCAAACGCTTCCTGGGCAATTTCACCAGCGACGACGCGCAATACCGCGCGTTGATGGATGCTGGCGTTACCTATGCCCAAACCTTTAACCTTCGCCCGGGCATTGCTCTGACAGCGGAACAGATAGCCCGCCTCACCAGCGACATCGTCTGGCTGCAGCAAGAAACGGTAACCCTGCCCGATGGCAGCCAAACGGTAGCCCTGGTCCCCCAGATCTACCTGAAGCCTCGCAGCGGGGACCTCTCCCCCAGCGGGGGCCTCATCAGCGGTGCCATTGTCAACATCAACACCGCAGACCTCAACAACTCCGGCACCATCCTGGGCCGTCAAGTGGTGCAGATCAACGCCGACACCATCAACAACCTGGGTGGTCGTGTGGGTGGCGATGCGGTAGCCCTCACCGCTACGCAAGACATCAACAACACCGGTGGCACCATCACCGCCAAAGACCAACTGGCACTACAAGCTGGGCGTGATATCAACATCACGTCCACCACAGCCACGGCCAGCTCTGGCGACAGCCGAAACGGCATCACCAACACTACGGTAGACCGGGTGGCCGGCCTGTATGTCACTGGGGATAACGGTGTGCTGTTGGCAAGCGCCGGGCGTGACATCAACATCATTGCCGGCCAGATCAAAAACACAGGACAGGATGGTCAAACCGTCTTGGTCGCCAAGAACGACATCAACCTGGGAACCGTGCAAACCAGCCAGGTCAACAACCTGGAGCGAGACAGCGGTAACTTCCGCCGCGCCACCAGTACCGCTGAAGCGGGTAGCACGATTGAAGGTATGGGCAGCGTCACCCTGCAGGCAGGTAACGATGTCAACGCTCGCGCAGCCCAAGTTGCGGCAGGCAAAGCTCTGGATGTAGCCGCAGGCAATAACATCATCCTGCAAGCCGGCCAGGCCACTACACAAGTGGATCAGATGGCCAGTGCCTCTGGCAGAGACCTAATCTACTCCAGCAGTATCCAGACCCGGCGACAGGAACAGAGCGCTACGGCCCAGGTCAGCAGCTTTACTGGCCAGACCACCAACATCGTGGCGGACAACAACCTGGTCAGCATTGGTGCCAAGTTTGAGGCTACGGGTGTAGACACAGGTACGGGTACTTTGCGCGTTGAGGGTAAAAACAATACTGCCCTCTACGAAGTTCAGAACTTCAAGCAGGTCACCACCACTACCCAGACCAAGATAGGCCAAGGCATCATGTTCGATGCCCTAGGCATAGAAGTGCCATGGGAAGACAAGACCGTCACCGATGCCCGCGCGACCAGCACCGCGATTGGTACCAAGCTTGTTTCCACACAGAAGATAGAGATTGGCGTAGGCAACAAGACTGAACTACGCGGCACTGAGGTCGAGGCTCCACAGATCGCTTTCGTGAAGACGGACGCGACCAAGGCGGGTGAGCTCGTTCTGAGTGGTAGCACCAACACCACCCAGACCAGCCATACCGAGAAGGCTGAGTATGCGGGTGTCTACCAGGAGATGAAGGGCAGCGGCAGTACCGTCGAAACCTTGAACCAGACCATCCTCAAGGGCAATGTCAACTTCGACGCGGCCTTGAAGATCACTGCCCAGATCCCGGACACCAAGGGCGGTCAGGAACTTCAGAAACAGATCGTGGCGCTTGTTGGACAAGGTGGTAACACTGGCCTGGAATACCTGAATCAACTTGCTGCAAACCCCAACGTCAAATGGGATCAGGTTGCCTTGGCCCATGAGAAATGGAGCTACGACCAAGGTGGCCTGACGGGCGCAGGTGCGGCCCTCCTGACCATCGTAGTGGCCTACTTCACGGCGGGGACGGGTACGGCAGCGTTGGGAACTACCACCGGTGTGGCCGGTGGTGCAGCTGGCGCCACTGTGACCACCTTGGGTGGTGTCACACTGACCAGTACCGCAGCAGGACTTACTACTGCAGGCATCGCTATTAACGCCGGCTTCGCGGCTTTAGCCAGCCAGGCGGCGGTGGCCATGGTCAACAACAAAGGTGACATTGGCAAAACCTTAGAGCAGTTGGGCTCGGAAGATAGCATTAAGAGCTTGGTGTTGACCATGGTGACGGCTGGGGCTTTGGACAAGCTCAATGCCAGTTACTTCAAGGGGGTAGATGCCAACAGCACATTCGGGACACAGCTACTTAAGAATGTAACTAATAACCTTGCTAGTAGTGCGATGGATGCGGCTATCAATGGCAAGGCGTTCAATGAGGATGCAATCTCCCGAGCTCTTTCTAGTGCGCTGGTGACTACGGGTATGGCGCAGGGGGCGGACGCCATTGGAGATGCAAAAGACCAGAAGCTCCTGAATGACTTTACTCAGAAGATCGCGCATGCTGCCTTGGGCTGTGCGGGTGGTGCTGCTATCGCGGGTAACACAAGTGGTTGTACATCGGGTGCCATAGGGGCAGTCGTCGGCGAAATGACTGCTGAATACGCTGCTAAAAGTGGCATGAACCATACAGATGCATTGGCTCTGGCCAAGGTAGTTGCTGCAGCTTCAGGTGTACTCACTGGAGGCGGTGGTGACAACGCCGCAGCTGTGAACATTGCCGCTAGCACTGGCGCAAATGCCGCAGAAAACAACTATCTCAATCATGCAGAAGCCACACTTCGTGAGTCACTGAGAGACAAAGTTCGAAAAGGTGAAAAACTAAGTAACTCGGAGCAAAAACAGCTCACGGATTTGGAAATTTTGGACATTGCACGCGACATGATGCTGCAGAGCGCGTGTTCAAAGCCAAGTAGCGAATGCGATTTGGCACGTAGGGATCTGAACCAGGCTATTTCCTCGTATCTGACTACTCCGGGAATGTGGAATGCAAGGCTGAGCAAAGAAGCAAACAACCAGCTCATTGCTGAACGCACGGACGCTATCGCACTATCTAACAACCCGAATTTGGCTCCTCAGTCTTACACGGACGCCTTCAATGAATTTGCCGGACCTCAGATTGCTGGGTACGCGATCGGAGGCGCTTTGGGGCTATACCTCAATGAAGCCCGCGCTATTTATGCCGCCATAAAGGCAGAGGGCAAGGTGACATCAGTTGCCAGCGCGGACGTAGCGGCGTTTTGCGCGGGCAACGCCTGTTTTGTTGCTGGCACGCTGATTGAAACGACTCAAGGGCTCAAACCCATCGAGTCTTTCATTGGCGGAGAGCTGGTGCTTTCTCGTGATGAGCAGACGCGGGAGCTGGGATTTAGGCCAGTTCGTGGAACCAAACAAACTCATGGCCAGGCTCTCTATGAAGTGGTGGTGGCCAATGCTGATGGCGAAATAGATACGCTGCACACTACTAGCGAACATCCATTCTGGGTGCAGAGTCTAGGTTGGATCAAAGCCTCCGCGCTGTCCGCTGACATGGTGCTATTGGATCGCAATGACCATAGCCTACGTGTCGTGAGTCAGACTGCTCTCAATCAGAGTGCTACGGTTTACAACATTGAAGTTCAAGAGCATCACACGTATCACGTTGGTGGCTTGGGTGTTTGGGTACACAACGCAAATTGCTGCAATCTTTCTGTATCCGAGCCAGTCCCCGTCTCAGGATCAAGAGCGATCGATAAATCTAAAACATATGAAAATGCAGTACGGGGTATGTATAGCGACGCCACTTATGCAGAGCGGCAGTACACAGCCATTGTCAATGGGCAGAGAGTGAATGGGGTCGCAGATGATGTTGCGATAATTGGAGGAAAACAGACCGCCGTAGAGGCGAAGTTCGTTGAAACTTGGGACAAATCCCTGCGGAATCCGGAGGTAGCAAAAGGTTCAACGCCTTGGGCGCTTGACGAACAAAAAAGAATGATCGAACAAGCGACAAAATATTCTCAGGGATTCGAAGGCGGTGTTATATATCACACCAATAGTGCTGAATTGGCGGCTCTATACACCAAGTTATTTAATGATGCAGGAATAACGAAATTTAAATTCATCATTACTCCTATCAAGTGAAAGCACATGGCTACCGTACTAAATCAACTTGAAGCAATATTGGGCGAGAAAATTGAGCGTAAGAATCAGCGTGAAATTCCCGGCTTGATCGCAGGGGATGGTGTTGAGGTGCTCTATTTTTCAGTGGATAAAAAAGCCAGTGCTAGAAAATTATTTAAATCAATAACCAATCACAACAATCCACCCCTTGCTCAGTCGGGTGGGGCGAATGAGCGAGGCTGCGTTATCACTGTGCCTGATGAGATCGATTTTCATGCGCTTAGTTATCACGGGGATTTGAACGGTTGGCGAAAAGATATCGAAATTGGAGCGGCTGCTCTTGGAGTGTTACTTGCAAAGATTGAATCATTCTCAATAGTGCTTGAGGACGGACGATCGTTTTCTTTAGATCAGTGCATTGTTAAATTTTTGTAGCAAATCTGAATAGGCAATGTTTTGAGATCTCTCTCAGTGCTTTTCGGAATAAATTACGTTAGACCTCAAGAACTTATTCTCAACCCACATGGCGCAACTCTCAAAGCTGTCTGTCGGCTGGAGCGGTCTGTTACCGAGCCTCACCACGTTCCTTGAACAGTGGCGACCTCCAACCCTTCGAGGCGAGACGAAATACAGAGATCATCTTCTCAGCGCTTTGCGAGCAGCTGTACCCCACGACTCAAAGGTTGAGAAAGAGTATCGCCACCGAGGAACGACTATTGATGTGTGGCTCAAATGGCAAGGAGTGTTCGCCAGCGAAGAGGTAGCCTTCGAACTGAAGGTCAACCTTCTGCGAAAGACCGACTATGACCGTCTTGTCGGGCAAATTGAAGGTATGGAACCCACGAAGTACAAGACCGTTGTTGTGCTCATTGGCGAAACAGATCCAACGTTTCTAGGCCGACTGCGAGACCGTTATGCTAAGTACATTCAAAATGATCTCGCACAAACAATGGCTATTGTGTGTGTCCCTGTAGAGCCCTAACTCTTCCTACAAACGGACATGCCTTCGACATGCCTCTTAAGTCCAATGTTGAACGTCCGTTCACTGCGTGCCCGGACGTCCGCTTTGGGCATTTGGCGCGCATTTCTTGGCGGTCGCTCTACCCAAAGCTGACTGATTGAACTGGCCAGTAGCACCCCGAATCGGTGGTCAGTTCAATCGAAATACCTCTGGGCTTAAAGCTTCCCCAGAAACTCAACCAGCAACTGAGAAACCTCCGCCGACCGCTCCTGCTGAAGCCAATGTCCCGCACCCTCCAGCACATGCGATCCACGCAGCCCCGGTACCAAACCCGGCATGGCCGCAACGATCTGGTCCATGCCGGGGATGCTCAACCCGGTGTCACGCTCACCGATCATGAACATCGCCGGCACCTGGATGGTCTGACCGATATAGGCCTGTTGCAGCTCCCAGTTGCGGTCCAGGTTCCGGTAGTAGTTCAGCGCAGCTCCGAAGCCAGTGGCCTTGAATTGCGCCACCAGATGCTCAAAGTCCTGCGCAGGCAACCAGTCCGGCAACTTCACAGGCTCCGGCAGACTCGCCAGTAAGCCCTCCTTGCGTGCCACCATCCCAAAGGGATTGGGCGTGCCATCTCCAGGTCTGCGCGGTCCTGCCTCCCCACTGGCCGCATACATCAATTTGCGTAGTGCCAGGCTCACATCCCGGTTGAACTCCGCTTCCGCTCTACCTGACTCCTGGAAATAAAGCGTGTAGAACTGGGCCTCATCGTTCTGCGGGAAGATCTTTGATGGAGGAACAGGTGGCTGCCCCATCATGGGAACGCTTAGCGCTGCAACGGCCCGGAACCTGTCCGGCCGCATCAGTGCTGCCTGCCAGGCAATGGTGGAACCCCAGTCGTGACCAACAATCACTGCCTTCTCTTCTCCCAAGGCATCCAGCAGCGCCACCATGTCGCCAACGGCATGCACAACGGTGTACTGATCCACCTGGCTGGGAGACTCTGTTTGGCCATAGCCCCGCATATCCGGTGCCACCGCACGGTAGCCTGCACTTGCCAATGCCGCGACCTGATGCCGCCAGGCATGCTTGGTCTCGGGAAACCCATGGCACAGAATCACCAAAGGCCCAGAACCACCCTCCAGAATGCCCATCTTGAGGGTCCGGGTCTGAATGGTCTTCTCGTTCATAGCAAACTCCTTGCTGACTGCCTGGATACTGGTAGTGGAAGCGACCAAAGCTGCAGAAGCGAGGAAGAACTGGCGGCGCAGCATGGCAACTCCTGTTTGGGGTGACCTCAATCGCTAACAATAAGGTCCAAGGCATTACTGTAACACCAATAGTTACTGAAAGAGTTTCAATGAAAACGGATGAGCGACTTGCCCGGATGCTGCATGTGCTGGTGCACATGGGCCTGCTTGGTGGCAAGGAGACCTCGGAGACCATCGCGCAAATGCTCAACACCAATCCCGTGGTGGTTCGCCGCACCCTGGGCGAACTACGGGAGCACGGCATTGTTGAATCGGAAGGTGGTCGCGGCGGTGGATGGAAGCTGATCAAGCCACTGGACGAAATCACCGTGCTGGATGTCCAGCGTGCTCTGCGCGAAGGATCCGTGCTGCCAGCACCTGTGTCCAGAGATCACCCCACGTGTCCGGTTGAGCAGGCATCCAACGCCGTGCTGGAGACGGCACACGCTGCTGCGGAGAGTGTGCTTTTAGAGCAGTATGCGGCGACTACCTTGGCGGACATTGCTGCCACCGTAATGCCCGAACGGCGCGCCAAGCCAGGTGCGCGTAAACGATGAGTTCGTCACCCGCACGTCATTTATGGGTGTGCCAGAATCCGCGCTCCCACTTTTAACTGGAGTACGAGATTGAACAAAGCTGAACTGATCGAAGCCCTGGCCAAAGAAACCGATGTATCCAAGGCCGCCGCTGGCCGCTCTATTGAGGCTCTGGTGAGCATCATCACCAAGGCCGTGGCCAAGAAACAGGACGTGCAGCTGATCGGCTTTGGAACCTTCAAGGCTGCCAAGCGCGCTGCTCGCACGGGCAAAAACCCTCGTACTGGTGAAGCCCTGAAGATCGCAGCCGCCACTGTGCCAAAATTCACAGCTGGTGCAGCCTTCAAGGCTGCGGTGAACAAGAAGAAATAAACGGCCAGTTTCAAACAGAGAGGCGGCAGTGGTGCACTACCACTGCCGCCTTTTGTTTTGGTGGCTTACAACACACAGGACTATCCTTCGCCCTATGAGCTCATTGATCAACTCTCTCAAGTCTGAAATCGCCCGTGTGGCCCGCAAGGAGCTCAAAGACGAGTTGCTGGCCCTACGCAAAGCTACCACTGCGCATCGCTCTGAGATTGCTGCGCTCAAGCGCCAGGTCAAGTCTTTGGCAACTGCACTTCGAGCTGCGACCAAGACGTCCAAGACAAACAAACCTACGGTCGAGGTAACGGAGGCGTCAAAGGTACCTGGTTTTCGTTTCAGTCCAGAGCGTCTGACAGCCATGCGTGAGAAGCTGGGTCTTACCAAAGCCGAGTTGGCTCTACTAGTCGATGCAGCTTACCTCTCGGTGCACAAGTGGGAAACCAGCAAGGCTAAACCCAGGGCTGCGCAACTGAGCAGGATCGCCCTCATCGCCAAGCTTGGTAAACGTGAAGCACAAAGGCGTTTGCAGGAACTGCAGTCCTAGTAAACCCCAGAGCAGTTACATGCTAGCAACTCGTTCGCCAATACTTGAGAATTTCCGCTGTCTCTAAAGTCGAGAAGGTTTACTCAATGCACTGGTTCTCGGAGGGATGAAACAAGGATTGTCATGGTGCTGTACTCAAAGATGAAATAGCTCTTGATCTATGAATCGCTGACTCTTTTGCATTGCGGGGATGAGGTACTCATCAACGTAAGGAATTCCAATACCCTGCAAGGGAAGTTGTTTCTCCTTGCTGCTCTCCACTGCGGAATGCCCGTTGCCAGCAAGCAGAGCTTCCAGCATGGGTTGATATCCTGTCTTCCAAGCACTTATGTCCATGAAGTTTTGCTTCATAGTGGCCAGAATTTGCATGCCAGACCAGTCTAAGTCACCCCAGAAACAGACATCTACCGCTGTATTTTTGCCAAACAACCAGCTTTCGAAGTAATCCACGCTGTCTCTATCGGTTTCTCCAAGACTGGAGAAGTACAGGGATACGCAGTCTGGCTTGCGCAGCCTTGCCGCACTGCTCTTGAAACCGGATGCAAACACGAGTGCCAGTTTGTAGTACGCGGAACTTTGCGATCGAATTGCACGTTCGAAGCTCAACAAGTTCTCTATGAAAAGAGTCCCATTGAATCCGCCCTTGGGTAGGAAAACCTGAAGCGGTACCGGTGTTTCAGGAAATGGGCACTCTTCTGTTTCCAGAACGGCACAAACCAAACCGGCCCGATGGTCCAAGACTTTGGACATCCCCCAGAACAGTCGTGCCGAAACCTCTCGAAGCATCAGAGGTTCTCGCACTAGATCTTTCAATTGGTTCAATCGCTTGACCACATCGACCATGTCTCTGTCGACCAGGTCAATGCAGTACCAAGCTGCTGCATCCTTGGCGGCATCCGAAGCATGGAGATGCTCCCGTATGGCATTCCTCCATCGCTCGGAAGCAGTCTTCGTTCTTTCGGAACGATGAACGGCTTGACGGATGGCTGCAGTATTGACGGCTTTGACCTTCGGTCGCTGGCCATAGCCTTGGTTGCTTTTGAGTGCAAGGACAGGGGATATATGGAGCCAACTCGCTTTTTCGAGTTCGAGTACCTGCTCCCACAAGACTTCCTTGTCCGATTCAAAAGGTGCTTGGTAGAGTGCCGGCCAGGTGAGATTGCTTAGCGCAAGTGCCTGTACACTAGCACTCCCTCTGGTCTCCGCAGAGTCCAGTTTGTCCACCAGTTTGTTAAGTAGCTGCTGAATGGCCGGAGTTTGGAGCCAGGGAAAAACTGGTAGCGTCATGCTGGTATGGGGGGCTCTGTTTGATCCTCGGCGATCTCTTCGGGGTACGAGGCATCGAAGAGTTGTTTGGCTTTTTCTCGTGCAACCTTCCGTTGGCGCTCCCAGAGTTCACGCATCTTGTCCGCCTTGAAAATGCGCTCGTCGCATTCAGAGACAAAGTCGAGCTCGCCGTTGGTGACACCCTTGAGACGGGTGAAACTGTATTCGCGGTTGAACTCATCCTTGAGGGCACCGGCTTTCATGGTGGGCATGGCACTGATGATTTGCAGATCCAGTTTGTCACGCAAGAAGCTGAGAACGGCCCGCGCCCGAGGCTCATCCATTTTGGCGAAGGACTCGTCGTTGACCAAGAGCTTCAGGCTGCCGCCTTTTTCGAACAGCTTCAGCCGGTTCGTAACGACTGCTGCTCGCACGATATAGGCGGGAGTTTCAAGCTGGCCACCGGATCCAGTTCCCCATTCGGATAGCCGAACGCGACTGCCACTGGTGGTTTCGTTGATGATGTCGTAGCGACGGTAGTTGCGATAGTCCGCGATTCGAAGCAGTTCTTTGGTGGCCTTTTCCTGGTCCTCGTCCAGCAGGAGTTTGACTAGGCGATCGCGTATGAAGGCGTGTTTTTCACTGAGCTCACTCTCTCCAAAGAGATCGACTGGCTCTACGGAGTCCGCAAGCCGGGTGACCGCCTCAAAGAAGCTGAGATAGTCCGCGTACTCGGGTTCAAATTTGGTGTATTCGATCATGAAGCTGTCGGCACCGAACTTGAGGTTTTTGAGCTCGTGATTCATTTGCCGCAAGGTGCGAACACCTTCGTCGACACGACTCTTGATCTCTACGCAGAACTGCTTGGTGAACACGTCGTGGAAGGATTTTTCCGCTTCATCAAGCTCCTTGCTGCTGTTGTACAGGCCGACTCCTCGGAGGTTCTCAAGGGTTTTGGAAACCGACTTTTCCAGGGCTACCAGCGCCTGGTAGTTGGCCTCGAAAGACAGACTGTCGTGTCGCTGTTGAAGGAGGACGGCCAAGCGATCGTCGGCCTCAACATGGCTGTTATAGGCAGTCAACGCTTCGCGAACATCAAACAGGCGATCGTCTGGCCTGGGCGCCAAGATCTCCAATTGGCTTTTGGCAGCACCGATGGTCAGACTGGTGTCTTCCAGCTGTTGTTGGATGGTGTCCATGAGCCTCTGATAGACCAATGCAGGATTGGTGTCGATCAAATGCTTGATCTTTTGAATCTGGGCTTCCAAGTCCTGCAAATGCACTTGCTTTTGCGCCAGGATGGTTTGAATTGCAGTTTCTGCCGTGTGGATCGCGTTTTCGTACTGGACTTCCCGACGGCTGGCGTTGTTGATGAGTTCGTTATTTGCCTTGATGTTGCGGACAACTTGGGCGAGTTCCTCCTCCAGCGATTTCACCTCCCTGATATCCAGACTTGCCAGGGCCTCCCGGTTAGTTTGGATGCCCATGGCTGCATCTCGCAAAGGGGCCGCATCGAAGCGGGGTGTCCTTAAGCCGTGAAGCGAGGAACGGATCGCTTCGATTGTGGTTTTGGCGGTCTGAAGTTTGCTCACTTCTATGGTTGCGGCCTCCAAGTCCTTGAGGACCTTCTCCAGTGCAGCCTCCCTTGCTCGCGATCCAAAGACATTGCTTACACGGTCCGGTGTGAACATCGTGCGGCTGCCTGAGGCAATGCCGTCCAAGGTCACGCCACGCTCGATCTCACGCAAGGCTTCCGTGTCTGCCGCCTTGATCACACTGCCAAACTGATCCACCAAGTACGCCCAGGCAATGGGGTTGGCGGATTGAAGTTCATGAACAATGGAGTCGTCGGGCAAAGTCTTGCGCTCGGCGCGTCGCAAGCACAGCGTGCCTTGAACCACCTTGGCATTGAGTTTTTGTGCTTTGAGGTAGTCCACGCAGCGACGTTCCCATGCAGGGGCCACGATCAAGTTGAATCGTGCACCGCCTAGATAGCTTTCAATGGCGTTCTGCCATTTCAGTGATCTGGGCTCGACCAGTTCGCAGAGAACCTGGGTATTGGCTTCCGGGAACTCTTGGTTCAGGGCAAGCAAGGCACGATCTACCGGAGTCGGATATACGACTTTGCCAGAGGCTAGCCGTGCACGCTGGGTATCCAATTCCTTGGCCTTGATTTCCGCGCTGCTAAGGCTCAATGTGAGGTGAGCAGCCTCCGAAACGGCCGCAATCAGTACCCCTTGGTCTTGACCAAGCAGCGCTTCATGCAACACGCCAATCGTGTCGTTGATGCCACGAAAGGTTTCGACCAGGTCTTGCAGTTGGTCTACATTGAGATCAGCTTCTCTGGACGCGGCTTCCACCAAATCGGCGCACATTGCCAATCGGGTGAAATCTATTTTCCTGTGGGCTTTTTCAACGCGGGCCACCGCATCCTTCAACTCACGGAACGTATCCGGGACAGGCCGTGCAACGAGCTCTCTGGTCTTCTGGTCCATCAAGCCGGCGGCCAACAGTGCCGAATCCAAGGATCCAAGGCATTCTCTGGCTTGTCGTGTGGCATTGGACAGCTTGGTCTCGAGATCAATTTTCTGGTTGTGTACGGCAATGCCTTGGAGCCTGGCGGTAAGGTGGATGCGCTTGGTGTCCAGGCCTGATCCTTTTGCTCGCCAGCCAAGAATCTTTTCTTGCTCATCGCGTTGGTCTTGCTTCGCGTGCAGGATCACACGTCGTTTGCCTTCGATTGCTTCATCATCTGTTCCTAGTTGCAGTTTTGCGACCAGCAGGCCTTGTAAGAGATGCGCTTCGTGGGCATGGTTGGCCTCTTGGATGCTGGTCTGCAGTTCTGTCAGCTTCTTGACGCTTGCTTTTAGGCGCTGACTTTTTTGCCGAAGGTTGCTGACCTGGCGCATCAGGCCGCTGATGCGTTCGATGTCCTGTTGGAGCTGTTTCTCATCAAAGTCCAGAATTTCATCGCGTACCAGCTCATGGACTGAGCCGATAGGGCGATAGGCGATGGACTGCACCCAAGCCTTGGCAGCGTGGATCGCTTCATCCTTGGTCACCCCCGATTTACCGCGGAAGCGTCCGTAGAGTGCACACAAATAGTCTGTCTTTTTGTCGTGAAAGTCGTTGACCTTGCTGTACCTGGTTTGCAAGTGCCTTGCGATGCGGTCTGCAGGCATGCATTCGCCGGTTTCGACATCGCGCATGAAGTCTTCAAAGGTGAGGGCGGCCTCGTCGACAATGACCAGAGACAGGCTCTCCAACTTGGGTTGTCGCGTATCACCGGTCCCTTCGACGCGGGCAGAGGCAGCGACTAGCGCGGTAAACGGCTTGAGCCCTTCCTCTCCTTTGTCTGGACGGAAAACCGCAGCCATGAAACCCTGTGCACCATCGCTGCGAGAGAAGTTGTTGTACTCCGCACCCACGATGTAGGACTCCAGCGTGCGCTTGGTCTTGCCGCGCCGCTGACCTTGGGCGACTTCATCCTGCCCAGGGTTGTAGTTCATGACTCCTTTGTAGGCCGCCGTCATGACGGTTTGCAAAGCATCCAGCATGGTGGATTTGCCTGACCCGGTTTCACCGGTCAGCAATGTCATGTCCCCCATCTCGAAGTTTCCGGAGCGCAGTTGGCCCCAGTTCACCAGAATCAGTCGATCAAGCTTCATTCTTGTGTCTCCACAGCTTGGGGTACTTCTTCCAGGGCTCCATCGGCATCCAAGGCCGCTGCGAGCGCTTCATTGCTGACAATGCCCAAGATGGTCGGGCGAATCGCCAGATAGGCGTCTTCATCCTTGATCGAGAAGGTCGACTGGAAGCGCAATAGGCGATGGCGCTTGAGTTCGGCAAGTAGTGCCATGCGATCCCCATCACCGTCAGGGAGTGGCCGTTTGAGCTGGGTTTGAAGCGTGGCTGCCAAATCCTCGAAACTGATCAAGGCTTCTGCCACGGTGTCGATGAGGCCCTGGTTCAGCTTCTCCTGGTACAGAAACCGCAGCGCAATGGCGCAGGCCACAAAATCGCTGGAAACACGGACTTTCATGGATGGAACGGGCTGCAAAGAATCCTCAGGCAAACCGTCCACGACGGCGCCTGGCCCATAGAGGCGAAAAAACTGCGCGTTCAGATCGTGGTGGAGTGAGAGCCCTGCAATCTCAAAATACTCCGCCAAGAGTGCCTCAACCCGCCGGGCATCGTCATACAAAAGCTGCTCCGTCCGGTCTTCGTCCCGGACCAGAGTGCCGTAGGTCAGCAGCCGCACAGCGACTTCACGGAATCTGTCCATGGAGAGGTTGGCCTCAGCGAGTTTTTCTCGCAGTTCCCTAGTGATGCTCATGTCTTCTTCTTGAAATCAAATTCGTAATCGAACCCACTGTAGAACTCGTTTTCCACGCGGTGAGGGAGGCGGTGTGCGACCAGGTCACCCGCTCTCGCACTGCGAATGGCTTCGACGGCCTGCATATTGCTGATTAAGTCACGTGCGCTGTCGGGGGGGAGTGCGGAAAGGCGGATGGGGTGTTTGAACAGTGCCAGGTCTTTTCGCAGCTTGTCAGCCAAGTCTTCATTGGAGACTGCGAAGGCCTCCGATTCAGCGCGATTCAAAAATGCCTCAAGGCGAGCCGCACGACTGGCTCGAGGTTTCACAGAAATGGTGGATGCTTTGCGGCGTTGGGTCGCGGACCGGAGTTTGAAGCTGGCCGGATCCAACAGGCGAAGTTCGACAGTGGTGATCTGTTCCCCGATCGACAGCAGAAGTCTGTCTTGGCTGGCTCGATCGCGCTCGGCAAGTTTAGCAATCACGCTCAAATAGGCATGGCGGTTTTGACCCGTGCGCAGCATCATGGATTGCTGCACAAGTCCGGTGACACGGCGGATATAGGTGTCCATCGCGCGCACGAATGTCGGCTGTTTGGTCTCACAGGCTGCATTCACAATCTCATCGATGCGATCGAGAAGCCATTCCAGTACTGAAGGACCGGAGTGTTCTTTGACTGCCCATTGGGCGATGTCTTTGAGCTGATCCTCCATCCGCTGAAATCTTGGTCCGTCCGCCTCCTGTCGCAGGCTATCAATCTTGGCTCGGATTGATTGGCGATTGAGCGTGGCGCTGTCCGCTGTGAGTTGCTTGGAGTAGTCCCTCTGAAATCGGTCCAGGAACTCCACGAAGCCTTCCCATTGGGAGTGGACTGTGGCTTCCTGCATGAGTTGGCGGATGCGTTCCTGGAGATAGTCGATGCCATCCGTAAGGTCTTCAATGACTTTCTCGGCATATTCGTAGGCGTCGACGATGTCATGGGCGTCGCCACGATCCGACAAGGCCGCCTCCAGTGCATTGCGGCAACCGCGCATATTGCGCTGCCTGCTGCGACTGGGACGGTAAAGTGACCAGAACGCTTCCGAGAAGAGCTTCCCCGGACGAGAGAAGCGAAAGGCTGTTACTAGGCCATGCCTGTCAGGGAACTGTTCCAGCCAGCCATCACGGAGTAGGGCGCGGATGATGGCGGCAGTCAGGGACTGGGGGTCCGAGGTGTCTAGGGCGCTGAACTCGTCCTGCCCGACTTCCACATCCAGGTCGTTCTGGTACTCCCGCACGACTGGTGTGATGAGTTCTCGAAGGGACTCTCGGTTCAAGTTGTGTGCGTAGTCTGCAGAGGGACCGTGAAGTCGCTCGTAAAGCGCTCGCAGGCATGCGGAAATCAACTCCCGTCTGGAGCTATTCAGCGGACGAAAGAAGCGGTGTCTTTCTGCCTCAAAAAAGACGGGTGTACTCAAAATCTCTCCCTTGCAATGGGCATATTTTGCAACTGAATAGGAACTGTTTGAGGAGTGCTATGGGTTCAAGCCAGGAGAAACGCTTTCCTGGTTCACAGACTGTCTATCCATGTGACGTCTCTGCGTGCTCTCCGGTCAACTTCTTTCCGCATTGGGGACACATGACGGGTGTGTCATCACTTGCTCCCGCTTCAACAATGGCAGCGGTCACGATGGCGGTAGGAAGTGCAAAGACTCCAATCCCAAATACCGACACTAGGCCTGCGCACAGCTTTCCAAACGGTGTCATGGGCACCATATCGCCGTACCCGATGGTCGTCAGCGTGGTCATCGCCCACCACAAGGTAGCCGGAATGCTGGTGAACACTTGGGGCTGGGCAGCATGTTCGATTTGATAGAGGATGGCTGCTGAGGCATAGATCGACAGCACCATCATGACGACAGCCACCACCAGCAACTCTTTCCGCCGGCTCAGCGCGGCTCCGATCCGTCTAAGTGACTCTTCGAAGTGCGCCATGTTCAACACCTTGAGCAGGCGGACCATACGCGCTACCCGCAGGAAGCGGAGATCGACTGGCGCCCAGAAGGTCAACACAACAATTAAGTCCAGAATGGGAAGAGGGCTCAGCGCATATCTAAGGCGGCCGACTACGGGCTGTGCGTACCGTTTCTGTTCTACGCACACCCAAATCCGTGCCAGATATTCCAAGGCAAACAGGGTGGTCGAAAGCGCCTCGAACGCGATGAAGGCTGTGTGGAACGCAGCCTTGATGGATGGGACGGTTTCAATCGCCACCAACAAGGCGTTGGAAACTATAAGCGCTGCCAGGAGATAATTCACATACCTAGCCCACGGGTTCTGCCTAGAGGGCTTGTGCAGTATGTGGAACAGTCTTTGTCTGAGTTGGTTTTTCATGAAAAGCTTTGAAAAAATCAAGCAACAGGCAGGGCCTGTCGGACCCAGGCGAGCGCTTCGTCCAAGTCAAGATTCTGGCTGGCATAGGCTTTACGCAAAAGGCTTGGTGGCAATGCCCAATCCCATTTTTCTCGCTGAAGGTTCTGAACGTCCTCCAGGAGAATGTCGATAGCTGGGGGCTCGCCAGTTGCCGCCTCTCGCAGCGCGTCAACGATCGTTTGCTTGGGATGCTTTCCCTTGAGGATTTCCACTCCAGGGCCTGAAGGCGTGGCGGTAAAGCCGTGTCGTATGAGTAGACAGGAGATAGCCTCATTGGCGGAATCACCGAGCCAGGTCAGGAGTAACACCTCTGCGCCTTGGTCAAGAAATACGCGATTCGCCAAGTCTCGTCGTTGGTAGCCGCTGCGAGCTTCTGCAAGGAACGTCTGTGCAGGGCTATCCAGAAAGGTCGGATGGATGGTTCCCTCTAGGATTTCTCGCATGCGCTGTCGCACACGTGTGTGTGTCCGACCGCCACCGCCAGAGAAAGAAGGAGGCACACCACCGGAAGTGCGGGTGACGTAAATGGTCTTTTGTTCTTCATCAACCTCTTCAACGCGCCAGGTCTTTCCGGCAAAAAGAATCCGCTGGCCTACAGTGAGCATCTGCGTCACCGGCAAGGACCCCAGCGTGTGGGCCCCTGTGACGATGCGAAACTCCTCCTCGGCCGCAAATGCGGCATAGAAGGTGTAGTGATTGACATTTTTTTCACCCACCCTACCGTGGAGCAGTAGACCTGAAGAGTCTTGCTGCAAGAACTCTATACGCCCAAGGTGTCTCAATAGCTCCAGAAACTCTCCTTTGGAGAGATGAGGGAAAGGGTTCCCGTTTCCACATAGCAGGGCATACAGCTGCGAGGCATTGGCGCCCCCCGTCTGCGCGACGGACGACAGAATCTGTTGAACCAGGGTAGACAGATGGGCGCCCTGGGACCGGGGTGGCTCAAACCACTTTTCCAATAGCAAGGTAATTTGCGCCGCCATTTGGATGGTGCCCAGCCTCAACTCGGTGCTGAATGGGGCGTCGACTCCAATCGCATCCTCAATGCAGTACCCACGCAGAATTGCGGGCTCACCTTTGCGCCTACCAGAGCGGCCCAGACGTTGCCGCAAGCTTGCGATGGACGGGGCGGCTCCGATTTGGGCAACGCTTTTGACGGATCCAATGTCAATTCCCAGTTCCAGAGTGTTGGTACAGATCGCAGATGCGGGGACTTCTTTTTGCTTTAACGCGGCCTCGGTTTCTGTCCGGATTTCTCTGGAAAGGCTGCCGTGGTGTGGCCAGAATTCCTTAGGGACTTGGCTCTTTTCGCACAAACCGTTGAGTAGGAAGGTGTAGCGTTCCACCTCGCGCCGCGAGTTGGGAAAGATCAGGTTGTTCGATCCACGCAGGGTGTTGAACATGTGCAGTCCGACTTGCCCAGGCGTGATGGGATCGGGCGGATCTTCGGCGCCATCTTGTTGCACAACCAGAGGCTCTTCATACCCTTTCACCAATACACGTAGTTCTACCTCCGAAGACTGCGATACCACCAGGGTGACTTCGGAGGCGTAGCCAGGTCGGAGGAAGTCGGCCGCGAGGCCCATGTCGCCGAGGGTGGCAGAGAGGCCGATTCGAGGTACTCGTCGGCTCAGGGCATTGTCGATACGGTGCATCAGTGACTGCAGCTGTTTTCCACGTTCAGAGCCGATGAACGCATGAAGTTCATCGACGATGAAGAAGGTGGTTCGGCGGAAAATGGCGCCAATGGAGGAGCCCCGGTTGCACATCATGGCCTCCAGGGACTCCGGGGTAATCAGCAGTACGCCTTGGGGTTTGGAGAAAAAACGGGTCTTCCGGGACGCTGCGATATCTCCGTGCCAGGGCCAGACCGGTATCTCAAGCGATTCGCATAGGCGGTCCAGTCGACCGAACTGGTCGTTGATGAGCGCTTTGAGAGGGCTGATGTAGACAATCAGCCCATCTGCGTTTGCTTGGAGCAAGTGGGTGAGTGCGGGAAAGAAAGCGGCTTCGGTCTTGCCTGCAGCGGTCGCCGCTGCAACGATGACATCACGGTCTGCATGGATGACATGGGGAATCGCCGCTTCCTGGGCATCTCTAAGCTCCTCCCATCCTTCTGCCCAGATAAACCGCTGAATCTGCTCATGAAGCAGGAAGAAGGAGGCGCTCTCGTCTGCCATGTCAAATTGGGGGCAACTGCGCTCAGAGCTTGAAAGAACTCAACTCATCGTCCCCGGAGACTTCGACCTTGAGGTCTTCTGCTGCTCTGTTGTCTGCTGTGATCTCAAGTCCTCCCAGCAGGGTCTCCCACTGTGCGCCTGGGTTTTGCTCCAGGACCGCCAAGAGGTTCACAAAAGACGTGATGGTGGTTCTTGGCGTACGGAAGTAGGTGTCTCCAATCCGCTTGGAGCAGTGTTCCATGAAACTGAAGATGCCGTTGTCAGGGAGTAGATGCTTGGTGGCATCACCACTGGCAAAGACGTGACGCACCTTTTGTAGAAGCACATAAAAGTCTTCAGGGGTCAGACTGGATAGTCGTACGACGGGGCCACTGAAGTCCACCAAACCTTCTGTGGCGAACGTGTTCTGTGAAAGGCGACTCTGCAAGGCCGGGTAGCTGTAGAGCCCTCGGCGGGTGTCCAACAAGAACTCGGGCGTCCCACCCAGAATGAATCCCAAGCCCACAGCGGTACCCTGGAGGGAGTCGTTCAGGATCCGCAATATCTGCTCGTAGTTTGCGTTGCGTGCCTGTGTATTTGCCAGCTTGTAGAGATTCACCAGTTCGTCCAAGCTGACCAGCAGTCCCGCAAATCCAGCTAACCTGACGAATCGGGCCATCAGTTTGAGCTGGTCATACACGGAGGCGTCATCGACGATGGTTCGAACGCCCAAGGCTTGCCTGGCATCCGTCTTGGTGGTGAATTCACCTCGAAGCCAGCGCACGGCATCCGATTTCAGCTGCTCGTTGTCTTCTTCTACACCGCGGCAATAGGCCGCGATGACATCCGCGAAGTCATAACCGTTTACCAGTTCAGTCAGTTGTTCGAGCTTCTGACGAAGAACCACTTCGGTCGACAGCCCGGCTGCTTTGGCTTCCGTTTTTGCCGTCGCGATGAACTTCTCTACGATGCCGGCCAGTGCGCCACCCTCTGGTTTCGTGCGGGTGGAAATGTTGCGCATCAGTTCTGCATAGAGTGAACGCGCTTGACCACCACTGGCATGCAGCCGTCGATCAGGGTTCAAGTCTGCACTGGCAACAACCAGCTTCTTCTCCATGGCGACCGCGCGAACCAAGTTCAGGAAGAAGGTCTTGCCAGCCCCGTACTCCCCGATGACCGTCCGAAAAGCCGAACCTCCATCTGCAATGCGTTCAATGTCGCTGACCAGCGTTTCAATTTCTCGGGTTCGTCCCACCTGGATGAAATGCTGTCCTGTACGTGGAACCACGCCGGCACGCAGGGACTGAATTACCGCGTCACGGTCTTTAGGGCGGATAGGGGTTGTCATGCTTCCAGTTTCTCCAATACGGCAGTGTTTACTTCGATAGGGTCATCGCCCTCGGTCAGCGGGAGGTCATAGGCGTCAAAGGCCGCCTCGTTGATTTGCTCCAGCGCTCCGTCAAGCATCAAGTCAAGGTCTGCTGCGGCATCGTTCAAGTCCGCGCGACTCCACTCACTTCGTGTCAGAAGCAGTCGTGCGAGTGCGCTGTGGGCGATGTCCAGTCCCAGGAAGCCCTGTTGCGTCTGTTCCTCTGCTTCGTCCGTCGACGGTGGTTCGATCGTGGGTGGAACTGGGGGTGTTTCATCGACAAAAATGCCGGATAGAAGCGCCGAAACGCGTTCGGTGTCCTTTTGCAAGGCAGCAATCCGCGCAGCGTCAAGCTTGAAGCCTGTCTCACCTGAAGGTGCTGCTACCTTGTTGGCCTCATTGCCGGCAGAGGCCACGGCATGGAGGTCGCTAAAAAGGCGCTTCGGATCGAGGTCTAGGGCCTTATAGACCTTCTCCAAGGTCTTGATCTCGGCTGGGCTGACATCGCCATCTGCTTGGGCGACTGTTGCCATGAAAGACGCAATCGCTTTTTTCGATGCGGGTGGCAGGGGCGCCAGCTTCTGCTTGAGCGAGAGCAAGGTGACCGGGGTGTCCTTCAAGAGTCTCAAATGAGCGAAAAGTCTCTCGCGGTGGGGTGTACTCAAGTGTGCCCAGGCCTCAATCTGGGCCCTCAAGTGAGCTAATTCGGCCGCGGAAAAGTCCCCATCCGCTGCAGCGATAGCCGAGGCAGTTTGTAGAGTGAATAGGGCCGTTTGGTAGGCGATGGATGTCCGTTGCAAGGGGGAGCCACTATGCGTAGCGAACAGGACGATATTGCCGTCTGCTTTGGGGGGCTTTGCTCCTCCGATGACATCCGGTTCCATCCCAATTCCTATACCCTCCAGAACCTTGGCCAGTCCCACCAGCTTGTCTTTTGCGACAGCGGTCGATGCTTCGAAAGCACCTAGCAATTCGGTGAAGGGCAAGGTGACGATTCCGTCTTCGAATTTGTCCTTCAAGGCGTGTAGTTTTTTCTGGACCTGCGCAGGCCAGACGGAGTGAGGCAGCAACAGCAGGGCATCCAAGGATGCATTTAGTCCAGGATTCCGCCCGAGGTAGCGGCTATAGGAGTCCAGGTCTTCGCAGGCCAAGTCCGCGATTTTCTTCAGTTCGGCTATTGGTTTGGTAAGCGCAGTGGCGTCAGGCAGGTTATCAAACGTGAGTGTGATGTCCCCTCTGCCATGGAGGGCCGATGAGGCTGGCTTGTAGACAAATTTAAGCTTCGTTTTGTTTACCGGAATGACGAGTCCAGTGTCGAAGGTGTTGGTGTATCGCTGTACAAAGAGCTGCTGGAACTCCTCCGGGCATCGTGTAGCAGGCGTCCGAAAGAAAGTGTTCGGATCATGCTGAATCCATGCAAAAGCCAGCTGTGCCGGAAGTGGGGTTTTGTCAACCATTGCTTGGCCAATGGCTACCTTGAGGTATAGGGGAACTTCCCAGGTTTTGGGAAGTTCTGGTATTGGACTGTGATAGAGCTTGCCTGAGTAACTGGCGAGTTCCACCCAGTTGAGTAGATCTGAGGCATAGCGGCGGAATGAGTGTGAGCTCTCGCCATATATTGATAGCAGCCTTCGGAGTTCTGTCGCAATGACCGGCCAGTCTGTGCGTGTAGCTGTATCCTTTGCTCCATCAACGACTGCTCGCCGTTCAAGGCCGTAGAAGTACAAGAAAACGTAGCCAATATCTGCGCTGGGTGATTTCCTGCCCTCTGCGAGCCAGTTGAGATAAGCGTGGCGATCGCTGGGGTTGATGCCGGCGTAGCTTGGCCAGTAACCTGAAAGGGGTGTGGTGTAGCGTCCATCCGACACGACCTTTTGGGATGGGTCGATGAGGCACGGGTCGTTGCCACCGCGCCCAGTGGCCAACGTGGTCCCGACATAAATCAGACCGCCAGAAATCTTGAAGCCGGCTACTTCAACAGACTCAGTTTGTGGAATCCATCGTCCTGGTCCGAAGCCGGGAGGGGCGGTTGGTATACGCCTGCCAGAAGACGCCTGCTCTGGGTCTCTCACTAGGAATGGAGGTTCTTCGTCCCGTGACGTATTCCGAGACTGCGATGCGGTAGTGTCAAAAAGTCCGCTAGACCCGGATGGTGGTGCCACCTCAGCATCTGCTCGGTGCGTGGCAATGGCTGTGTCAGCCCCCTGTCTCGCTTTGGAGAAATACGCGGCGCACTTGCCGATGAGCACGAATACGCCGACAACTCCAAGGAAATACCAGACCTCCTTGGGTATTGACATCAAAAATGCTGCCACGGCAGCGATTCCGATCAGTGCCAGATCGGATTTGGAGCCTTTTTTCTTTCTTCCCATCTCTTCCTCCCGGCCCCAATATACAGAATGTTACAGATGGGTGGCGTAGAGAGTATTCCGCTTGGTGTTCGCCAAGTACTACCCACCAGCATCGTCCTGGTGTCAGAAAACGGTCGAATCTCGCTTTGCAATGAGAGTAATTCACTCGAACGGGGGATGGTCGTGTTCAGCGTAGTCCCGGAAAATCCGATTCACCACTGCTGGACCGGCACGTGGACCAATTTATCAGTGTGCGGGGAGAGCGATCTTGGGTTTGATGGAGTTGTTGACGGGGAATCTTTCCCAGCAGGATTTTGCAAAGAAGTACATCAAGGAGCTTCAAGTCCAATCACCATGTTCAGTGCAGTTTGACGAGGCCCAGTTTTGCTTGCGGGTCGGCGAAGAAGATGGTGCGGGTTGGATCTTTCTCGCGAACTTTTACGCGGAGTACATGCGGAGTCCCCG
The DNA here is from genome assembly GCF_058802405.1 of Rhodoferax sp. GW822-FHT02D07. Lineage (NCBI taxonomy): Bacteria > Pseudomonadati > Pseudomonadota > Betaproteobacteria > Burkholderiales > Comamonadaceae > Rhodoferax > Rhodoferax sp. GW822-FHT02D07. Next base: position 258,144 of record NZ_JBXAOD010000001.1, read on the forward strand.
GTTGAAACGCGATCAGGCGTTACGAACCATGGTTTCCAACCGTACGAGCGAAATACAAAGCTTTGCCGAGAACCCGCCCAGCAAAAAGACTTTGCTGCCGGTGATACGTGACCTCTCGCATGCGTGGATCAGCGACATGCAGATCAAAAAGTTGAAGCTCGATGCACCAGGCACCCTGCCAGGTACTCCGCTGGGGGAGGACCACAGCGTCCTGCTAGTGCTGGATACACCAACCTCAATGCGCTACCTTGGGCAGAAGGAACTGGCCAAGCTCGAACTGAACTATGAGCAAGCGTATGCGGAAGCGATCCACAACTTGCGCAGCATCTCTCCGGAAAAATGGTTGAGCCTGGGAAGCCAAGCCTATGCAAGCCAGTGGAATGACAACTACGATTGCTCACGCCTGCTGTTGACGGACCTGATCCACCGACTTGATATCTCGGGCCGCCCGATTGCCATCACCCCGTGTCGTGGCGTGCTCATGGTTGCCAGTGAAAACAACGTAGATGGACAGCGCGCCATCATGCAGTTGGCTCTGGGTATCCTGGAAGAAAACTCACGCTGGACTTCGCCTGAGGTCCTCGTGTTGGAAAACGACCGTTGGGAGCCATTCACACTCACCGATCCAATGTGCATCGCTGTCCAGCAAGAAATGACCGTGCGCATGCGCAAGTCGGTCTATGACCAGCAGAAGCACATTCTGGATGACTCTCACCAAGGCGCTGGGCAGGACATCTTTGTTGCCAACTTCATGGCCTACAAGAAGTCCGACGGTGTTCTGTCCGTTTGCACCTGGGGCAAGGATGTGGATGCGTGGCTGCCTCGCACCGAGTACATCGTTTTTGTGGACGCTGCCAGCGAAGCCTCTTCGAACATGATTCCTTGGGATCTGGCACTTCAGCATGTGGGATCCCTGATGACCCAGGTTCCAGATGTACTGCCAGTGCGGTACCACGTGAGCGGGTATCCAGATGGGGAGAGCTTGCAGAAGATGGCTGCAACAGCTGCGGTTTGAGTGCTGGTAAACCTAGAGGTCGCTCATGCCTATAGCCCTCATCTTGAGAAAGAGCGCCGCAACCTCACTGTTCCGCGACTGCATGATTGCCGCTCTTAACAGCGGTCAGGGCAATCAGCTACTTTTGTGCTCCGGCTTCTTTCAAGAAGGGGCCGTGGGTGAGTACCGGGCAACTCAAGAGCCTGGGTTCATTGATGCGCTGTTGAACCACGACATTGAAGTCAACCTAGTCGGCGTCTATTCTGGCGTTTGGATGCCACGTTTAACGGCATTCCGGGATGAGCTGCTCGCGGCGGGCGTGAATGTGCAGGGATGGCGAAAGTCTGGATATGGATGGCATTCCAAGATCTGCGTGCTGTCTCGCAACGGAAAGCCTTTCTTTGCCATTGTCGGCAGCAGCAATCTCACACGACCTGCATTTGGCGCCGCAACGAGCCCAGTACAGCCCCCGGTTGACACCAATTCGGAGTGCGACGTCGTATTGTGGCGCTCAGGTCGTCGCTATCAGCGGACAGAGACTGCACTAGAGTTGATCCTGACCAACGATGCATATGCGGGGCAGATTATTCGAGCACCGTACCATCGAAAATGGAACTTTGGACAGACCCTCAAGCAGCGCCTTCAAGGACTCATCCACGAGGTAGAAGCCTCCAAGCTGATCCCCATTCCGTAACACGATCGCGAGGCGAACAGTGCTTGATGGCGTGTTTGCATAGGGGGCTGAATAGGGCAGGGCACGCGATCACTTCAGTGTATTGAGCACCTGCGCCAGTCGATACCCGGCTTGCGCGAGCTGATACGCCATCACTGGCATGTAGCTCTCCACATAGGCCGGCGTCACCAGCCGATCGGGATAAAAGTCTGGCCTGGAAACAATCCTGCAGGACTCCATGGCTATGGCGGCAGCGTCAAAGGACGTTTTCTGACCAGGCAATGAGCGAACCAACAGGCTTTTCACAATGGCCTCGTTCTCCTGCTGTTGATTTCCGTTGAAAACTGATCCACTTCGAGCAGTTATTTCCGCCCAAATTTGATCCACGTTGGCCCTACCCTGCTAGTTTTTAAAGCAGGGGGAATTTAGGAGTGATAGACGTGGCGACATTGAATGTCATCAGGCGTTGGGCACTACGGGAACAAATGTCCATCCGCGAGATTTCCAGGCGTACAGGCCTGGCTCGCAACACCGTAAAGAAGTACCTCAGCTCAGAGGAAATTGAGCCTAGCTACCCCAGGCGGGTCAGCCCAAAGAAGCTGGATTCCTATGCCGAAAAGCTAACTAGCTGGCTGGAATTGGAGGCAACAAAATCTCGGAAACAGCGGCGCAATCTGAAGCAGATCTACACACTGAACCCAAAAAGGAGAAGATCAAGAACTTATCCACAACGTGAGCACTTTGTGCATATAAATCGTGTGGATCAAAATTGGGTGGAAAGCTCGGGTCAAGCTTCAACGCAATTCAACACAAGCCTGCATTCTTCAAGAATGCAGGCTTTTTTCTTGTTCTGGTGACTGACTTGTCACGGTGCTGCAATGTGTTTGTCGCACAGTGTGCGTTTGCTCGATTCTTCTTGGGGTGTTTCATGGTGATGGTCCGCACAATTTCCCGCCGCCAGGCTCTGGTGGCTGCTGCTGTAGCGGCAACAGGCTTGACCAGCCCATCTGGCTGGGCCCAGGGCGGCAACGGCGTGTTTCCGGACCGCCCCATCAAGATCGTTGTCCCCTTCGCCCCCGGCGCCGGCACTGACGCCATGGGCCGTCTGATGGCGCAGAAGCTGGGCGAGGTGCTGGGTGGCAGCGTGGTGGTGGAAAACCGCACGGGCGCCTCTGGCGCCATTGGCACGCAGTATGTGGCGCAACAGCCCGCAGATGGCTACACGCTGCTGCTGGTGGCCTCCCCCTTCACCACGGTGGCCGCCTCGCTGCCCAACGCGGGCTATGACCCGCTCAAGAGCTTCACGCCGGTGGGCATGATCGCCAGCGGCCCCCTGGTCTGGGCGACCAACCACCAGACCGGCATCCAGTCCATGCAGGCCCTGGTGGCCTACGCGAAGCAGCACCCCGGCGTGCTGAACTACGGCTCGGCCGGCGCGGGGGGCGTGAACCACCTGGTGCTGGAGCTGCTCAAGTCCAAAACCGGCACCTATATCACCCATATTCCCTACCGTGGCGTGGCGCCTGCCGCCATGGACATGATTTCTGGTCAGGTGCAGCTGGTGACGGGGACGATTCCCGCGCTGTTGCCGCTGGTGAAGGACGGCCGCATCCTGCCACTGGCGGTGACCAGTGCCAAGCGCTCCAGCGCCATGCCGGATGTGCCCAGCATGGCCGAGGCTGGCTTCAAGGGTTTCGACGTGCAGAACTACTTTGCCTTGGCCGCACCTGCGGGTACGCCGGCGGCGGTGATCGAGAAGCTCAACGCGGCCATCAACAAGGTGGTGCTCCTGCCCGATGTGCAGGCCCGCTTCAAGCTCGACGCCGTGGAGGCCACGCCCGGAACTCCGATGGCGCAGGCCAAGTTCATAGAGTCTGACTACCGCGCCTGGCGCGATGTGGTGCAGACGCAGAACCTCAAGATCGAATAAGCGGCCGGAACAGGGTGGATTTTGCCGCCTTGTTGGGCTGTTCGCCGGCTGGCTTGCGCAGCGCCTGCGTGGAACAATGGCCGCATGCGTTTCCTGATCTCCTCGCTTCTTGCGCTGGCTTGCGGCCTGTGGATTCCGCTGGCCCATGCACAAGCCCAGGCCAAGCTGCCACAGCGCGACCTGACGGTGGAGCTGCGGCAGATAGAAGATCGGCAGGAAGAGGGAAGCAGCTACCGCGCCGGCCCGGCCGACGGCACGCAGACCTTCGCACCCCAGAAAATCCAGGTCCGCAACGGACAGAAAGCGCAGCTGCGCATGCAGCTGGCGGTGCCCATGCAGTGGGTGGCGGCGGTCCAGGCCGCGTCAAGCAACAGCGGCGCCGGCGTCAAACAGTCGTTGCCGTGGTTTGACGTGGGGCGGAGCGTGACGGTGACGCCGCGCTGGCCCGGTGGCAACAAGGCCGCTGCTGTGGAATTGGAGGTGCTGCAGACCGATATGGTGACCCGTGGCAACTCGGACCTGCCCAGCCAGCGCCGCAACCAGTTCAGCAGCACGGTGACGGCACCGCTGGCCGAATGGGTGACGATTGCTGCCAGTGGCCCACCGCCCATGCGCCAGGGCAGCTACAGCAGCGAAGGCAATGGCGGCGTGCGCCGCCTGCTGCAAATTCGCGTGATGGTGCCCTGAACCCGGTTTAGGGGCTGCTCAGGCCTAGGCGCGTGCCAGCGGGTTGGGGGTGGGCTCGGCCACCTTGTGCAGGGTGTTGCGGTCGGTGTGGTGGAAGGGCTCGTCGCGGCCCAGGATCTGCAGCACCGTGTCTTCGTCGTAGCTCCAGGTGCCATCCGCGTTGATGGTCACCTTGATACGGAACTCCGTGGTCTTGAAGGCGTGTTGCAGAAAGGGCGCGGAGCAGATGCCATAGGTATCCAGCCCGTGCGTGGCCACCAGTTCAAACTCAGTCGCGTCAGCCGCTGCCTGACCCGCTGCCATGGCCACCTGGCCGCGCGGAATGGTCAGCGTGTGGATGATGGTGCCAGTGGCCGGCTCCCACAGCCAGTAGCCCACCTGGTCGTGGTAGGTCTTGACCTGCTCGGGCTTGGTGACATGCGTGTGGTAGCGCAAGCCGTAGAGCAACTGGGGGCCGTTGGTTTGCGGGTCAATCGGCTGCAGCTCGATGCGCTCGTGGAAGGCCTGTTTCTTGGGACCTTCGGCTTTGGGCTTCACATCCAGGCCGCGCTGGCCTTCCCAAATGCCGGCCATGGCACGCAACGGGCCCAGGTTGGCCAGGGTGTCCACATCCATGGGATGGGGTTCGGTGTAGATGTCCTTGGGGAAGTCACTCATGCAATCTCTCCGCTTTCAAATAAAAACAGGCTCTAGCCCTCGTGGATAGGGCGCAAGCAGCTACGAATTCAATAGCGTCATTTCTTCGCCGCAGCTTCGGCCAGTGCGGCCAGTGCAGCGCCTGCAACAATGGCTGCTGCGCTGTCCAATGCTTCCAACTGGCTTTGCAGCGCTGCAATACCGACTGAACCGTCGCGCTGCAGCTGTGCCACGGCCTGGCCCGCATCGCGGCCCGAAGCAAAGGCCTTGCTTTGCAGCAGCAGCGTGCCGTCGGCGGCCTGCAGCTTGAAGTAGAACTGCCCATCTTTCTCACGGTACTGCTTGAAGGACGCCAGTGCCACCTTGTCGGCCTTGGCGGTTTGTGCGGTGCTGGTGGCGCTCAGGGTACGCAGGCCCACGGCGCTGCGCAGCTGGGTCATGAAGGGCGTGGCAATCGCTCGGGCCTTCTTCGCACCGGCCAGCAGCAGGGCTTCCACCTTCTCGGGGTGGGCCATGTAGTCCTCATAGGCCGCGCGCATGGGCGCGATCTCGCGGTCAATGCGCTCAAACAGCAGGGTCTTGGCATCGCCCCAGGCAATGCCTTCGGCGTAGGCTTTGCGCAGTGCCTCGGTTTCTTCCTCGGAGGCGAAGGCCTGGTAGATCTGGAACAGGGCCGAGCCTTCGGTGTCCTTGGGCTCACCGGGCGCACGCGAGTCGGTCTTGATGCCGGAAATCAGCTTTTTGAGTTGCTCGCGGCTGCTGAACAACGGAATCGTGTTGTCGTAGCTCTTGCTCATCTTGCGGCCGTCCAGGCCGGGCAGCGTGGCCACGGACTCTTCAATCTCGGCCTGCGGCGGCACAAAGTGTTCGCCATAGCGGTGGTTGAAGCTGGCGGCCATATCGCGCGCCATCTCGATGTGCTGGATCTGGTCGCGCCCCACGGGCACCTTGTGCGCGTTGAACATGAGGATGTCCGCGCCCATGAGCACGGGGTACATGAACAGGCCCACGTTGACATCGGCATCGGGGTCCTCGCCCGTGGCGGTGTTCTTGTCCACGGCGGCCTTGTAGGCGTGGGCACGGTTGAGCACGCCCTTGCCGGTCACGCAGGTGAGGAACCAGGTCAACTCGGGGATTTCGGGCACATCGCTCTGGCGGTAGAAGGTGACGTGGGCCGGGTCTAGGCCCGCAGCCAGCCAGCTCGCAGCGATTTCCAGCGTGCTGCGCTGGATGCGGGCGGGCTCGTCAATCTTTATGAGCGCGTGGTAGTCAGCCAGGAAGTAGAAGCTTTCCACACCGGGGGCCTTGCTGGCACGCACGGCCGGGCGGATGGAGCCCACGTAGTTGCCCAGATGGGGGGTGCCGGAGGTGGTGATGCCGGTGAGGAAGCGGGTCACAGAAGGGGTGGTAGCCATGGACGGTTCAGTTCAACAGAAAGGAGAGCGGGGCAGTGAGCACATTCAGCAGGATCAGTGATACCTGGATGATGGGCCGCAGCCACAGTGGCCCCAGCACGCCAGCCACGGCGAGCAGCAGGATGATCCAGACACTCCAGCTCTCTATTTTGGCAAAGGCTGCCGCTTGTTTGTAGGGCAGGGTGAAGAGCAGGATGCGTCCGCCCGCCAGCGGCGGCACCGGCAGCAGCTGGAAGGCAAACAGGCTCAGGCAGACAAATACGCCAGCCTTGCACACGCCCAGCACAAAGTCTTCGGTCACGCCCGCCGCAGTGCAGAACTGCAGGCCCACGTACCAGATGAGGGCCATGATGAACAGGGCCAGCGGGCGCGACAGCTCCAGCCAGACCGCATTGCGCTTGGAGTTGCCCAGGTTGCGGTAGTCGATGGGGATCTGCTTGGCATTGCCGAAGATGAAGCTGCCATTGGTCGCAAAGTACATCACCATGGGGATGACGATGGTTTCCAGTGGCGACACATGGTTGGCCGGGTTCCAGCTCAGGCGGCCCATGCTCCAGCCCGTCTTGTCGCCCAGCCAATAGGCCACGCGGCCACGTGCGGCCTCGGAGAGGGTGATGGCAAACAGCAAGGGCAGCGCGAGGATGGCGGCTTGCTGGATCAGGTTTCCAAAGTCCATGGGGGGTGTTCTTGTTGTGAGAGGTTTACAGGCCGATGGCGGCCAGATCGCCACCGCCCTGGCGCACCAGTTCGGGGGACTCGCCGGTGAGGTCAATCACGGTGGTCGGCTCGGAGGGACAGGCGCCCGCGTCGATGACGGCAGCGATCTGGTGCTCATAGCGATCGCGGATCTCCAGCGCATCGTTCATGGGTTCGGTCTCGCCATCTGCTATCAAAGTCGTAGCTAGAAGCGCAGATCCGTGGAGGGCTAGCAGCTCCTGCAGCGTTTTGTGCTCGGGTACGCGCAGGCCAATGGTCTTGCGCGAAGGGTGGCTTACGCGGCGCGGCACTTCCTTGCTGGCTTCCAGGATGAAGGTGTAGGCACCGGGCGTGGCGGTCTTGAGCAGGCGGTACTGCGCGTTGTCCACACGCGCGTAGCTGGCCAGCTCGCTGAGGTCGCGGCACAGCAGGGTGAGGTGGTGCTTGTCATCCACGCAGCGGATGCTGCGCAGCTTGTCGGCCGCAGCCTTGTCGTCCAGGTGGCAAACCAGGGCGTAGCTGGAGTCGGTGGGCACGGCCAGGATGCCGCCTTTTTCCAGCAGGCCCACGGCCTGTTTCAGCAGGCGGGTTTGGGGGTTGTCGGGGTGTACTTCGAAATACTGCGCCATGGCACGGCAAACGCTTGCGCGCTTGTCCTCTTTTTTTATTGGATACGGGAGCCCAGCAGTTCCCACACGGGGGTCAGTCCGGCGGGCAGGGCGGGCAGGGTGCCCAGCTCGGTGTGGCTCTCGTCGGGGCTGTGGAAGTCGCTGCCACGCGAGGCGGCTAGGCCGAACTCCTTGGCGGTTTCGGCGTAGATCTGGTACTCGGGCACCGAATGGCTGCCGGTCACCACCTCCACGCCCTGGCCACCGTAGCCCTTGAACTCGGTGAACAGCGCGAACTCTTCATTGGGCGTGAATTTGTAGCGCGCGGGATGGGCAATGATGGCCATGCCACCGGCCTGGGTGATCCAAGTGACCGCGTCCTTTAGTGTGGCCCAGCGGTGCGGCACAAAGCCGGGCTTGCCTTCGGTGAGGTACTTGCGGAACACCTCGCTGGTGTCACGGCAGACACCGCTCTCCACCAGAAAACGAGCAAAGTGGGTGCGCGAAATCAGCTCGGGGTTGCCAACGAATTTGAGCGCGCCCTCGTAGGCGCCGTGGATGCCCACCTTGGCCAGTCCGTCCGACATTTCCATGGCGCGAGCGCCACGTCCGCCGCGCGTCTGGCGCAGGCCCTCGCCCAGGGTGGTGTTGTCGGCGTCAAACCCCAGACCCACGATGTGCACGGTCTGGTTCAGAAAGGTGATGGAGATTTCCACGCCCGTGAGGTACTGCATGCCTTGGGCATGGGCTGCATCACGCGCGCGCTGCAGGCCGCCAATCTCGTCATGGTCGGTCAGTGCCCACAGCTCCACCCCGTTGCCTTTGGCCCGTTCAGCCAGGGCTTCGGGCGTCAGGGTGCCATCGGACACCACAGAGTGGCAATGGAGGTCGGCGTTGAGTGGGGTAGTCACGGGACCATTTTAGGCCCAGGCCTTCAGAAGGCAGGCGCTACCGTGAATTCCTGCACCGCCCCGCTGACAGGGTGCGGAAAGCTGAGCAGGCCCGAGTGCAGCAGCAAGCGGTCGGCCTGGGCCTGTACCTCGGGTGGCGAATACAGCGTGTCGCCCACCATGGGGTGGCCGATGGCCTGCATGTGCACACGCAGCTGGTGGGTACGCCCGGTGACGGGTTCCAGCTCTACCCGCGATGTGTTGGCTTGCGCATCCACGGCCGTGCAGCGCCAGCGCGTCAGCGCGCTCTGGCCCTCTTCAAAGTTGATGGTGCGCTTGGGGCGGTTGGGCCAGTCCACCAGCATGGGCAGGTCAATCTCGTGCCAGTCGCCGTCCATGGCATCCAGCGCGAGCTGGCCTGTCACCACGGCCGTGTAGCGCTTGTCCACGCGGCGCTGCTCAAAAGCGAGGTTGAGGGCGCGTTGCGCGGGCAGGCCGCGTGCAAAGGCCACCAGGCCTGATGTGTCGCGGTCCAGTCGGTGCACGATGAGGGCGTCAGGGTAGTGTGCCTGCACGCGCTTGCTCAGGCAGTCCTGCTTGTCCGGGCCACGGCCCGGCACGGTCAGCAAGCCCGAGGGTTTGTTGAGCACCACGACGGCAGCATCCACATGCACCACCTCCAGCGGCAGGGCGGCAAAGTCTTCAGTGGACAGAATCATGGTGGGACAGCAGGCGCTGCACGGTTTCGCACAGCTCGTTCACGTCATTGGGTTTGTAGATGAGGGCGCTGGCACCTTCCCGCAGCGCACGCTGTTCGATTTCGGGCGTCACATAGCCCGACGCCAGGGCCACCGGCAGGTCGGCCCGGATCTGCTTGGCTTCGCGCAGCAGGTCCACGCCGCTAAAGCCCGGCATGTTGTAGTCCGTGACCAGCAGGTCGTAGTGCTGGGGCTGGGCCTGCAGCGCGGCCTGGGCTTCGTGCGGATCGGTGAAGGTGGTCACGGCAAAGCCCTTGCGCGTGAGCACACGGGCCACCAGGAACACCAGTGCCTGGTCATCGTCCACATACATCACGTGGCGCCCCTGGCCCTTCACGTCCAGCACGGGCTCGGGCTCGGCCGCCGCTTGGGGCGGCTGCTCCGTGGCGGGGAAGTACAGCGTGAACACGCTGCCCTTGCCCACTTCGCTCTGCACGTCGATGGCGCCCTGGTGGGTCTGCATGATGCCGTGCACCACCGACAGACCCAGGCCCGTGCCCTGGCCCACCTGGCGGGTGGTGAAGAAGGGTTCAAAGATGCGCTGCATGGTGGCTTCGGACATGCCGCCGCCCGTGTCACGCACGCGCACCGTCACATAGTGGCCCGGTGACACGCCGATGCGGTCGCTGAAGGGCAGGGCGATCCCGGCTTGCCCGAGCTCGATGGTGACGGAGCCTTTGGTGTTGCCAATGGCCAGAAAGCCATTGGTGCAGAGGTTGAGCAGGGCTTGCTCCACCTGGGTCGCATCGGCCAGCACCGAGGGCAGGTCCTCTGGCAGCAAGAGCTGCAAGTCCACTGCCGGTGGCAGAGCCACCTTGACCAGGCGCGCGGTCTCCTGCACCACCTCGGCCAGCTGCAGTGGGGTGCGTTTGGGCGGTTCGTTGCGGCTGAAGGTCAGGATCTGGCGCACCAGGTCGCGCGCGCGCCGGCCCGCTTTTTCGATCTCGCGCAGGCTGACCAGGGAGGATGCATCGGTGGGCGTGTCCTGCTTGGCCAGTTCCACATTGCCCAGGATGGCACTGAGGATGTTGTTGAAGTCGTGTGCAATGCCGCCTGCCATCGTGCCCATGGCCTGCATCTTCTGGGATTCGCGCAGCTGGGTTTCCAGCGCTGCACGTTGGGTTTCCGCCAGTTTGCGGGCGGTCAGGTCGCGCGCAAAAATCGTGGTGACCGTACCGTGTCCGCCGTGCTTTCCCCGCCGGACAGTGGGGTTGGCATCGGCCGACTGCAACGGCGCGCGGGTGCGCAGGCGCCGTTCCAGCGAGACGCTGATCTCCACATAAATCTGCTTGCCCAGCATGGTGGTGGCGGTGAACTCGCCCAGCATGGCCTGGGCCGGGACAGCGCCATTCTCCAGCGCTTCCTCCACATCGGGCAGAAAGCGTCCCAGGCGTGCGCCAAAGGCCTGGTCGGCTGGGCACTCAAAGAGGGCCGTGGCAGCGGGGTTGAAAACGGTGATGCACTGCTTCTCGTCGATGCACAGGATGGCGTCCAGCGAGGAGTTGATGATGGCCGCCATGCGGTTCTCGCTGAGCAGCAGGTCTTCGTTGCGCTGGCGCAGCACATCGGCACTCTCCTGCAGTGCGGCCCGCTCGGCCAGCAGGGGCCCCTGGTCGATGATGGCGCAGATGAAGTGCGCCAGCTCGTCGAGCGGGTTCTCGATGCGTGCAATGTGCAGATCGCCTGTGAACTGCCCGCGCGAGCCGGCCAGGAAGGCAACCTCGTGGACTTCGCTGGTGCCGTCCTGCTTGGCGCTGGAGAAGGCCACGGCGACTTCGTCAGTGTGCTCGGGGCCCACAAAGGGCAACAGAAAGTTCAGCGGTGCATCGCTTTCCAGCGGCTGGAACAGGCGCAGCGCCATGGCATTGCTGGCCAGGACCAAACCTTCTTCGTCCACCACCATCAGGGCCAGTGGCACATTGGAGAACAGCGTAGCAAAGCGCTCGGAGGCACCCTCGGCCTCTTGCTGCGAGTAGCGCAGCGCCTTGTTCTGGATTTCGAGTTCGGCCTGGTATTTGCGCAGGTCTTCGATCATCTGCGCCGGCGCATAGCCGTCGATGATCATGTGCTGCCCGGCACGCCCCAGGCGTGTGGGCACGGAGGCTTGGCGCTTGGAGGTGGGCTTCTTGGGTCTGCGTGAGAGTCGGGCCATTTACTTCCGGACCACGCTGTTGCCGGGCGCATAGGCCTGGGACTTGAGCGGGCTGTTGGCTGCAATGTAGGCGCGCAACACATCGGCGTCCACAAACCCCGTATCCACATAGCCCGGGTGCGTGGTCAGCTTGGGATAGCCGTCGCCGCCCGCCGCCACAAAGTTGTTGATGGCCATGCGGTACGTCTTGGCTGGGTCAATGTCCTGGCCGGCCACTTTGGCGCTCTGCACCTTGCCACCTTCAATGACCAGTTGAACTCCGGCAAACTGAGGGAAAGCACCCGAGCCGGGCGTCATCTTTGCGGCAGCGTTCAGGTAGTCCATGACTTCCTTGCCGTTGAGCGTGACCACCACAATGGTGTTGCCGAAGGGATGCACGGTCAGCACGTCCTTGTAGGTGAGCTTGCCTGCAGGCAGAGAGTCGCGCACGCCGCCAGCGTTAACGATGGCGAAGTCAGCCTTGGCTTTTTCCATCATGGACTGGCCAATCATCACGCCCAGTGCGGTCGGCTGGCTGCGTACCACGGCGCGGTCGCCTTCGAGCTTGCCGTCGCTACTGCCCACTTCCACCAGCAGTTTTTGCTGGCCAAAGTCCTGGAAAGGCTGGAGCAGCTTGAGCATCTCGGGCGACTCGGCAATCTCTGGCGTGTAGGTCTGCAGCACGGTTTTGCCGTCAGCCGTCTTGACCGGCTTCTTGAGGTTGATGGGGATCAGGGCGTACTTGACCAACTTGAATTCGCCGTTGCGGTAGGTGAAATCGGCGCGGCCCACGTACTTGCCCCACTCATGGGCCTGGACGATCCAGGTGCCGTTCTGCTGGTCGGGCTTGCACTCGGTGCCGGGCACATAGGCGCGGTCCAGTACGTTCTCGGCCTTCATGCAGGCCGGGTTCTGTGTATGGCCACCCACGATCAGGTCAAGTCCCTTGACGGCTCGCGCCAGTTCCACATCGCCGGGCGCCTGTACGCCGTGCTGGCCGTTTTCGTAGTGGCCCATATGGGTAGCGGCAATCACCACGTCGGCCTTCTGGCGCAGCTCGGGCAGCAGCTTGGCGGTTTCGGTCTGTGTGTCGGCAAAGGTCACGCCGCGCACATTGTCCGGGTGCACCATCTTCTGCGTGTCTTCGGTCGTCAGGCCCATTACCCCCACACGCACACCACCCAGGTTGAACACCTTGTAGGGTGCGAACATGCGCTTGCCATCCTTGTAGATGTTGGCCGACAGCATGGGGAAAGTGGCCAGGTCGCGCTGCATTTGCAGCACGACGGGGGGCTTGTCGAATTCGTGGTTGCCCACGGCCATGGCGTCGTAGCCCAGCAGGTTCATGCCGCGGAAGTCGGGCACCGCGTCCTGCAGGTCGGATTCGGGCACGCCGGTGTTCACATCGCCGCCGTCCAGCAGCAGGCTGTAGCCGCCGGCCGCCTGGACCTCCTGGCGGATCTGGTCGATCACGGTCTTGCGCGCCGCCATGCCGTACTCGCCATCGCGGTTCTTCCAGAAACGGCCGTGGTGGTCGTTGGTGTGCAGGATGGTGATGGCATAGGTCTTGTCTTTTTCAGGCGCCTGCGGGCCCCATTGGGCGCAACCAGCCAGGGCCAGTACCGAAACACCGAGAAGCAGCGGGAGTATGCGCATGGGAGAGGTTCTCATGGGGATCAAGGGGCCTGGAGATTGCGAAACTTGTTTATATCAAACTCGCTCACGGCCGGGGCCTGGTTGCCCCAGGCATTGCGGATATAGCTCAGCACCCCGGCCAGCTCGGTGTCGCTGAGCACCAGCTGGAAGGGCGGCATGCCATGCGGCTGTGGCAGGCCGCGCGTGGACGGGCCAAAGCCGCCTTGCAGCACCCCCAGCACCAGGTTCTGCGTTTGCGGCATCAATACCGCACGGTTGCCTGCTAGCGCAGGGTAGGCGCCAGGCCGGCCCTCGCCCTGCTTGCCATGGCATTGCGCGCACTGCGCTTCGTAGACGCGAGCACCCAGCGTACGCGCGCCGGGGGGCACTGCGCCGGGCGCCGCCACAGGGCTCTCCACGGGCGTCAGGCCGGCCAGGTAGCGCGCCATGGCCTGGGCGTCGGCCGGGCTCAGGTGCTGGGTGCTGTGGTGCACCACCTCGGCCATGGGGCCGCTGGTGACTGCGTGCGCGTTGGCGCCGGTGGTCAACAGGGCCACGGTGTCGTCCACGCTCCAGGCCGCCACGCCGGCCTCCCGGGCCGAGCGTAGCGAGGGCGCGTACCAGAGGCTTTGTGGCAGCGTCGCGCCCCCCAGAGTCTGGCGCAGGTCGGGTGCGCCCCAGGCGTTGCGCGCGCCGTGGCATTCATTGCAGTGCGCCAAGCCGTTGACCAGGTAGGCGCCGCGCAAGTCGCCTGTGGGGGCTGTGGCGACGGTGGGTGCAGGCTTGAAGTTGACGACGCGCCAGACCGCCAGCGCCCACTGCGTGCGGTAGGGCCAGCGCAACGTGTGCTCGCGGTTGGGCGTGTCCACGGCGGGCAGTGTTTGCAGGTAGGCAAATAGCGCGTCGCTGTCCTCGCGTGCGAGCTGGGTGAAGCTGGTGTAGGGAAAGGCCGGGTAAAGCAGATGGCCGTCGCGCGAGCGACCAGTGTGCATGGCCTGCCAGAAGTCCTCGGCATTCCAGGCGCCCAGGCCGGCCTGGGCATGGGGCGTGAGGTTGCTCGTGTAGACCGTGCCAAAGGGTGTGGGCACACCTTTGCCACCTGCATAGGGCGCACCGCCCGGGGCGGTGTGGCACAGCGCGCAGTTGCCGACCTGGGCAAGGTAGGTGCCGCGTTGTACCGCCTCCATGCTGGGGACGCCGGCAGGTGCGGCCGGTGTTGGTGGCTGCAGCTCGCGCCAGACCAGGGCAGCCAGCAGCAAGGCCAGGCCCAAGGCCAGCGCGGCGAGGGTGGTGAGTGCGCGCCGCATCTCAGGGCGCGCTGCCACAGGGCGGCAGCGTCAAGGCGCCAGCCAGCGCGATGGGGCGCTGGGGGGCGGGGTGGGTGTTGGCCGGCAGCGGCTGGGAGGACAGCCACTGGCTCGCCGCATTGAGGTCCTGTGTGCTGAGCTTGCCTGCGATGGCGGCCATGCAGTCGGGCGCATGGGCCTTGCGCTGGCCGGTCTGCCAACCACCCAGCTGGGCGTTGAGGTAGTCGCGCGGCAGGCCCAGCAGGCCCGGTGTATTCGGCACCACGCCAGTGAGCGCCTGGCCGTGGCACTGCACGCAGGCCGGCACGCCCAGGGCACGGTCGCCCTGCAGCACCAGGGTGCGTCCGCGCTCCAGTACGGCGGCGGGCGCATCACTGCGGGCGGGCGGCGGGTAGGGCACATCCAGTGAAGAGAAGTAATCTGCCATCTCGCGCAGGTACTCGGGCCCCAGCGGTGCGAGCAGGCCCTGCATCGGCGTGTAGTGGCGGCGTCCGTCCTGGAAATTGCGCAGTTGGTTGTAAAGGTAGCCGGCCGGTTTGCCGGCCAGGCGCGGGTAGTAGCCGTCGGGCCCGGCTTTACCCTGGTTGCCGTGGCAGGCGGTGCAGGCCGCCGTGCGTTCGGCCATGGGGTGGGCGGGGCTTTGGCCCCAGGCCGGCAGGGCCAGCAGGAGCGGAGCCAGAAATCTCCAGAAGTGCATGCGGTGAGCTTACCGCAGCCCCTTGACTGCTGCTCAGGGGCTGTCGGTCCAGACCACGGGCGTGGCGCGTGCCAGCCAACTGGCGAACTGCGGGCCGTAGGTGTCGTCCACCTTGTTGCGCTTGACCTTGAGCGTGGGCGTGACAAAGCCGTTCTCGGGTGTCCAGGCGGTTGTGACGGCGGCCAGGCATTCCAAGCGCTCATGCGGCTCCAGTGCCGCGTTCACGGTATGCAAGTGGTCCTGCAGCGATGCGGTGAGGGCTGCGCGTCCGGCGGCGTCACGGCTACGCGCCACAGCCTCCTGAGAAAGCATGACCAAGGCCAGGGGTTGCGCCAAATTGGCGCCGGTGACAGCGCAGGCTTCGATGTCGGGGTGCAGTACCAAACGGTCTTCGATGGGGGCGGGTGCCACGTACTTGCCTTTGCTGGTCTTGAAGATGTCCTTGACGCGGCCTGTGATGCTCAGAAAACCCTGCAGGTCGATCTGGCCCTTGTCACCGGTGCGCAGCCAGCCATCTGCAGTGAAGGCTGCCGCAGTTTGTGCTTCTTCGCGGTAGTAGCCCTTCATGAGGGCAGGGCAGCGCATCTGGATTTCACCGGTTTCGGGGTCTATGCGGCTTTCCACACCCGCATAGGGCAGACCGACCGAACCGATTTGGCGAGAGCCTGGCAGCGTGGAGTGGGAGACGCCGCTGTTCTCTGTCATGCCGTACACCTCGATCAGGTCCAGTCCCAGGCTGCGGTACCACTGCAGCACATCGGCTGGCATGGGCGCGGCGCCGCCGGCCGCGATGCGGCACTGGTCCAGGCCCAGGCCCTTGAGGATCTTGCGGCGTACCAGAAAACCCAGCAGCGGAATCTTCAGGAGGCGCGCGAGCTTGGGTGCGGGTACCTTGCCAAATACACCTTGCTGGAACTTGACCCAGAGGCGGGGCACCGAGAAGAAGATGGTGGGCCGGGCGCGCTGCAGGTCTTGCAGAAAGGTGTCCAGCGACTCGGCAAAGAAGACACGCCCGCCGTAGCGCAGTGAAGCCTGTTCGATCAACATGCGCTCGGCCACATGGGCGAGCGGCAGGTAGGAGATGTAGCGGTCGTGCACATCCATGCGCACACGTTGGGTGGCGCTGGAAACACCCCAGGCCATGGTGTCGAAGGTGTGCACCACGCCCTTCGGTTTGCCCGTGGTGCCAGACGTGTAGATGATGGTGCTGACCTGGTCGCCATCGGCCACAACCTGTCCGGCCAATGGGGCGATAGCCTGGACCAGGTTTTCCCACTGTTGGGTGGCCAGTGAGCGCAAAGCCGGCGCCAGCGGCAACGCAATGAGCGGCAGTCCAGCGGGTACGCCGGTCTGCAGGTTGTTGGTGTCGTCCATCTTGCCGATGAACAAGGCTTTGGCCTCACTGTGCGCGAGGATGTAGGACAGTGCCTCGCCGTTGAAGGTGGGGTAGATGGGGACCGAGATATGGCCGGCCATGACGATGGCCAAGTCGGCCAGGATCCAGTGGGCGCTGTTTTTTCCGATGATGGCTATGCGGCTGCCCTCGGGCCAGCCCTGAGCCTGCAGCCAGGCTGCCATGCTGCGCACCTGGGCGGCTGCCTCGGCCCAGGTTATGTCCTGTACCACGCCTCCGCCCATGGGTTGGCTCAGATAGATCTTGTCGGCACGCTCCTTCTCCCAGCGGTACAGGCATTGCAGTGGCAGGTCACTGGGTGAGACGGTGATGGCAGACATGAAAACTCCCGGGTTGAGGTGACCATTCTTCAAGCCTGCAGCGCAGTGCAGCAATGGTGTTCACCCTAGGTGACGTGGATTTGCGAGCTTGGTGTTTTTACCGTGTGCGATCAGGGGCTGGCTGGCCAGGCCATGGGTTGGTCCACGACTAGATCGCTGCGCGCCTCCGCCACGCATGGGAGAAACCAGCCCTCGGCCCTTTCTTCGGCGCTCACGCCGGGCCAGTCGATGCGGTAGGCCACCTCCCCCTGCGCCAACCGGCACAGGCAGGTTCGGCAGGTGCCGTTGCGGCAGGAGCTTTCCATCTCCACACCTGCAGCCAGGCCGGCCTCCAGTACGCTCTGTCCGGGGGCGCAGGCAAAGGTCCAGCCATCGGGCTCCAGGCGAACCTGCGGGGTGTTTGTCGCGTCAATTTGAGGGGTGTCCATGAAGGGGCGGGGAGGGTTTCTACGAATGCTGCGACAATCACGCTCTTTTTTTCAATTTTGCGTGAGTTTGCGTTAGACATGTCCGATACGACCACCTATAAGGTTCGCCCCGCTACCCTGCGCGATGCCAAGGCCATCGCCGAGCTTCATAACTCCACTGTGCGCGAGGCCTTCAAGAGTATGTTGGCCGACACCCCCATTCCTACCATGCCCCTGGATAAGCGCCAGGCCTACTGGCGTGAAGCCATCGAATACGCAGAGCCCCAAGTCCAAGTCGCGTTGGACGACGACAAGATTGTGGGTTTTGTCGGCTTTGACCGTTCCCGTGACAAGGGTACACCGCCCACCATGGGCGAGATTTGGGCCATTTATGTGAATCCCAACTACTGGGACAAGGGCGTCGGTCTGGCTCTGTGGGATGCCGCCCGCGAAGGCCTGATCGAAGAGGGCTGCTCCAATGTCAGCGTGTGGCTGCCCATTGCCAACGAGCGCGCCATGCGCTTTCATGAACTGGCCGGCTTCAAGCGGGAAATGAACACCGCCAAGACAGTGCAGGTCGGTGCAGTCAAGATCGAGGAAATGCGCCTCAAGCGTCCGCTCAACTGATAGAACCCCACGCTCCGCCGCAGCGCGGAGCGCTGTTGGTTAGTGCAGGCGTCGTGCCACGACGCTGCCGATCGAATAGCCGGCGCCAAATGAGCAGATCACGCCTACCTCACCCGCCGCAATGTCGGCGTGGTGGCGGTGGAAGGCGATGATGGAGCCGGCGGATGCGGTGTTGGCAAACTCATCCAGAATCACCGGCGCGTCATCCGCCGTAGCCTCGCGGCCCAGCAGCTTCTTGGCGATGAGCTGGTTCATGCCCAGGTTGGCTTGGTGCAGCCAGAAACGACGCACCTGCTGCGGCGTCAAATCCAGCGACTGCAAATGTTGCTCTATGTGCTCTGCGGCCATGGGACATACCTCTTTGAACACCTTGCGGCCTTCCTGGCGGAAGAGCTGGTCCCGGTCCTCGGGGTTGCGGTCTTCGGCGCGCCACATGAAGCCGTGGTTGTTGCGGATGTTGTTGCTGAAAGTGCTTAGCAGCTTGGTGCCCAGCACTTCAAATGCGCCCGCCGGAGCCAAGTCCAGCCGCTCCACCAGTATGGCGGTGCACACATCGCCAAAGATGAAATGGCAGTCGCGGTCTATCCAGGCCTGGTGGCCGGAGGTGATTTCGGGGTTGACCACCAGCACGGCGCGGGCACTGCCGCAGCGCACCGCGTTCACTGCCTGTTCCAGGGCAAACGTGGCAGACGAACAGGCCACATTCATGTCAAAACCATAGCCTTGTACGCCCAGCACGGTCTGGATCTCCACTGCCATCGCGGGATAGGGGCGCTGCATATTGGCCGCGGCGCAAATCACACCGTCCACATCGGCGGCCGTCTTGCCGGCGGCTGTCAGCGCGTCCTGGCAGGCCTTCACGGCAATTTCGGCCATTAGCGAAATCTCGGTATCAGGGCGTGGCGTGAAATGCGGGCGCATGCGTGTGGGGTCCAGCACGCCGCTCTTTTCCATCACATAGCGGCGCTGGATGCCGGAGGCCTTTTCGATGAATTCCACATTGGAGTCCGTCAGCGCGGTGTGGGTGCCGACCGCAATCGCGTCGGCGTGCTTTGCGTTCTGCAGCGCGGCGTAGGCGTTGTAACTGGCCACCAGCTCGGCGTTGGTGATGACCTCGGGCGGGGTGAACAGGCCTGTACTGCTGATGGCGACACGGTGCATGGTGAATGTCTGGTTCGGTTGGGGCGCGGCCGCTGCCAGCGCCGGGCGCATTATCCGCCGAAGTGGTGACAGTCCCGGCGGTTACAGCCGCCCTGTGCAAGCGCGGTGCTTCGCGCTACGCTGTGCCCCTCTTTGCCCGCAATCAGGAGCGCACACATGACCCATTTCCGCGGCTGGGCCGCCCACAGCAAAACCGCCCCGCTGGAACGGCTGGACTTCGACCCCGGCCCCATGGACGCCGAGGACGTGGAGATCGCCGTGGAGTACTGCGGTGTCTGCCATTCGGACCTGGCCATGGTGGAGAGCGAGTGGTTTCCCACCAGCTACCCCGTGGTGCCGGGCCATGAGGTGGTGGGCACCATCGTGGCCTTGGGTCCCAATGCCAAGGGCCGCAGCGTGGGCCAGCGCGTGGGTCTGGGCTGGCACAGCAAGAGTTGCCTGCACTGTGCGCACTGCGTGGGTGGCGAGCAGAACCTCTGCGCCACCCGCCAACCCACCATCATCGGCCGGCATGGCGGCTTTGCCGACAAAGTGCGCGCCCACTGGAGCTGGGCCCTGCCCATTCCCGCTGGGCTGGACCCGGCCAGCGTCGGCCCGCTGATGTGCGGTGGCGGTACCGCCTTTCTGCCTTTCGTCATCCACGACATCAAGCCTATCGACAGGGTTGGCGTGGTTGGCATCGGCGGTCTGGGCCACCTGGCCGTCAAGTTTGCCAAGGCCTGGGGGTGTGAGGTGACGGCGTTTACCTCCAGCCCGTCCAAGCGCGAAGAAGCGCTGCTGCTGGGGGCACACCGCACGGTGTCGAGTGTGGATGTCAAGGAGCTCAAGGCCCACGCCGGCCAGTTGGACTTTTTGCTCGTCACCGTGGGTGCCTCGCTGGAGTGGGATGCCCTGCTGGGCACGCTGGCGCCCAAGGGCCGCTTGCATCTGGTGGGCGTGGTGACCGAAGCGATGAAGGTGCGCACGGGTGGCCTGTTGTCCTGGCAGCGCAGCATTTCCGCTTCGCCCACGCCGTCACCTGCCACGCTAGTCAAGATGATGGACTTCTGCGCCCGCCACGGCATTGCGCCGCAGGTGGAGCATTTTCCCATGTCCAAGGTCAACGACGCGCTGGACCATCTGCGCAGCGGCAAGGCACGCTACCGCGTGGTGCTGGATGCGGACTTTGCTCAGGTTCTGTAACGATCTGGCTGCTGTTGCTTATGGACAGGGCGCTGGCAGCTATCGATTCGGTAGCATCTTCCTGTTGCGCTGGTTGATTGACGCGTATCGCTTCCCATACCAGAATGGTGTGTATCTGTGCTTCCCTGGCTGCCAGGTGCAAGCCTCGTGACACGGGACGTTGATAAGCGTGGCTTCGACTGCCGTGAGTGGACACCTTCCACGTGCACCCAAGTAGACAGGCAACCCCCTCATGTTCCAAAAACAGTTCCGTTGCGACAGAAGAAGCGTCCTGCTCGGGGCGGGCTATCTGGTGGGCTGCACTTTGTCTGCGGCGCTATGGGCCGATGAGAAAAAAATCAGCGTCGTGACTGAGGAATGGGCTCCGTACAACTACAGCGAGGACGGCGTTCTGAAAGGATTCTCGGTGGAGGTGGTTCAGGCCATCATTGAGCGGCTGAACCTGAAAATCTCGATTGATGTGTACCCGAGCATGCGGACCACCTTGATGTTGGGCAGTGTGCCCGGAACCATGATGATCACCATGTTGAGGACGCCAGAACGTGAAGAGAAATACAAATGGATTGGCCCCCTCGGGGATGGCGCCATTTATTTTTACAAGAAGAAAGGCAATCTGCTGGAGATTGCGAGCTTGGAAGATGCCAAGAAAGTCCGCCTGATTGGGTGCCGACATGCCGGACTTGTTTTCAATACCCTGAAGGCTGCCGGTTTCACGAACCTGGATCCAACGTCAACAGACGGGGAGTCTGTCTACAAGAAATTGTTGCTGGATCGGTGTGATCTCGGCATCAGCGATACGCCGTTGGGCGTGAAGCACATTTTGAAGAAATTGAATTTGCCCGCCGACGCACTGGTTCAGACGTCGGTCAAACTGGTGGGAGCACCGTTGTACATTGCGTGCAGCACCGACATACCTGATCGCGACATTGCGCTGTGGCAAAAGACGCTGGACGGACTGAAGGCCTCAGGCGTGTTTGCCACCTTGCAAAAGAAGTACGGCGAGTAAGCCAACGCGCACGCAACGGAATCTTTATTCGGAATAAAAGAGCCGCTAACCCTTGCCAGTAGGGCGCTAGCAGCTCCTTTTTTATAGCGCGATCCCGCGTTACGCAGAATTCCGCAAACCGGGTTTACGCCTCTCCACCAAACCGCTTGGTGAGGTTCTCGATGTACTGCTCCACCATCTTTTCAAACTCGGCTTCCGCCACGGGGCCCGCCACCATCTTCATGAGGCCGGGCAAGGGCAGGGTGAGTTCGCCCTGGATTTCGAGTTCGATCTTGGTGGACTTCTTGTTGTCGGTGATCTTCCAGCTGCCCGAAACGAGGGCATTGCCTTCGCCCTTGACCGGTGTCCAGGTCACGGTGCCTTTGGCCTTGTTGCTGGTGTACTTGGAGGCATAGATGGTTTGCAGGCTGATGGAGGCGATGCCGATTTTTTCCATCTCCCAGCGGTAGGCGCCGCCGCCCAGGTCGGTGAGCTTGTCGACCTTGGGAAAGTGGCTGGCCGAGGTGGGCACGTCCGACAGGACTTCGAACACTTCGCTGGCCTTGGCCTTCACATCGAATTCGTAACCCAGGTTGATCTCTACGGTAAGGGCCATGGTGTCTGTCTCCTCTTTGTGGTTGGTGTGTCGGCGCATGTTACTGCGCTTGTCCAGGCTTTGACTGGGGGTTGTTGTCTAGAGCCTTATTGTTTCCCATGGGTTTGCTGATTGGAGTATGGCTGCCCGCTTACACTTCGCGCGCTGCGCTTTGCAGTTTTTAAGAGATTCCCCAAGGGAGAAATACATGAAAAAATTCGTTCTCATTGCTTTCATTTCCGCCAGCCTGGTGGGGTGCGCATCGGTCAAGATGGGTGATGCCAGCCAGGATGCAGCGAACAAATCGTTTGCCGTACCCGCAGACAAGGCTGCTCTGTATATCTATCGCAATGAGTCGATGGGCGGGGCAGTCAAGATGGATGTGGAGGTTGACGGAAAGGCAATTGGCCAGACTGCTGCCAAGACCTATTTGTACAAGGAGGTGTCTCCTGGCAAGCACGTGATCGCCTCCAAGGCCGAAAACACCGATACCTTGGAAATCGATGCCAAGCCGGGTGTCGCCTACTACATCTGGCAGGAAGTCAAAATGGGTTTCATGTATGCACGCAACAAATTGCAACTGGTGGATGAAAGCGCTGGCAAGAAAGGCGTGTTGGAAACCAAGTTGGCTGAAACGAAGTAATCAGGCCTATCAGAATTGCCGAGCCAGCTCTCGGCAAGCCTGGTGTTTCAATACGGCCCGCGCAGCCGCTGCAGCGTGAGTTGCAGCAGACGGGCGTCGGAGCTGGCGCGGTGGCGCTGGGTGCCGCGTTCGCTGGCGATCTGGGCCTTGACCTGGTGCCACTGCTCGGCCTCGGCGTCGCTGAGCAGGCTGCGCAGGTTCTCCAGCTTGAAGCGCGGTGTCATCTCTGCGGCCTCGAACAGGGCCGAGAGCCAAGTGTAGTCATTGGCCCAGCCATCGGAATACACAGTCTGGCCGGCCAGTTGTTCGTTCAGGCGCCTGGCCACCTCGCGGGCGGGCAGGCCGCGTTCCTTGAGAAGGCCGCGGGTGATGCGGTGCAGGGCGGCGGCGCTTTCATCCCAGTGGGTCCATTCTTCTTCGGGTTGCACCAGGGTGCAGTAGGCGTGGCCGTCGGGCAGCACGTAGCCCACTTCGATGGGGTAGCTGCTGCGCCCCAGGCCGGAGGCTTCGATGTCCAGCACAGTGGGGTTGGCCAATGGTGCGTTGGCAGGCGCTGGGGTAGTAGTGACCATGGTGCGAAGCAATTGCAGCGTTTTACACATTCTCCAGCAAGCTTCGGGCCAGGTTTGTTCGGGTTAGCACTAAGGGGCTATACGCCAAATGGGGGATGCCGTCGGGCAAGCGGTGACAATGGCTGCTCCATTCACTTCCAAGTCTTACGCCATGGCCAGCAGCCTTCTTGCCCTGATCGATGACATCGCCACCATCCTGGACGACGTGGCCGTCCTGACCAAAGTGGCGGCCAAGAAGACGGCTGGCGTGCTGGGCGACGACCTGGCGCTCAACGCCGAGCAGGTGGCCGGCGTGCGCGCTGACCGCGAGCTCCCGGTGGTGTGGGCAGTGTGCAAGGGCTCGCTGCTCAACAAGCTCATCCTGGTGCCGGCGGCGTTGGCCATCAGCATCGTGGCGCCCTGGCTGGTGACGCCGCTGCTCATGGTGGGCGGCGCCTTTCTCTGTTTTGAAGGCTTCGAGAAGCTGGCCCACAAATTCCTGCACCGCGCTGAGGACGACCAGGCCCATGAGGCAGCGCTGATGGACGCTCTGGCCGATCCTGCTGTGGATCTGATGGCGCTGGAGAAGGACAAGGTCAAGGGCGCGATCCGCACGGACTTCATCCTCTCTGCCGAGATCATTGCCATCACCTTGGGCACGGTGCAGAGCCAGCCCTGGAGCACGCAGCTCACGGTGCTGGCGGGTGTGGCCTTCATCATGACGATAGGCGTGTACGGCGCGGTGGCTGGCATCGTGAAAATCGACGATGCGGGCCTGTTCCTGAGCCGACAATCAGGTGAAGGCGCTTGGGCCAACGCGCAGCGTGCGCTGGGCCGGGGGCTGCTCGTGGCAGCACCTTGGCTGATGCGGGCGCTGTCGGTGGCAGGCACGGCGGCCATGTTCCTGGTGGGCGGCGGCATCCTAGTGCACGGCCTGCCCTGGCTGCACCATGCACTCGAAGGCCTGCCGCTGTCCTTCCTGGCTGATGCCGGAGTGGGTATCGTGGCCGGCGGACTGGTGCTGCTGGGCGTAGTGGTCGTACAGCATATGCTCAAGGTTTTTAAATAGAAATTGCCTCTGGCCCCTATGGATAGTGCGCAAGCAGCTCCTAAGTCGATAGCGACCGGCATTCTGTTGTCGATGGCCGGTGCCATCGCGTTCAGCGGCAAGGCCATCATCGTCAAGCTGGCCTACCGCCATGGCGTGGATGCGGTGACCCTGATCATGCTGCGCATGCTGTTTGCGCTGCCCTTCTTTTTGGCCATCGTGTGGTGGACGGGACGGCAGGCCAGGGCCGCTGGCACGGTGGTGCCGCTCACGCGCCAGGACGTGCTGGGCATTCTGGGCCTGGGCATCGCCGGCTATTACTTGGCCAGCTACCTGGACTTCGCGGGCCTGGCCTACATCTCGGCATCGCTGGAGCGACTCATCCTGTACCTCAACCCCACGCTGGTGGTCTTGCTGGGGGTGGTGCTATACCGCAAGCGCGTAAGTGGCCCGCAGGCACTGGGCATGGCCATAAGCTACAGCGGCGTGCTGCTGGTGTTTGGCCACGAGGTCACGCTGGCCGGCAGCAATGTGGCGCTGGGTGCGGCGCTGGTGCTGGGCAGCGCCATCAGCTATGCCATCTACCTTGTCTACAGCGGTGAACTGGTGCAACGCCTGGGCTCGCTGCGCCTGGTGGGGTTGGCGACCAGCGTGGCCTGCGTGCTGTGCATTGCACAGTTTGTGGTGCTGCGTCCGCTGGATACAGCCTTTGCCGTGGCGCCGCAGGTGCTGTGGCTCTCGCTGCTCAACGCCACAGCCTGTACCGTGGTGCCGGTGCTGATGGTGATGATGGCCATCGAGCGCATTGGTGCCGGCCTGGCCGCGCAGGTGGGTATGGTGGGCCCCATGTCCACCATAGCCATGGGCGTGGTGCTGTTGGGAGAGACCATGAATGTGTGGATCGTGGCGGGCACGGTGTTGGTGCTGGCCGGTGTGTATGTTGTGACCAGGAGACGCTGATGGACTTGGGACTGAAGGGCAAATGGGCTTTGGTGGGTGGTGCCAGCAAGGGGCTGGGGCTGGGTTGCGCGCAGGCGCTGGTGGCCGAGGGCGTGAACGTGCTCATGGTGGCACGCGGTGCTGAGGCGCTGGAGCGCAGTGCTATGAATCTGGAAGCGGCTTACGCAGTGCACACGGGGGCTGAGGTGCTATTTTGCGCCCAGGACATTACCACTGTGGAAGGCCGCGCGGCCATCTTCGCCATGCGAAAAGACTTTGACATCGTTGTCACCAACGCGGGTGGCCCGCCGCCCGGCGACTTTCGCGACTGGGACCGCGAGGCCTGGATCAAGGCGGTGGACGCCAACATGCTCACGCCCATCGAGCTCATCAAGGCCACGGTGGACGGCATGGCCGCGCGCGGCTTCGGGCGCATCGTCAACATTACCTCCAGCTCGGTGAAGTCGCCCATCGATATCCTGGGGCTCTCCAATGGCGCGCGCAGCGGCCTCACGGGCTTTGTGGCGGGCGTGGCACGCAGCAGCCTGGCCGCCAAGGGCGTGACCATCAACAACCTGTTGCCAGGCAAGTTCGACACGGACCGCGTCGCCACCACGGTGAAGGCCGCGGCGGCCAAGACGGGCAAGTCGATTGACGACATCCGCGCGGCGCAGCAGGCGCAGATTCCCATGGGCCGCTATGGCACACCGGAGGAGTTTGGCCAGGTCTGCGCCTTCCTCTGTAGCCAGCAGGCTGCCTACCTCACGGGGCAGAACATCCTGCTTGACGGCGGCGCCTTCCCCGGTACCTTTTAGTCTGGCGCGGACTCAGGCCTGCGCTTGGGTGCGAAAGGCCTTGGGCGTGACGCCGAATTGCTGGCGGAAGCTGCGGATGAAGTAGCTGGCGCTGGCAAAACCGCAGCACCAGGCCACCTCTTTCACTGCAGAGTCGCTCTCGGTCAGCAGGCGCGCGGCGCGCGCCAGGCGCTGGCGCAGTACCACCTGCCACAGGTGCTCGCCCGTGCTGCGGCTGTACAGGTTGGAGAGGTAGTCCGCCGTGCAGCCCACTTCATCGGCCAGGCTGGCCACGGTGAGCTCCGGGTCGCCCAGGCGGTTTTGCACCGCCACGCGCAGGCGCCCCAGCAGCGCTGGTTCGCTGGAGGTGGCTTTCTGCGGCGTGTCCAGCATGCGTGCGACGGAGGATAGCGCCGTCAGCACCAGCGCGCGCTGCTGCAGCGGCCACAGGCCATGGGCGTCGTCGGCAGGGGGCTTGGCCGCGTCGTTGAGCCAGGCCTCGATGCGTGGGGCCTCCACATGCTGGAAGCTCTCCAGAAACAAATTCGCCGGGCGGCCGGGGCGGGCCTCGTTGGCCGAGTGGCAGGACATGCTCTGGTGGTCCGCGTAGACCACGATGTTGGAAAACGGCTTGCCATCGGCGCTTCCCACCCACTCGTCATGCAGCAGCTTGGGCGGCATCACCAGGGCTTCGCCCGCCCGCAGCGTCACCGCACCATGCGGAAAGCGGAACTCGGTATAGCCCTGCACCTGCAAAAACAGCTCGGCGTTCATGTGCAGATGGCCCGCGCCGCGCATGGTCCAGTGCGTTTGGGGCGGGGGAGAGACCATGCGCAGGCTGCCTGCTGCTGCGCGGGCGATGAAGTCCGCAATGTCCTCACGCAGCTGGCGCGCATGCTCCGGGGCGCTGGGGTCGTCATGCCCGATGGCGGCCACACTGCAGCATTCGGGCTGGCCGTGGGAAGCAATGTTTTTTGCTATTTTTGTCATTTTGCTGGTATGGATTGGCGTTGCCGCCCGTGGCGCAAGGCCTTACGCTATACGAATGAGATAGCGCCATTGTGGTGCGTTTTTGAACTATTTGGCAAATCCCCATGAAAACCAAGAGAAAGCTTATTTTGAAGGGCCTGGCATGAACAAGGCCTCCATGCCGCATGGCACGCCCGCCCAAATCCGCGAGGCCACCTGGGCCACGCGCAGCCTGTTTGCCGCCCTGGGCGTGTTCGCCGGCGCCTGGGGGGTGCACATCCCTTCGGTCAAGGAAGCCTATGGGCTGGGCGAGGCCGCGCTCTCCGGGGTGCTGGTGGCGGCCGCGGTGGGCTCTGTGGCCGCACTGTTGTTCGCGGGCCGACTCATCGGCCGCCTGGGCGCCCGTGGCGCCGTGGTGCTGTGCTCCGTGGCCATGGCGGTCGTGCTGAGCTTGGTGCTGCACTGGCCCCACTACGCGCTATTGCTGCTGGCCATGGTGGTGTTTGGCTCGTCCATCAGCGTCTATGACGTAGCCATCAACTCCGAAGGTTCGGCGCTGGAGGCGGCGGGTGGCAAGCCCATTATGGGCAGCCTGCACGGCATGTTCAGCGTGGGCGGCATGACGGGGGCGGCGCTGACGGCGGCGCTGTTGCGCGCGGGCATGCCGGCGAGCTGGCAGCTGACGGCCGTGGGCTTGCTCATGGTGCTGTGGATTCCGCTGGCGGCGCGCTGGATGTTGCCCACGCCGGCGCCTGCCGGCGGTGGCAGCGGAGCGGCGCACTTTGCCTGGCCG
This sequence comes from Rhodoferax sp. GW822-FHT02D07, assembly GCF_058802405.1. Classification (NCBI taxonomy): domain Bacteria; kingdom Pseudomonadati; phylum Pseudomonadota; class Betaproteobacteria; order Burkholderiales; family Comamonadaceae; genus Rhodoferax; species Rhodoferax sp. GW822-FHT02D07. The sequence goes on from NZ_JBXAOD010000001.1 coordinate 285,629, forward strand.
CATGGCGCGTTGCTGATCATCGGCGTGCTGATTTTTACCGGCATGAGCGCCGAGGGCGTGATGTATGACTGGTGTGTGCTCTACCTCAAGCAGGAGGTGCACATGCCGCAGGACCGTGCGGCCCTGGGCTACGCGGCCTTCTCGGGCGCCATGGCGGTGATGCGCTTTGCGGCCGATGGCCTGCGTGCCCGCCACAGCGAACGCCTGCTGCTGCGCGCCAGCGGCAGCCTGACGGCGGTGTCCATGGCGGTGGTGCTACTCAGCGGCCACCCCTGGGTTTCGCTGTTTGGCTATGCGCTGGTGGGTGCGGGCCTGGCCATGGTGGTGCCGATTCTGTATAGCGCGGCGAGCCGCGTGCCGGGGACCACGCCTGCGGCGGCCATTGCGGCGGTGTCCTCCATTGGTTACAGCGGCTTCATGGTCGGCCCGCCGCTCATTGGCGGCATTGCCCAGCATGCCTCACTGACGGCCGCCATGACGGTGGTTGTGATTGCGGCCACCATCCTGGCATGCAGCGCCCACTATGTGCCCGAGAAGGAATCTGCGGCCGGGGCGGGCCAGCCCTCACTTGCGTGAGGACAAGACGATCCCCGAGACGATCAGCACAAAGGCCAGCGCGTGATACGCCTGCGGCGTTTCGCCCAGAAAGGCCGATGAGAGCAGGGCAGTGAACAGTGGCGTGAGGTTGATGAAGAACCCCGCCACGGCCGGCCCCGTGCGCGCCACGCCCGCGCCCCAGGAGGCGTAGGCAATGATGGCCGGGCCCACGGCGATAAAAGCCAGCGCGGCTGCCAGCGGCCAGCTCCAGTCGATATGGGCAGGCGTCAGCGCCCACTCACCTGCGCTGAACAGCGCCGACCAGCCCAGGCCGAACACGATTTGTGCGAGCAGAAAGCGCGCCCAGTCGGCGCGAATGGGGGCCGACTCGGGCGTGGGGTGCGCCAGCAGCCAGCTGTAGAAGGCCCAGGCAATGGAGGCCAGCAGCACATAGAGGTCGCCTGGTACCAGGCGCAGACGGGTGATGACCTGCCAGTCGCCGCGGCCCAGCACCAGCATCACGCCACTCAGCGAGAGCAAGGCACCCAGCAGCTGGCGCCGGGTGACGCGCATCTTGAAGAAGAGCTGGCCAATGATGAGCATCCAGATCGGCGTGCTCGCGCCCACCAGAGTCACGTTGATGGCGCTGGAGGTATTGAGGGCCAGGTAGAGCAGGGCGTTGTAGCCGCCGATGCTGAACAGGCTCAGCAGCGCAAAGCGCCGCCACTGCGGCCACAGCACGCTGCCCGGGCGCAGCACGGCGCCAGCCAGGGGCAACATCAGCACAAAGGCAATCGCCCAGCGCAGCAGGTTCAGCGTGATGGGTGAGACCAGGGGCGCGACCACACGGCCCACCACCGCATTGCCCGACCACAGCAGCGGCGGGATCACAAGCAGGGCGATGGCAGTAGGCGTGAGGCGTTGGGTCATGGGGGGCGACTGTAGCAAGGCGTGAATTCCCTCGCTGGCATGCGGCTGACGCGCATTTCTGGCAACATGCCCGGCAGAATTTCCAACCCCGATTCAGGAGACCCCCCATGACCGCCATCGCCTCCCGCGCCATCCATATCACCCAGCACGGCGGCCCCGAGCAGCTGCAGCTGGTGAACGTGACTGTGGGTGATCCCGGCCCCGGCGAGGTGCGCTTGCGCCACCATGCGGTGGGCTTGAACTTCATTGATGTGTACCAGCGCAGCGGCCTCTACCCGCAGCAGTTGCCCGTGCAACTGGGCATGGAGGCGGCTGGTGTGGTGGACGCCGTGGGCGAGGGCGTCACGCACCTGCAGGTGGGCGACCGCGTGGCCTATGCCAGCAACCCGCCCGGAGCCTACTGCGAGGTGCGCGTGTTGCCGGCCAAATGCGTGTGCAAGCTGCCCGATGGCATCAGCTTCGAGACCGGTGCGGCCATGATGCTCAAGGGCCTGACCGCGCAATACCTGCTGCTGCGCACCCTGCCGCAGGGCGGCCTCAACCCGGGCGACTTTGTGCTTTTCCATGCAGCGGCCGGCGGGGTGGGGCTCATCGCCTGCCAGTGGGCCAAGGCCCTGGGCCTGAACCTGATTGCCACCGCAGGTTCGGATGCGAAATGCCAGCTAGCCATCGCCAATGGTGCGCAACATGCTATCAATTACGCAGCAGATGATTTCGCCGCACGGGTCAAGGAGATCACCGGTGGCAAGGGCGTGAAGGTGGTGTATGACAGCGTGGGCAAGGACACCTGGGATAAATCGCTGGACTGCCTGGCGCCCTTCGGCCTGATGGCCAGCTTCGGCAATGCGTCCGGGCCGGTGCCACCGTTTGCCCCCGGCGTGCTGGGCGCCAAGGGCTCCATCTATGTGACCCGCCAGACCCTGTTCACCCACATCGCCACGCGCGAGAGCACCCAGGCCATGGCCGACGCGCTGTTTGCCGTGGTGGGCAGCGGCCAGGTGAAGATCCACATTGCCCAGCGCTACCGCCTGGAAGATGTGCAACAGGCGCACCGTGACCTCGAAGCCCGCCAGACCACGGGCAGCACCATCCTGACGCTGTAAATACAAAGGGCACCCCAGGGTGCCCTTTGTACGAATGTTTGACGGTTCCGCGTCAGAAGAGGAAACCGGCCGACAGCACCTGCTCGCTCATCCAGAGCTTCTGGTCGGCCGTGCCCTTGTAGACGGGTACGCCGATCAGCACGCCATAGGCGAACTTCTGGGTCAGTTCCAGGAACATGCTCTTGTAGACACGGTAGCGCACACCCACTTCGACGCCAGCCGTCCAGCCGTTGATCTGCCACCAGTCGTTCTTGTTGAAGCAGCAGATGTTTTCGTTCTTGGGGCCGACTTCGTTGGCCTTGCCCAGAATGGTGTTGTCGGCATGCGGCAGCAGGATGCCGGCGCCCACGCGGCTGATGAGTTGCAGGTCACCAGGCTTGTCCTGCGGGCCACGCAGATGGCGCAGCCAGACGGCGTTGATCATCACGTGGTTCAGGCCGTTGTGCAGTGCGTAGTTGAAGTTCTGCCCGTCCACCGTCATGGTGGCGGGTGCGGCACTGCCGTTGATGGTGCCGTCCACGGCCACGGTCTGTCCCAGGTCCACGTTGTACTTGCTGTGGTCCAGCGAGAACTCGATCGCAAAGGTCTTGTCTTCATTCATGAACTTGCCAATGCGCAGATTCTCTTGCGGGTTGGTGAAGTCCAGGTTGATGAGGGAACTCAGCGTGTCAGGGATGCTGGAGGGAAAGTCACTACCGCGCGCCTGGCGGATCGTGAAGTCGTTGCCCAGTTCGGGCTGGGTAACGCGAATGTCGGAGGGCGCGTACTGCTGGCGGCTGTAACCCCAGGAGAAGTACCAATTGGCGGGCTTGTTCACCGTGCGATCAAACTGGGTAGAGACGGCGTTGTCTGCCGGGGCAGCAGGGGCAGGTGCGGCTTGGGCCAGGACCACGCTGGACGTTGGCGTGGTTTCCTCGCTTTGGGCCATGGCGGCCGGGGCAGAGAAGGCTGCCAGCACGGCGCCGGCGAGCCAAAGTTTCTTGAAAAGCATTTGCATGGGTGGGTATGGGTCTAGGGTGCCATGCCGGGGTGTGCCCCCGGCCTGCCCAAGGTGGGGCAGCGATCAATGGTGTCTATTTTCCTCTATCCGACCCTTCGCTCATGCGCAGCCGGTTCGGCGCCAGTTCGCCAGCCGAATCGAGGATGGGGTAGGCGATGGAGCAGATGTGGGAGTTGATGCGTTTGAGGTCGCTGATCAGGTCCAGGTGCAGGGAGCTGGTCTCGATGCTGGAGAGCGTGTTGTCGGAGAGGCGGGCGATGTGGGTGGCGGCGTACTGGCGCTCCAGGTCGCGGAAGCGGGTCTTTTCCTCTAGCAGGCGGCGTGCGTCGCGCACATTGCCGTTGAGAAACACGCTCATGCCCAGGCGCAGGTTGTCCACCAGGCGGCTGTGCAGCTCGCAGATCTCGGCCAGGCCCGCGTCGGAGAACTCGCGCCCCTTGTGGATCTTCTTGTCCTCCACATCCTGCACCACGCGTTCGATGATGTCGCCGATCTGCTCCATGTTGATGGTGAAGCTGATGATGTCAGTCCAGCGGCGCGCCTCGTTTTCGGCCAGGGCCTCGCGCGAAATCTTGGTCAGGTAGTACTTGATGTCGCTGTAGAGCTCATCGACGGTGTCGTCCATCTCGCGCAGCTGTTTGGCGAGACCCAGATCGTTGTCGCGCATCACGGTCAGTGTGCCCAGCAGCATGGCTTCCACCACATCGGCCTGGTGCATGGATTCACGCACCGCGCAGGAGATGGCCAGCGAGGGCGTGGCCAGGGCTGAGGGGTCCAGATGGCGCTGGCGACCGGCCACGGTGGTCTTTTGCGGCTTGGGCAGCCAGTGTTCGACCCAGCGCGCCACCACCTGGGTAAAGCCGATGAATGCGAGGCCCACGCCCACATTGAAGGCCAGGTGAAAGCCCACCACCAGCGTGGCCGGATCGTTCAGGTAGGGGCTGGCGTACTGCATCCAGACGCCGGGGAACGGCACGATGGCCAGCACGCCCAACACCTTGAAGACCAGGTTGCCCAGTGGCACCTGGCGCGTCTCCACATTGGCGCGCAGCGTGGTCAGCACGGCCAGCGTGCCGCTACCCAGGTTAGCCCCCATGACCAGACCCAGCGCTACCTCCATGGGGATCACGCCAGTGCTCGCCAGCGTGGCGGTGAGCAGCACGATGGCCAGGCTGGAGTAGGACACCACGGCCAGCACCGCACCCACGGTCAGCTCCAGCAGCAGGTCACTGGTCAGGCTTCCCAGCAGGGCCTTGACGGCGGGCGCCTGGGTCAGCACATGGGTGGATTCGGAGACCAAGCGCAGCGCCAGCAGCATCAGGCCCAGGCCGATGAGCACGCGGCCCACGCGGCCCGGCGTGGTGGATTGCTTGGCAATGAACAAGACCACGCCAATAAAGATAAACAGGGGCGAGAGCCAGGACAGATCGCGCGAGAAGACCACGGCCATCAGGCTGGTACCGATGTCCGCACCCAGCATCACGGCCAGCGCGGCGGGCAGGCTGACCAGGCCCTGGCCCACGAAGGAGGAGACGATGAGCGCCGTGGCCGTGCTGGACTGCACCACGGCGGTCACGCCAATGCCAGAGACGACGGCGGCGAGGCGGTTGCTCACGCTGCGCGAGAGGATGGTGCGCAGATTGGCGCCGAATACGCGCAGGATACCGGTACGCACCTGCTGGGTTCCCCACACCAGCAGTGCGATGGCAGCAAACAAATTCAATAAATGGGTCACATCGAATCCTTGCAGTGCTGCGCGGCGCGTCCTGGGCTTATTTGGTTTTGCGCACCCGCAGCAATTCGTCCAGTATCAGGCAAATTGCGCCCAGCGAAATCGCACTGTCGGCCATATTGAAAGCCGGAAAGTGCATGCCGCTCCAGTGGAAGTCCAGAAAGTCCACCACATAGCCGTGCATCAGGCGGTCGATCACATTGCCGATGGCGCCGCCCAAAATGCAGGCCATGGCAAAGCTGAACAGCTTCTGCCCGGGGTGCGACTTCAGCATCCAGATGATGACGGCGGCTGCCACCACGCCCAGCCCGGTGAAGAACCAGCGCTGCCAGCCCGAAGCGTCTGCCAGGAAGGAGAAGGCCGCACCCGTGTTGTGCACGCGCACCACGTTGAAGAAGCTGGTTACATAGGTGCTGTCTCCCAGGTGGTAGTAGCCCAGGATCAGCACCTTGGTGAACTGGTCCACCAGGAAGATGATGAAGGCCAGGCCCAGCCACTGCCACAGGCCGCTGCTGGAGCCGCCGCCCAGGGATTTGCCGCCGCGCGCCATCAGGCAAACACCCGCTTTTCGCCGGCGCCGTACAGGTTGCTGGTGCAGCGGCCGCATAGCGTGGGGTGCGCGGCGTCCACGCCAATGTCACTGCGGTAGTGCCAGCAACGCTCGCACTTGGTGCCGTTAGAGGCTGCAACCGCGATGGATTGTGCGCTACCCGCTACCAAAGTGATAGCGGAAGTGATGAACACAAACTTCAGGTCTTCGCCCAGACTGCTGAGCAGGGCGTGCTCCTCGGCAGGCACAGTGAGCGTCACTTCGGCTTGCAGGGACGCACCCACCTGGCCCGCGGCGCGCAGGGTTTCGATGTCCTTGTTAACGGCTTCGCGCACGGCGCGAATGCGGTCCCACTTGGCCAGCAAGGCCTCGTCGGCTGCCGCCAGTGGCACATAGCCGTCCATGAAGATGGACAGTTTGCTGGCCGCAGGTGTCTTGCCCTCGGCGCCCAGCACGGCCCAGGCTTCCTCGGCCGTGAAGCTCAGGAAGGGCGCCATCCAGCGCAGCATCGCTTGCGTGATCTGCCACAGCGCGGTCTGCGCGGAGCGGCGGGCCAGGCTATTGGCGCCGGTGGTGTAGAGGCGGTCCTTGAGGATGTCCAGATAGAACGCGCCCAGGTCTTCACTGCAATACACCTGCAGCTTGGAGACCACGGGGTGGAACTCGTAGACCTTGTAGTGCGCCAGGATGTCGGCCTGCAGCTGGGCCGCGCGGCTCAGCGCGTAGCGGTCGATTTCCAGCAGCTGGTCGGCCGGCACGGCGTCCTTGGCCGGGTCAAAGTCGGAGACGTTGGCCAGCAAGAACTTCAGCGTGTTGCGCACGCGGCGGTAGGTATCCACCACGCGGGCCAGGATCTTGTCGTCGATGTTCAGGTCACCCGAATAGTCGGTGCTGGCCACCCACAGGCGGGCAATCTCTGCGCCCAGCTTGCTGGTTACCGTTTGCGGGTCTACGGTGTTGCCCAGGCTCTTGCTCATCTTGCGGCCCTGGCCGTCGGTGGCAAAGCCGTGCGTCAGCAGGCCCTTGTAGGGTGCGCGGTCGTACAGCGCGCAGCCCAGCAAGAGCGAGCTGTGGAACCAGCCACGGTGCTGGTCGTGGCCTTCGAGGTAGAGGTCGGCTTCGGGGCCTTCGGCGTGGAAGGGAGGCACGCTGTAGGCGTCCTTGTGGCTGCCGCGCAGCACGTGCTGGAAGGTGGAGCCGGAATCGAACCAGACTTCCAGAATGTCAGTGCTCTTGGTGTAGCTCGGCGCGTCGGCCGCACCCAGCATCTCTTCCACGGTCACACGGCTCCAGGCTTCGATGCCGCCCTTTTCGACGATGTCGGCTGCCTGGTCCAGGATTTCCATGGTGCGCGGGTGCAGCTCGCCGCTGTCCTTGTGCAGGAAGAAGGGCACAGGCACGCCCCAGCTGCGCTGGCGCGAGATGCACCAGTCGGGCCGGTTGGCGATCATGTCGCGCAGGCGGGTCTTGCCGTTCTCGGGGTAGAAGCTGGTTTGCTCGATGGCGTCCAGCGCGAGCTGGCGCAGGGTCTTGGGCGCCTTGTCCTTGGTGAACACGCCAGGGCCTTCGTCCATGCGCACAAACCACTGGGCGGCGGCGCGGTAGATCACCGGTGTCTTGTGGCGCCAGCAGTGCGGGTAGCTGTGCTGGATCGGTACGGTGGACATGAGGCGGCCGGCGAGCTTGAGCGCATCCAGGATGGCGGGGATGGCCTTCCAAATGTGCTGGCCGCCGAACAGCGGGAAATCCGGCGCGTAGGTGCCGTTGCCCTGCACGGGGTTGAGGATCTCGTCGTACTTCAGGCCATTGGCCACGCAGCTGTTGAAGTCGTCCAGGCCGTAGGCCGGCGAGGAGTGCACGATGCCGGTACCGTCGCCATCGCTCACATACTCAGCCAAGTACAGCGGCGAGAGGCGCTTGTAACTGTATTCGTTGCCACTATCTGGCAAGTCGTAGAGCGGGTGCCGGAACACCTGGCCGCGCAGGGCTTCGCCCTTGGCAGTCGCCAGCACGGTGCCGGTCAGGCCGAAGCGCTCCAGGCACTTGTCGACCAGGTTGGCGCCGAGTAGCAGCACACCCTTGGGTGTGTCCACCAGCGCGTACTCCAGCTCGGGGTGGGCATTGAGCGCCTGGTTGGCGGGGATGGTCCAGGCGGTGGTGGTCCAGATGACGGCGAAGGCTTGCTTGCCTGTGGGCAGTGCGCTCAGGCCAAAGGCCTTGGCCAGGCCGGCCGCATCGTTGGATTCGAAGGCCACGTCCAGCGTGTCGCTCTTCTTGTCCGCGTATTCGATCTCGAATTCGGCCAAGGATGAGCCGCAGTCAAAGCACCAGTACACCGGCTTGAGGCCGCGGTAGACAAAGCCGCGCTCGATGACGCGCTTAAAGGCGCGGATTTCGCCAGCCTCGTTCTTGAAGTCCATGGTGCGGTAGGGACGCTCCCAGTCACCCAGCACGCCCAGGCGCTTGAAGTCTTCGCGTTGCTGGTCAATCTGCTCGGTGGCGAAGGCGCGGCTCTTGGCCTGCATGTCGTCACGGCTCAGGTTGCGGCCATGCAGTTTTTCGATCGCGTTTTCGATGGGCAGGCCGTGGCAGTCCCAGCCGGGGATGTACTGCGCGTCAAAGCCGGCGAGCTGCTTGCTCTTGACGATCATGTCCTTGAGCACCTTGTTCAGCGCGTGGCCGATGTGCAGCTTGCCGTTGGCGTAAGGCGGGCCGTCGTGCAACACGAACAGCGGGGCGCCAGCGCGGGCATCGCGCAGTTTTTTGTAGAGGCCTTCTTCGTTCCACTGTTTGACCCAGGCCGGCTCGCGCTTGGGCAGGTCGCCGCGCATGGGGAAGGGGCTGTCGGGCAGGTTCAGGGTGCTGCGGTAATCAACTTTGTCAGTCATGGCAAATCTCAAGGGGAGTTGGACGGCCTGCGGTGGGCGCAACGGCAAGCAATGGGGGCAAGACGCGGGGCAAGGTGCGTCGGGGGGCCCCGTCAAATTCGGGCGGCAAGCCAGGCACGTGCATCGTCGCGGTCTTTTTGTATGCCCCGGGTGAGGGCGTCCAGACCGTCGTACTTGAGTTCGTCGTGCAGTTTGTGTAGCAGTTCCACGCGGATGATTTTACCGTAGGCCCCCTCCGGGCCCAGGGCGGCTGGCCAGTCCAGGCAATGGGTCTCCAGCAGCACGCGCCCGCCGTTCACGTCGGTGGGGTCCAGCGAGGGGCGCACGCCCAGATTGGCCACGCCCTGCAGCGGCTTGTCCGAGAGGCCATGCACCAGCACCACAAAGATGCCGCTGGCAGCCGGTTTCCAGTGCGCAAAGCGCAGGTTCAGGGTCTTGAAGCCCAGCGTGCGGCCCAGCTTGCGCCCGTGCACCACGTGGCCGCTGATGCAGTAGGGTCGCCCCAGCAGGCGGGCTGCGTCCTGCATGCGACCCTGGCCCAGCGCCTCGCGCACGGCGGAGCTGGAGACGCGCAGGCCGTGCACCTCGTAGCTGTTCATGCGCGCCACGTCAAAGCCCTGGTTGTCTCCCGCGGCGTCCAGCAGCGCGTAGTCGCCCGCGCGCGCCTTGCCAAAGCGGAAATCGTCGCCCACCAGCACGTAGCGCGCGCCCAGGCCGCCCAGCAACACCTGGTCGATGAATTCCTGCGGGCTCTGGTTTGCCAGCCGGGCATCGAAGGGCAGGACGATGGTCTGGTCCACGCCGGCCTTGGCCAGGTCTTCGAGCTTGTCGCGCAGGGTGCCCACGCGGGCGGGGGCCAGCTCGGGTTTTTTGTGCAATTCGGCGAAATAGTCGCGCGGGTGGGGCTCGAAGGTCAGCACGCAGCTGGGAACACCGCGCTGCTGTGCCTCGCCCTTGAGCAGCGCCAGCATGGCCTGGTGGCCCCGGTGCACGCCGTCAAAGTTGCCGATCGTGACGGCGCTGGCGCTAGCCACGCCGGGATGCTTGAAACCGCGAAAAACCTTCATGGAGTTGTTATCTTTTTGATAGCAGGCCGCGCAAATCCGGCCGGGGCCTGAAGCCAATTTGTCATGGAAACACGGTATATTGTCACCTAGCAGGGCCCGGACGCATGTCCGGTGCGCACTGGCAGACCTTTGCAGTCCGTGTTGGTGGTAGGTTTTACCGTTGATGGAGGCGCTTTGTGAAAGTCTTGAAGTTGTCGGCCCAGGGGCTCCCTCAGTCCTGGATTTCGCTGGAACAGGCGGTGATTCACTACGCCGCTGGTGAGGTGCGCTGGGAATCTGGCGGCGAAGTCGCCGTCTTCCGCGGCGGCCACAACGCCGTCACCGGCCAGCAGTCCGTCATCCGGGTCAACAGCATCATCGGTACGCGCGGCGTGCCCAACATCAACCCCTTCGACCTGCGCCCCGGCCTCACCAACGCCAAGCTATTCATCCGCGACCGCAATGTCTGCGCCTACTGCGGCGGCCATTTTCACGAGAGCGAGCTCACGCGCGAGCACATCATTCCCTTTGCCCAGCAGGGCATCGACACCTGGATGAACGTGGTCACCGCTTGCAAACCGTGCAACCACCGCAAGAGCCACCGCACGCCCGAGCAGGCCCACATGCCGCTGCTCTACACGCCCTACGTACCAAGCCTGTGGGAAGACTTCATCCTGCGCAACCGCCGCATCCTGGCGGACCAGATGGAGTTTTTGATGGCGCATGTGCCGCGCTCCAGCCGGCTCTTGATTTAGCATGCGGGGCATGCACAACGCCCCCGCCACTCCCACGCCTTCCGACCGTCCCCGCATCGCGCTGATTGCGCACGACCGCAAGAAAGACACCATGGTCGAGCTCGCCCGCGAGTTCGCCCCGGCCCTGCAGAAATGTATTCTTATGGCGACGGGCACCACGGGGGGCCGGCTGGTGGACGAAGTCGGGCTGACGGTGGAGCGCATGCTCAGCGGCCCCTGGGGCGGCGATCTGCAGATTGGCGCACGCCTGGCGGTAGGCGAGGTGGACGCGGTGATCTTCCTACGCGACCCGATGACGCCGCAGCCGCACGAACCCGACATCAACGCCCTGGTGCGGGCCTGCGACGTGCACGATGTGCCCTGCGCCACCAATCTCTCCAGCGCACGCCTGGTTCTGGCGCAACTCCTTGGCAAATAATTGCTACTGAAAAAGTAGCTACTTGCGCAATATCCATCGGGGCTAAAGCCCGATTTCATGTATTTCACCGCTCCGGCTAGAGCGGCGGATCAAAGTCCTTTTCGGTATCTGCGCGGGCGTTGCGGCGTTTGATTTCCTTGGTCAGCAGGGTGAGCAACAGCGCCGCCGCTGTGGTCCCCATGAGCGCGGGCGAGCCCATCAGCACCTGGCGCATGCCATCGAAGGAGTGCACGCTGACCTGCTGCACATAGTGCGCCAGAGCGAACACATCGTCGGACTGCACGTTCTGCACGTCTTCGGTCTGCAGCTGGAAGCGCGTCCAGTTGCTGCGCAGGGCGATCTGGGCAAACAGGCCGTTGGCCACCGCCGCCAGCGACAAAACGCCCAGCGGACGGATCATCAGCTCCAACAGGCGTTTGCGCTCAGGCAGCGGGGCGGCGTCGAACACGGCGGCCACGAGTTCAGGCACGTCTTCGGGACTGGCCTGGGGTGGGGGTGCTGGTGGTGGCATGGCAGGCTCCTCGTATGGTGGACGGCATGGGTCTTAACCCACGGTCACGGGGACGAACAGCCGGTCGTCCCCACGCAGTACCAGCAGGGCCATGCGCTTGCGGTCCTTGGCCAGCTGGGATTTCAGGGTGTCCACGCCGCTGGCGAGTTCACCGTTGACAGAAAGAATCACATCACCCGGTTGCAGGCCAGCGCGCTTGGCGGGGCCATCGGCCACGTCCTCCACCACCAGGCCGCCGGCCACCTGGGCTTCGTTGCGCTCCTGGCGGGTCAGCGGCCGCACGGCCAGGCCCAGCTGGCGATCGCCTGTGGGCGCGGCTGCGGCAGGGCTGGCATCGGCCACATCCATTTGGCCCACGCTGAGGCTGATGTCCTTGGCCTGGCCCTTGCGCCAGATGGTGACGGGTACCTTGGCACCCGGTGCGGTGTCCGACACCAGCGGCGGCAACTCAGAGGACTGGGCCACGGGCGTGCCGTTGAACTTGAGGATCACATCGCCCGGCTGCAGTCCGGCCTTGTCAGCCGCTGCGCCTTTTTCCACCGAGTTGATCAGCGCGCCGGTGGGCTTGTCCAGCCCGAAGGACTCGGCCAGCTCGGGGCTCACTTCCTGGATGGTGACGCCCAGGCGGCCGCGCGAGACCTTGCCGTGCGCCAGCAGTTGGCCTTCGACCTTCATGGCCACGTCAATCGGAATGGCAAAGCTCAGGCCCTGGTAGCCGCCGCTGCGGCTGTAGATCTGGGAGTTGATGCCAATGACCTCGCCGGCCAGGTTGAACAGCGGGCCGCCCGAGTTGCCGGGGTTGATGGCCACGTCGGTCTGCAGGAAGGGCACATAGCCGTCGTCCGGCAGCGTGCGCGACTTGGCCGAGACGATGCCGGCAGTGACCGTGTTGTCAAAGCCAAAAGGCGAGCCGATGGCGATCACCCAGTCGCCCACGCGGGCTGCCTTGGGGTCGCCGATGGTGACCGTGGGCAGGTCCTTGGCGTCGATCTTGAGCACGGCCACGTCGGACACCTTGTCCAGGCCGATGACCTTAGCCTTGTACTCGCGCTTGTCCTGCAGCTTGACGGTCACCTCGTTGGCATCGGCCACCACGTGGGCATTGGTCAGCACCACGCCGTCGGACTTGACGATGAAGCCCGAGCCGGTGCCGCGCGTGGGCGCCTCGCTGGGGCCTTGTTGCGGGCCCTGGAAGCGGCGGAAGAACTCATAGAACGGGTCGCGCGGATCCAGCTGCGGGCCTGCCGGACCGCTGGTCTTGACCATGCCGGCCACGCTCACGTGGACCACGGCCGGGCCTTGGCGCTCTGCAATGTCAGAGAAGTTGGTGGGCGCAAACACTGGCGGCGTGGCGCCACGGGCGGCCGCTGCGGGTTGACTGGGGGACGGGGGAGGGAGGTTGTGTTGCGACACCGCATAGCCGCCCAGAAAGCAGGTGGACACCAGCAAACCGATCGCGGTTGCCTTGGCGTAGGTTGACTTTTCTTTTGTATCCATTGAGACACCTCCTATGCACAGGACAAAACATCCCGCCGCACCCGTTGCGACGGGCTCTGCTCCAAGGTAGGTTGGGATGCGGAAATTTCCAGACCGGTTCCGCGAACTTTTGCAAAGAAGTGTTAACGCAGTGCGGCAAATCCGTGACAAGAACGGGTTTGGTTCTAAGTCCCCGGCCTTGTGCGGGAAATTTCATCCTTGGCAGGGCGCTTGCTACCATCGCTTACACATGACGCCTCCCTCTCCCGCTCCCCGCGCCCCGCGCTTCTCCCCCCGTTTGGTAACTACCAGCGCCCAGGTGCTGGTGCTGCTGATGTGCCTGTTGACCCTGTGCTACGGGCTCCTGCCCGGCTTGCTGGCCGTGTGCCTGGGCTATATGGCCACCAAAGCCATGAGCGAAGGGCTGCGCCTGGGCCGCTTGCGCCTGTCCGCTTTCTGGGCGGCGGCCATCGTGATCGTCCTGCCCCTGCTGGCGCTGGCCGTGGTCATGGTCAACGCCCAGGGCATGCTGGTAGGCGCGGTGGCGCAGTACGAGGCCTTGCTGCAGCACCTGGCCCGTACCGTGCTCGAAATCCGGCAGAAGCTGCCACCCAACCTTGCCTCCCACCTGCCCGATGAGCTGATCGCGGCCCAGGCCTGGCTGGCGGCCTACCTGCAGTCCCAGGCCAGGGCACTGACCGGCATGGGCTCTGCCGGCCTGCAGGGTGGCTTGCTGGCCTATGTGGGCCTGGTCATTGGCGCGCTGGTGGTGGGTACGCCCGCGATGGACCACCCCGCACCGTTGCGTGGCGCCATGCGTACCCGCGCTGCGCACTTCATCCAGGCCTTCCGCCAGATCGTGGTCGCCCAGTTCTGGATTGCGGCGTTCAACGCCATGTGCACGGCTATCTTCCTGCTCGCCGTCCTGCCGCTCTTTGAGGTGCACATTCCCTACCGCGGCATGCTGGTCGCGCTCACCTTCTTTGCCGGCCTCATCCCCATCGTCGGCAACCTGCTGTGCAACGGCGTGCTCACCCTGGCCGGCGTGTCGGTGGCGCCCATGGTGGGCCTGGCCTGCCTGATGTTCCTCATCGCCATCCACAAGTTCGAATACATCATCAACGCCAAAGTGGTGGGCAAGCGCACCGGCACGTCCGCTTGGGAGCTGCTGGCGGTGATGTTTGTCGGCGAAGCCATCTTTGGTGTGGCCGGCCTGGTGGCCGCGCCGCTGTACTACGCCTATGTGAAGCGGGAGCTGCTGGAGGAGGGGCTGGTCTAGCCATTTACGGTGTTTCAGGCCTCCAGCCCCCGTGGAATCTGCGTAAGCAGCTTCTTATTTGATAGCAAATCAGTTGAACTGGAGGGCCCATGTTTTCCCACATCTTCGTCGGCGTCATCGACTTCGAACGAGCCCTGCGCTTCTACACCCCGCTCATGCAGGCCTTGGGCCAACAGCAACGCTTCATCGACCGCAGCCGCCCTTGGGCGGGCTGGCAGACTGGAGGCGTGGCGCGTCCGTTGTTCCTGATCGGCAAGCCGTTTGAAAACGAACACTTGGTTGGCAACGGCCAGATGACAGCTTTTCTGGCGAGCAGCCGCGCGCAGGTGGATGCGGTGTACCAAGTGGCGTTGGCCCATGGTGGCAGCAGCGAAGGTGCCCCCGGCCTGCGGCCCGAGTACCACGCCAACTACTACGGGGCTTACGTTCGGGATACGGAGGGGAACAAGCTGTGTGTGGCTTGTCATGAGGCACAGGCGTAATAGCTGCTCCTACCCGAATGCTTTCTTGCGGGGTTTGGCTTCATTTTCAAGAAAACCAGGTAGCTTTGAATCTGCTAGATCAGATATAAATCAATCACTTAATAAGTACACGGGAGGAAAAAATGTGGCGACGCGACTTTGTTCATAAGACCTGTTTGACGGCCATAACACGTTAAAGCGCATGGCCTTCTCGCTTGTTCTGTCCGACGAACCAAGCTATGCCAAAGAGCATTGCTGCGCGGAAATGTCTGAGCAAGTAAACATGGCGTTTCCTCGCGCAGAGAGCCCTTTGCTAGGGTCAACTGATAAGCGCATCTATTGGTCACCAGTCTTCAACGAATATGGGCTCATTTGCCAACCTTCGGCTGAAATCCTTCAAATCCACCATTGCCCATTTTGTGGTTCTCGCCTTCCAGAATCGCGGCGTGACGAGTGGTTCGAAAGACTGCAGAAAGAAGGTTGGAAGATTTGGGGCGACCTCATACCAAGTGAGCTGCTTTCACATGACTGGAAGTAGCTTTGACTCATTGCTCCATCGGACGGCTATGCCGCCCGCTGACCGCCAACGGTAGGTCGCAGTCAGTCTATGCGTCCTCCAGAGAGCTTCAATGACTATGAGCGGCGTCGAGCTATGACAGAAGCCCTCAGCCCGGCTTGGGTGCCATATTTGGGCGTTGTCCTGGCCGCCTTTTTCTTCTACTCCGCCGCACATCTGCTGCTTGACCCTGGGCGTGTTGCAGTGAAGTGCACCGGTCGCGGCGAGTTGCTTTGCCGAGTGATCTTCGATCCACTGCAGCTTCTCCTGTCCGGAAGGGAGACGAACTTCGTTTATTCGCTGGTGCTCGTCCTAGCGGGCGCGATCGTTGGCTTCGGTTCTGTCAAGCGTCTCATGGAGAAGCGCAGGAGCACTGACGAGGTGAACGATGCGACTTAACTCATCAATCGACACGGACCCACAACAGGAGCAGGCGGTTTCGCTGTTCATGTTGGTGGCCCGGTCATCTTCACGTGAAAGATCAGTGCATGTATTTCGATCATGATGATGTCGTTCGCATGATCACAGATCTGCAGTACATACGAATCATGAAGGTGTCAGCTGCGAAACAGCGCACTGCGGAATTGGTGCGCGATGCAGTTGAGCTAGGGAGCGTGCTGGCGCAGTACCTCCAGGTCCGTTACGAGCCGCTTGACTATCACTACGTCTTATTGAAGTATTTGGCGGCGTTCAATGCGAATGTTTTGGCCGACCTTTGCTCAGGGGAATACTCATGGCGCGGCATTGTCGCGGCTGGTTGGTTGGCTTGCCTCAAACCTAGCGAGAGTTACATGAGTCATTTGTCGTCGGTGTCTGCGACCAACTATTCGCACAATTTCTGGCTTATCCGGCTTGCGATTGCTGAAGCCAAATGCGAGCGTTGGTCTGAAGACACGGTCTTACAAGACCTCATCGTTCAACTCCGTACGTGCCTTGCACCAATCTCGCTTCCGAATTTCAGTTTGAGGGCGGCCCCCAGCCTTCCGGAGCAAGATGCTGTCAGGACAGCCTATCGGTCAGGGGGCGCCAGTGCGGCCCTGCTGTCCCTTAAAGGAAGTCCGTTTGAACGATCAACCACCCAATGACCTTCACATGTCGGTTCACACGGACAAGCAATTTCAGGATGCCGCTTCGCGGCGCGTGTTGCTTGTCAGTGGCCTCCAACGATAGCGTTCATATCATGCGGCTTCTAGTTCTGATTTTCGTTTTATGCTCTTCGGTAGCCCATGCGGCGGTAGACGAGCGAGCCATTCGCGCAATGGTGTCCTCTCAAAATACCGGTTACGACGAGCAGCAAATCCGGAGGGAAATCGCGAAGGGGTGTGGTGGTGCAGGGGATATGGCTATTTGTGCTTGGTACGGGTATTTCCAAGCAGACGTATTACTAAATGACGCCTATAGCAAGGCAATGAAATGGCTTGAAGAGCCTGCTGCGAAGGATGCCCTTCTCGACGCGCAACGAGCTTGGATCGCCTATCGTGAAGCCGGTTGCCGTTTTGAGACCGTTGCTTGGGAGGGCGGTAGTTTCCGATACGTAGCCACCGCCGTCTGTTGGCAAGGTATGACGAAGCAGCGAACTAAAGAGCTCAAGGCCATTTTGACTTGCAAGGGCGAAGATTGTCCACGTTAGTCAAAACGAGTTCCGGTCTCAGACACAATGAAAGCTAGCAGGTCCGCCCACTCAGCACTCAGATATGAAACATCTGGGCGTTGCTTCGTCGCGGATGTTGCGTGCTGGTGGCCTCGGACGCTTAAAAATCAATGGAAGTCACATCGGATGTTCAAGTATTTTCAGCAAGCTTTGCTCGTCATGACACTTTTCGCATCGTCTGTGTGTCTTGCCGAGACCTATGCTGAAGCGGAGAAAAAGTCAGAAGCTTCATCATCTAACCCCGCATTGCTGGAGTGGTACCAAACCAAGATGCAACCCGCCTTTCGGGGCGTTGTCGGCCCAGCAGTGGGCAAATGTCTTAGCCAACCGGCTCTCGAACGCCCACCGAGAGTGGATCTCGTGTTTGTGGTGACCACTTCGGGCAAGGTCGGTGCAATCTACTGGAAGGAGCAAACAGCTTTTGCTTCTTGTGTTGAATCAAGCCTTCAATCGGCAACATTCCCTCCGCCCCCAGAGACCGACTTTTATTTTGGTGTCGGATTCGGGATTCCCGCGAAGAAAGCCGGGCAGTAGATCGTGGCGTGGGTTCTGAGCCGAGGCTGACACCCGACTCACTTGTCAGGCAAACCCAACAAGTCCTCCGTAGGCCGCCCGTCCCGATAAGCCTGTAAATACTTCTTGCGCCCCAAGGTTTGCACACCCACCCACGCCCCGGGCCGGCCGGGTTTGGCGGCGGGGCACCACAGAGCCTGCGGGCCGCTGGATTCCACGAAGTCGATCAACTGCGTTTGGGTGGAGAAGCCAGTCTCGCTAGTGGGCTTGCCGTCCACCACTTGCACCCACCACAGGATGTGGATGTGCTCGTGTTTGTAGCCGCCGCGCATGCGCTTGGCGACACATTGGAGGTAGACGGCCATGGTGGTTTCAAGGCAGGGGCTGGCGTTTGTGTGCCGTCCAGCCCCGGGCCCGTTCAGGCAAACACGCCAGCTGTGTCTTGCATGCGTGCCGACACCTCGCCCAGATGGTGCAGGCTGTCGCCAAAGGTCATTTCCAGTTGGGTGAGTTTCTTGAAGTAGTGGCTGCCGATGTACTCGTCGGTCACGCCGATGCCGCCGTGCATCTGCACCGACTGCTGGCCGATGAAGCGCATGCTTTGGCCCAGCTGGTACTTGGCGCGGGCCATGGCGGCGCGGCGTTCGGGCGCCGGGGCGTTGAGCTTGAGGCTGGCGTAGTAGCTCATGCTGCGGGCCAGTTCCAGCTGCATCTTCATGTCGGCCGCGCGGTGGCGCAGGGCCTGGAAGCTGCTGATCGCCACGCCAAACTGCTTGCGAGTGTTGAGGTACTCGGCCGTCAGCGCCACGGTCTTGTCCATCACGCCCACGGCCTCGGCGCAGGTGGCGGCAATGCCCACGTCCATCGCATGCTCCAGCGCGGCCAGGCCTTGTGTGGTGATGAGTGTGGCGGGGGCGTTCTTGAAGGTCACTTCGGCGGCGCGGCTGCCGTCTTGCGTGCCATAGCCGCGTGTGCTCACGCCAGCCGATTCACGTTCCACCAGGAACAGGCCCAGCACACTGTTGACCTTGGCCGAGACCAGATACGCATCCGCCAGATCGCCGGCGGCTACTATGCTTTTGGTAGCGTTCAGCACATAGCCACCGGGGGCTTGGTGGGCTTTTCCTGCAATGGCGTCCAGTGAATAGCGGCTGCCGCGCTCCTGGTAGGCCAGCACCACCAGCTTTTCACCACTGGCCACACCGGGCAGCCAGGCTGCCTTGGTAGCGGCATCGGCATAGCCGGCAATCATTGCGCCAGCGATGAGGGCCTGGGCCAGGGGCTCCAGCACCATGCCGCGGCCCAGTTCCTCCATCACCACCATGCCTTCGATGGGACCCATGCCCATGCCGCCATCGGCTTCGGGCACATAGAGGCCGGTCAGGCCCAGCTCGGCCAGCTCGGTGTAGGCAGCGCGGTCAAAGCCACCGGCTCGGGTGATGGCGCGGCGGCGCTCGAAGTCATAGCCCTTGTCCACGTACTTGCGCACGGCGTCGCGCAGTTGTTCCTGGTCGTCAGAAAAATCGAAATCCATGTTCTTCTCCTCTTAACCCAAAACAACCTGGGCCACGATATTGCGTTGCACTTCGTTGCTGCCGCCGTAGATGGTGGTCTTGCGGAGGTTGAAGTAGTGAGAGGCCAGGGGCGCGTTGCCGGCTTCGCCACCGGGGAAGTCCCCTTGCCAGCCGGCCTCCATGGCCTCGCGGATCAGGGGCAGGGCGAAGGGGCCGGCGGCCAGCATCATCAGCTCGCTGTAGCGCTGCTGGATCTCGCTGCCGCGAATCTTGAGCAGGCCCGCAATGTCCAGCGAGTTCTTGCCGCTCTTCTCGGCCGACAGCACGCGCAGCACCAGCATTTCCAGCGCAATCACGTCCACTTCCAGCTTGGCAATCTCGTCGCGGAAGCGGCTGTCTTCCCACACGCCTTCGCGCTTGGCGATGCGCTTCAAGCGCTCCAGCTCGCGCTTGCTGCGGTTCACGTCGGCGATGTTGGTGCGCTCGTGGCTTAGCAGGTGTTTGGCGTAGGTCCAGCCCTTGTTCTCTTCGCCAATCAGGTTCTCGGCGGGCACTTCCACGTTGTCGAAGAACACCTCGTTCACCTCGTGGCCGCCGTCCAGCATGATGATGGGGCGCACGGTCACGCCGGGGCTCTTCATGTTGATGAGCAGGAAGCTGATGCCGGTCTGGGGCTTGCCTTCGTTGCTGGTGCGCACCAGGCAGAAGATCCAGTCGCCATATTGGCCCAGCGTGGTCCAGGTCTTCTGGCCGTTGACGATGTACTTGTTGCCCTGGCGTTCGGCGCGCGTCTTGACGGAGGCCAGGTCCGAACCGGAGCCGGGCTCGCTATAGCCCTGGCTCCACCAGACCTCGCCGCTGGCAATGCCGGGCAAAAAGCGCTGGTGCTGTTCGGCATTGCCAAAGGCCATGATCACCGGGGCCACCATCACCGGGCCAAAGGGCACGATGCGCGGTGCGCCAGCCAGTGCGCACTCTTCTTCAAACAAATGTTTCTGCACGGCGGTCCAGCCCGGGCCGCCAAATTCCTTGGGCCAACCAAAGCCCAGCCAGCCTTTTTTGCCCAAAATCTTGGCCCAGCGCTGCATGTCGTCGCGCGTGAGCTCCAGGGCGTTGTGCACTTTGTGGGCAATGTCGGTGGGCAGGTTCGCGCTGACCCAGGCGCGAATCTCTTCGCGGAACTGTTGTTCTTCGGGGGTGAAAGCCAAATCCATTGAAAAGATCTCCTGAAAGGCGGTCTGAAGCCGCTACAACGCGTGTTTTAGCACGATCGTTCTATTCTGTTTGTCCGGGTTGCGACAAGCCCAGTTCCTTGCACAGCAGCTCGACGGTCGCGCGCAGGCTGGCCACCTCGGCCTCCAGCTGGGTCACCCGGGCCTGTAGCTCGCCGTTGGCCGGGGCCGCACTGCGTGCGGTGGCAGCGGCATTCGCGTCCACCGGCCCGCACAGCAAATGCGCCCAGCGCTGCTCGCGCGCGCCCGGTGCGCGGTCGAGCTTGATGACCAGCGGGCCGCCTTTCTCCTCGCTGCGCTCCTGCAGCTCGTCCAGAAAGGCTTCGACGGAGGAAGTATCGGCAAAGCGGTACCAGCGCTCGGCGTTCAGGCGCAGCTCAGCCGCCGTCTGCGGGCCGCGCAGCATGAGCAGGCCCAGCAGCACGGCGCTCTGCTCGGGCACGCCGATGCCGCGTTGCGCGTTGTGGGTGAACTTGGTGGCACGGCCGCCACTGGTCTCGTGCACCAGTCCGGCTTCGCGCAGCGTGTCCACCGCGCTGCTGACTTCGGATTCGCTCAGCTCCATCAGCGGCTCGCGGCTGGTTTTCTGGTTGCAGCCCAGCAACAGGCTGTTCAGGGTGAGCGGGTAGCTGTCGGGCACGGTGCGCGCCTTTTCCATCAGCGTGGCCAGCACGCGGGCTTCGACAGGGGTGAGCAGCAAGGGGGTGGTCATAATTAAGCCAGTTATGAAAAACATCGTCATTCTCATCTCTGGCGGCGGCTCCAACATGGCCGCCATCGTGCGGGCCGCACAACGTGAAGACTGGGAGAGCCGCTTTGGCGCGCGCATTGCCGCCGTCATCAGCAACAAGGGCACGGCCGGCGGCCTGGTTTTCGCCAAGGAGCAGGGCATAGACACCGCCGTGCTGGACCACAAAACCTTCGAGAGCCGCGAAGCCTTCGACGCGGCCCTAATGGCCGAGATTGACCGCTACAACACGCCCGAAGCGCCGGTGCTGGTGGTGCTGGCCGGCTTCATGCGCATCCTCACGCCGGGTTTTACCGCCCACTACGAAGGGCGCCTCACCAATATCCACCCTTCGCTTTTGCCCGCCTTCCCCGGCCTGCACACGCACCAGCGCGCTATCGAGGCCGGCTGCAAGTTCGCCGGTGCCACGGTGCACCTGGTCACCGCCGAACTGGACCACGGCCCCATCCTGCAACAGGCCGTGGTGCCCGTGCTGCCAGACGACAACGCCGACACCCTGGCCGCCCGCGTGCTCACGCAAGAGCACCTGATCTACCCCCAGGCACTGCGCGATCTGCTATCGAAGTAGGAGCTGCTCGCGCAGATTCTGCGGGGGCTGGAGGCACTATTCGTGCCGCAACGCCTCAATCGGGTCCAGCTGCGCCGCGCGCCGTGCCGGCACAAAGCCGAACACCACGCCAATCGCCGCCGAGAAGGCGAAGGACAGCAGGTTGATGCCCAGGTCGAAGCTGTAGGGAATCTGCATCAGCGCGGCCAGGCCCAGGCTGGCCACGGTGGCCAGGGCCACGCCCATGAGTCCGCCCAGCGAGGCCAGCACCACGGCCTCGATGAGGAACTGCAGCAGCACCTCGCGTTCTAGCGCGCCAATGGCCAGGCGCAGGCCGATCTCGCGGGTGCGCTCGGTCACGCTGACCAGCATGATGTTCATCACGCCGATGCCGCCTACCAGCAGGCTCACGGCTGCCACCGCACCCAAGAGCGTGGTCATGATCTGCGTAGTGCCCGAGAGCGTGTCGGCCAGTTGCTTGGTGTCGAGCACATTGAAGTTGTCCTCCACGCCATCGGCCAGCTTGCGCTGCTCGCGCAGCAGCTGGGTGATGCTGGCCTTGATGCGGGTGGCGTCGCTGCCCTCGGCCATGGAGACCAGCAGGGTGTTGACGCGGGTGTTGCCGGTGATGCGGCGCTGCAGGGTCTTGAGCGGCACCAGCACCATGTCGTCCTGGTCATTGCCAAAGCTGCCCTGGCCCTTGGAGCCCAAGATGCCGATGACCTCGCAGGACATGGCCTTGACGCGCAGCGCCTGGCCCAGGGCCGGCGTGCCGCCAAACAGTTCGCGGCGCACGGTTTCACCGATGAAGCAGACGGCGGCGCCTGCGCGCAGCTCGTCTTCGCTGAAGGCGCGGCCTTCCTTGATCTGCCAGTTGCCCGTGGTCAGCCAGGCGTTGTTGCTGCCCACCACGCTGGACGACCAGTTGCGCCCATTGGCCACCAGGGTCACGCTGGCGCGCGATTCGGGTGCCACGGCGGCAATGCCGCCGATCTGGCTGCCGATGGCGGTGGCGTCCACTTCCTTGAAGGAGGGCGCGCCGCCCGAGCCCGGGCCCATGCGCTGGCCGGGGCGGATCTGCAGCAGGTTGGTGCCCAGGCTGGAGATCTGCGTTTGCACCGCCTGGGTCGCGCCGTTGCCCAACGTGACCATGGTGATGACGGCGCTCACGCCGATCACGATGCCCAGGATGGTGAGGAAGGAGCGCATCAGGTTGCGCCGGATGGAGCGCAGCGCGAGGAGGATGGTGTTGAGGAGCATCAGTGCACCCCGGCCTCGTCGTGGGCTTTGCGTTGCTCCCGGCCCATGGGGTGGGCGTTGCGCACATCGCTTTCCACCACGCCATCCACAAAGCGCACGATGCGCTTGGCGTAGGCCGCCATGTCGGGCTCGTGCGTGACCATGAGCACGGTGATGCCGTGTTGCACGTTAAGGTCCTGCAGCAGCTCCATGATCTCGGCGCTGCGTTGCGTGTCCAGGTTGCCGGTGGGCTCGTCGGCCAGCAGCACCGTGGGTTCGGTGACGATGGCGCGCGCAATCGCCACGCGCTGCTGCTGCCCGCCGGAGAGCTCGGCCGGCGTGTGGTGCTCGCGCCCCTGCAGGCCGACCTGGGCCAGGGCGCGGGCGGCGGCCTTGTGGCGGGCGCTGGCGGATTCGCCGCGGTAGAGCAGGGGTAGCTCCACGTTCTCCTGCGCGCTGGTGCGCGGCAGCAGGTGAAAGCCCTGGAACACAAAGCCCAGGTAGTGGCGGCGCAGCTGGGCGCGCTGATCGCGGCTCAGGGTCTCCACATGCACGCCCTGGAACAGGTATTCGCCCGTGGTCGGCGTATCCAGGCAGCCCAGGGTGTTCATGGCGGTGGATTTGCCCGAGCCGCTGGGGCCCATGATGGCCACAAATTCACCGGCGGCTATGCGCAAGTCCACGCCCTTGAGCGCCTGCAGCGCGGTGGCGCCCTGGCCGTAGGTGCGCGTGACGCCGCGAAGCTCGATCAGGGGCTGGGTCGCCGTTGCACTCATCGCGTGGCTCCGCCACTGCGCTGGTCGGTGATGACGCGCATATCCGCCGTCAGCTCGCCGCCCAGCACTTCGGTCATGCGGCCATCGCTGATGCCGGTCTGCACCGCCACGGGGGTGGGTGCACCGTCGCGCAGCACCCAGACCTGCTTGGCATTGCCGCCGGCACCGGCGGCGGTGCCCGCGATCTTGCTGCGCGCGCCGCCACCGGGCGGGCGCGGCATCAGGCTGCTCATGATGCTGCTGCCGCCGGCTGCAGGCCGGCCAGCACTCGCCTCGGTGCTGGGGCTAAAGCGCAGCGCAGTGTTGGGTACCAGCAGCACGTCCTTGCGTTCCGTCGCGGTGATGGTGGCGGTGGCCGTCATGCCGGGGCGCAGGGTCAGGTCGCTGTTGTCCACCTCCAGGTAAGTGATGTAAGTGACCACGTTTTCGGTGGTGGTGGAGCCGTAGGCCACGCGGGTGATGGTGGCGGGGAACTTGCGCGAGGGGTAGGCGCTGACCGTGAAGCTGGCCTTCTGGCCTACCTTGACCGAGCCCACATCGGCCTCGTCCACATTCACCTGCAGGCGCAGCTTGCTCAGGTCCTCGGCCACGCTGAACAGCGTGACGGCCTGTAGCGAGGCGGCCACCGCATTGCCGGGGTCCACGCTGCGCGTGAGCACCACTCCGTCGATGGGCGAGCGGATGGAGGCCTTGGACAGATTGGTCGCGTCGCTGGACGCACCAGCCTGCGCTTCCACCACGCTCGCGCGTGCGCTGGCCTCGTCGGCCTGGGCGCGTTCCAGTGTGGCGCGGGCAGCGTCCAGCTCGCTCTTGGCCGGCACCTTGCCGCCCGAAAGGCGAGACACCTCTTCCAGGCGCGCCAGGCTGACCTGGGCTTCCTTCACGGTGACCACCGTCTGCGCCACCTTGGCCTGGGCCGCGCTCAGCGTGGCGCGGCTCTTGGTGAGCTGGTCGGTGAGCTTGGCCGTGTCCAGCTCCACCAGCAGCTGGCCCTTGCGCACGCGATCGTTCACGTCCACCAGCACATTGCGCACCGTGCCCGACAGCTCGCTGCCGATGGCCACCGAGCGCGTGGGCTGCAGCGTGCCGTTGGCCGACACGCTCAGCGTCAGGTTGCCGCGCTGCACGGTCTCGCTCACATAGCTGGGTGCGGCCTTGGCTTGGCTGCGCGCGCGCAGTGCGTAGGTGGTACCCAGGGCGAGCAAGACGACGGCCACGCTGACCAACACCACGGGCCGGCGCCACCAGGGGCGCGGTGCGGTGTGCAGCAGAGCCTGGATGGCGCTGGCACTGGGGGCGGAAGAGGTGGGAGTGAGGTCGGAACTCATGGTTGTCCTGCAGAAGAAGGGGAGGTGGCCGACCAGCCACCGCCCAGCGCCTTGTAGAGGCGCACATGGTCGGTGCCCAGGTCGGTCAGGGTGCTGGCCACGCTGTTTTGCGCGCTCAGCAAGGTGCGTTGGGTGGTCAGCACGGTCTGGAAGTCGATGAGGCCACTGGCGTAGCGCTGCTGCGCAAGCAGGGCGGCCAGTTCGGCCGATTGGGCCGCGCTCTGCAGGTGCTGCAGGCGCGCGCGGTCGCCGCGCAGGGCGGCCAGGGCGTCTTCCACATCCTTGAGCGCAGTAAGCACCGTGCTTTGGTAGCTCGCCTGCGCCTGCGTCAGCGCGGCCTGTTGGGCGCGCAGGTTGGCGTTGCCCGCGCCGCCATCAAACACCGGCCAGGACACGCTGGCCAGCAGGCTGCCCAGTACGCTGGCGCCATTGGTCAGCCCGGCCAAGGTGAGTGCGCTCACACCCAACGAGCCGCCTATGGAAAAACTGGGGTAGCGCGCTGCATCGGCCACCTGCACACGCGCCAAGGCCGCACCAATGCGGGCCTCTTCGGCGCGCACGTCGGGGCGCTGGCGCAGCGTCTCGGCCGGGAAGGCCAGGCCCAGTTGCTCGGGCGCGCTAGGGATAGGGCCGGCGGTACCTAGTTGTTCGGTCAGCGCCGTAGGCGCCTGGCCGGTCAGCACGGCCAGGCTGTGCTGGCTGGCCGCAATGCTGGCCTGCAGGCTGGGGATCTCGGCACGCGTCTGCTCCACGGAGGTGCGGGCCTGTTCGACTTCCAGGCTGGTGGTGAGGCCGGCCTGGGCGCGCCAGTCGGTCAGCTGCAGGGTTTCCTGCTGGCTGGCCAGGTTGGTTTGGGCGATGGCGAGCTGGCTTTGCTGGCCGCGCAGTTGCAGGTAGGCCAGCGCCACTTCGGCCGCCAGCGAGACCTGGGCATCGGCCAGCGTGGCCTGCTGGGCCTGGGTGTCGGCTTCGGTCGCGTCCAGGGCGGCGCGCTTGCCGCCAAACAGGTCGGGCTCCCAGCTCGCGTCCAGCCCGGCCTTGAAGCTGCTGGTGGCGGGCTGCTGGTCGGTCTGGCTGCGCTGGGCGGAGCCGCTGGCGCCCAGGCTGGGCAGTTGGCTGCCCTGCTTGGCGTCGCGCAGGGCGCGGGCCTGCTGCAGTGCGGCCTCGGCCTTGCGCAGGCTGGGGTTGGCCTGCAGCGCCTGGGTGACCAGGGCGGAGAGCTGGGTGTCGTTGAACTTGTCCCACCACTGGGCCAGGCTGTCGGGCGTGGTGCTGCTGGTTTGCGACCAGGCAGGCATGGCAGGTGTTTCGGGGATGGGGGTGGCTGCATGGCCGCCCAGAGCGGCCAGCGCCATCAGGCTGGCGACAGCGATTTGCCGCAGCCGGGCGGTGGGGAAACGTATTCGTGGGGGCATGGCCTGCATGGTGCGGGCCAGGGGTGTCGCCTTGATGCCCTGTTTGTAAAGACGGGTAAAGACAGCGCGGCGCCGACAACCACAGGGGTTGGTGGCGCCGCATTTGCTATGGAATCAGGAGCTGCTTGCGCATATTCCACAATGGATAGAGGCCCATATCATGCTGTTGCGCTGAGGGTATTGCCCTTGTCTTCGTTGAGGGCTTGTGACACCTGCGTGTAGATCTTCTGCGCCAGCTCGGCGATCTGCTGGTTGGTGCTGGTCTTGTTGGATTCGTCGCTGCTGCTCAGGTTGGCCAGGGCCTCGCGCAGCTCGCCCACCATGCGTTCCACCTCGGAAACCACACCGTCCTGGTTGGTGTCCAGCGGGTCGTAGGTGGTGCTGGCGGAAGATGCGCCTTGCGCACCGCCGGCGCCGCTTGGGCCACCAGGTCCCCCGGGGCCTCCAGCTCCGCCCGGCCCGCCGGCACCCTGGGCCGCCTGACTGCCTTCGGGCGGCTGGGGGCGGCCAGCCTCGAACTCGGTCTGGCTCAGCGCGCCGTCGCCATCCGTGTCGAGCTTGGCAAAGTCCTGGCTCACGTCCTGGCCGGTGTCTTCCTTGATCTTGTCGGTCAGCACCTTCAGCTCGTCCTGGCTGACCTTGCCGTCGCCATCGGTGTCAATTTTGGCGAAGAGGTCGTCCTGGCTGCCCTCACTGCTACCGCCCATGCCGCCCATGCCGCGCGATTGCGCGAATTCCATGGTGCTGGGTGGCGGCATCAGTTCTTTCATGCCGGCGTCCAGCTCGTCGCTGGAGAGGCTGCCGTCTCCGTTGCTGTCCATCTTGGTGAACAGCTCCTTGGCATCGCCCACGGTGGTGCCGGTTTTTTCGCTGATGTCACTCAGCATGGTGCTCAGTTCGGTCTGGTCGACGCCGCCGCTGCCGTCGGTATCCACTTTGGCGAACATCTTGGCCTGGTGCTGGCTGCGTTGGGTGTTGAGGGCAGCCCAGGCATTGCTGGAACCGCTCACCCCGCTGATGGTGCTCATGGTCATTCCTTTCAGGATGGTGGTGGGAGTGCCACCCGGAAAGCAGGAAAGCACCGAGCGACGTCACCAATTCTTGGGAGCGCAGGTATCGGGGGTTTGTCATCTGTGTACCAAGGCTGATACAAAAGCCCGGTTCAAGCGCGCAACTGGGGGGCGCTTAGCGGCCAATTCGTGGCTTCAGTTGGGGGCCGTTTTTCTACACTGGGGCGGCCGCAAGGACTCCCCCGGAGCGCCCCCATGAGCCCCAAAACATCCATTCTTCTCGTCGATGACGATGCCGACATCACCGCGCTGCTGGGCGACTACCTGCGCCGCTTCAGCTTCGAGGTGCACACCGCCTGCGATGCTGGCACCATGCGCCAGCAGCTCGCACGCCAGCGCGTGGACCTGGTGGTGCTGGACGTGATGCTGCCCGGCACCGACGGGCTCACGCTCTCGCGCGAGATCCGCGAGCGCTCCCACATCCCCGTCATCATGTTGACTGCGCGCACCACGCCCTTTGACCGCATCATGGGTCTGGAGAACGGTGCAGACGACTACATGGGCAAGCCCTTCGAGCCCCGCGAGCTGGTGGCGCGTATCCAGACGGTGTTGCGCCGCGCCCAGGGCGCACGCGAGTTCGCACCCAGCGTGGCGCGCAGCGATGTGGTCTGCTTTGACGGCTGGGAGCTGCATCGCGAGGAACGCACCCTGGTTTCGCCCACGGGCCTCACCGTGGCGCTCTCCAACGCCGAATTCCGCCTGCTCACCACCTTCTTGCAAACCCCGCGCCGCCTCTTCAGCCGCGACCAGCTCATGGAGCAGGCCCGTGGCCGCGCCATGGACGCCTTCGAGCGCAGCATCGACCTGCTGGTCTCCCGCCTGCGGCAAAAGCTGGCCGACGATCCGGACGAGCCCTCCATGATCAAGACCGTGCGCGGAGCCGGCTATATGTTCAACGTGCAGTCCGTCCAGGGGCGCATGGCGTGGCGGGCCTGATCACGCCAGCTCCGTCTCTCATGGGGCGGATGGGCACCTTAGTACAGCGTTGCCTGCCCGACAGCCTGTTTGGCCGCCTGGCCTGGCTACTGGGTCTGACGGTGCTGTGCAGCCATATCCTGGCGCTCACCCTCATGTTTGAAATGCGGCCCGACATGCGGCCGGATCTCCGCGCCGATGGCCCGCTGCCTGGCCCGCCGGCCGGTGCGGTGCACTGGGGCGATGCACCCCCACCGCCGCCACCGCAACACGATCCCTCGGACAAGCGCCATCACGGCGGTCCGCCGCCCGCGGGCTTGCTGGTCGACATCGGTGTGCGCCTGGGCGCACTGCTGATGGCGGCTTGGGTGGCTGCGCGTTGGCTCAGCGACCCGATACGCCGTCTGGCTGGTGCTGCGCGCGAACTGGGCCATAACATCCACCGCGCGCCCCTGCCCGAGGCCGGTTCGTTGGAATGCCGGGAGGCCACGCGCGTCTTCAACCAGATGCAGCAGCACATCCGCGCCCAGCTGGCCCAGCGCGACCAGTTTGTGGCCGCCGTCTCGCATGACCTGCGCACGCCACTAACCCGTCTGGCGCTGCGCGTGGAATCGCTGCCCGATGCGGCCGAGCGCCAGTCTTTCGGCCGCGACATCGCCGAGATGGACACCATGATCCGTGCCACGCTGGACTACCTGCGCGGCGCGGCGGCAGCAGAACCCTGGGTGGCGCTGGACATGCGTTCGCTGGTGGAAAGCCTGGTGCACGACCAGCAGGACAGCGGCCACGACGTGCAATTGCTAGAGCCTGCTGCGGCGTTGGCGCCGGTGCGGGCCCAGGCTTCTTCGCTGCGTCGCTGTGTTGGCAATCTGCTGGACAACGCCGTGCGCTACGGCGGGGCGGCCAAGGTGGAACTGGCACAGAACGCCGAAGGCCTACGCGTCACCGTGCGGGACCGCGGCCCCGGCATTCCCGAGGATGAGCTGGAAAAAGTGCTGGAGCCGTTTTACCGCGTGGAGTCATCCCGCAACCGCAACACCGGCGGGGTGGGGCTGGGCTTGGCTTCAGCCAACGATATTGCCCGCCAGCACGGCGGCCATCTGCAGCTGCGCAACCGCAGCGGTGGTGGTCTGGAGGCTGTGCTGTGGCTGCCGCAGGCGCCGGGAGATGGCAAGTTGCTACCAATTCAGTAGCTTCTCACGCAAATTCCATGAGGGCTGGGGCCCGGTTCAGTCCCCAATCCGCGTGAAGCGCGTTTGCGCCACGCCATCAATCACCACCGTTTCCAGAAACATGGCCGCTGGCCGCACCCAAAGCCCATGTTCGCCATACAGCGCGCGGTACAGGGTCATGGGTTCCAGCGTTTCGCTGTGGCGCACGGTGTCCAGTACCTGGTATTCCATGCCCTTGTAGTGGCGGTAGCGGCCGGGTAGGGTGATGACTAATGGGGGTAGGTTTTCATCGCTCATGGGACAATCCTAGGCTATGCATCCAAAAGCCCTGCTTGAGGCCTGTACCGAACTGGTCAGGCTCGTTCTCAAATTCGACCATCCCGCGGACGCCGTCGTCTCGCGTTTTTTCCGTGACAACCGCGGCCTGGGCCCGCGCGAGCGCGCCACGCTGGCCGAAACGGCCTACACCGTGCTGCGCAAAAAGCTGCTGTTCGACCACCTGTCCCCCAGTGGCAGCGGTCCCAAGGAGCGCCGCATGGCCATTCTTGGCTTCTACGGCCCGGGCGATTTTCTGCGCAGCGCGCTGACCGACCAGGAAAAGCGCTGGCTGGACCAGTGCGAGGCCGTCAAGCCCGACGACCTGATGGAACGCCACCGCCACAACCTGCCGGAATGGCTGGTGCAGCCGCTACGCGAGCAGCTGGGCGACGAATTCTGGCCTCTGGTGGAGCATCTCAACCTGGGCGCAGGCCTGGATTTGCGCGTCAACACCTTTAAGGCCAAACGCGCCGATGTGCAAAAAGAACTGCAGCAGGCCGGTATCAAGGCTGTGCCTACCCCCTATTCCCCTTGGGGCTTGCGCATTGCCGGCAAGCCGGCGCTGAACAAGAACGAAGCATTCCTGCGCGGCGACTTTGAGGTGCAGGACGAAGGCTCCCAATTGCTGGCCATGCTGCTGGACGCCAAGCGCGGCGAAATGGTGGTGGACTTTTGTGCCGGCGCCGGCGGCAAGACCCTGGCCATTGGCGCCGCAATGCGCAGCACCGGCCGTCTCTACGCGTTTGACACCTCGGCCCACCGTTTGGACTCGCTCAAGCCCCGCATGGCGCGCAGCGGCCTGTCCAACGTGCACCCCGCTGCCATCGCCCATGAGCGCGACGAGCGCGTCAAGCGCCTGTCCGGCAAGATGGACCGCGTGCTGGTGGACGCCCCCTGTACCGGCCTGGGAACTCTGCGCCGCAACCCTGATCTCAAATGGCGCCAGACCATGGCGGGCGTGGAAGAGATGGCCGTCAAGCAAGCCGCCATCCTGCAAAGCGCCGCGCGCATGGTGAAGTCGGGCGGACGGCTGGTCTACGCCACCTGCAGCATCCTGCCGCAGGAGAACGAGGCCATTGCCGAAGCCTTTGCGGCCACCAACCCGGACTTCGTGGCCTTGCCTGCGGGCGAGGTGCTGGCTGGGCTGAAAGTGGAGAACGCACCAAGCCTGTGCGCCGGTGGAGAAGACGGTCAGCTCTACCTCCGTCTATGGCCCCACAAACATATGACTGATGGTTTTTTTGCTGCAGTTTGGCAAAAGAAGTGAAATAATTGACGAAAGTTAATGTTTTTTAACTTGAAGTTGATTTGACTGGTCAAAAAAGACTACAGCCTCTAAAATCGGGGGTGTTCAGGGGCGCGTGTCGTCCCTGTTTCATAACTAACCAAACCTCGTTGAGAGATTGAACCGACTATGTTGTTACCTGATTGGGCTGTGCTGAACGCAGCAATCGAATGGCTGGCCCATGGCATGTGGAATATTGCCTGGTGGCAAATGGTGCTGTTCACGCTGGCCCTGACGCATGTCACCATGATCAGCGTGACGGTGTTCCTGCACCGCCACCAAGCCCATCGCGCGCTGGACCTGCACCCGATCGCGTCGCATTTTTTCCGCTTCTGGTTGTGGCTGACTACCGGCCAGGTGACCAAGGAGTGGGCAGCCATCCACCGCAAGCACCACGCCAAGTGCGAGCAGGCTGAAGATCCGCACAGCCCGCATGTTTACGGTATCAAGAAGGTGCTGTTTGAAGGTGCTGAGCTGTACCGCGCCGAGTCCAAGAACAAGGAAACCTTGGCCCGTTTCGGCCACGGCACGCCCGATGACTGGATTGAGCGCAATCTGTACACCCGCTACTCTTGGCAGGGCGTGGGTCTGATGATGATCATCGACCTGTTCCTGTTCGGTGCTGCTGGCCTGGCCGTCTGGGCCGTGCAAATGGCGTGGACCCCCGTCACCGCTGCCGGCATCATCAACGGTGCGGCCCACTACTGGGGTTACCGCAACTTTGAAGCGGCCGACCAGAGCCGCAACATTTCGCCTTGGGGCATCATCATTGCCGGCGAAGAGCTGCACAACAACCACCACACCTATCCCACCTCGGCCAAGCTGTCGGTCAAGCCTTATGAGTTCGACATCGGCTGGATGTACATCAGCATCATGCAAGCCGTTGGTCTGGCCAAGGTCAAGAAGACTCCGCCCAAGGCTGCCTATGGCGATATTCGCCCCGTGGCTGACGAGAAGACGCTGGAAGCCCTGATCGCCAACCGTTACGAGATCATGGCCACCTATGCCAATGGCGTGCGTGCTGCTGCCCGTGCCGAACTGGAAGCCATGAAGGCCCGCAGTGCCGATGCCGCCGTCATCAAGGCTGCCAAGCGCTGGATGCACCGCGACGAAGAGAAGGTGCCTGCCGCCCAAGTGCCCCAACTGGCCCAGGCTCGTGCCGCTTCGCCCGTGCTGGACAAGATGGTGACCATGCGCGAAGAGCTGCGCCAGCTTTGGCTCAACACCAACGTGTCCCGCGAACAGCTCATCCATGATCTGCAAGCTTGGTGCCATCGTGCTGAAGAGAGCGGCATTGCAGCGCTGCGTGAGTTCTCCATGAAGCTGCGGGCTGCACACGCCTGATTCGCTTCATTGCCTTGCTTGAAAGCCCGCCTTGTGCGGGCTTTTTTGTGTTCGCGCGTTTGCTCCAGATGGACCGAGCTGCACGTTTTACTCCGTGTCCCCCGGCCTTCGGCCTCCTCCTTTACCTACGTAAAACGCACAGCCCGGCCCATCTTGCGAGTGATTGGTGCGCCTGCCTGAGAACAAGGGGGCAGAGCCAACTTCCATTCCAATTGTTGAGATGTAAAAAAGCCCGCACGAGGCGGGCTCTTTTGCACAAGGCCAAACTGAATTACTTCAGCTTGATTTCCTTGTAGTCGACGTGCTTGCGAGCGACGGGATCAAATTTCTTGATCAGCATCTTCTCGGGCATGGTCTTCTTGTTCTTGTCGGTCGTGTAGAAGTGACCGGTACCAGCTGTGGATTCCAGCTTGATTTTTTCGCGTCCGCCTTTGGTTGCCATGGTGCTCTACTCCTTAAGCTTGACCACGTGCGCGCAGGTCGGCGAGCACAGAATCGATACCGTTCTTGTCGATCAGACGCAGACCGGCGTTGGAAATGCGCAGACGCACCCAGCGGTTTTCAGACTCGACCCAGAAACGGCGGTATTGCAGGTTCGGCAGGAACCGGCGCTTGGTTTTGTTGTTGGCGTGGGAAACATTGTTTCCGACCATGGGGCCTTTGCCCGTAACTTCACATACGCGTGCCATGTGGACACTCCGATAGTTCAACGGCTATTACTGTCGATCCTGGTAGCTTGAACAACAAGCCGGCCCGATCTCGCTCTAGCCTCACCTCGCCAAGAAAAGGGGTGGCGGTAACCCCCCGCCAAGGTCATTGGCGGAACTGTTGCGCTCCCGAAACGGGCAAGCCCCTCACAGGGCGAACGCAGCAAAGCCTTGAATTATAGCCGTTTTGGCCCAAAGGGCGCAAACGGCCCTTATTCCTGTTCGAGGAAACGCTGGGCGTCCAGCGCAGCCATGCAACCCGTGCCGGCGCTGGTGATGGCCTGGCGGTACACATGGTCTTGCACATCGCCGGCTGCAAATACACCAGGGATGCTGGTCTGGGTGGCAAAGCCCTTGAGGCCACCCTGGGTCACGATGTAGCCGTTTTCCAGCTCCAGCTGGCCCTTGAAGATGTCGGTATTGGGCGAGTGGCCGATGGCGATGAAGCAACCCTTGAGGGTGAGGTCTTCGGTGCTGCCGTCGTGCACGCTTTTGAGGCGGATGCCGGTCACGCCCGAGGCGTCGCCCAGCACTTCTTCCAAGGTCTGGAAGGTCTTGAGTTCAATCTTGCCGGCGGCGACCTTTTCCATGAGCTTGTCCACCAGAATGGGTTCTGCCTTGAACTTGTCGCGGCGGTGCACCAGATAGACCTTGCTGGCGATGTTGGAGAGATAGAGCGCCTCTTCCACGGCGGTGTTGCCGCCACCGACCACGCAGCAGACTTCGTTACGGTAGAAAAAGCCGTCGCAGGTGGCACAGCCCGAAACGCCGCGGCCCATGAAGGCCTCTTCGGAGGGCAGGCCCAGGTACTTGGCGGACGCGCCAGTGGCGATGATGAGGGAGTCGCAGGTGTAGGTGCCGCTGTCACCGGTCAGGGTGAAGGGGCGCTTGGTGAGGTCTACTGCGCCAATGTGGTCGAACACGATCTCGGTCTTGAAGCGCTCGGCGTGCTCCTGGAAGCGCTGCATGAGCTCGGGGCCCTGCACGCCATGCACGTCGGCGGGCCAGTTGTCCACTTCGGTGGTGGTCATGAGCTGGCCGCCTTGGGCCATGCCGGTGACGAGTACGGGGTTGAGGTTGGCGCGTGCGGCGTAGACGGCTGCTGTGTAGCCGGCGGGGCCGGATCCCAGAATCAGGACCTTGGCGTGTTTGGGAGAGGACATGTTGTAACCTTTGTGCTCGGAAAACCGGCGAGCCGGCCGTGTACAGTTCGGGGCGGCCCCAAGTGAATCAAGGTGCCGCTTGGCAGATGTAAGCCAACGATTGTAAGAAACCGGCATTCAACCTTCAGAGACCAGAACAATGGCAATGCTGAGTAACCAGGAATTGATACGCAGGGTGCCCCTGTTTGCCATGCTGACCCCGGCACAGGTGGACTCCCTGGCGGCCAATGTGGCCAAGCTGCGCATCAAGCGTGGCGCGAATGTGGTGGAGCAGGGCAAGAACTCCAATGCCTTGTTCCTGATCCTGGCGGGCCGCGCCCATGTGGTGATGGCTGACAACAAGGCGCGCGAGGTGATCGTCGCCACGCTCAAGGCGGGTGACTATATCGGCGAAATGAGCCTGATCGACAACGAGGCCCACTCGGCTACGGTGGTGGCGGACACCCAGATGGACGTGTTGGTGCTGGGCCGCGACGATTTCACGCGCTGCGTGAGCGAGAACGCGGCGATTGCGTCCTCGGTGATGCGCGGCCTGGTGCAGCGCCTGCGCAATGCGGACCAGAAAATCGTCTCGCTGGCGCTCATGGGTGTGTACGGGCGTGTGGCCAATGTGCTGCTTGATACCGCCGAGCCCAATGAAAACGGTGAATTGTTGATACGCGAGAAGATTTCCCGCCTCGATCTGGCGAAAATGGTGGGCGCTTCGCGTGAGATGGTGAGCCGTGTCATGAAGGATTTTGAAGAGCAGGGCTTTGTGCAGACTCTCAAGGACGGGGGGCTGCGTGTGTGGGAACGCCGCTCCAAGCCCCGCTGAGGTGCTGCTTTGGTCCAGAAGCCCTTGCCCCAGGCAGCGGCGAACACAATGACTTATTCACTCCATACATTGAATTCCTCGACTCCCGAGGCGAATGACCCACCCTCGGGGGCGTCGCGCTTTCTCAATGAAATTGCCCTGGTGGCTGGTTTTGTCCTGCTGCTGCTGTGGCTGATTGCGCTGCTGAGCTACGCACCGCAAGACCCCGCGTGGTCCACTTCGGGCACGGGAGCTCCCTTGCGTAACCAGGTCGGACGCTTGGGCGCTTGGCTGGCCGATGTGAGCTATTTCTCATTGGGCTTCTCGGTCTGGTGGTGCATGGCTGCGGGCTGGCGCGCCTGGTTGTCACTGCTGGCCAGCCGCCTGCGTGGCGAGGGGCAGGTGGATAGTGCTGGTGCGGGGCGTCGTGGCGCCTGGCTGGCAGGACTAGGGCTGGTGCTGCTGTTGTGCGCCAGCACCTCCCTGGAATGGTCGCGCCTGTACCGGCTGGAGGCTCTTTTACCGGGCAGCAGTGGCGGTGCGTTGGGGCAATTGGTTGGTCCCTGGGCGCTGCGCTGGCTGGGTTTTGCGGGCGCCGGGCTAGTGGCGATTGCGCTGGGGCTCTTGGGTTCAGCCATGGTATTTGGCTTTTCCTGGACGCGTACGGCCGAGCGCCTAGGGGCCTGGCTGGATTCGCTGCTGGAGTCGCGTCGCGAAAAGCGTGAAGAGGCGCAGGACCGCGAGCTGGGGCAACTGGCCGTGCGCGAACGCGAAGAAGTGTTTATCGAGGAGCGCGAGGAAGCTGTGGTGCACCAGCCTCCGCCCGCGCCCGTGGTGGTGATCGAGCCGGTGCTGGTGGAGCCGCCGCGCAGTGAGCGTGTGGCGAAAGAGCGCCAGAAGCCGCTGTTCATTGAGATGCCCGACAGCAAGCTGCCCCAGGTCGACCTGCTCGACGGTGCGCAGGCACGCCAGGAGACGGTGTCGCCTGAGACGCTGGAGATGACCAGCCGCCTGATCGAGAAAAAGCTCAAGGACTTTGGTGTCGATGTGCGCGTGGTTACGGCCCAGCCCGGCCCGGTCATCACGCGTTACGAGATCGAACCCGCTACCGGCGTGAAGGGCTCGCAGATCGTCGGACTGGCCAAGGATCTGGCGCGCTCGCTGAGCTTGGTGTCCATCCGCGTGGTGGAGACCATTCCCGGCAAGAATTTCATGGCGCTGGAGCTGCCCAATGCCAAGCGCCAGAGCATCAAGCTGTCCGAGATTCTGGGCTCGCAGGTCTACAACGAGGCCAAGAGCCTGCTGACCATGGGCCTGGGCAAGGACATTGTGGGCAACCCGGTGGTGGCCGACCTGGCCAAGATGCCGCACGTGCTGGTGGCCGGTACCACGGGCTCGGGCAAGTCGGTGGGGATCAACGCCATGATTCTCTCGCTGCTCTACAAGGCCGAGGCGCGCGATGTGCGCCTCTTGATGATCGACCCCAAGATGCTGGAAATGTCGGTCTATGAAGGCATCCCGCATCTGCTCGCGCCGGTGGTGACCGACATGAAGCAGGCCGCACACGGCCTGAACTGGTGCGTGGCCGAGATGGAGAAGCGCTACAAGCTCATGAGCAAGCTGGGTGTGCGCAATCTGGCCGGTTACAACACCAAAATCGACGACGCCAAGGCCAAGGAGCAGTTCATCTACAACCCCTTCAGCCTCACCCCGGAGAGCCCGGAGCCGCTGCAGCGCTTGCCGCACATCGTGGTTATCATCGACGAGCTGGCCGACCTGATGATGGTGGTGGGCAAGAAGATCGAAGAGCTGATTGCACGTCTGGCGCAAAAGGCGCGTGCCGCCGGTATCCATCTCGTGCTGGCAACGCAGCGCCCCAGCGTGGACGTGATCACAGGCCTGATCAAGGCCAACATTCCCACGCGCATTGCCTTCCAGGTCAGCAGCAAGATCGACAGCCGCACCATCCTCGACCAGATGGGCGCGGAGGCGTTGCTGGGCATGGGCGACATGCTCTACATGCCCAGTGGTACCGGTCTGCCCATCCGCGTGCACGGCGCCTTTGTGAGCGACGAGGAGGTACACCGCGTGGTGAACTACCTCAAGAGCCAGGGTGAGCCCGATTACATCGAGGGCGTGCTCGAAGGCGGCACTGTGGACGGTGAAGACGGCCCCGGTGGGGAGGGTGGCTTGAGCGGTGAGAAGGACCCCATGTACGACCAGGCCGTGGAAGTGGTGCTCAAGAACCGTAAGGCCAGCATATCGCTGGTGCAGCGCCACCTCAAGATTGGCTATAACCGTGCAGCCCGCTTGGTGGAAGACATGGAGAAAGCCGGGCTGGTCAGCGCGATGAGTGGCAGCGGCCAGCGCGACATCCTGGTGCCCGCACGCAACGAATGAAGCCCATGAAAAAAGTTGCTCTTGTTTTGATAGCTGCTTGCGCTCTGTCTGCGCGGGCTGGAGGCCTGGATAGCCTGGAATCCTTCGTCAAGACGGTAAAGACCGGCAAGGCCGAGTTCACCCAGGTGGTGACTGCACCGGCCAAGGAAGGCCAGGCTGTGCGCAGCAAGACATCGAGCGGCAGCTTTGAGTTTGCGCGCCCCAGCCGTTTCAAGTTCGTCTACAAAAAGCCCTTCGAGCAAACCATCGTTGCCGATGGTCAGACGCTGTGGCTGTATGACGTGGACCTCAACCAGGTGACCGCGCGCAAGCAGGCGCAAGCCCTGGGCTCCACGCCGGCCGCGCTGATTGCCGCCGCACCCGACCTCAAGAGCCTGCAGGCCGACTTCGCGCTGGCCGATGCACCCGACAAGGACGGCCTGCAATGGGTGCAGGGCACGCCGAAAAACAAGGACAGTCAGCTGCAACTGGTGCGCGTGGGTTTCAAGCAGGAGCAGCTTGCGGTGCTGGAAATCCAGGACAGCTTTGGCCAGCGCTCGGTGCTCACCTTCACGGGCTTTCAGTCCAACGCAGCGCTGGAGGCTGCCGCCTTCCAGTTCAAGCCGCCTGCCGGTGCGGACGTGGTGCGCCAGTAAACCCGCATGGCCCTGGCACCCAAACACCAGCCGCTGGCCGAGCTGCTGCGCCCGCGTTCGCTGGGTGAGGTCATAGGCCAGCAGCACCTGCTGGGTGAGGGCATGGCGCTGCGCCTGGCCTTCGAGTCGGGACAACCGCACAGTTGCATCCTCTGGGGGCCACCCGGCGTGGGCAAGACCACGATTGCGCGCCTTATGGCCGATGCCTTTGATGCGCAGTTCATCACGATCAGTGCGGTGCTGGGCGGCATCAAGGACATCCGCGACGCGGTCGAGCAGGCCCAGCATGCGCGTGACGGCCTGGAGCAGCGCCGCACCATCGTGTTCGTGGATGAGGTGCACCGCTTCAACAAGAGCCAGCAGGACGCGTTTTTGCCGCATGTGGAAAGCGGCCTCTTCACCTTCATTGGCGCGACCACCGAGAACCCTTCGTTTGAGGTGAACTCTGCGCTGCTGTCGCGTGCCGCGGTCTACGTGCTGCAGCCGCTGGATGCCGACAATTTGAAGCAGATTGTGGCCCGGGCCCTTGAAAGATCTGCGCTGCCAGCTATCGAAACCGTAGCAGAAGACCGCCTCATCGCCTACGCCGACGGGGACGCCCGGCGCCTGCTGAATACGCTGGAAACCCTGGCCGTGGCAGCGGTGCAGGAAAAAGTGCCGGAGATCACCGATGCCTGGCTGCTCAAGGTCTTGGGCGAGCGCATGCGCCGCTACGACAAGGGCGGCGAGCAGTTCTACGACACCATTTCCGCCCTGCACAAAAGCGTGCGTGGTTCGGACCCGGATGCCGCGCTGTACTGGTTTGTGCGCATGCTCGATGGCGGCGCCGACCCGCGCTACATGGCGCGCCGCCTGATCCGCATGGCCGCTGAAGACATTGGCCTGGCGGACCCGCGTGCGCTCCGTCTGGCGTTGGATGCGGCAGAGGTGTACGAACGCCTGGGCAGCCCCGAGGGAGAGTTGGCGCTGGCCGAGTGCGTGGTCTATCTGGCTGTGGCGCCCAAGTCCAACGCCGTCTACAAGGCTTTCAACGAGATGAAGGCCTTTGTGAAGAAAGATGGCACCCGCCCGGTGCCCATGCATTTGCGCAATGCCCCAACCAAGCTCATGAAGGAGCTGGATTACGGTAAAGGCTACCGCTATGCGCATGACGAGGAGGGGGGCTTTGCAGCGGGCGAGCGCTACCTGCCGGACGGCATGCCTGATACGCAGTTCTATCGACCCGTGGAGCGGGGGCTGGAGATTCGTATCGGCGAGAAGCTGAGAGAGCTGAAATCTCTCAATCAGAAGAAAAGCTAATAGTGCATGAAATGCGGCACAAGTTGCCAAATACGCATAAAAGTCGAGGGTAAACCCACCCCGACTCCCCAAGACCCGGGAATCCGACCCCGCTAGAATCCCGGCACTGCTTTAGCCTGCGACGCCGGTGAACCTGACGTGGCAGGCTTATTGCTTTCGATGGTCTAACACCACCAGTGTTGACGGCCACGGCCGTTCGCACACAAGAACAACGGAGTTTTTTTATGGATATATTGATACAGCAGATCATTAACGGTCTGGTGTTAGGTAGCATGTATGCGCTCATCGCGCTGGGCTACACGATGGTGTACGGCATCATCAACCTGATCAACTTTGCCCACGGCGAAGTGGTGATGGTGGGAGCGCTGACCAGCTGGACCATGATCGGTCTCATGCAAGACGCGATGCCCGGCACGCCCGGTTTCATCATCCTGTTCCTCGCCCTCGTCATCGCCTGCGTGGTGGCTGCGGCTCTGAACTTCACCATTGAAAAAATCGCATACCGTCCGCTGCGCAACAGCCCCAAGCTCGCGCCCCTGATCACCGCCATCGGCATGTCCATCCTGCTGCAGACACTGGCGATGATCATTTGGAAGCCCAACTACAAGTCTTACCCCACGCTGCTCCCCAACACGCCCTTTGACATCGCTGGCGCTGTGATCACCCCTACGCAGGTCGTGATCCTGGCAGTCACTGCCGTGTCGTTGGCAGTACTGATGTGGCTCGTCAACTACACCAAGCTGGGCCGTGCCATGCGTGCCACTGCTGAAAACCCACGCGTGGCGGGCCTGATGGGCGTCAAGCCGGACGTGGTGATCTCCGCGACCTTCATCATCGGCGCCGTGCTGGCCGCGATTGCCGGCGTGATGTACGCCTCCAACTACGGCACTGCACAGCACGCCATGGGCTTCCTGCCCGGCCTCAAGGCCTTTACCGCCGCAGTGTTCGGCGGCATCGGCAACCTGGCCGGTGCCGTGGTCGGTGCCATCCTGCTGGGCCTGATCGAATCCATCGGTGCCGGCTACATTGGCGCGCTGACCGGCGGTGTGCTGGGTAGCCACTATTCCGACATTTTTGCCTTCATTGTTCTGATCATCGTGTTGACACTGCGCCCCTCCGGCCTGCTGGGTGAGCGCGTGGCGGACCGTGCCTGAGGAGACCCAACACATGAAACCACAACAACGTCTGATTGCCATGCTAGTGGCCG
Organism: Rhodoferax sp. GW822-FHT02D07; assembly: GCF_058802405.1. Lineage (NCBI taxonomy): Bacteria > Pseudomonadati > Pseudomonadota > Betaproteobacteria > Burkholderiales > Comamonadaceae > Rhodoferax > Rhodoferax sp. GW822-FHT02D07. The sequence continues at coordinate 326,142 of NZ_JBXAOD010000001.1, forward strand.
CAGTAGGCCTGCTGGTCCTGCCCCTGATTCTGCAGAGCTACGGAAACGCCTGGGTGCGCATTGCCGACATGGCCCTGCTGTTTGTGCTGCTCTCCCTTGGTCTCAATATCGTGGTCGGTTACGCCGGTCTGCTGGATTTGGGCTATGTCGCTTTCTTTGCCATTGGTGCCTACATGTTTGGACTGATGGCTTCGCCCCATCTGACCGATACGTTCCCGATGATTGCTGCCATGTTCCCCAACGGCATGCACACGCCCCTGTGGCTGGTGATTCCGCTGGCGGCTGCACTGGCCGGCGTGCTGGGCATCCTGCTGGGCGCGCCCACGCTGCGCCTGCGCGGTGACTACCTGGCCATCGTGACCCTGGGCTTCGGTGAAATCATCCGTGTGTTCATGAACAACATGGACCACCCCGTCAACATCACCAACGGCCCCAAGGGCATTGGCCAGATTGACGCTATCCAGTTCTTCGGAATTAGCCTTGGCAAGCGTCTCAACATCGGTGGTTACGAGCTGTCCTCGGTGACGCTGTACTACTACCTGTTCCTGGCCTTGGTGGTCGTGAGCGTGATCATCTGCCACCGCCTCGAGTTGTCCCGCGTGGGCCGCGCCTGGATGGCCATCCGCGAAGACGAAATCGCAGCCAAGGCCATGGGCATCAACACCCGCAACGCCAAACTGCTGGCCTTCGGCATGGGTGCCACTTTCGGTGGCGTCTCTGGTGCCATGTTTGCCGCCTTCCAGGGCTTCATCTCGCCCGAGTCCTTCAGCCTGATGGAATCCGTGATGATCGTGGCCATGGTGGTGCTCGGCGGCGTGGGCCATTTGCCCGGCGTCGTGCTGGGTGCGGTTCTGCTGGCGGCGTTGCCCGAGGTGCTGCGCTATGTGGCTGGTCCCTTGCAGACCCTGACCGATGGCCGTCTCGATGCCTCCATTCTGCGCCAGTTGCTCATCGCGCTGGCCATGATCACCGTCATGCTGTTGCGTCCGCGTGGCCTCTGGCCTTCGCCCGAACACGGCAAATCCCTGCAAAACGCCAAAACCTGAACCTAGTAGCGCGGTGCCCGGCTGGCTGGGCGCCGCGTTGACCTGAATGGAATTCCATATGACAGATACAGTATTGAACGTCTCCGGCGTCTCCAAGCGGTTTGGCGGTTTGCAGGCCCTCAGCGACGTAGGCATCAAGATCGAGCGCGGCCAGGTCTATGGCCTGATCGGCCCCAACGGTGCTGGCAAGACCACCTTCTTCAACGTGCTCACCGGCCTGTACACGCCCGACAGCGGCAAGTTCGAGCTGGCTGGTAAGACCTACCACCCCACGGCGGTGCACACCGTGGCCAAGGCCGGTATTGCCCGTACCTTCCAGAACATTCGCCTGTTTGCCGAAATGACGGCGCTGGAAAACGTGATGGTGGGTCGCCACATCCGCACCCACTCCGGCCTGCTGGGTGCGGTGTTCCGCACCCCCGGCTTCAAGGCCGAGGAAATTGCCATCGCCAAGCGTGCCCAGGAACTGCTGGATTACGTGGGCATCGGCAAGTTTGCCGACTACAAGGCGCGTACCCTGAGCTATGGCGACCAACGCCGCCTGGAAATCGCCCGCGCCCTGGCCACCGATCCGCAGCTGATTGCGCTGGACGAGCCCGCCGCCGGCATGAATGCTACCGAGAAGGTCATGCTGCGCGAGCTCATCGATCGCATCCGCAAGGACAACCGCACCATCCTGCTCATCGAGCACGACGTGAAGCTGGTCATGGGTCTGTGCGACCGTGTGACCGTGCTGGACTACGGCAAGCAGATTGCCGAAGGCACGCCTGCCGAAGTGCAGAAGAACGAAAAAGTGATTGAGGCCTACTTGGGCACGAGCGGCCACTAAGGACAAATAGCATGACAACCCAGACTCTGCTCAAAGTAAAAGGCCTCAAGGTCGCGTATGGCGGCATCCAGGCCGTCAAGGGCGTGGACTTTGAAGTCCACGAAGGTGAATTGGTCTCCCTGATCGGCTCCAATGGCGCCGGCAAGACCACCACCATGAAGGCGATCACCGGCACCCTTGCCATCAACGCTGGCGACATCGAATACCTCGGCAAAAGCATCAAGGGCCAAGGCCCCTGGGACCTGGTCAAACAGGGCCTGGCCATGGTGCCCGAAGGCCGTGGTGTGTTCACCCGCATGACCATCATCGAAAACCTGCAGATGGGCGCCTACATCCGTAGCGACAAGTCCGCCATCGCTGATGACATGGAAAAGATGTTCACCATCTTCCCGCGTCTGCGCGAACGCAAGGACCAGCTCGCCGGCACCATGTCTGGTGGCGAGCAGCAAATGCTGGCCATGGGCCGTGCGCTCATGAGCCGTCCCAAGGTGCTGCTGCTCGACGAGCCCTCCATGGGGCTGTCGCCCATCATGGTCGACAAGATCTTTGAGGTGGTGAAGGACGTCTACGCCCAGGGCGTGACCGTGCTGCTGGTCGAGCAGAACGCCAGCCGTGCGCTGTCCATCGCCAACCGCGGCTATGTGATGGAGTCGGGCCTGGTCACCATGACTGGCAAGGCCTCCGACATGCTGGTCGACCCCAAGGTGCGCGCCGCCTACCTGGGCGAGTAAGCACCACCGACATCCCGGATACACGCTGTTACCGGCGTTTGCATTCGGGATGTCGTGCCCCCGACTCCGGGGCACGTTGTAGGGGCATGGAGCCTTTCCATGCAACGCAAACCCTACAGGAGTTCCCCATGAAGAAGATGCACGCAGTACTTACCGCCCTGGTGTTGGCCGCCACGGGCATGGCTTTCGCCCAGACTGCACCCGCTCCCAAGGACCCGCTGGCCACGCCGCGCATAGACCAGCGCGAAGCCAATCAGGACAAACGGATTGACCAAGGTACGGCCTCCGGCCAGCTGACTCCACGTGAGCAACGCCGCCTTAATCGTGGCGAGGCTCGCATCGACAAGGCCGAAAACCACGCGGCAGCCGATGGCAATGTCACGTCCCAAGAACGCAAACGGATTCGCCACATGCAGCGCGCCGAGAGCCGGGACATTGCGCAGCAAAAGCATGATGCACAGGTAGACCTGAACCACGACGGCAAGCGTGACCGCAAGCTGGGCGGCAAGCTCTGAGACCTGCGTAGGCTCAAGGCCCGCACACCGGACGGTATGCGGGCTCTTTGCTATGCAGCGGCCTTGTCGGCCTCCGAGGTAAAGGCGTCGGCAAAGAACTCTTCCTCGGGCAGACCGGCCAGCGCGCAGAAATCCCTGCGCGCCGAGTCCACCACGATGGGCGCGCCACAGGCATAGACCTGGTGGCCGCTCAGGTCGGGTAGGTCGGCCAGTACGGCTTGGTGCACAAAGCCGCTGCGCCCGCTCCAGCCGTCCTCGGCCTGGGCGTCGGACACCACGGGTACATAGCGCAGATGCGGCATCAGCGTCTGCTGGGTCTGCAGCCAGGCATCCATATAGAGATCGGTTGGGCGGCGCCCGCCCCAATAGACCGTGACCGGGCGCGTGATCGCCTGGGCCTGCATCTGTTCCAGCAGTGCCTTGATGGGCGCAAAGCCGGTGCCCGAGGCCAGGAACACCAAGGGTTTGTCTGATTCCTCGCGCAGGAAGAAAGAACCGTATGGCCCTTCGATACGCAGAATCTCCTTCTCCTTCATCGCACCAAACACATGGTCGGTGAACTTGCCGCCAGGCATATGGCGGATATGCAGCTCCAGCGCATTGGCCTGGCCCGGTGCGCTGGCCATGGAGTAGCTGCGGCGCGCGCCATCGCGCAGGATGAACTCCACATACTGGCCGGCGCGGTACAGAAAGCTGTCGTTGGCGGGCAGCTGCAGATTGAGCAGCATCACATCGGAAGACACACGCGTCATGGTCGTCACGCGCGTGGGCATCTTCTTGATGGGCAGGGCGCCTTGCTCAGTGACCTGGCGAGACTCCAGCACCACATCGTTTTGCGGTTTGGCGCAGCAGGTCAGCACCAGGCCCTGGGCCATTTCTTCGGCGCTCAGTGCCTTGGCCTGGTGCGGGCCGTGTACTACTTCGCCACTGATCTTGCGGCACTTGCAGGAGCCGCAGGCGCCGTCCTTGCAGCCATAGGGCAGGCCTATGCCCTGGCGAATGCCGGCGGCCAGAATCGTCTCGTCGGCACTGGCATCAAAGGCCCGTCCGCTGGGCTGCACGGTGATGGTGAAGGCGGGGGTGCCCTCGGGGGAAGCGCTCATCTTTGGGTATCCTACTGACACAGAAAACGTCAACCCTCAATTTTGCCTTCAAACCAGAATCCCCTCGGCGCGCTGCCTGCGCGCTTCCGCCGTCCGCGCGTACTGGTGCTGGGCTGCGGCGATGTCGGCATGCGCCTGCTGCACGCCCACGCAGCCCAAGGCCGCTGGCTGGCCGCCACCTCCAGCCCGGAGCGCGTCGCCACGCTGCGCGCCCAGGGTGCCACGACCTTGCTGCTCAACCTTGACCAGCCCGCCACCCTGCAGCGCCTGGCCGGCCTGGCCCAGCGCGTGGTCTATCTTGCGCCCCCGCCCTCGGAGGGCTGGACCGACCCGCGCGTGCTGGCGCTGAGTCGTGCGTTGCGCCGGCGCAGCGCGCCGGTCAGCGCCGTCTACGCCTCTACCAGCGGCGTCTATGGCGACTGCCAGGGCGAATGGGTGGCCGAGACGCGTGCGTTGGCACCGCAGACGCCGCGTGCCCAGCGCCGCGTGCAGGCCGAGTACGCCATGCGCTTCTGGGGTCGCAGCGCGGGCGTACCGGTCTCACTATTGCGCATTCCGGGCATCTACGCGCCCGATCGCGTTGGCGGTACGCCGCAGGCCCGCCTCACCAAAGGCACACCGGTACTGCTGGCCGAGGAAGACGTCTACACCAACCATATCCACGCCGACGACCTGGCCCGCGCCTGCTGGCGCGCTCTCTGGCTGGGCGCGCCGCAGCGCGCCTACAACGTCAGCGACGACTCCGAGCTGAAGATGGGTGACTACTTTGACCTCGCGGCCGACCTTTATGGCATGGCGCGCCCGCCACGCGTCTCGCGCAGCACGGCGCGCGCTGAACTACCGGTGATGCTGCTGAGCTTCATGGACGAATCACGTCGCCTGCGGAACGCGCGCATGGTGCAGGAGCTGCGCCTGCGCCTGCGCTACCCCACGGTGCACATGGGTCTGCGTTCAGGCGTTTGAGGCGCGGGCTTCGTGCCAGCGGTAGGCGCGCCACAGGCCTTGCCAGACCAGCCAGCTGCTGGCCAATGTGATGGGGTAGGCCCAGAGCACATCGCTGAACCAATGTGCCACATCGGACATGCGCGCAAAGCCGACGAGCAGGCCTACACCCGTGCCACCCACAGCCCAGGCCAGCGCGCGGCGGCGGTGCACCAGCAATAGCGTGCTGAAGAAGAAACCGCAGGCCACATGCCCACTCACAAACGAGCAGTTGTTGTCGCACTGGTCGGTCATGACGGTGGCGCGGGTGAACTGTTGGGTGCCGCCAAAGTTCTGCACCTGGTAAGGGCGGGCGCGTTGCCAGTTGTCCTTGAACACCGCATTCACCACCACACCGGGGCCGGCAATGCCGGCCAGTACCACAAAGGCCAGCGGCAGGCGCCAGGCCTTCCAGTGCTGGCTGAAGGTGACCACCAGCCAGCCCACAAAGCACAGGCCCAGCAGCACCCGGAAGATGGCCGGCACATAGAGATTGATGTCTTCCACCCACCACCAGTGGATCGACGCGATGGCCGGCGTGTCGCCCGTGAACAGGCCCGCCATCGCAATGTCCACACCGGGCCAGACCGTGGGCACTAGTGCGGTGGCGATGGAGAGCAGCAGCAGCACAGTGAACAGGCGTGGGGTGGTCGTGGGGGCGGTCTGCATGGAATGGAGCACTAACAAAGCACCGGATTGTGAGGCAATTCCACGAATGTTTAAGATGCTCGCTTCAGCTTTACCCCGCACCAGCATGGCTTATTCACGCATCTCCTCCCTGTTACTGGCCGGCGGCATCGCCCTGGCCTTGAGCGCTTGTGTGGTGCCACCTGCCGAGCAGACCCCACAGGTCACGGCCTCGGGCGCTGCTCTGGTGGGCAAGGAATGGGTGGCCGTGCAGATTGCCGGTGTGGACAAGGTGACGGAGCCCGCGCCCCGCCTGCGCTGGACCGCGCCTGAGCAGGTCGCTGGTTCGGGTGGTTGCAACAACTTTTTCGGGCGTGCCGTGGTTCAGCAGGGCGCATTGCTCATAGGCCCGCTGGGCGCCACCGGCCGCATGTGCCTGGCCTTGCCGCAGGGCGGGCAGGAGGACCGCTTCTTCAAGGCGCTGGAGTCGGTGCGTACCGTGCGCCAGAGCGGTGACGAGCTGGTGCTGGAAGACGGCGCAGGCCAGTTGCTGCTGCGCTTCAGCGCCAAGCCCTGAGCTTCAGGCCGCCTTGACGAGCGGCAGGCTGCGCTGGCGCTGGCCTGTCAGCGCAAACAGTGCATTGGCTACTGCCGGGGCAATCGGCGGTACGCCGGGTTCTCCCACGCCGCTGGGGGGCCGTGTGCTGGGCACAATCCAGGTCTGCACCACGGGAGCCTGCGCCAGCTGCACCATGGGGTAGCTGGGGAAGTTGCTTTGCTGCACCACACCGTCCTGGATCTGGATCTGGCCGTGGAGTGCCGCCGTCAGTCCGAAAACCACCGCACTCTCCATTTGTTGGGCGACGGAGTCCGGGTTGACCACGGTCCCGCAATCGATGGCGCAGACCACGCGGTGCACCCGGGGTATGCCGTCCTGGAGCGAGACCTCCGCAATCTCTGCCACCACGGAGCCAAATGACTCATGGAGGGCAAGGCCCAGTGCCCGGCCCTTGGGCAGGCTGCTGCCCCAGCGGGCCTTGTCGGCGGCCAGTTGCAGCACGGCTGCGTAGCGTGGTGCATTCTTCAGCAGGGCCAGGCGCATGCCCAGCGGATCCTGCCCGGTGGCATGGGCCAGCTCGTCCATGAAGGACTCGGAGAAGAACGCATTGTGCGAATGCCCCACCGAGCGCCAGAAACCAATGGGCACTTCCATATGCGTGGCCACATGGGCCATGTGTTGGTTGGCAAAGTCGTAAGGCAGGTCAAACAGGCCTTCGGCCGTGGTCTTGTCGGGCATGTCCACGGGGCCAGAAAGCGCGGGCAGCCCCCGCGCCATCCAGCGCGGGCTGATGGCGTCACCCGCCGACTTGATGCGCAAGCTCTGGATCTGCCCCTGCGCGTCGACGGCAGCCCGCAGGTGGGCCACATGCATGGGGCGGTAGAAATCGTGCGTCATGTCCTCTTCGCGTGACCACACCAGTTGCACCGGGTGGCCTTCACACGCCAGAGCCACATGCACAGCTTGCGCGACGTAGTCCACCTCCAGTCGCCGGCCAAAACCGCCGCCCAGCAGGGTGACATGCAAGACGACCTTGTCGGTATCTACCCCCGCCGCTTTGGCGGCCGCAGCACGTGCCATTTCAGGCACCTGGGTGGGGGCCCAGACCTCGACCTTGCCGTCCTTCAGCTGGGCGGTGCAATTCATGGGCTCCATGGTGGCGTGGGCCAAGTAGGGGGCGTGGTAGTCGGCTTCCACCGTGCGGGCTGCGCCAGCTTCTGCGGCGCTGGCGTCGCCACGCTCGTAAAACGCAAAACCGTCCTCCGCCTGCAGTGCGGTCTGCAACTGTGCGCGTATCTTTTCACTGTCGAGCGCGCCATGTGGCGGCGGCGCCCATTGCACCTGCACCGCCTGGACGGCTTGGCGCGCATGCCAGGTGGTTTTAGCCACCACGGCCAGTCCTGCGTTGGTGCCGGCCAGTGCGGGCAGGGCGAGCACTTTTTCCACGCCGGGCAGGGCCATGGCGGCCTGGCCGTCCATGCTGGCCACGCTGCCGCCCAGTTGGGGCGCCAGCCGTATCGCCGCAAACCGCATCTCCGGCAGGCGTACATCGATGCCAAAGCGGGCGGTGCCGTTGACCTTGGCAGGTATGTCGGTGCGCGCCGTGGGTTTGCCCAGCAGGGTCCAGTCCTGGCGGTCCTTGGGCGAAACCTGGGAGGGTTTGAGGCCCGCTGCTGCAGAGGCCAGTTCGCCAAAGTGGGCCGACTTGCCGGAGCTGTGGCGGACCACACCGTTGTCAATGGTGAGTTCGGCACGCGGCAACTGCCACTGGGCGGCGGCGGCATCCAGCAAGCTGGCCCGCGCCACGGCAGCGGCCATGCGCAGGGGCTCCCAGGCATCGGCAATGCTGGACGAGCCCCCGGTGGCATTGATGCCCAGCTCTCGGGCAATCTTGCCCACCAGCCATTGGCCTACGCGCACCTTGGTGGTAGGAGATTCCCCTTCGGCCTCCAGCGGATGAAAGGGCAGGGTGGAGGTGAGCATGACCACATTGCCGTACAGCGTGTCGGGGCCGGCCTGTTGCAGCTGCACCTTGGCCAGCCCAATGTCCAATTCTTCGGCCGCCAGCATGGCCAGACCAGTGTGCACACCCTGGCCCATCTCGCTGCGCGGCATGGCCAGCACCACGTGCCCGTCGCGTGTGATCTTGATCCAGCCGTTGAGTCCCACTTCCCCCTCGGTGGGCAGCATCAAGGTGCCATCGCCCATGCGGGAGCGCGCGGGCATGACACCCCAGCCCACCACCAGGGCACCGGTAGCGCCCAGGGCGCTGAGCAGCCAGGTGCGGCGCTTCATGCGGCACCCCCGGCAGCGCGGTGAATGGCCGCGCGCACACGCTGGTAGGTGCCGCAGCGGCAGATATTGGTCATGGCCTCGTCAATGTCGGCATCGGTGGGTTTGGGCTTGCGGGCCAGCAGGGCTGCGGCGGCCATCAGCATGCCGCTCTGGCAGTAGCCGCACTGGGGCACCTGTTCTGCGATCCACGCCGCTTGCAGTGCGTGCAGCTTGTCGGGTGTGCCCAACGCCTCGATGGTTGTGATCTTCTTGCCCTCCAGCGCACCGACCGGCATGACGCAAGAGCGGACGGCCTCACCATCGATGTGGACGGTGCAGGCCCCGCAGGCCGCGATGCCGCAGCCAAACTTGGTGCCGGTCATGTTGAGCCTGTCGCGCAGCACCCAGAGCAGGGGCATGTCGGGTGGCGCATCGGCGCTGACCGTCTTGCCGTTGATGTGCAGGTCCATGGGGATTCCTTGGCAGAGATGCAGTGCGGGCATCATAGGCGCGCATGCTGGCCCCGGGGTGTCCCATTGGGGAAGGCATGGGGAAAGTCCCAAGGGGTTTTAGAGTGCTGCCCGCAGGAGAACGGACAAGAAAAAAGCCAGAACGCTGAAAGCGTCTGGCTTGAATCTGGTGCCCGGGGCCGGAATCGAACCGGCACGCCTTGCGGCGGCGGATTTTGAGTCCGCTGCGTCTACCAATTCCACCACCCGGGCAGGTCTGAGGAAAGATTGAAATTATGGCACATTTAAGGGCATGAATTACCCGACCATTGAAGACGCCATCGGCAAGACGCCCCTGGTGGCCCTGCAGCGCATCCAGTTTGACGACAACCAGGCCCGCAACAACGTGGTGCTGGGCAAGCTCGAAGGCAACAATCCCGCCGGTTCGGTGAAAGACCGGCCCGCGCTGTCCATGATCCGCCGCGCGCAGGAGCGTGGTGACATCAAGCCCGGCGATACGCTGATTGAAGCCACTTCCGGCAACACCGGCATCGCGCTGGCCATGGCTGCCGCCGTCAAGGGCTACCGCATGGTGCTCATAATGCCGGAGGACTTGTCCATCGAACGCGCCCAGACCATGAAGGCTTTTGGCGCCGAGCTCATCCTCACGCCCAAGAGTGGCGGCATGGAGTACGCCCGCGACTTGGCCGAGCAGATGCAGCGCGACGGCAAGGGCCGGGTGCTGGACCAGTTTGCCAATGGCGACAACCCGCGCATCCACTACGAGACCACCGGCCCCGAGCTGTGGGAGCAGACTGGTGGACGCATCACCCACTTTGTGAGCGCCATGGGCACCACCGGCACCATCACCGGCGTGTCGCGCTTCCTCAAGGAAAAGAATCCAGCCATCCGCATCATTGGTGCCCAGCCGTCCGAAGGGTCGCGCATTCCCGGTATCCGCAAGTGGCCCGAGGAATACCTGCCCAAGATTTACGACCCCAAGAATGTGGATGAACTGGTCTACGTGAGTCAGGCTGACGCCGAAGATATGTGCCGGCGCTTGGCGCGCGAGGAAGGTATTTTTGGCGGCATCTCGGCGGCCGGCGCCTGCTGGGTGGCGCAGGAGATTGCCAAGCGGGAGAAGGACGCGACCATCGTGTTCGTGGTTTGCGACCGCGGCGACCGCTACCTCTCCACCGGGGTGTTTCCGGCGTAATTTGTAAGAAATATGGCGCTAGCCCGCGTGGAATGTGCGCGAGCAGCTATTGGTTTAATAGCAAAGGAAGCTTGTGTCAGCGCAATTCAAGTTCTGCCCGCAGTGCGCCACGCCCCTGCAGCACATCACCCTGGCCGAAGACGGCGGCGACAAGACCCGCCTGCGCTGCCCGGCTTGCGAGTTCACGCACTGGAACAATCCCACGCCGGTGCTGGCGGCGGTGATCGAATACCACGGCCAGGTGCTGCTGGCGCGCAATGCGGCCTGGCCTGGCAAGATGTATGCGCTGATCACCGGTTTCATGGAGGCCGGCGAGACGCCCGAGGAAGGCATCACCCGCGAGATTGCCGAGGAAACCAGCCTGGCAACGCATTCGCTCAAGCTACTGGGCGTCTATGACTTCCAGCGCATGAACCAGGTCATCATTGCCTACCACGCGGTCTGCGATGGCGAGGTGAAACTCAGCCCCGAGCTGGTGGACTACCGGCTCTACGACCTGCAAGACGTGAAGTGCTGGCCCGCGGGTACCGGCTACGCGTTGGCCGAGTTCCTGCGTTCGCGTGGGCATGAGCCGGAGTTCATCGACCCGGTGTGGCGCCAGGACGCCGAGAAGCTGGCCGAATAAAATGGCAGCCAACGCCTGAAAGCACGATTGCATGACCACCGACAAAGAAATCGACACCAGCGGCCTGAACTGCCCGCTGCCCATCCTCAAGGCCAAGAAGGCGCTGGCTGAACTGCTGAGCGGCCAGACGCTCAAGGTGGTGGCGACCGACCCCGGTTCGCTGCGCGACTTCCAGGCCTTTGCCAAGCAGACGGGCAACGAATTGCTGGAGCAGGAGACAGTGGGCGCGCAATACATCCACGTGCTGCGCCGCCGTTAATCCTTGACAACCCTCAACAAAAACGCCGCAGGGTTTCCCGTGCGGCGTTTTGTTTTTGGCAGGCCCGCTTGGGGCCGCTATCAGCCCAATCGGGCCAGTTGTGCTTGTACTTTTTCCAGGGTCGCCGCAAAGTCGGCCACGCGCTTGCGCTCCTGTTCCAGCACGGCGGCAGGGGCCTTGGCGACAAACGCTTCGTTGTTGAGCTTGCTGCTGGCCTTGGCGATCTGCTCTTCCAGGCGCGTCACTTCCTTGCCCAGACGCAGTTTCTCGGCGGCCACGTCCACTTCCACAAACAGGCAAACGCGCGCCTCGCCAACCACGGCCACGGGGGCGGACTGGGCGGCGGCTTGCCAGCTGGCTTCGTCGGCAAAGACCTTGACTTCGCTGAGCTTGGCCAAGGCTTGCAGCACGGCGGCAGAGGATTGCAGGAAGGCACTTTCGGCCTCCGTCTGCGCCACCACGAACAGCGGCAGGCGGGTGGCGGGCGACACGTTCATCTCGCCGCGCAGGTTGCGGCAAGCATCCACCAGGGCCTTGAGTTTGGCGACGTGGGCGATGGAGGCCTCGTCGATGCGCTCGGGCTGGCTCACCGGGTAGGCGGCGATAGACACTGACGCACCATCACGGCCGGCCACTGGCGCGACCTTTTGCCACAGCTCTTCGGTGATGAAGGGCGTGATGGGGTGCAGCAGGCGCAGGATGACTTCGAGCGTGCGGATCAGTGTGCGGCGGGTGGCGCGCTTCTGCGCGTCGTTGCCGGTGTTGATCTGCACCTTGGCGATTTCCAGGTACCAGTCGCAGAACTCGTTCCATACGAAGTCGTAAATCGTGTTGGCGACGTTGTCCAGACGATAGTCGGCAAAGCCTTGTGCCACTTCGGCTTCGGTTTTCTGCAACAGCGAGACGATCCAGCGGTCGGCCTGGCTGAACTGCAGGTATTCGCCGGTGGCGCATTCGGCCGCGCTGTGCTCCTTCAGCCCGCAGTCGTTGCCTTCGCAGTTCATGAGCACAAAGCGCGTGGCGTTCCACAGCTTGTTGCAGAAGTTGCGGTAGCCCTCGCAGCGCTTGCTGTCGAAGTTGATGCTGCGGCCCAGAGAAGCGAGTGCCGCAAAGGTGAAGCGCAGCGCATCGGCACCGTAGGCGGGAATGCCTTCAGGGAATTCCTTCTCGGTGTTCTTGCGCACCTGGGGCGCAGTCTCAGGCTTGCGCAGGCCGGTGGTGCGCTTGTCCAGCAGGGGTGCGAGCGAGATGCCGTCGATCAGGTCGACCGGGTCCAGCACATTGCCCTCGGACTTGCTCATCTTCTTGCCCTGTGCATCTTTCACCAGGCCGTGGATGTAGACATGTTTGAACGGCACACGTCCTGTGAAGTGCGTGGTCATCATGATCATGCGCGCGACCCAGAAGAAGATGATGTCGTAGCCCGTCACCAACACGCTGCTGGGCAGGTACAGGTTGTAGTCGTCGGTGGCGCCGGTGCCTGCGCCTTCGTTGCCCCAACCCATGGTGCTGAAGGGCACCATGGCAGAGGAGTACCAAGTGTCCAGCACATCGGGGTCGCGCTTGAGCGTCTTACCGGGGGCTTGGGCCTGGGCTTCGGCTTCGTTGCGGGCCACATAGACCTTGCCGTCTTCGTCGTACCAGGCCGGAATCTGGTGGCCCCACCAGAGCTGGCGGCTGATACACCAGTCCTGGATGTTGTTCATCCACTGGTTGTAGGTGTTGACCCAGTTCTCGGGGACGAATTTCACCTCGCCGCTCTGTACCACGTCGATGGACTTTTGTGCGATGGACTTGCCGGTGGCGTCCCCCTTGCCCACGGTGTTCATGGCCATGAACCACTGGTCGGTCAGCATGGGCTCAATCACCTGGCCAGTGCGCGCGCAGCGGGGCACTTGCAGCTTGTGCTTCTTAACTTCGACCAGAAAGCCGCCAGCCTCCAGATCGGCTACTATTTTTTTGCGCGCCACAAAACGGTCCAGGCCCTGGTAGGGCGTGGGGGCGTTTTCGTTGATCTTGGCGTCCAGCGTCAGCACGCAGATCATGGGCAGCTTGTGGCGCTGGCCCACGGCGTAGTCGTTCTGGTCGTGTGCGGGCGTGACCTTCACCACGCCGGTACCAAAGGCCTTGTCCACGTAGTCATCGGCAATCACCGGGATCTCGCGGTCGCACAGGGGCAGCTTCACCATCTTGCCGATGAGGGCGGTGTAGCGCTCGTCCTCGGGGTGCACCATCACGGCCACGTCGCCCAGCATGGTCTCGGGGCGGGTGGTGGCCACGGTGATGTCACCGGAACCGTCAGCCAGCGGGTAGCGGATGTGCCACAGCGAGCCGTCTTCCTCCTCGCTCTCCACCTCCAGATCGCTCACCGCGCTCATGAGGATGGGGTCCCAGTTCACCAGGCGCTTGCCGCGGTAGATCAGACCTTGCTCGTAGAGCTGCACAAAGGTTTCGGTCACCGTCTTGGACAGCTTGGGGTCCATGGTGAAGTATTCGCGGCTCCAGTCCACGCTGTCGCCCATGCGGCGCATCTGGCCGGTGATGGTGTTGCCGGATTTTTCCTTCCACTCCCACACCTTGGCGGTGAAGGCTTCGCGGCCCAGGTCGTGGCGGCTGATCTTTTGCTCCTGCAGTTGGCGCTCCACCACGATCTGCGTGGCAATGCCGGCGTGGTCGGTGCCCGGAATCCAGGCGGTGTTGAACCCGGCCATGCGGTGGTAGCGGGTCAGGCTGTCCATGATGGTCTGGTTGAAGGCATGGCCCATGTGCAGCGTGCCCGTCACATTGGGCGGCGGCAGCTGGATGGCAAACGCGGGCTGGCCGTCCTGCGGGGTCTGGGTGCCGCGGTAGCCCGCTACGCCATAACCGCGCTTTTCCCACTCGGGGCCCCAGTGCGCTTCCAGCGCTGCGGGCTCAAAAGACTTCGGCAGGGACTGCAGGCCGGGCTGTTCGGGGGCTGCAGGGGCGGGCGTGGGGGTGTTGGCTTGGTCAGACATGGGGTTCTCTTGGGAGGACCCGCGATTTTACCGGTCCAAAGCCCTCCTGCCCCTGTGGGGCGGGACCCTGCCGGATAATCGTTTTCAGACACTTTTTCATCCCATGGCCACTGTTTCTTTGCCCACGCGCGCCATCCCCGGCCTGCACACGCCCGGTGTGGGTTGGGCGCAGCCCTTTGAGATGCTGCGCGCCTGTCACGAACGGGTACAGCGCATGCTGGATTTGCTGGGCCGTTTGCGGTCGCATGTGGCACAACACGGGGCTGACAACAATGCTGCGCAGGCTGCGGTGGATGTGATGCGCTATTTCGACCAGGCCGCCCCCTTACACCATCTGGACGAAGAGGAGCAGGTTTTTCCCCTGGCGCTGGCAGAGGGGGATACAGCGGTTCAGAGCGCCGTGGCCCGGTTGCAGCAAGAGCATGGCGTGATGGAGTCCGCATGGCAGTCGTTGCGTGCCGGATTGCTGCGCCTGTCCGACTCACCCCCGCCGTCCCGGGGCTGGACGGACGCGTGGTGCGCCAGCGCTGCCGTAGAAGACTTTGCCGGCCTCTACCAGGCCCATATTGCGCTGGAAGAAGGCCTGATCTACCCCTGTGTCGAATCCCGACTCACGCCCGCACTCAGCGAGGCCATGGGCACAACCATGGCGCGCCGTCGCGGGGCGGTCTGAGTATTGTTTAGCTGGAGCACCGCATGTCCACGTCTACCCCGCGCCCTGTTGCCGTGCTGGCCACCGAGGTGGCGCCACGGACCAAACCGTCCAACTACCCCGAGCCCTTTGCTTCGCGCATGGCCGGGCGCGAGAAACGCCAGTTGGGTGACGTTTTTGGTCTGAGTAACTTTGGGGTGAACCTGGTGCGGCTGACGCCGCATTCGGTGTCGGCGCTGCGTCATGCCCACACCCTGCAGGACGAGTTCATCTATGTGCTGCAGGGCCATCCCACGCTGCATACGGACGAGGGGCTCACCGTGCTGGCACCCGGCATGTGTGCGGGTTTCAAGGCTGGCACCGGTAACGGGCATTGCCTGCGCAACGAGACCGATGCCGAAGTGCTGTACCTGGAAGTGGGTGATCGCACGCCAGGTGACGAAGGCAGCTACCCGGACGATGACCTGAAAGCCCTGTTGTTGGCGACGGGGCAATGGCGCTTCGTGCACAAGGACTGCACCCCGTACTAAGACAGGCTCAGACTGTGGGCGGCGCCAGGTAGGTGCCCGATTTGCCACCGTGCTTTTCCAGCAGGCGTACATCGGTCATCACCATGCCCTTGTCCACGGCCTTGCACATGTCGTAGATGGTGAGCAGGGTGATCTGCACGGCGGTGAGGGCTTCCATTTCCACGCCGGTGCCACCGGTGGTCTCGGCAATCGCCAGGCATTGCACCGCGGGCAGGGTGCTGGCGGTGGCGGGCACCACTTCAAATTCGATGGCTACGCGCGACAGCATGATGGGGTGGCAGAGGGGGATGAGGTCGCTGGTGCGCTTGGCGGCCATGATGCCGGCCACGCGCGCCACGCCCAACACGTCGCCCTTGGCGGCCTGGGCGCTTTGGATCAGGGCCAGCGTGGCGGGCTGCATCTGGATGCGGCCGCCAGCCACGGCCTTGCGGGCGGTCAGCGGCTTGCCGCCGATGTTCACCATGTGGGCGTCGCCCTTGGTGTCGAAATGGGTGAGGGCAGAGGGGTTGCTGTCGGTCATGGTCAATCCTGTGGGCAATACATCACAACAGACGCAGCGTGCCGGCGATGTGCGGCTCGCCGCTGGGCTGGACATTCAATACAAAGCGGGTCGCACCCGCGTCCTGTGCCGTATATAGGGCCACTTGGCCAGGAATCAACAGGGGGCGTTTGAAGCGCAGGTCCAACGCCAGTGGCGCATCAGCCGGCAGATTTTGTTGCAGCAGCGCCAGGCAGCGCGCGGCACTGAACATACCATGCGCAATGGCGCGCGGATAGCCAAACAGGCGCGCCGTGAAGGCGCTCACATGGATGGGGTTCCAGTCGCCCGAGGGAGCGGCAAACCGGCGCCCGGCATTGCCGGCCACGGCCCATTGCGCGACTGGTTCGCCCCAATCAGGTTCACTGCCATCGGCCACGGGTTTCTTGCCGCTCTTGCTGCGCGCCATTGGCGACAGAAAGGTACTGGTTTCGCGCCAGGCGACGCTGCCATTACTGTTCAGCGTGGTCTGGATGGTGAAGGACTGGCCGCGCTCGGTATTGTCGATGCCATCCAGCATGCAGTGCATATCCACAGTCTCACCGTTGGCAATGGGGCGCAGGCTCTCGATGGTGTTGCTCCAGTGCACCAGGCCCAGCAGGCGCAACGGAAAGCGCGCGTGGCTCATGATGGCCATGTGCAGGGGCATGGCCATGGCATGCAGGTACAACAGGGGCAGGGTGCCGGTGTCGGGCAGGCCGCAGACGGCGCGGTATTGGGCCAAGCGGGTGGCATTCGCCTGTGCGCCCTGCCAGTGGGCGTCAAAGCGGATGCCCTGGAGGGTGGGCGCCACCTGTGTGTGGCGGCCGGCACACAGGCTGCGCACCAGAGCGCCGCCGTTGCGCGGCTGCGTCCGGTACTGAAGGGAGATGGGGGCTTGGGACATGGTGCCCGCCATTGTGCATGGCGCCCCGCGCCGACGACCAAATTTGCTGCCGGGCCGCCCCAAGGCGAATTGCGCCCCCTGGGTGGCAGCGCCCCGCGCAGCGGTGGAGCGTGGGGCTCTTTACTTCGCGTCTACGAGGGCCTGGATGTCCAGCAAGGTCAGCTCGTTGTCATCGGGCTGGCCCAGCGTGCGGCCGCTGGAGAAGGGGAAGTTGTTGTCGTTGACGACCACGATGTGGTGGGAGTCCACCACGGTCAGGCCTTCGGGGCCCAGGTGGGGCAGCACAAAGCTGTCTTCATTGGGGCCGCGCTTGGCCACGTGCTTGGGATTGGCAATCTTGGTCAGGTCGATGAAGGCCACCTTCTTCACAAAGCCATCGGCATCGGTCTGGGCGAAGTCGATCTTGTAGACGCGCTTGAACTTGGCCGGGCGTGTGAAGCAGTCGGTGCGCGGCTCGTCCTTGCAGACATTGCCCGAACCTTCGGTGGTGTCGTCGCGCTCGATCACCAGGCCGGTGGTGGTGTCCAGCATCTGGAAGTCGGCGGCGATATTGCCCACTTCTTCAAAGCTGTATTTCCACTGGCGCTCGCTGTACTTCTGGCTGGCCGCGTCCAGCTCCAGGATGCGGGTGAAGGGCTTGCCGTTGCGGCTTTCCTGGGCCTTGGTGGCGGCGTCCCACAGGGGCCACTCGAACATGGGGTACAGGGTCTTGCCGTCGATGGACTTGGCCATGGGCTCAAAACCGCCGCTGCGGCGCACTTCAAAACCGGCGTCGCCGGGGTAGTTGGGCAGGCGGCCGTTCATGTAGTGGTCGGGGCCGCGGTAGGTCTTGCTGCCCACCACGGTTTCGATCACACCGAGCACCTTGCCCTGGTGGTTGACGCGCAGCACATAGGGGCCAAACTCATCACCGATCCACCACTCCTGGCCCACGGCCTGGATGGACTCGGGGTCGAAGTCCACGCCGGTGAGGAAGCGCTCGCGGGTGGCCTCGTTCTGGATGGCGAAGGGCACCTTGCGGTCGGGATCGTGCAGGAAGGTGGTCTTCAGGCGTGTGACCTTGCCGCTGGCCCAGTCGGCCTTGACGTGGTGCACCATGAGCAAGGCGTCCTGGGAGTTGATCTTGCTCCCAAAGCCGTTGTCAGTCAGCGTGAGAAATTCGCTCTTGCCCAGCGAGATGATGCCGGAGAAGCCCTGCACGGCCTGGCCCTTGATGGGCAGGGTGCCGCCGGACTTGCGCGGGTACTTGGGGTCGCCCACAAAGCTGATGCCGTCAATGCTGTTCAACACCTCGGTGCGCTGGCGGTTGGCGCCGGCGAACTTGCCTGCGGTCTCGAAAAACTTGCCGGCGGACTTGGGCGCGGTCACCGTGGTGTTGGCGGGCAGGGCGGCGTGGCCGGCCAGCACGGCAGTGACTTCGGTCTGGGCCGAGGCCGTCGCTGCGCTCAGCGCCAGAGAGAGGGCCAGGGCCAGACGGGAGATGGAGGCAGTGTGCATGGTGAGAGCAATGCGAGGGTTGGACAAGGCGCGAAGCCTAGGGCTTCCATATGAAAATTCCGTGACGCACGCCGGCCCATGCCGATCACGCTAAACTGGCTCGCTCCCCTTGTTGTGCCTCCTGTTCTTCCCCCTGCTTCGCGCCATGCTGTTCCTGCTCTCCCCCGCCAAATCCCTGGACTACGACTCCCCGCTGACCGGCCAGCCGCATACCGCGCCGCTGTTCGTCAAGCAGTCCAAGGAACTGATCACCCTGCTGCGCGAGTACACACCGGCCCAGATCTCGGGCCTGATGGATTTGAGCGACAAGCTGGCCGCCCTGAATGTGGCGCGCTACGCGGCCTGGTCCACGCGCGCCACGCAGAAGAACGCACGCCAGGCGGTGCTGGCCTTTGATGGCGATGTTTACGACGGCCTGCAGGCCAAGACGCTGGGCGAAGAGGATTTGGCCTGGGCGCAGGAGCACCTGTGCATCCTCAGCGGCCTCTATGGCGTGCTGCGCCCGCTGGACCTCATGCAGCCCTACCGGCTGGAGATGGGCACCACCCTGAAGGGCCCGCACGGCAGCAACCTCTACCACTTCTGGGGCCGACAGATTGCTGACTACCTCAACACCCGCCTGCGCAAGGACGCGTCGCCCGTGATCATCAACCTGGCGTCCGACGAGTACTTCAAGTCAGTGGACCGCAAGGCGCTCAAGGGCCGGGTGGTGGAATGTGTGTTCCAGGAGTACAAGGACGGTCAGTACAAGGTCATCAGCTTTTTCGCCAAGAAGGCGCGCGGCCTGATGGCGCGCTACGCCATCGAACGCCGCCTGCTGACGCCCGAGCAGCTCAAGGCGTTTGACACCGACGGCTACGCCTACGCCGCCGCAGAATCCACCCCCGAACGCCTGGTATTTAGAAGAAAACAGGCCTGAGCCCCCGAATCAATTGCGCGAATAGCTATGAAAATCAGAGCAAATGGTATCGACATTGAGGTAGAGGACAGCGCGCAGGCCGACGCGTCTTTCGCCAACAAGCCTGCCGTGCTGCTCATCATGGGCCTGGGCATGCAGCTGATTGCCTGGCCGCCCGAGATGGTGCACACGCTGGAGGCAGCGGGCTACCGTGTCATCCGGTTTGACAACCGCGATGTGGGCCTGTCCACCCACTTTGACGCACTGGGGCGTCCCAACCTGCTGTGGGCCAGCATCAAGTACAAGCTGGGTCTGCTGCCCGCTGCGCCCTATAGTCTGGGTGACATGGCGGCCGATGCCATCGGCGTGCTGGATGCACTCAATATTGACCAGGCCCACGTGGTGGGCGTGAGCATGGGCGGCATGATCGCGCAGCGCGTGGCACTGGCTGCGCCCGCCCGCGTGCTGAGCCTGACCAGCATCATGAGCACCAGCGGCGCACGCGGTCTGCCCCAGGCCGCACCGGAGGTGGTGCGCGCCCTCATCAGCCGCCCGGCCGGCAAGAGCACGGATGCGGTGGTGGCACATTCGGTGCGCCTGTTCCAGACCATAGGCAGCCCTGGCTACCCCACGCCCGAGCCCGAGCTGCGCGAGCGTGTTCGCGCCAGCGTGTTGCGCGCCTTTCACCCTGTGGGGACCGCGCGCCAGATGCTGGCGGTGGTGGCCGACATCACGCGCGCGGCCTTGCTGGCGCGCATCACCGCGCCCACGCTGGTCATCCACGGAGAGGCTGATCCTCTGGTGCCGCTGCCCTGTGGCGAAGACACGGCGCGCCGCATTCCCAATGCCAAGCTGGTCACCATCGCCGGCATGGGCCATGATCTGCCCCCCGAGCCGCTACGCCAGATCCTGGACGCCTTGCTCCCCCATTTGAAAGCCACCCCATGAACACCCCCGAACAATCGCAGCTGGGCAAGGCCTCGGCGTATGTGGACCAGTACGACGCCTCCCTGCTGTTTCCCATCCCCCGCGCTGGCAAACGTGCCGAAATCGGCGTCACCGGTGCGGCCCCGTTTTTCGGCGCCGACATGTGGACAGCTTTCGAGCTGAGCTGGCTCAACCTGCGTGGCAAGCCGCAGGTGGCACTGGTGCACTTCACCATCCCCGCAGAATCCCCCAACATTGTCGAGAGCAAGTCCTTCAAGCTCTACCTCAACAGCTTCAACAACACCCGCTTTGCCGATGCCAACGCGGTGCTGGAGCGCCTGCGTACAGACATCACCGAAGCCGCCTGGCGTGGTGCGGTGGTGCAGAGCAGCGTGGGAGTGCACCTCATCGCGCCGGAGCTGTTCGACCGCGAGCCGGTGTACGAGCTGGACGGCCTGAACCTGGACCGGCTGGACGTGGAGTGCACGCGCTACCAGCCCGCTCCGGACCTGCTGACCACCGCGCCAGCCGAGGAGGGCGCAGTGAGCGAGGTGCTGGTGAGCAACCTGCTCAAGAGCAACTGCCTGGTGACCGGCCAGCCCGACTGGGGCAGCGTGCAGATCAGCTACACCGGTGCGCAGATCAACCAGGAAGGTCTGTTGCAGTACCTGGTGAGCTTTCGCAACCACAACGAATTCCACGAACAGTGCGTGGAGCGCATCTTCATGGACATCTGGACGCGCTGCCAGCCCACCAAGCTGACGGTGTACGCGCGTTACACGCGCCGTGGTGGTCTGGATATCAACCCCTTCCGCACCAGCCACCCGCAGGCGTTGCCGGGCAATACGCGCACCGCCCGCCAGTAAGCAGCTTGCTCCTGTTTCAGGAGCTGCTCGCGCATTGTCTACGAGGGCTGCAGCTCTCTTTGGCTTGAAAGAAGCGCTTCCAACTCCTGGGCCGGCAGCGGACGTGCAAACAGGTAGCCCTGGCAGAGGTGGCAGCCGTGCGCGGCCAGGAAGTCGCGTTGCTCCGCCGTCTCCACGCCTTCGGCAATCACCTCCAGCCCCAGCGTCTCGGCCATGCCGATGATGGTCTGCACCATCACCGCATCGGCTGCCTGCTCGCCCAGATTGCGGATGAAGGACTGGTCGATCTTGAGCTGGTCCAGCGGCAGCTTGGTCAGGTAGGTCAACGAGGAGTGGCCGGTGCCGAAGTCGTCCATGGAGAAGCGCAGGCCCAATCGCTTGAGCTCCTGCATCTTGGCGATCGTGTCCTGCACGTTGTCCAGCACCAGGCTTTCGGTCAGCTCCAGCTTGAGCTGGTGGGGGTTGGCACCTGTCTCCGCCAGTGCGGCGCGCACTTGTTCCACAAAGTTCTCCTGGCGGAACTGGCTGGCGCTTACGTTCACCGACACGTCGAGCAGCCCGTGGCTGGGGTGGGTAGACCAGCGCACCAGTTGCTCGCAGGCAGTGCGCAGCACCCATTCGCCCAGGGGGACGATGAGGTCGGTCTCCTCGGCCAGGCCCACAAAGGTGAGGGGCGAGACCATGCCTCGCACCGGGTGGTGCCAGCGCACCAGCGCTTCGGCCCCCACGGGTTCGCCCTGGTCGGTCACCTGCAGCTGGTAGTGCAGTTGCAGCTCGCCCTGCGTCAGGGCCAGGCGCAGGTCGCGCTCCAGCTCGGCGCGCGACTCGATGGCGGCCAGCATCTGCGGGTCAAAGAAGCACAGCGCGTTGCGCCCGGCGTTCTTCACCTGGTACATGGCGATGTCAGCCTGCTTAAGCAGTTCCGAACTTTGCTGCGGCGTTGCGCCAAACAAGGTCGCGCCCACGCTGCAGGTGCTGCGGTAGACGGTGTTGTTGAGCTCGTAGGGCTCGTTGAGCGCGGCCAGGATGTTGTCGCCCACCATCTTGGCCTGGGCTGCGGCTTCCATGGGGTTGAGGCTGAGTTCCTGCAGCATCACCACGAACTCGTCACCTCCCAGGCGGGCCACCGTGTCGGTCTCGCGCACGCAGGCCTTCACGCGCTGTGCCACCTGTTGCAGGAGCAGGTCGCCCACATCGTGGCCCAGGGTGTCGTTGAGGGTCTTGAAATGGTCCAGGTCCATGAACAGCAGCGCGCCACGGCGGCCGCTGCGCGTGCTGGCGATCAGGGCCTGCTGCAGGCGGTCGCCCAGCAGGCGGCGGTTGGGCAGGCCGGTGAGCGGGTCAAAAAAGGCCAGCTGCTCGATTTCGGCGCTGGCCTCGCGGATGCGCGTGACGTCCTGGTAGACGATGACCACGCCACCGTCGGCGACGGTGCGCTCGGTGATCTCGATCACGCGACCATTGGGCAGGTGGCGTTCGTGGCTGTGTAGGCGTTTGTGCAGCAGTTCCAACCGGGTTTGCACCCAGGCCTCGCGGGCAGCGTCGTCGGCGTCTGGCAGGGTGCGGAGTGCGGTGGCTTCCAGCAAGGAGGCAAACGGTATTCCCACGGCAATGCGCTCTGCTTGCCAGGGATAGAGTTCCAGATACCGCCGGTTCCAGCTCAGCACGCAGTGCTGCGCATCGAGCAATAGGAAGCCGCTGTCCATGGACTCCAGCGCCTGGTCCATGGTGGACTTGGCTTCTGAAATGGCGCGCTGGGCCTGGGCCATCTGGTGCAGATAGCGCAGGGCCACCACACCGGCCAGCAGGATCATGAAAACAAACACTGCGCTCACACCGCCAATCAGCAGGCTCTCGTGCCGCCATTTGTCCAGCACCGTGTCCATGGGGATGCTGGCCGTGATCAGGATGTCGTGGTAGAGCATGTTGCGCTGGACCACCAGTGCCGGCACTCCTGTCAGGCGCGCAGCCATCTGCACCGCGCCCTCGGTAGTCTGTCCGCCCAGCGGCGGCTTGAGCAACTGGCCGGCCAGAGAGTCCATCGTGGGGGCGCTGGCCAGCAACTGGCCGTTGCCACGTTCCAGCGTGGCCTCCAGCCGCTCAATGTCCACCCCCTGCACCAGGATGGTGGACAGCAGCGACACCTGTACCTCGGCAATCGCCAGGACCTTGGAGCCATCGGCCAGGCGGATATGGCGCGCCAGGTAGAGCACTTGCTCGGAGCTGTTGAAGTTCACCACTGGCAGGCTGATGGCCAGGCTGGAGACCGATTGCTCCAGCGCCTCGTGCACAAAGCCCGGTGGCGTGGCGAGCACCAGGTTGGCGCCCAGCGGGTCGGACGACGCCAGCATCTGCCCCTTGTCGTCGAGCAGGGCCACGTGGCGCACCAGCAGGTTCTGCCGTAGCGCGCCCTGGATCAGGCGGCTGGCCATGGGCGCATCGATCCATTCGCGTTGCAGCGAGGACAGACTGAGCAGGTTGTCCAGGCTGGCCAACATCACGTCCACGCCAAGCAGGTTGCGGTTGACGGCGGCTTCTGCGCCGGCCACGAAGCGCAGGGCCTGGCCCTCGCTGTTGGAGAGGGCGCTGTGGTAGTTGTCGCGTACCAGCAGCAGCGCCAGGGCCACCACGGCAACAGCAAAGAACAGCGCTGAGCCGACAACGGCACGCGTGGCGCGGGAAGAGACGAGTCGGGGTCTGCGGGCTGGGGTCACTTGGCAGGGGGCGCCACGATGCCGTGGGCAGGTCCTATGGTTTGGTCCCAGATGTCCTTGCAGCGCTGGCTGCAGCGCTGCAACCAGCGCGGCAGCACCGTGTTCGCAAAGATGTCCTTGCGCTGGCGCTCGTCGTCGGCGCTGCGGGCCACCTCCACCATGCTGCCCTTGCGGCCGTTCACGCAACTGCTCTGGCCGCGGTTGCAGGCCATGCCTTCGGCGGTCTCGCGTTCGCTCTCGGCCCAGATGGCGGTTTCCAGCTTGGGCAACTCGTGCGACAGCAGGGCGCGCAGGTCCCCCGGCAATGCTTGCCAGGCCGACTGGTTGGCGCCGAACACGGCCAGTCCCCAGGTCAGGGGCAGGGAATGCACATGGGTGGTCACTTCGTGCAGGCCCAAATGGTTGCCTGACATGGTGCCGGTGATGGCGCACTCGGTATTGCCCGAGGCCATGTTGGGCAGCACCTGGGCAAAGCCCGCCAGCACCGGCACGGCGCCCAGTGCGCCCACAAAGTCGGCCTGGGTGGCCGAGGCCACCCGCACCCGCCGGCCTTTCAGGTCGGCCAGGGAAGAGAGGGAGCGCTTGCAGAACAGCACCTGCGCGGGGTAGATATAGACCGCCAGCACCTCGATGCCGTGGCGCTCGCGCAGCGATTTTTCCATGTAGGGGCGAAAGGCCGTCACGGTCTTGCGCAGGGTGGCCATGTCGGGGTTCAGGCCGGCCAGGTCGGGGGCGGCGTACTCGGGGTACTGGGCGGAGATATTGCTCAACAGGGCGGTACCAAAGGGCACCACACCGAGCTGGATGAGGCGCAACATCTCGGTACCTGGCACGCCGGCGCGGTCAAAGGGGGCGATTTCTGCGGTGTAGCGGCCCTGGCTGAGGCGGGGGAGTTCCTTGGTCCAGAAAGGTTCTTCGTTGCGTGTGTACTGGTTCAGCCCGGCCAGGCCGCCCACGATGCGCAGCTTCTGCGCACCCGCAGGCGCCGCGGGGGCCTGGGCCCACGCGGTCAGGGTGCAAATCCCCAACGTCCATGCAAGCGCCAGCACGCGCAGGCACGCAGCGATCTCTGTATTCATGACGACCTTTCAAGCCGTGGTCGGGGCCGGCTGCAGAAGGTGCCTTATGGGTGGCACGGCAACAGCCTGGTTGTCTCCCCGGGCCAAGTCTAGCGGGTCTGGAGGCTGTCGCCAAAAAGCTGCCCCCTCCCGTGGAGGGGGGCTTGCCGCGCCTCAGGGCAGCTGAAAGACCTGCACGGATCGCGCCAGCGTGGCTGCGCTGGTATTGAGCCCGGCGGCCGAGGCGGCGGACTCTTCCACCAGGGCGGCGTTCTGCTGGGTCACGGAGTCAAGCTGGGTGACGGCCTCGTTGACCTGGCCAATGCCGATGGACTGCTCCTTGGTGGCATTGCTGATGAGCTGGATCATGTCGCCCACTTCCTTGACGGACTGGACCACCTCGTCGATGGTGCGGCCGGCATCGGTCATCTGGTGGTAGCCGGCCGAGATCTGCTCGGCGGACTGGGCAATCAGGTCGCGGATTTCCTTGGCCGCCGCTGCACTGCGCTGGGCCAGGGCTCGCACTTCGGCCGCCACGACCGCAAAGCCGCGGCCCTGTTCGCCGGCCCGGGCTGCTTCCACCGCCGCGTTCAGCGCCAGGATGTTGGTCTGGAAGGCAATGCCCTCGATCACGCCAATGATGTCGCGCATCTTGCCCGAGGAGGCGTCGATCGCCTGCATGGCCTCGCTCACCCGGTGCACCGCCTGTCCACCGCGCTTGGCGATCTCGTTGCTGTTGGCGCTTTCGCTGGATACGCGGGTGGCGGTGTCGGCGGTCTGCTTCACCGTGCTGGCCAGCTCCTCCATGGAGGCGGCAGTTTCCTCCAGGTTGCTGGCCTGCGATTCGGTACGGGCGGACAGGTCCATGCTGCCCTCGGCGATCTCCGAGGCGGAGCGGTTGAAGATGCCGATTTCCCGGCGCACGTCGCCCACTACCGCGCGCAGGTTGATCTGGATTTGTCGCAGCGCACGGATCATGGTGCCCAGGGGCGGCGGGTAGTTGCCTTGCACCGTGCTAGTGAGGTTGCAGCCGGCCAGGTCGTCGGCAAAGGCTTCGGCCGCCCCGATGGCCGCAGAGAACCGCAGGTGGAACCAGGCCAGCACGCCGCCCGCACCCAGCAGCAGCGAGGCCAACTGCACAGCCACGGCCTCCCAGCCCTGCATGCCCAGGAACTGCGGCACCATGGCCAGCAGGATCATGCCCAGCAGCGCCAGCCCCAGTCGGGTGGTGAGTGTCATGCGTGCGAGCGTGCCGCCGATACCGCGCAGGCCGCCCAGCCGCAACTCGCCGCCGCGCAGGCTCAGGGTCTGGCGCCCGCTCTGGGCTTCGGCGCGCATCTGGGCGTACAGCGTTTCAGCTGCGGCCACATCTTGCCGGCTGGGCTTGATGCGCACCGACATATAGCCCTTGGGCTTGCCGTTCTCCAGGATGGGGGTGACGTTGGCCTGCACCCAGTAGTGGTCGCCGTTCTTGCGGCGGTTCTTCACCAGTGCGGTCCAGGGATGGCCGTGGCCTATGGTCTGCCACATGTCCTTGTAGGCTGCAGCGGGCATGTCGGGGTGGCGCACCAGGTTGTGGGGCTGGCCAATGAGCTCTTCGTAGGTGAAACCGCTGGTTTCCACGAAGGCGTGGTTGCAGTGGGTGATGATGCCTTTGGTATCGGTCATCGAGACCAGCATCTGGTCTGCGGGGTAGTCGTACTCTCTCTGTGTGACAGGCAGATTGGTGCGCATATCTATCCTCCCTTGCGTTGTTGTGTGGCACGCTGTCTTGGATCAAATTGCGATTGCATTGGGCCGCAACTGTCTTGATGTCGTCAAGGGCGTTCCCGTGTTTTGTGCAGGCTCTTGACCTAAGTCAAGGTTTTTGGGGCCTTGCCCCGCGTGCAGGGGTGCCGAAGGCTTGTCGCCAAGGTGTCAGCGCAGTCCCGTTATGATTTTTGCCATGAAACGGCGAGATTTTCTTGTGGTGCACGCCAGCCTGCTGGCAGGAGCTTCTATGGCAGATACCCCCAAGGTCCAGTCCCTGGACGACGTGCTGCGCTGGCTGGACCGGCTGGAGCGCGCGACCCAAGTGAGCAGTACTAGCAGCTGGCCCATGGGTGCCGTGCTGGAGCACATGGCCCAGAGCGTGGACATGAGCATGGACGGCTTCCCCGAGCCCAAGAGCGCGCTGTTCCAGGCCACGCTGGGGTCGGCGGCGTTTGCGGTGTTTCGCGCGCGCGGCAAGATGTCGCACGGACTCACCGAACCCATTCCCGGTGCGCCAGCGTTGCCGCAGCTGGTTGACTGGAAGCCCGGCGTGCAGCGCCTGCGCGTAGCGGTGCAGCGTTTCCAGGCCCATACAGGGCCGCTGAAACCCCACTTCGCTTACGGCGCGCTCGGCCGGGCGGACTTCGCGCTGGCCCACACCCTGCACATCGCCAACCACCAGGACGAGATCACGGTGGCCTAAAAAAGCTGCCTGGTTCGCGTGTCTTCTGCTCCTGAATCAGGAGCTGCTCGCGCAGACTCTACGGGGGTTAGCGGGTTGTTTTTCTTGTTTCTTGGGGCGTCTTCCTCGCGCAGCAACGCCCCCATGCGCACACCTAGCAGACGCAGGCGCTTGGCCAGCGGCGCGCGCTTGAGGCACAGGCCCGCCACACGGCGGATCTCCTTGGCATCGGCGATGTACTGTGGGATGGTGATGTCACGCGTCACCGCCGTGAAATCCTCGTACTTGATCTTGATGCCAATCGTCTTGCCCACATAGCCCTTGCGCTGCAGGTCATCGGCCAGCTGTTCGCACAGGCGCGTGAAGATGGCGCCGAGCTCCGCCTTGTCACGCACGGCGTGCAGGTCGCGTTCAAACGAGGTCTCGCGGCTGATGCTCACCGGTTCGCTCTCCAACACCACGGGGCGGTCGTCCAGGCCGCGGGCCGCCGCGTACATCCAGGCGCCGGTCTTCTGGCCAAAGTGGTCGATCAGCCATTGCAGGTCCTGCGCGGCGAGCTGGCCAATGGTCTGGATGCCCAGGCCCTGCAGCTTGGCGTCCGCCTTGGGGCCGATGCCGTTGATCTTGCGGCACGCCAGCGGCCAGATCTGGCTTTGCACATCGTCCTCATGGACGATGGCGATGCCGTTGGGCTTGTTGAACTCGCTGGCCATCTTGGCCAGCAGCTTGTTGGGCGCCACGCCCACCGAGCAGGTCAGGCCGGTGTCGTCGAAGATCGCTTTCTGGATCAGCCGCGCCAGCACGCGCCCGCCCTCGCGCTGGCCACCGGGCACCTCGGTGAAGTCGATGTAGACCTCATCCACGCCGCGGTT
The DNA here is from genome assembly GCF_058802405.1 of Rhodoferax sp. GW822-FHT02D07. Classification (NCBI taxonomy): domain Bacteria; kingdom Pseudomonadati; phylum Pseudomonadota; class Betaproteobacteria; order Burkholderiales; family Comamonadaceae; genus Rhodoferax; species Rhodoferax sp. GW822-FHT02D07. Next base: position 354,224 of record NZ_JBXAOD010000001.1, read on the forward strand.
CTCCATCAGCGGCGCGATGTCGGTGATGATGGCCTTGAAGCGCTGCGAGTAATGGCGGTACTGCGCAAAGTCCACCGGCAGCAAAATGGCTTGCGGACACAGCTTGGCCGCTTTCATCATGCCCATGGCCGAGCCCACACCAAACTGCCGCGCCGCGTACGTTGCGGTGGTAATCACGCCGCGCCCCGTATAGTCCCGCAGTAGCGGAAATGCAGCTACCGGAATTTCGTGCAGGGGTAGCCCCGCGTATTCGTCGCGCAGCGCGTCGTCCATGGCGCGGCGCCCACCGCCAATCACCACCGGCAGGCCCTTGAGCTGCGGGTAGCGCAGCAACTCCACGGATGCATAGAACGCGTCCATGTCGAGGTGGGCGATGCGACGTATCGGGTGGGGCGGCGGGGCAGGCATGGCGCCCAAGGATAGCAAGGGCAACCCACCCTTGCCACGCTGGTGCGCTTGTGGCTACGATGGGGAAAAACGTTGGATACCAGCCTTGGAGGCGTGCGTGCACAAATTGACACTGTGGCGATGGACGGCCCTGTTGCTGGCTTGTGGGCCGGCGTGGGGCTGGGCGCAGGTTGTGCGCATGCCTTTGCAGGACACGCCGCCGTTTTCCTGGCGTGACGCCGGTGGTCGCCCGCAGGGGATTTATCCGGCCATGGCGGCCGCGATGGCACGCCTGAGCGGGCTGGACATCCGGGTGGACGTGGTGCCCTTTGCGCGCGCCGCATCGCTGGTGGCCAACGGGCAGGGCGATGCCACGCTGCTGTTTTCCACCGCCTTCACGGAAGGCAAGGCGCGCGAGGCAGCAGTGGCCTTCTACACGGACCAGGTGGTGCTGATGCGCCCGGGGCTGACGGTGGCCGGGCGCACCGAGTTGCCGCCCCTGGCGTTGGCGCGCATGAACGGCGGTTGCCGCGATCTGGCAGAGGACACCAGCGTGCCCTGGCGCTTTGAAGAGTTGTCCAGCCAGGAGGCGGGCATCAAGATGCTGCTGGCAGGCCGCGTGGATGGTTTCTGCTCGGTCAATGAAAGTTTGAGCTATGCCATTCTTGGCGTGGGCGGCAGTGCGTCCTTGCACGGCGCCCAGCGGGTGGTGCTGGCATCGAGGCCTGTGTGGCTGCTGCTGTCGCCCCATCTGGATGCGCAGACCGGCAACCGCCTGGTACAGGCCCTGCGCCAGTTGCAGAAAAGCCCGGACATTCACCGTATCTTTCGCACCCAGCTGGGTGCCCAATACCAGCTGAACTTGCCCAAATGAATACCTTGCCGCCCTCCCTGTCCGTTCCGCTGGGGCGCCGCCGCGCGCTGCGGGCGGGGCTGGCCGTGTTCGGTGCGGCCCTGCCATTGGCCAGCCTGCCTGCAGCCGACCGCTACGCGCGGTACCGCGGCCAGACCGTAGCCTTCAGCATTCCGGACCACCCGCACTACGACACCATGGTCAAGCTGCTGCCGCGCTTCACGCAGGAGACCGGCATCAAGGTGGAACTGGCGCGCGAAAACATCCTGCGCATGAAACACCGCCAGATGGCGGAACTGGCCCAGGCCAGCAGCGCGCTGGACCTCGTCAGCTACGTGGCAACGTGGAAGAGCGAGTATGTACAACGCCGGCTGATCCACCCGCTGGATCGGTACCTGAAACATCCCGTTCTCTCCGACCCGGCCTATGACCTGGCCGATCTGGTGCCCGGCTACCTGCAGAACATTGGTCTGGTGGGTGGTCCCAAGGGCTATCTTCCTGGGCCGGGCGCTCGCCTCTACGGCTTGCCCTATGGCGCCGAAACCTCCTTGCTGGCGTATCGCGCGGATGTGTTCGAGAAACTCGGTCTGGTGCCACCGGCGCGCTATTCCCAGTTGCGCCGCCTGTTGCCGCGGCTGCGTGAACGCACCGGCATGGCCGCGCTGACCTCGCGGGGACAGCTGGGGCACAACTGTGTGCATGCCTGGTTGCTGCACCTGAGTCCGCTGGGGGGACGGGTGTTCGACGAGCGCTGGGTGCCGACCTTCCATCTGCCGCCCGGGGTCGAGGCCCTGAAGGTGCTCAAGGAAATCGCCGACACCGGCCCCGAGGGCATGGCCCATTTCAGCTACAACGACATGCTGCAGGTCTTTCTGGAAGGGGGCAGTGCCATGTACCTGGACTCCACGGCCGTGCTGGGGGCGGTGCGTACTTCGCCGCAGTCGCGCGTGGCGGGCAAGGTGGCGTATGCCCTGCACCCCCGTGGCAGCCGGCAGGCCTCGCAGACCGGCGGCCTTGGGCTGGCGATCGCTCGTACCTCGCCGCGTGCGGATGCCGCCTTCCTGCTCATGCAATGGCTGACCTCCAAGGCGCAGGACAAGGCGGTCTGCCTGCTGGGCGGTGCGCCCATGCGCCAGTCCACCCTGCGCGACCCGGAGCTGCTGCAGCGCTACCCCGAATACACCTTGCTGCGCGAGCAGCTGCGCTATGCCGACCCGGACTGGCGCCCCATCATCACGGCGTGGGACGAGATCAACACCGGTCCGCTGGGCTCGGCCGTGCACCAGGGGCTGACAGGTGCCGCGGCACCGGACCAGGCGCTGGGTGCCATCCTCGGGCGGGTGACCGAAATCATGGTTGCTGCCGGCTACCGCTAGGAGAACCCTATTGGTTGAGGCGGCGCTGGCGCGGAGCGGTCAGTAGGTGCCGGGAATCAGGATGTTCCGGTCCACGTTCTGGATGTTGGTGTGGCCGCAGAAGGCCATGGTCACATCCAGCTCCTTGTGGATGATTTGCAGCGCCTTGGTCACGCCCGCTTCGCCCATGGCGCCCAGGCCATAGACCATGGCGCGGCCGATCATGGTGCCCTTGGCGCCCAGCGCCCAGGCCTTGAGCACATCCTGCCCGCTGCGCACGCCGCCGTCCATCCACACCTCAATCTGGCTGCCCACGGCCTGCACTATGGCGGGCAGGGCGCTGATGCTGCTGGGTGCGCCATCGAGCTGGCGGCCACCGTGGTTGCTCACCACGATGGCGTCGGCCCCGCTGGCCACGGCCAACTGCGCGTCTTCCACGTCCTGAATGCCCTTGAGGATGAGCTTGCCGCCCCATTTCTCCTTCACCCACTTCACGTCGTCCCACGACAGGCGGGGGTCGAACTGCTCGTTGGTCCAGGCGGCCAGGGATTTCATGTCGCTGACCGATTCCACATGGCCCACCAGGTTGCGGAAGGTATGGCGTTTGGTACCCAGCATGCCCAGGCACCAGCGCGGCTTGGTCGCCAGGTTGAGGATGTTGGCCAGCGTGGGGCGGGGCGGGGCGCTCAGGCCATTCTTCAAATCCTTGTGGCGCTGGCCGATCACCTGCAGGTCCAGCGTCAGCACCAGGGCGCTGCAGCGTGCGGCGCGGGCGCGTTCGATCATCTTGGCCATGGCAGCGCGGTCGCGCATCATGTAGAGCTGGAACCAGAAGGGCGCGGAGGTGTTTTCTGCAATGTCCTCAATCGAGCAGATGCTCATGGTGGAGAGGGTGAACGGAATGCCGAATTTCTCGGCTGCGCGCGCGGCGTGGATTTCGCCATCGGCATGTTGCATGCCGGTCAGCCCCACGGGCGCGATGGCCACGGGCATCTTGGCGTTCTGGCCAACCATCTGCGTGGTCGTGGTGCGGTTTTCCATGTTCACCGCCACGCGCTGGCGCAGCTTGATCTTCTGGAAATCATCTTCGTTGGCACGGTATGTGCCTTCGGTCCAGGAGCCCGAGTCGGCATAGTCATAAAACATGCGCGGCACGCGCTTTTCGGCCAGAACGCGCAGGTCTTCGATATTGGTGATCACGGGCATGGGCTCTCCTTGGGTCAGCTCCGCATGGTAGCGGCGGCGCCATCCGAAGGGCGTGAAATCCGCCCCGTGGGGTTTGAAATTATTTGAGTGTCTTGGGCTAGACTGGCCCGCCACAGGGGCAATCAACACGCACAGGGAGCATACGCATGGTGGTTTGGGGCGTCATCTGGGGGGCCATCATTGGCTACCTGACTGCAGGCTACGACGAAGGGCTGGGCCTGATGGCAGGCGCCATGCTGGGGGCCATTGCCGGGCTCACATTGCGCAGTGCCGTGCGCCGCGAGATTGCGGCGCAGCGTGCGGCGGCAGCCCCGCCGGCTCCGGCTGCTGGAGTCATTGCCACACCGGCCACGCCGCCAGCCCCGTCCTCGCCACCCGCTTCTACGAGCGCTGCGCCAGTGCCCACCGCTGCGCTGGCCACTCCTGCAGTGGCTGCCGCGTCTGCAAGGCCCGCCGCCCGCGAAGAACCCGACGAGTTTCTGGATGCTCCGGCACCTGCGCGCAGCACACCCACGCGCGCCGCGCTCGGCCGCGTGGAGGAACTGACCGATCCGCCGGAATGGGTGATGCCCAATGTGCTGGGCGGCGCGGTGGATGCGGCGCGCAACTGGCTGCTGGGTGGCAACACCATCGTGCGCGCGGGCGTGCTGGTGCTGTTTGTAGGCTTGGCCTTCCTGGCCAAGTTTGCGGTGGATAACGCACTGCTGCCGCCCGAATTGCGCCTGGCCGCCATTGGTGCGTTTGGCATCGTGCTGTTTGTCTTCGGCATCCGCCTGCGCGGCCGCCAGCCCGACAAGCTGGCCTATGCGCTGACCTTGCAGGGCGCGGGTGTGGCTGTGCTCTACCTCACGGTGTTTGCAGCTTTTCGGCTGTACCAGTTCCTGCCAGCGGGCGCGGCGTTTGGCGTGCTGGCACTGGTGTGTGCGTTTTCCACCGCCATTGCGCTCTTGCAGAATGCCATGCCTATGGCCTTCATCGGCTTTGCGGGCGCGTTCGCTGCGCCCATCCTCGTGTCCACGGGGCAGGGCAGCCATGTGGGCCTGTTTGGCTACTACCTGGTGCTGAACCTGGCTATCGCCGCCGTGGCCTGGCTGCGCGCCTGGCGCCCGCTGAACCTGCTGGGTTTTTTTGCCACCTTTGGTGTGGCCACCGCCTGGGGGGCGCTCAAGTACCAGCCCGAGCACTTCGCCACGACCGAGCCCTTTCTGATCGCCTTCTTCCTGGTCTATCTGGTGGCCAGCCTGCTGTACGCCATGCGCCACTCGCTGGCGCCCAAGCAGGCGGCGGACGCCACGCTGGTCTTTGGCACGCCGCTGGTAGCCTTTGGCTTGCAGGCTGCGCTGGTGAAGGACATGGAATACGCCACGGCCTTCTCGTCGCTGGCGCTGGGCGCCTTGTACCTGTGCCTGGGCTGGTGGGCGGTGAAGCGCCAGGGCGCCAATCAGGCCGTGGGCCAATGGCTGGCCGAATGCTTTGCCGTGTTGGGTCTGGGCTTTGTGACGCTGGCGGTGCCGCTGGCGCTGGATGCACGCTGGACCAGCGCCGTTTGGGCGGCAGAAGGCGCCGCGGTGTACTGGATGGGGCAGCGCCAGGGCCGCTGGCTCGCGCGTCTGGCCGGCTTGGTGCTGCAGGTGCTGGCTGCGGGCAGTTATCTGCAGGGGTTGGACCAGATGCACACGAGTACTTGGTTCGTAGCCAACCCGGCTTTCATCGGTGCCGTGTTGCTGGCCGCATCTGCTCTGGCGTTGGCGCACTGGACACGCTTCGCCACCGAGTCGGCACAGGGCGGCTCCGGCGCCAGCTGCTTGCTGGCCAAGGTGGAGCAGCAGCTGTCGCCCGTGCTCTTCTGGGTGGGCTTTGCCTGGTGGCAGTTTGCGCTGGTGCACGACATCGAGCGCGCGGTGCCCGGTGCGGATGGCAATTGGGGCCCTGTGTTGAACACCAACCTGCAGTCGCATCTGGAAATGCTGGGCTGGCTGCTGAGCGCCTGGGTGGCGCACCGCCTGGCCCTGCCTGCGCGGGCCAAGCCCTGGGCCATTGCGGCCACGCCGGCCTGGTTCTCGCTGCCCATCATGGTCTTGTTTGCGCTGGACGGTATTGTGTCCATGGACCATGTGTTCCAGATGGGGGGCTGGCTGGTCTGGCCCGTGGCCTTGCTGCTGCATGTCGCCACGCTGCGGAATCTGGATGCGCTGGCTCCGCAGGTCTGGTGGCGCGCGGTGCACACCGGCGGTGTGTGGCTGCTGGCGCTGTTGGTGGGCAATCTGCTGGTGTGGGCGGTGCTGCGGGCGCAGTTACAGGGCACGTCCTGGGCGGCGGTCATCTTCCTGGTGGCCAGCGTGCTGGTGCTGCTCGCACTGTGCCGTCGCAGCCTGTATGACGCGCAAAGCCGCGTGCGCGAGGCCTGGCCGCTCAATCGCTTTGCCATGGCCTATCTGTGGCGCGCCGCATTGCCACTGGCGGTGGCCGTAGGACTGGGTGCATTGGTCGTGGCCGTGCATTCCAGCGGCAACGCCCGGCCCTTGCCCTATGTGCCCTTGCTGAACCCGACCGATCTGGCCGTGGCGCTGGCCTTGCTGGCCGTGGCCCTGTGGCACACACGCGTGCGCCAGAGCGAGCTGCCGGTACCGGCCTGGGTGCACGACACGCGCTGGCTGCTGGTGCTCAGTGTCATGGGTTTTGTGGCGCTCAACACCGTGTGGTTGCGCGTGGCGCACCATTACGCGGCCGTGCCCTGGGACGCGGAGCGCCTGTTTGCCTCCTTCCTGGTGCAGGCGGGCTACTCCATCCTGTGGACGCTGCTGGCGCTGGGCCTGATGTTGGTAGCGCACCGCCGCCATGCGCGCCCGGTGTGGATGGGCGGTGCGGCCCTGCTGGGGCTGACGGTGGCCAAGCTCTTCCTCGTGGACCTGAGCAACCGCGGAGGCTCGGAGCGCATCGTCGCCTTCATTGCCGTGGGCGTGATGATGCTGGTGGTGGGGTACTTTGCGCCCATTCCCCCGGCGCAGACCAAGCTGCAGGACGACGACGAGAAGGAGGATGCATGAAAGCGCTCTGGACGGTTGCTGCCCTGCTGGCCCTGACCGGGCCGGCGCTGGCGGCGGAAGACAGCCTTACGCCGGCCGAATTTGCCTGGCGCGGTGCGCTGGTGCTGCCCCAGGGTGCCAGCCTGGCGCGGGTGGAGCTGCCTGTAGAGGCGCTGTTGCGCATGCAAAGCCCGGCGGCCCATGATGTGCGCGTGTTCAACGCCGATGGCGCGGTGGTGCCGTATGCGCTGCTGCGTGCGGATGATTTAGAGCGCAGCGCGCCTGCGGTGCAAACCCGCAGCTACCCGGCCTACCCGCTGTTTGCGGCCAGCGCCGGCGCGCCTGCCGTGCGTGGTGCGGTGGAGGTTCGGGTGAGCAGCGAAGGCAGCGCCTGGGTGCGCTGGGGCCCGGCCGGGGCCAACCCGCAGGTGCCGGCGAATGCACAGCCTTTGCAGGCCGCATTGTTTGACACGCGGGCCGAGCAGCACACCTTGTCGGCCCTGCAGCTGCAGGCCGAGTTGCCGCGCAACACCCTGGTGCACCTGCGGCTGGAGCGCAGCGCGAACCTGCAGGACTGGGAGTCCGTTCCGGTCAAGGGCCCGGTCTTCCGCTTTGAGGGGGCCGATGCGCCCAGCAGCACGGTGCTGGAGCTGCAGCAGGCGGCAAGCCTGAAGGGCTACTACCTGCGTCTGGCATGGGCCGGGCAGGACGGCGTGCGCGTGGAAAGCGTCACGGGGCGGGTGGCGGGCAAGAGTGTGTCGCCAGCGCACCTGCGTGCGACGCTGCCTGTGGGTAATGCCGATGGCCTGGGCATGGTGTGGGCACTGCCCTTTGCCACGCAGCTGGCCGCGCTGCATGTGCAGGCTTTGCAGAACAACACGTTGGTGCCGGTGCGTATCTCGGGCCGCAGCGACGCGGCCCAACCCTGGCGCGCTCTGGCTTCTACCGTGGTGTACCGCTTGGACTCCGTGGGCCAGGGCAGCAGCAACAGTGCGCTGGCACTGAATGGGCCTTCCTTGCGCGCATTGCGGGTAGAAGCCAGCAATGGCCAGCCGCTGCCTGCGGGCGGTTTGCAGGTGGCGGTGGAATTTGCGCCGATGCAGCTGGCGCTGCTGGCCTCCGGCCCCGGGCCGTACACGCTGGCCGTGGGCCGCGCGCATACGCCGCCGGCAGCGGTGGAGGCCAGTGTGCTGGGGTCTGTGGCGCCGGCGCGGCTGGCCGAGCTGCCGGCCGCCGCCGTGAAGCAGCTGCGCGCCGACCCGCCCGATGCGCCCCAGCTCTGGGCCGCTGCCCTGCTGCCGGACGGCGTGAGCCCGCGCACCGCCTTACTGTGGCTGGTGCTGGGGGCTGGCGTGTTGTTGCTGGGGGTGGTGGCCTACGGCCTGTTGCGCCAGATCACTGGTTCAAAATGATCTGCGCAATGATGCCGGTGGCAATTGCGATCAGCACATAGTCGGCGCCCACCTGCACCCATTGGTGGCCACGGGGTGGCGCGGGCAGGCGGTGGCCGTAGTAGTTGTTCACCACATAGATGGGGCGGCGGTACTCGTAGGGGATGTAGCCGCCACGGCGGAAGTCCGGCCCGCGGGCACCGTAGTAGCCGGGGTGGCCGTCCCAGTGCCGGTTGTCCCAGCGGCCGTCGCGGCGGTCATCGTGCCTGTCGTCGTGCCGGTCATCCCGGCGATCGTCACGTCGGTCATTGCCGCGCCCGTTGTCGTGGCGTCCCCGGTCCTGCTGGCTCCAGCGGTCGTCGTCCGGCCCGTGGCGCCCCCGGTCTTGCGCCTGTGCCAGGCTGCCAAGCCCCATGCTGGCGATGACGACGGCGCACACAATGGCTTTGGATTTCATACAACTGCCTATGGAAGTGGAGGAGCCTTCATGCTCCGCCTCCCAGGTAAGCGGCGTGTAAACCCTTTGCGCTTTTGTGCAAGCAAAGGTTGGGCGGTGTAGTGCTCAGGGCTCGTCGAAGAGGCCGGGGCCGCCAAAGCGGGCGCGCTCGGCCAGCAGCATGCGCAGCTTGGTATCTACCCCGCCAGGGGCCGAAAAACCGCCGCTGCCGCTGTGCGCGGCCAAGATGCGGTGGCAGGGCACCACGGGCGCAAACGGGTTGGCGCCCAGCGCTTGGCCGACGGCGCGTGCGGCGCCGGGCTCGCCAAGCTGGCGTGCCAGTTCACCGTAGGTTACGGTTTCGCCGGGGGGAATCTGCCGCGCCAGGTCGTAGACGCGCTGGTGGAAGGGTGGCACGCCCTCCATGTCCAGCACCAGATGGCCCAGGTCGCGCGGCTCGGTGGGCTGGCCGGTCAGCAGGGCGACAACGGCGTCGATTGCCGCTTGTACTTCGGCTGGCGGGGGCAGCTCGGGCGCGCGTGCAAAGCGGGCCTGCATGCGCAGGCGGCTGGTGGCCTCATCGGCCTCGGGCAGTTGCACCCCGGTGAGGCCGTGCGGGCCCCAGGCGATGCCGCAGTGGCCCAGTGCGGTGGCAAACAGGGCGAAGCCGGTGGTGTGTGCAGCCATGGGGAGGTGCCTCAGTGTCCGGCCGCGTGCAGGGCCTGGCCCAGCGTGTGCGCGCCGGGTGCGTAGGCGGCCAGGCCGGCGCCCACCAGGGCCACAAACACGGCCGTCAGCGCAAAGGGCAGCAGGGTGCGCTGCACCGCGGTGCCGAGCCAGTGCGCGCTGTCGCCGCGGCGCAGGTGGCGGTACAGCGAGTAGGAGAGCACGCCGTCGAGCAGCAGCTCGGCAAACAGGGCCGGTGCCATGTAGACCACGTAGAGCGAGGCCAGTGCCAGCCCGGCCGCCAGCAGGATGGCCAGCAGCGGAATGGCGAATTCGTCCGCATCGCCCACGGAGCCCAGGGCATCGCCGGCCGATTTGGCGCTGTCGCTGATCGACGGCAGTATCGAGGGTTCATCGTGTACGGCGACGGGGTGGTGCGAGCCGCCGCGAAAACCGGTGCCTGGGATGGCGGAGTCCATCACGTCGGCCACATCAGTGGCGTCTGAGAGGTCGGGTCCGTCGGCCGTGTCGGTGTGGTTCGACGCCGAGGTGCGCACCCACAGCCACAGCAAGCCCAGGAACACGAGGTAGGCCAGCAGCAGCGCCAGCGGGTAGCGCGTAGCCATGCGCAGCATGCCCAGATGCAACAGCAGCGCCGACGCGACCCAGCCCGCCGCGCCGGTGAGCGCGACGATGATGCCCATCTCGATGCGCGGGTAGGCGCTGTATTCCAGCTCGCGCTGGATGCGGATCAGGGCGATCGAGCGGCTGACGCGGAAGGAGCGGGGTGAGCGGGAAGGACTGGGCATGGGCTTACTTCCGGGTAGAGGGGGAGGGGGCTGCAGCCTTGATGCCGGCGCCGCGCACTTCGATGCGCACTTCGTCCAGCACCTGGCCTTTGGCGTCGGTGATCTGGATGCGGTGGCGGCCGGGCCAGGGCAGCCACAGGGCGCTGGGGCCTTGGGCGAGCGCTTTGCCGTCCACCCGCCAGCGCAATTGGCTGCCTTCGGCCTGCAGGGGCAGGCGTTGGCGGTTGGGCGGAATGTCGGGGTCCAGCGCGATGATGGTGCCGTCGGTGGGGGCGGTGATGCGGGCACTGGGCGCTGCACCAGAAGCTTGCATGCCATTATCACCTCCAGCCCCCGTCGATATTGCGCGAGCAGCTACTGAATCCATAGCAAATGCCGTCTGCTGCGTGCCATCGATGAACCATTCGCTGCGCGCGGCCTCCAGACCGGCGGCCTGGCTGGCGGTGAATTGCACCGGTTTTTGCACCAGCCCTGGCGGCGCTTGCGGCGCGCGGCTGGGTTGCTTGGCATGCAGGAAGTTCATCACTGCGGCCCAGATGGGCGCCGCGCCCGTGGTGCCGCTCACGTCCCACATGGGCGCGCCGCTGGCGTTGCCCACCCAGACGCCCACCGTGTAACGCTGCGACCAGCCCACGGCCCAGTTGTCGCGCATGTCTTTGCTGGTGCCGGTTTTCACGGCGCTCCAGAAGCGCGTGGCCAGCACGCTGTCGGTGCCGAAGGTGCGGGCGCGTGCCAGCGGGTCGCTGAGGATGTCGCCCACGATGAAGGCGGCGCGCGCGTCCAGCGCCTGCGTGGCTGGCGCGGCCTTGCCGGGGAGCAGGGTGGTGGGGCTGGTGCGCCCGCCATTGGCCAGGGCACGGTAGGCGTTGGTGAGGTTGAGCAGCGAGACTTCGGCGCTTCCCAGGGCCAGGCTGTAGCCGTAGTAGTCGCCGCTTTCCTTCAGCGGCAGGCCCAGGCGCTGCAGCTGTTTCTGGAAGGCATCGGGCGAGACCATGACCAGCGTGCGCACCGCGGGCACGTTGAGCGAGGCGCCCAGCGCGGTGCGGGCCGATACCCAACCCTTGAAATGGCGGTCGTAGTTCTGCGGAATGTAGAGGCCGCCGGTGGTCTGGATCTGTGTGGACGAATCTTCCAGCAGCGAGGCGGCGGTGATACGCCGCTCGGCAATGGCCTGCGCGTAGAGAAAGGGCTTGAGCGTGGAGCCGGGCTGGCGCAGGGCGGTGACAAAGTCCACCTCTTCGGCATTGCTCAGCGGCCCGCTGGAGCCCACCCAGGCCAGTACCTCGCCTGTGGCGTTGTCCAGCACCAGCAGGGCCGCGTCTTCCACATGGCGGCCGGCCAGCTCGCGCAGATGGGTTTGCAGCGTCTGCACCGCAAAGCGCTGCAGCGGCGCGCGCAGCGTGGTGCGTATGGTGGTGGCCGGCGCGCGCCCTGCGGGAGTCGCCATCGCCGTGAGCTGGCGCGCCACATGGGGCGCCACGCCTTCGCTGGCGGCAAAGTCGCGCCGGCCCAGTGCGCCGGTGACCAGCAGGTCCAGCACTGCGCATTGGGCCGCTGGGCCCTGCAGGCTTTGCAGCACGCTGCAGGCGCGCTGGGTGACCTGCGGGCCCTTGGCGTTGGGCGCGCGTACCAGCGCGGCGGCGATGGCGGCTTCGCGGTCGTCCAGGCCGTGGGGGGCTTTGCCAAACAGGCTGCGGCTGAGCGCGTCAATGCCCACCAGCTCGCCACGGAAGGGCACGAGGTTGAGGTAGGCCTCCAGGATCTGGTCCTTGCGCCAGTCGCGCTCCAGGCTGCGCGCCGAGAAGGTCTGGCCCAGCTTCTGCACCACGCTGCGCCCGCCACTGCCGCGCTTGAGGTCTTCGTCCAGCAGGCCGGCCAGCTGCATGGTGATGGTGGAGGCGCCGCGTGTGCGGGTGTTCCACAGGTTGCCCCAGGCGGCAGCGGACACGGCGCGCCAGTCCACCCCACTGTGTTCGTAAAAGCGCTTGTCTTCGCTGAGCACCAGCGCCGTGCGCAGGGCCGGGGACACATCGGCCAGCGCCACCCATTGGCCACGGCGCACCGTGGCGTTGGTGCGCAGGCGGTGCAGCAACACACCGTGGCGGTCCAGAATCAGCGTGTCGGACGACTGGTAGTCGGCCTTTACTTCATTGAAAGTGGCTGCAGCCCCCGTGGAATATGAGAAAGCAGCTACTAAAAATATAGTAATTGCCTTGGCGGGACGGTGCAAAACCCCGCGGCCGCCCCGGCCCTGGGGGGCTGTAGCCTTGGTGACCCTGCGGCCCCATGGGTCGGGCGCGTCCCCGTAAACTGGTTTGTCTTGCAACTTATCCATCCCTGTCTGTATGTCCCACGCTGCTCCGCTGTTCCAACCCTTCATCTTCAAGGGCCTCACGCTCGCCAACCGCATTGTCATGGCACCCATGACGCGTTCGTTTTCACCGGGTGGCGTGCCCACGGCGCAGGTGAGTGAGTATTACCGCAAGCGCGCCGCTTCTGCAGTCGGCCTCATCGTTTCCGAAGGCACTGTGGTGCAGCGCCCCTCGTCTGCCAACGACCCCGATGTGCCCCGCTTCTGGGGGGATGACGCGCTGGCCGGCTGGCAAGACGTGATCAACACCGTGCACAGCGCTGGTGGCGTGATGGCGCCCCAGCTCTGGCACGTGGGCGCGGCGCGCAACCCCCGTACCACCTGGACCGCTCCCCCCCCTGTGGATTCACCCTCCGGCCTGTCGCGCCCCGGCAAGACGTTTGGCGCGCCCATGAGCGATTCGGACATCGCCGACACCATCGCGGCCTTCGCCAAGGCCGCGGGCGCCGCCAAGCGCCTGGGCTTTGACTGCATCGAGCTGCACGGCGCCCACGGTTACCTGATCGACCAGTTCTTCTGGGACGGCACCAACCAACGCGACGACCGCTTTGGCGGCAGCGACCTGGTGGCGCGGGGCCGCTTTGCGGCGGACATTCTGAAAGCTGTGCGCGCCGAAGTCGGGCCCGACTATCCGGTGATCATCCGCCTGTCGCAATGGAAGCAGCAGGACTACAGCGTGCGCATGGCGCAAACGCCCGACGAAATGGCCGCCTGGCTGCAGCCGCTGGCCGATGCGGGTGCCGACATCTTCCACTGCTCGCAACGCCGCTTCTGGGAGCCGGAGTTTGACGGCTCCGACCTGAACTTTGCCGGCTGGGCCAAGAAACTCACCGGCCGCCCCACCATCACCGTGGGCTCGGTGGGCCTGAGCGGCGAGTTCATCGCGGCCTTCGGCGGCGAAAGCTCCAAGCCCGCGTCGTTGGACGAACTGCTGCGCCGCTTTGACCGCGGCGACTTTGACTTGGTGGCCGTGGGCCGCGCGCTGATCAGCGACCCGGATTGGGCGGTGAAGGTGCGCGATGGCCGCGAGGCGGAGTTGTCGAGCTTCTCGCCTGCGGCCTTGGCTAGTTTGGTTTAAAGCAGAAAGACGGCGGCCAGTCCCAGCGCGGCTGGCACCGTCTGGATGTAGAGGATGCGCTTCATCACCGTCACGGCACCCCAGATGCCCGCCACAGCTACGCAGACAAGGCCAAAGACGGCGAAGGCCTTGGCAATGGCTGGGTCGGGGTAGACCAGACCCAGCAGACAGGCCGCTGCCAAAAAGCCGTTGTAGCAACCTTGGTTGGACATGGCTACGGCGCGCGATTCCACCTCGGCCTGCGGAATGCCAAACACCTTGGCGCCACGTTTCTTGAACAGCACGGTTTCCAGCAGGAAGATGTAAACGTGGATCAGGCAGACCAGGGCGATGAGGACAAGGGCGAGGATGTGCATGGGAATGTCTCGGGTTGATGGAGTGCTGCGGAGAATACATAATCATGTTATGTTTGTAAAGATACACCCTGTCTCCCACGTTACCCATGGCTGAAACCCAGACAAAACGCGACGGCCGCAAAGAGAACGCCAGCGCCACGCAGGCCGCGCTGCAGCGTGCCGCACTGCGCTGGTTTAGCGAGCAGGGCTTCGAGAAAGCGCCTGTGGGCAGCATCTGCACTGATGCGGGCGTAACCGTGGGCGCGCTGTACCACCACTACGGGGACAAGAAAGGCCTGTTTGCAGCTGTGGCTGAGCAAGTAGACGCGGGGCTGGTGCAGCAGGCATTTGCTGCGCGCCAGGCCGTAGTCGATGTTGGTGGCAGTCCTTGGGACGCGTTTCTGGCATCTATCGACACCGTGCTGCAGGCCGGCACCAATGCGCCGCTGCGCCGCCTGATGCTGGTGGATGCTCCGGCCGTGCTGGGCGCGCAGTGGGGCGAGATCCGCCAGCGCCAAGGCTTGGGCGCCATGCGGGCCAGCATCACCGCCATCCAGGCGCACGGCATTTTTCAGGGGCACGATGCAGAGCGCCTGGCGCGCATCGTGTTGGGCGCGCTCTATGGCGGCATGGATTCATTGCCGGACGATGATGCAGGCGTGCAGGATGCGTTGGCGGATACACGGCAATGCCTGATCGCCATGCTCGAAGGTTTGCGAAGCAAGGATGCGCTATGACCGTTGAGACCACGTTCCAACTTGGGGCCGAGACCAGCACGGTGCTTTGCACTGAAGACGGCCGCGTTGTTCTGCAGCAAGACCTGCCGCTGGGTACCGCCTCACTGGCCCGCCAGTGGATGCGTCACACACCGCCCACGCCGCTGGACATTGAGCACGCGATTGAGCAGACCGAGGATGTTGTGATGCCGCTGGCAGCCAAGCTGGTGCGTGCGGAGCAGTTGCTATTGCGCGGAGAAGGGGCTGCCTTGATTCTGCAAGGCGTGGGTGCGGAGTCGGATGCAGCGCTGCATTGGAGCTTGGATGAGGTGGAAGACATCTTCAACCGCCTTGCCATGGTGAGCCAAGGGCGGCCAACGGGGCAGGAGGCTTTGCCTATCGCGTCAGAGTTTTATGCGGCGATGGTGATAGTGCGGGAATGCTTGCACCACTTGCGGTTTGTTGGGATGCTGGTGCGGGCTTAGCTAAGCCGAGTAAACCGGTCGGCTAACTATTTCTTTTGAAATCGACCTCCGGGAAATAGCGTTCCAGCAATTGACGCATAGCCGGATCCCCCGAGTTGCATTCTCTATCAATCGCCTCCCGAATTAGGTTGCGGCCTCGCCAATCTCTTATGCTGATGTCAGGGTTGTATTTGCACAAAATATCGAGCGCACCGAGATCTTCATGGTTCCCATTTTTTGTGTACATCACCGCAGTCATGCCGACTTTTGACTGTGCATTGATATCGGCTCCCGCTGCGAGCAGCCTCTCGATACAGGCATAAAACTTCCGACTGGTAGCCCACATTAGTGGGGTTCTGCCTTCTTCAAGATCGCTCGGGAGAGGTTCTTCCGGGCTTTTTCCCTTCGCAATTAGTGCGTCAACTAACTGCAAATTTCCACGCATAGCTGAATGTGCGAGTGCGCCGTCATTTGCAAAAGTTCCTCCAAGTTCAATCAACTTGATTGCTAATTCATATCTTCCAGCCGCAATAGCCGCAACTAGCGGGGACTCTCCGAACTCTCCACGCGAAGTTTTGAGTCGTCGCGGGGTTGCTAGGCGTAGCGCTTTCTCGTCGTTTCCCTCTTCGATAGCTTTAAAAATTGGAGAAAGAAAAGCGTGCCCTAGCAGTGATGTGAACCAGTTTCGCGTTGAGGCGACAGTCGGAACATGGAAAACAAATGTTCGCCATCCAGGAAACTTGAAGACCAGTATTTGGGACATAAAAATATTTAGTCGAGCAATAACTTTTCTAGGCGGCCCATCATCACTTCACCGCCTCCACCTTCACCCGCGCATTCGGCGCCTCCCCAAACATCTCCGGCGCGTACATCGCCTCCACACGCGACGGTGGCAGCGAGAACTCGCCGACGTTGTTCAGGCGGATGGTGTATTCCATCTTCACGACGCCCTTGGGTAGGTATTCGTAGTAGCTGCGGAAGGATTCGAAGCTGCGTTCCTCGAACGCGGCCCAGCCGTAGCCTTCCTTCTTCTCGCCCTGCGTGGCGATCTCGCTGTCGCGGCCCAGGCCGCTGCCCAAGATCGTGGCGCCGCCGGGCACGGGGTCGGTGATGGCGACCCAGGTCATGTCGGCACTGGCGTTCACCTCGATGCTGATGCGCAGCACGTCACCGCGTGTGTAGCTGCCGGCGGGCAGACTCTTGTTGGCCTGCTCCACGGGAGTGATGGTCTTCTTGATCTGATAGCCCGCAAAGAAGGGTGCCTTCAGCTGCACCGCGGCCACCGACTGCAGCGTGAGCCAGGGCTTACCGGCGCCCTGGTGAGTCACGTTCAAGGTGTCCTTGGCCGCCGTATTGCCCCAGGGCAGGAACATGGTGTTGTTCTTCAGGTTGCCGGGCGATGCGGGCGCGCCAAACATGCTGGTCTGGTGTGCAGCGCCGGATGCATCGGTGGTCTTGATGCGCTCCACTTTGCTCCAGTCCACGCTGGCCGCGCCCGTGCTCATGGATGCCTTGGTGGTGCCTGCAACCGGCACGGCTTCAAACTTGGCGCTGAATTTTTCCAGTGCCAGGCCACCCCACAGGTTGGCCGTGGTGGTGTGCCAAGCCCCGTTTTGCTGGCGGCTGATGAAGCCGTTGGCCAGGCGGCCCATGTCGTCTTTCCATGCCGGGTCGTCCAGCACGCTGAGGATCAGGCGCGCGGTGTTCACGTCGCCGTTTTGCATCAGCCACCACCAGTAGTCGTCCTTCTCGCTGCTGAAGATCATCTTGGTACCCTGGTAGCTGATGCGGCTGCGCAAGATCTGGTTGGCCTCCGCAATACGCTTGTCGCGCTCGGGCACATCGTTCACACGTTTCAGAATGTTGAGCCAGTCAATCACCGCATGCGTGGGCCATTGGTTGGGCGCGACGGTGACGCTGTTGACCATGCGGCCTTGGGCCTTGCCGTAGCGCGATAGTGCCTCGATGGCGGCCAGCTTGCGCATGTCCAGGTCCTTGCGCGGGCTCCAGAACTCGCGCTGGATGCGCCCTTCCACAAAGGCGATGAGGCCACGCTCCATGGGCGCGCGGATCTCGTCGCTCAGCGCAAACGCGGGGTTGAGGGTGGACGCCTCATGCGTGGCGGCCAGCAGGTAGGCGGTCAGCGTGTCGCTGCCGCGGTTGGCCTCGCCATCGCGCGGCGGGAAGTAGTTGGCCAGGCCGTCGCTGTCCAGATAGCTCGGGATCTGCGTGGCCACGGTTTGCCAGAGCTTGCCGTCGCGCAGGCCCACGCTCTTGCTGGTCTTTTGCTCCAGGCAGGCAAAGGGGTAGAGCGCAAACCAGTCTTTCACGCCCGGCAGGCCTTCGGCCAGCTTGGGCTGCAGCGACATCTTCAGTCCGCCGCGGCCGGGCAGGGCGTCGGCAGGGGCGTTCACGTCCATGGTCAACGGCCCGTCTATCTGCACCAGCGTGGCCTGCTGCACGGTCAGGGGCACTGCAGGCACGATGCGTTGGCGCGCCTTGAGCGCATCCTTGGCACCGCTGATCGTGTCCTTGGCCTCAATCTCCCAGAGGATGGCCTCATTGCGGGTCAGCGCCAGCTGGGCCGGCGCGGTCACGTTCCAGGCAACTTCTCGCGCATCCCCAGCGGGAATGTCCACCGTCTGCGGCTCCAGCGTCAGCAGCGTGGCGCGTGGTGTCACCAGCACCTTCATGGCCTGCTTGGTGGTATTGCGCAAGGTCAGCTGGGCGCGGTACTGGTCGTCCTCGCGCACCAGCGGTGGCAGGCCGCTGATGATCTGCAGGTCTTGTGTGGCGCGGATGCTGGTGCTGCCGGTGCCAAACATGCCGGTGAAGGCATCGGCCACCGCCACGATCTTGAAGGTGGTCAACGCATCGTTCAACGGCACGGTCACCACGGCCTGGCCATTGGCGTCCAGTTTCACGCTGGGGTTCCACAGCAGCAGGGTCTCCAGCAGCTCACGTGCACCGCTGTGGCCACCACCTCCACCGGGCGCCACAGCCTTGCGGCCATAGTGGCGCCGGCCAATGATTTCCATCTGCGCGGTGGACGTCTCCACGCCCCAGCTTCGGCGCTGCAGCATCGCGTCCAGCAGGTTCCAACTGGTGTTGGGCATCAGCTCCAGCAGGGCCTGGTCCACGGCGGCCAGGGCCACCTCGGCGTTGGCAGCAGGCTGGCCGTTGGGCAGCTTCACGGTGATGGTGACCTGCGCCTTGCCACGCACGGCGTAGCTTTCCTTGTCAGCCTTCACGCTCACGTCGAGCTGGTGGGCCTTGGTGCCCACGCGGATTTCGGCCACGCCCAGGCGGAAGGCGGGCTTGCTCAAATCCACCAACGCGGTGGGGGCCACGTATTCGCGCCCCTCGTACCAGAAGCTGGTCCACCACTCCCGTGGCGCCTTGTAGCCCCAGGTGAAGAAGCTGTACCACGGCACCTCGCGAAGGCGGCCGCGCAGCACCAGCGCGCTCACATACACATTGGGTCCCCAGCCTTCCTGAATCTTCAGGCTGATGGTGGGGTCCTGGCCGTTGAGCTGCACCACCTCACTTTGCACAATGCCTTCGCGCTCCACCGACACCAGCGCCGTGGCAAAGCGGAAGGGCATGCGCACCTGGAATTTGGCCGTCTCACCGGGCTGGTAGGCCTTCTTCTCGGGCAGCAGGTCGATGCGGTCGGTGTTCTCACCGCCAAACCACAGCTCGCCCTGCTTGGTGACATATACGCTGCTGGCGGCCTGGATGCTGTTGCCGCTGCTGTCTTTGGCCGTGACGACCAGCTCCACCTGGCCGGGCTCGCCCAGCGCGGTTTCACACAGGAGCAGGCCGCGCGAATCGCTCTTGCCGCTGCACACGCTACCCAGCTCCTTGGTGCTGGTCTTGTTGTCGTAGGTGTAGAAGCCACCCACCATGCGCTTGCGCGTGGTGGTGGTGATGCGGGCCGTAGCTTTCACCTCCAGCGCCACGCCTTCCTGCGGCTTGCCGCTCAGGTCCAGCGCCAGCGCCTGGAACTTGATCTTCTGGCTGCTCGATACCCAGCCTTCGGTCTTGATGCCGGCCACCACAGCCGCTGGCCACAGCGTCTGTGTGCTGTGAATGGTCTGCACCTCGCCATTGGGGTCGGAGTAGGTGGCTTCCAGCAGCAGGTCTTGCGGTTGGCGGCTCTTGGGAACCTTGTCGATGGCCACCTTGCCCGCGCCACTCTTGTCCAGCGTGATGGGCAGCTTGTCGGCGATCACGCGGGCGTCGCTACCCGCATTGGTGTCCTCTTCGCCTTCGCCGCTGCTGGCTTGCTGGTTGCCTTGCGGGGCGGAGAAGTTGAACTCGCTGAAGTCTGCAAAGTTCAGGTACTTGGCACGCACCAGCGCCGACACACGCACCGGCAGGTTCACCGCGCCGCCGCCCGATACATAGTTGATCTGCACGTCCACCGGCACTTTGTCCACATTCACCAGTGCCTTTTTCTCGGCCGGTGTGACCCGGCCTTCCAGCACCGGCAGGCGGAACTCTTCCACGCGGAACTGGCCGGTGTAAAAGTCCTGGTCGCGCGTTCCACCCGTGAGCTGCACTTGGTATGCGCCCAGCTTGGCTGCGGGCGGGATGGAGAAGGTGTTCTCCGCACTCAGGCCGCCGGTGGCGGTCTTGCGCCACTTCAGTGGCTGCTCATACTGCTGGCCGCTGCCCATGTGGGTGATCAACAGCGTATCGGGCTGCTTGGCGGGCAGGTCAAAGCCCTTGGATGTCTCGTTGCGCAGCAGGTGCTTCATCGACACGGTTTCTCCGGCGCGCAAGAGCGTGCGGTCGAAGATGGTGTGGGCGCGTTCGTCAGGCACCACCTCGCGGCTGGTGGGCAGGTTGAAGCGCCAGGGTTCGATGCCGCGGTTCCAGTCGCTCCAGGTGAAGGCCATGTCCTGCACCGTGGTTTTGCCATCGCCCGCCGGCTGCGTGGCGCGCGCGCTCACAAAGTAGGCTTGGCTGTAGCCCTCTTCGCCACTGCAGCGTGGCGGTTGAGGCGACAGGCCGGTGAGGTTGGCAATGCCTTGGGCCGTCGTCACGCCAGTAGCCACTTCCCGGCCTCGGCAGTCCGACACACGCACGGTGGCGCCAGCCACGGGCGTGCCCTTGTCCAGCGTGGTGACCCAGGCCAGCGCGTTCTCGCGGCCCAGCTTGAAGTGCACGCCCAGGTTGGTCACCAAGGCCGAGGTGCGCACATACATCGTGCGCCCCGGGCCATGGCCTTCGTCCAGCAGGCTGGCGCCCAGCTTTTGCGACGCGATCTCGACGATGTGGAAGCCCGGCGAGAGCGGAATGCCCACCACCTCAAACGGGCGCGGGTCATTGCTCTGCGGTTTGGGCAGGTCCAGCGTCTTCACGCTGGCCTGGCCCTGCAAGAGCGAGACCATGCGCGTCTGCACACCGTATTTGTCCTGGTCGCTCACGATCTTGGGCAACGGGCCTTGAATATCGGTAGCTGCCTGCTTGCGCGACACGGTGTAACTGTCATAGCGCTGCACCTTGCGCCACCAGGCAATGATCTCGGCGTCAGTTCCCGGCTGGAAAGTGCTGACCTTGCCGGCTGGCGCCTTGGGCGCACTGGGCTTGGCCTGTTCGGCATTCAGGCCCTTCACATTCAGCGCGGCTTCCACATTGCGCAGGGTGACGGGAAGCAGGGCAACCCCATTGGGTTCGGCAAAGCGCTCCACGATGCCGAAAGGCGCTGCAGCAAACTTGGCCAGCGGCGGCATGGAGCCCGTGCCCACCTTGAGCGGGAAGCTGTCCGCATTGCGCAGTACACGACCCGATGCATCCTTGAAATCCTTGGGCAGCTCGATGGTGAACTGGGTTTGCTCCGCAAACGGCGCGGTGAACGAGATGCCGTTCACCACCGTGTCGTCTTCGCCGCCTTGTTCTTCCAGGTTGGGCTTGATGGTGTCCTTGCTGCTTTTGAGGCGTATGCCCTGCAGCAGCTTCACCGGCACTGGCGCGTTAAAGCTCAGCGTCATGGGGCGAATCGGCAGACAGGCGCTTTGTGCGTTTTCACGTTCGCAGCTGAAGCTGGCCGCAAACGGCTCGCGCACCTGGAAGTTGAAGCGCTTCTCCACGCTGTTGGGCACACCCGTGGCTGCGCCGCCGCGCGCCGGTGTGGCCACGCCCTTGCCAAACACGATCTGCACCTTGGCCGACGAGGACAGCGTGCGGTTGCATGCCAGGGTGACTACGGCCAGCGGGTTGGCCTTGGCCTCCGCTTCCACGCCCTGGGCCTTGAGCAAGCCTTCGCGTTCCTTGCCGCTCAGCAGGCGCACCGCTACGCGTTCTCCCAGACCTTCCACTGCGCACCACACATTGGCCTGCACGCTCTCCAGCGTGGCCGCACCGTTCAGGCGCAGGGTGAAGAACTGCTCTTCGTCGATGCGGCTGCCTGAGTAGGGGCGGATGCTTTGCACGAAGGGGCCGCCGCTATTGAATTTGTAGCTGCTCGCGCCTGTCAGCTCTGCGCCCTTGGGCGATTTGAAGCCCGGCTTGGTCTGCACGGTGCAGCTGATGCCGGGTGGCAGGTCGTTCTCAAAGTCAAATGCCCATACCCGGTCATTCACCCAGCGGCCCGTGCCCTTGGTCACCTGGGCATCGCTGCAGCTCAGGGACAACGGGGCCTCCGCTTTGGGGTCACCGAAATTGACGGCGCTTTCGTCGAACTTGGCCACCACCTGGCGTATCTGGGCGATTTCCCCCTGGGGGGACAAGCTGGTGATTTGCAGGGCCAGCGCGGCCCAAGAGGACGCGGCCAGGCCGCAGGCGATGATGATTTTTTGGAATTTCACGCGGGCTCCCGAAAAGCAGCTGGAAGGGTAGCCGAAAAAAATTGAAACCAATTGAATCCAGCCGGCCTTGGGCTGCGTACCTGTAACAAGCCGCAACGCATCTGCCTGCGCGCCTGCCCTCAAACCCTGATCGATTGGACGCTCCCATGAACCACCTTCGTACCGCACTGCTGCTCGGCGTCACTGGCCTGTGCAGCGGTCTGGCCTGCGCCGATACCGGCAAACTCCTGCTCACCGGGGGCGTCAGCTCCATCGATGGCGCTGCCGGTGGCGGCCTGACCCCCTGGGCCGTGATCGGCACCAACGCCACCGAGGGCGAGATGGGCGTGTCTGCCCATGTGAGCCGCGCCACCACGCAGGATTACAGCCTCAACACCATGGGCGTGGCCTTTGCCTTCAACGACCGGCTGGAAATCTCGCTGGCGCGGCAGGACTTCGATGCTTCCCCCGCCACGGCACTCAATGGCTTGGGCTTTGCCGTGCAGAACGGCCAGCGCGTGAAGATGGATGTGCTGGGCGTGAAGGTCAAAGTGGCCGGCGACGCTGTGCTGGACAGCGACCGTTGGATGCCCCAGATCGCCGTGGGCGTGGAGCAGAAGTCGGTGGACGCGGGCTCCATCACCCCGGTGCTGGACTTTCTGGGCGCCAAGACCAGCGGCACCGACTTCTATGTCAGCGCCACCAAGCTGTTTTTGGGCCAGAGCCTGCTGGTCAACGGCACGCTGCGCTACAGCAATGCTAACCAGAACGGCCTGGTCGGCTTTGGCAGCAAGGCGCCGGGTACGAATGAAGGTAGCTGGGTGCCCGAGGTGTCAGTGGCCTACCTGCTGCGCAAAGACCTGGCCATTGGCGCCGAGTACCGCGCCAAGACGAATAACTTGCGCGCCATGGGCCAAGCCAACGGTTTGGGCGAAGGCCTGCAAGAGGACCCCTGGAAAGACCTCTTTGTGGCCTGGGCGCCTAACAAGCACACATCTCTGACCCTGGCCTATATAGACCTGGGCCGCGTGTTGCCCGGCGTCACCGCCAGCCGCAGCCAGTCCGGCTACTACCTTTCGGCCCAAGTGGCGTTCTGATTTGAAGCACAGCAAGGAACTGACATGAAACACCTCGTCATCACACTCGCCCTGGCCGCCCTCGGCCTGAGCACCGCCCCCGCCATGGCACAAAGCGCGGCCCCTGCGCAAAACGACGCCCTGTACCAAGCCCTGGGCGCCAAGCCCGGCCTGCAGGCGTTGATGGAAATCTTTGTGGCCGGCCTGAAAGCCGACAAGCGCATTGGCGAACAGTTCAAGGACACCAAGGCCGCCTACCTGCAAGAGCAGTTGGTGGACCAGTTTTGCGTGGTGAGTGGCGGGCCCTGCAAATATCAGGGAGCCGACATGAAATCCGCCCACGCCGGCATGGAAATCAACAAGGCCCAGTTCAATGCGCTGGTGGAGGTGCTGCAGGCGGCCATGGACGCGCGTGGCATACCCTTTGCCACGCAAAACCAGCTGCTGGCGCGCCTGGCGCCCATGCACCGTGATGTCGTTACTGCCAAGTGAGCACTATCCCATGCGTTTAACTATGAGCATGGCTGGTATCTGCGCGGCCTGGGCTTTTGCTGCCAGCGGGGCTGCGGTGGCAGGCACACTGGAAGTGCTGGTGCTGGATCGCGACGGCAAACCCACGCCCGATGCCGTGGTGATCGTTATCCCCAGCGGCAAGGGCCAGCCCAAAACGCCGTTGCCCAATAGCGCGGTGGTGAACCAGGAGAAGCAGCAGTTTGTGCCCGCTGTAACCGTGGTGGCGGTGGGCGCGCGCGTGCGCTTTGTTAACAGCGACCCCTGGAACCACCACGTGCGCCTGGGCAACGCCGGTGCCGCCGTGGGCGCTTCTGACGGGCAGTCCGCCTTGCTGGAAGGCAAACAGGAAGGCAAGCCCGCCAGTGCCGCCGTCTTCACCATGGACAAACCCGGTGCCATGGGCGCGGCGCTGCTGGGCTGCTTCATCCATAGCCGTATGGGCGGCGCTATCTACGTGGCCGACTCGCCGTGGACGGTGAAGACCAATGCGGAGGGCGTGGCTGTGGTGGAGGATGTGCCCGAGGGCAGCGCCAGCATCAAGGTGTGGCACGCGGCGCAGCTGGTGGAGAAGACACCGCTGCAGGTCAACGTGGTGGCAGCACCGGCCAAGGTGACCTTCCAGCTGGATGTAGCGCCGCGGCGGCGGAGTTGAGGCCGTTTGCGAGAGTCAATACGCCTGACTCTGCGCATGGCAGGCTCTGATCTATTGCCAGAAAATAGCTATCAATTCAGTAGCTGCTTGCGCAATATCCATAAGGGCTAGATCCCTCTTTTGTATAAATTTAGCCGTGGCCATGCCCCCGGCTTCTTTACAGCATTTTCTGAATCAACGCACCCTTGAACAGAACTGGGCCGGTAGGGCCGGTCTCGCTGGGCACGCCGCCCTTGGGCTCCAGGCTGATGGCCAGGGTGGGTACTTCGCGCACATCGCTCTCGCCAGCGGTCAGGCGAAGCAGCTTGTCGCTGCCCAGTACGCCCAGCGACTTGGGGCCGCCACTGGGGGGCAGGGCCCAGAGTTGCAAGGAGCGGTCGTCGGCCTCCTGGTACGCACCCACGCGTTGCAGGGTGAGCTTTTTGGCTTTGGGGTCGAAGGTGACGAGCATGGACGCGGCGGCCTTTTCGTCGGCCAACACTGCCACGTATTCGATTTGCGGCGCGCTTTGCAGCTGGGTTTGCAGGCGGGCAATCTCGCCGCCCAGCTCCTTGCGCATGCCTATGCCGACCGACACGGCGGCGATGGTGGCAAACGCCCCCGCTGCGGCTGCAGTACGCCACACGGTCAGGCTGCGTAGCCAGCCGCCCAGGCTAGCGGGCTCCGCGGCAGTGGCTGCTTGCGCGCGCACAGCGTGCTGCGCCGCGCTTTGTTTCTCGCCCTGCACCAGGTTGTCGATACGGGTCCATACCGCAGCACTCGGTTGGGCTTGGGGCTGCAGTTCGTTGAGGCTGGACAGGCGGCTTTGCCAGATCAGGGCGGCTGCGCGCACAGGGGCTTGTTCGCGGGCCATGGCTTCGAAGCGGCGGCGTGCGCCAGCGCGCAGCGTGCCCAAGGCGTAGCTGCTGGCCAGGCGGTCCAGTAGTTCGGGATGTTGCAGGAGGTTCATGGCCGGCTCCTCAGGCAAAGCGCGCCATGCACAGGCGCAGTTGGTCCAGCCCGCGGCGGATCCAGGTTTTGACGGTACCCAATGGCAGGCTGAGTTGTTGGGCCAGCTCGCTGTGGCTCAGGTCGCGCACATAGGCCAGGCTCACTACTTCACGCTGTTTGTTGTCCAGCCGGCCCAGGCACTGGTGCAGGGCCCAGGCCTGTTCGCTGGCTTGTGCGGTGTCCATGGGGGTGGGGCCGTCGTCGGGCAGGGTGTCGGCCAAGGCGTCGTCCAGCTCGTCGGTGAGGTGGCTGCGCTCGGCGGCGCGGCGGCGCAACATGTCCAGGCCACGGCTGCGCACGATCAGGCCCAGCCAGGCCATGGGCGGGCTCAAGCTGGCGCGGTAGTCCGCCGCAGAGCGCCATACGGTCAGGAAGGCTTCCTGCAGCACGTCCTCCGCCAGTTCGCGCTGGGGCACCACGCGCAGGGCGAGGCCATAGAGCTTGCTGGCGCACTGGTCATACAGCGCTTTCAGTGCAGCCTCGTCCTGGTGGGCAATGCGGTCCAGCAGGACGATGAGCAGGGCGTCGTGGTTGGGGGTGGTCATCCCGCCATTGTGTGGCATGGGTGGGGCCAGCACGGCAGGCCGGGGTTTGCGCGCGAACGCACGCAGTTTGCTATGGAAAGTAGAGCGGCCTGCGCTGGTCTGATGAGGACTAGAAGGTAGAAACATGCTCAGTCACCTGGTAGGAAATCCGGAAGGGCTTGTCATGGGTACGCTGCTCTGGGCTCGGCGGATTCAGTCCCGGAATGCCCGAGTGATGCGCTGGGTCAATCTGAATCCAATGCGGGGGCAGGGTGCGTATTGAGAGCGTGGGTCGGCATTTTTCGTCCCGCCTGTTTCGTCTCTCACCTTGTAAAGGACCTGACCATGACATCCCTGATTCAAACCCTCACCTCTGGCGCTTCTGTTCCTTCTCGCCGTGCCTTCATGGGCCGCACCGGCACCCTGTCCGCCGTGGCGGTGGCCCTGTTGGCTGGCAAAGATGCCATGGCCCAAGGTATGGCTGGCGACACGTCCAAGGACGTGGGCATCCTGAACGTGGCGCTGGGTCTGGAGCATGAAGCCATCAACGCCTACCAGTTGGGCGCCGGCAGTGGCCTGCTGCAAAAGCCGGTGCTGGACGTGGCTGTGCGATTCCAGGCGGACCACAAGGCCCACCGCGATGCGCTGATCGCCACCATCCAGAAGCTGGGCGGCACGCCGGTGATGGAAAAGAAGCTGGACGAGTACGCCAAAGCCCTGAAGGCCGACACCCTGCGTAACCAGGGCGATGTGCTGGACCTGGCCGCGCGCCTGGAGCTGGGCGCCATCAACGCTTACCTGGGCGTGATTCCCGCGTTTGGCAACAAGGACCTGGCCAAGGTGGCCGGCCGCCTGGCTGCCGACGAGACCATGCACTACACGCTGCTGCAAAACGCGCTGGGCCGTCCGCTGCCTGCGGGCGCTCTGTCCTTCGGCGCGTGATGCAGATGCGTTTGCCCTGTGTGCTGCTCCTGGGTTTACTGGGCCTCACTGCAGGGGCCCAGGCCCAATCCGTGGCACGCGGACAGGCGCTGTTCGAAAGCCGCTGCGTGGCCTGCCACAGCCTGGACGCCAACCGCGTGGGCCCCGCCCTGCGCGGTGTGGTGGGCCGCACGGCGGGCAAGGCCAGTGGCTATTTCTACTCCGAAGCCATGGCCGCGGCCACCCATGTATGGGACGCGCCCAAGCTCAAGGCCTGGCTCACCAACCCGGAAACCGTGGTGCCCGGGCAGGACATGAACTACCGCCTGGATATCCCCCAAGACCGCGACGACGTGGTGGCCTATCTGGCCTCCGTGTCTCCACCCACGTCCCTTCCTTCTTCCAACCCCAGAAAGTAAGACCATGAAAACACGTACCGCTTTGTCCCTTGTGCTCGTCGCCGTTCTGGCCGCTTGTGCCAACCAGCCCATGCGCGCACCCTTCAGCCAAGACATGTTGCCCGCCGCCGTGAAGGTGCCCGCAGGCCACACCGTGGCGATGGAAACCGTTGCCGCAGGCGACATCACCTACCAGTGCCGCGCCAAGAAAGACATGGCTGGCCAGTTTGAATGGGTGTTTGTGGGGCCGGATGCGGGCCTGAAGGACCGCAGCGGCAAGGTGGTTGGCCGCTACTTTGGCCCCCCCGCCACCTGGGAAAGCACAGACGGCTCCAAGGTCACCGCTACGCAGGTAGCTGTCGCCCCCAATGGCGATGCCAACATCCCGTTGCAGCTCGTGAAGGCCAACCCCGCCATGGGCATGGGCGCCATGCAGGGTGTGAGCTACATCCAGCGTGTGGCTACGGTGGGCGGCATCGCCCCCAAGACCGCTTGTGCCCAGGCCAATGAGGGCGCCAAGCAGATGGTGCAGTACCAGGCGGACTACATCCTCTACAAGGCCATGTAAGGCTGGGCGCAAAGGGTGTGCAAGGGAGGGGCTTTCGGAAGCTGCCATATACTGTTGTTAAAAACAGTATTTGTATTTTGAACCGGGAGCCCCGCCATGCTTGACGACACCACCGCCCCCACCGGCCTGTTTGCCGACGATAGCCAGGTCACCCGCTGCGTGTGGTGCCGTGCCACGCCGCACTACCAGCACTACCACGACCACGAATGGGGCTACCCCGTGGACAGCGACACCCGCCTGTTCGAAAAGATCTGCTTGGAGGGCTTTCAGTCCGGCCTGAGCTGGCTCACCATCTTGAACAAGCGTGAAGGCTTTCGCGCCGCCTTTGCCGGTTTCGATATGGACAAGGTGGCCGCCTTTGACGACAGCGATGTGACGCGCCTGGTGCTGGACGCCGGCATCGTGCGTCACCGCGGCAAGATCGTCTCCACCATCAACAACGCGCAAAAGGCCATCGAGTTGCGCAAGGAATTTGGTTCGCTGGCCGCTTACTTCTGGCGCTTCGAGCCCGAAGCCACCACCCGCCCCAGCCAGATCACGCGCCAGACCCTGAGCGGCGTCACCACCTCGGCCGAGTCCATCGCCCTGTCCAAGGATTTGCGCAAGCGCGGCTGGAGCTTTGTCGGTCCCACCACCATGTACGCCTTCATGCAGGCCATGGGCCTGGTGAACGACCATCTGGAAGGCTGCGATGCACGGGAGCGGGCGCTACAGGCGCGCCAGGCCTTTAAGGTGCCCGTCCGCGCCTGATGCAGCCTGCGGGCGGGCGCCAGCTCAAGCCTGCGCCAAGCTCGCCAACAAGTTCTCCACACTGCCGTACAGGGCATTGCCCTGTAGCAACCGGTCGCCGGCCGCGCCGTGCACCACCAACGCCGGCACGCCCTGCGCGCGGTGCTGGCGCATCAGGCGCAGTGCGGCCTGCACACGGTCGGAGTGGGCTTGCTTCAGCGCAATATCGGGGGCCAGCAGGCGCTCTGCCGCCGTGTTCAGGCCTATGGCGCGCAGCTGCTGCGCCACCACCTCCACATCGGCCGTGTCCAGGCCCAGTACATAGCGCGCTTCTTGCAGCACCTTGAGTGCTTCCAGCTCGCGGGCGGGCTCGGTTAACGCCACGGCGCAGAGCGCCAGCGTGGTGGTGGTCGAGTCAAACGCGCTGCCGGGCTTGCCCAGCACATTGGTGCGGTACGCCTCGGTAAAGCGCTGACCGGTGAGCTTGGCAATGCGCACATCGTTGGACCAGGCGTACTCGGCAAAGGCCGCATCCATGGTGCGCCCGCCGCCGGAGAACAGGCCCGTGGGGGCCAGCGTCAGCGAGACCGATGCGTCTTGCGCCAGCTGCTGGAGGGCAGGGGAGGCGCCGTAGCACCAGCCGCACAAGGGGTCGAACAAATAAGTGACGGAGGTGGACATGGGGGGCTTTCAGTCGTCTGTGTGGGGTGCGGCAGCCAAGGCTTGTTCGAAAAGGGCGATCTCTTCCTGCAGACTGCCACGGCTGCGGAAGTGGCGGTTGGCGCGGTTGTACCAGTTCTCGGCGTCTTCCAGATCGCCTTCCTGCAGGTGCAGGATGCCGTGCAACCAGGCGCCCAGCATGGAGCCATCTTTTTGCACCAGGTCGTGCGCAGCGCTCCAGCGCCCGGCGTGCAGGTCTTGCAACACTTGCTGAAGGATGGTCATGGTGGGCTTCGCCTCGTTGATCGTCTTACTTTTGCGGGTTGGAGAACATGGGGTTGCCGCTGACGGTCTTGACGACTTCTTCTTGCAGGATGTCCCAGTGTTCCACAATTTTTCCGTTGGCCAGGCGGAATATGTCTACGCCAATCATGGCCTTGGGGCCCATGCCGGTGTAGCGGCCGTGCATCATGACCAAGTCGCCTTCTGCCACCACCATGCCGGGCTCGTACTTGAAGTCGGGCGGCAGGCTGCCCACCCAGCCTTTGAGCACTGCAGAGCCGTTGGGCACGGCCGGGTTGTGCTGGATGTAGTCGGGGGACCAGTACTTGTCGATGACGGACGCGTCATGTGTGATGAACAGGCCTTTCATGCCCGCCACGACGATCTCTTTGTTGGTCTGGGCAAAGGCGCTGGTAGAGACGAGCGCAACCAAGGATGCGGCGATGAGAAAAGTTTTAAACGGTTTCATGCGTGACTCCAGTTCGGGTTGCGGTTGATCGACGACTTACCACTTCATTTCGCCCGTGTTGACCTTGGCGCCAATGTCCAGCGACAGAGCACCGTCGGTCAAGGCCGGGTAGGCCTGCTTCATCGCGGGGATCAGCGTGGCGCTGGTCTTGTTGGCGGCCAGGTTTTTCTCGAAGGTCTGCAGGTAGTCCTTGGTGAAGGTGATCGCGCTGGCATCGACTGGGGTGCCGGCCTTCATGTGGCCGGGGATCACCAGCACAGGCTTCAGTGCGGCCATCTCGTCCAACTGCGCGACCCAGGCGGCGCGTTCGGCGGTGGTTTGCGTGTCGGCGGTCCACACATGCATGTTGCCGAACACGCCGATGTTGCCCACCACTGCCTTGATCGAGGGAATCCAGGCGTAGGGGCGGTGTGCCAGCAGGCCTTGCGTACCGCGGATCTCGATCGTCTGGCCTTCCAGTGTCAGCGTGTTGCCTTCCAGCGCGCGGGGCACCACGGGCTTGCGCGGTGCGTTGGCGCCCATCTTGGGGCCCCAGAACGCGACCTTGCCGGCCAGCTTGGGCGCCAGCTTGGCCAACACGGCGGGCGTACTCACCACATCGGCTTGTGGAAAGATCTCTTTCAGCGCTTCCACGCCAAAGTAGTAGTCCGGGTCGGCCTGGCTCACGTAGATGGTGGTGAGCTGCTTGCCGCTGTCGAGCACGTTGGCGGCAATGCGCAGGGCGTCGGCGCGGGTGAAGCCGGCGTCGATCACCATGGCGTCCTTCTGGCCATAGACCAGCGTGGAGTTGACGTTGAAGCTGTTGCCGTCGGCGTTGTAGACCTTGACGGTGAGCGGCTGCTGGGCCTGGGCCACTCCCGACATGGACACAAAGGCGATGGCGAGGGAAGCGGCGATAACAGTGGTGCGGATCATGGGGAACTCCTGAATGGGGTGGACGCTTTGAGGACGTCTCATCAGCGTTGGAGTGAACTTTAGTTTCAATAATCGTGCAGATAAACCCGATAATTCGCTCATTACTGTTTCATAAAGTGAACAAATCATGGACCGACTGACCGCCATGCAGGTGTTTGTGGACGTGGCCCAGAGCGGCAGCTTCAGTGCCACGGCCGACAAGCTGGACATGTCGCGCGCCATGGTGACGCGCTATGTGGGCGAGCTGGAGCAGTGGCTGGGCGCGCGCCTTTTGCAGCGCACCACGCGCAGCGTGACGCTGACCGACGCCGGCGAAAGCTGCCTGCGCCGCAGCCAGCAGATGCTGGCGCTGGTGGAAAACGTGGAGGAAGAAACCAGCCAGCACGGGAGCGCCCTGCGCGGGCAACTGCGCATCACCTGCAGCATGTCGTTTGCGGTGGCCCAGTTGGCCGCGGCCGTGGCGGACTTTCTGGCGTTGCACCCGCAGCTCAAGATCGACCTCAACGCCAGCGAGGGCGCGCTCAACCTGGTGGAGGCGCGCATCGACCTGGCCATCCGCATCAGCGCGGAGCCCGACCCGGCGCTCATTGGCCGCATGCTGGCGCCTTGCACCTCGGTGCTGGTGGCGTCGCCAGCGTATTTGGCGCAGCTCGGCACGCCGCAGCAGCCGGCAGACTTGGCGGCCCACCGCTGCCTGAGCTATGCCAACTTTGGCAAGAGCGTGTGGAAGCTGCAGCGGGGTGATGCGCATGAGGAGGTGCGCGTGGGCAGCCACTTCAGCGCCAACGAGGCCACGGCGCTCATGTGCGCCGCGCTGGCCGGCGGCGGCGTGGCCCTGCAGCCCACCTACCTAGTCAGCCCGCACCTGGCCGATGGCCGGCTGCAGGTGGTGCTGCCGGACTGGCGCCTGCCCGATATGGCGATCTACGCGCTGTACCCCTCGCGCAAGCATTTGTCACCGGCGGTGCGGGCGTTTCTGGATTTTCTGGTGGCGCGCTTTGCCACCGTACCCTGGTAGGTTGCTATGGATTCAGTAGCTGCTCGCGCATATTGCAAAAGGGATAGAGGCCGATTTATCGTGTAGCGCCTACCCAAGGTGCTCTACCACCAGCACCGCCTTGGCCAGGCCCTTGCCGGGGTTGCGGATGCTGTGCTGCACGTCCGCCGCGTAGCGCGCGCTGTCACCGGCCTTCAGCAGCTTGCTGCTGTCGGTGGCCTGCACGGAAAGCGTTCCGCTCAGCACGGACACATGCTCGCGGGCTCCCGCCTCATGCGGCTCGGACGCCAACACGCCGCCGGGCTCCACGGTCAGCTCGTACCACTCCACCTTGCCGGCCAGTGCGATGGGCCCCAGGATGCGCAGCGTGCATTTGCCGTCCGGGCTGGTGGTGACCGGAATGCTGTGCGCTGGCACCAGCTCCACCGTGGGCGCGGCCTTGTGGTCGGCGCCGCCGGCCAGCAGGTCGGTCAGACTCAGGCCCAGCGCACTGGCCAGGCGCCAGAGCACGCCCACCGTGGGGTTGGCCTGGTTGCGCTCCACCTCCGACAGCATGGACTTGGACACCCCCGCACGCTTGGACAGCTCATCCAGCGAGAGCTTTTGCGCCTTGCGGATCTCCTGCAGCTTGGAGCCGACGGCGGGCGGGCCGTCGTGAATGGGATTGGAGGTGGGGACTTGCGCCATCTTTAGTTTGGTCGGTAAAATGGATTTTTGTTCGATATACCGGAAATATCCGCTCATCCAATCTTACACCGCCCACGCCACCATGACCACCGCGCCTACCTCCCTGCCCACTGGCCACTATCTGCAATTCGCCAGCGACAACACCTCCGGCATCTGCCCCGAGGCCATGAAGGCGTTCATGGCGGCCAATACGGGCTTTGCGGCGTCCTATGGCAATGACGATTCCACGCGCCTGGCCTGCGACCGCATCCGCGAGGTGTTCGAGGCGGATGCCGAGGTGTTCTTCGTCTTCAACGGCACGGCGGCCAACTCGATTGCGTTGGCCTCGCTGTGCCAGTCTTATCAGGCCGTCATTTGCAGCGACACGGCGCACGTGGAAACGGATGAATGCGGCGCACCCGAATTCTTCTCCAACGGCTCCAAGCTGCTCTCCGCCCCGCACCGCCACGGCAAGCTCACCTCGGCGGGTGTGCTCGAAGTCATTACCCGCCGCACCGATGTGCACTACCCGCGGCCCAAGGTCGTCACGCTCACCCAGTCCACCGAGATGGGATCGGTCTACCAAAAGGGCGAGATCAGCGGCATCAGCCGCATCGCCCAGGAGCACGGCCTGAAAGTGCACATGGACGGCGCCCGCTTCGCCAACGCCGTAGCCGCCCTCAAGGTGGCGCCCGCTGACATCACTTGGCGCGCTGGGGTGGACGTGTTGTGCTTTGGCGGCACCAAAATGGGCTTGCCGATTGGCGAGGCTATCGTCTTTTTTGACCGCAAGCTGGGCGAAGAGTTTTCCTACCGCTGCAAGCAGGCCGGGCAGCTGGCTTCCAAGATGCGCTACCTCTCAGCCCCCTGGCTCGCCATGCTGACCGACAACACTTGGCTGCGCCACGCCGCCCACGCCAACGCCATGGCGCACCGCCTCTCGGAACGCATTGCCGGTATCGCCGGTGCCGAGTTGCTGTTACCCACCGAAGTGAACGGCGTGTTCGTCAACCTGCCCGAGCCTGCGATTGCCCGCCTCAAGGCCCTAGGCTGGACCTTCTACACCTTCATCGGCGGTGGTGCGCGCTTTATGTGTTCCTGGGCTACGACCGAAGAGGCGGTGGACCATCTGGCGCTTGATCTGCAGACAGTGCTGGCGGGATGAGTGATTGCTACGGATTCAATAGCTCCTCGCGCTTATTCCACGAGGGCTAGAGGTCTATATCGCTTGTAAGCGCTACTGCAGCGCCTTGGTGGCCCAAGCCTGCAGTGCCAGACGTACCGGGTGGCGGGCGCTGGCATCGGTGCGGCCACCGAGCCAGTAGCCCAGCAGGTCGGCCGCAATTTCGTAGGGGTGGTAGAGTCCGTTGCGGTCTGGGAAGGCATTTACATAGGCAGCCACGCCCAGCAGCGGCTGGGTCACAGGCTGGCCCTCGCGCTCCTGCATGCGCCACTCTCCTTGGTCCCGCTGGTACATCACGGCCAGCATTTGAAAGTCGCGCGGCATGCTGGGCGTCTTCAGGTTGCTGAGCTGCAGGTAGGGCAGCACGGCTTGGCCGGGCGTGTCAGGCAACGGAAATATCCATTCGCTCAACGGTGCGTCGGGGTTAACCACGCCACGCGCCAGCAAGGATGGTGTTTGTGGTGCGGCAACGCGCGTAAAGCCCAGTACGTCGCTGGCCAAGGTGTCGAATAGAACGGATTGGGTTCGCTGCAGCACATGGGTTTGCTCGTGCACCAGAAGGTAGCCCAGAAAGCCTTGCAACCCGGCCAGCTCTTTGGCGCGGTAGGGCGCCAGCAGACTCTGCATGAGCCCGGCGCTGAACACGATGGTGTCACCCCGCGTGTGGGGCAAGCCGCCTTCTACCTTGTCGCTGACCTTGGCAAATTTCCATGGCGTGCGGGTGTAGAGCGGGGCCTTATCGGTCAGCACGGGCCACAACCCGCCCACGGCCCAGCGCAGCATGGCTTGTTCATCGGCAGAGAACTCTTGTACCTCGCTGGCATAGTGGGCGCGGGCCTGTTCACGTGCGGTGGCTAGGGGCAGGTTCAGCAGGTCCAGCCGGGTTTTGGCAACCAGTTCAGGTGCTTGCATGGCGTCAAAGTAGGCGTGGGCGCCGGGGCCCGCCATCAGGCTCGCGGCTTCTCCGCGGTTCAGAAACTGCAGCGTAGGCTCTGCGGCCCGGGCCAGGCCCAACCAGCTGCTGCCGGCCAGGCACAGGGCCAGAAATCCCAAGTGGCGGCGCAGCATGCTTGCCTTAAGCCAGGCGGGCGCGATGCCGCGCCACTTGCGCCCGTACCTGCGCCGGAGCGGTACCGCCCAAGATATTGCGGGCGTTGAGCGAGCCGCGCAGGCTCAGGCACTCGTACACGTCCTTCTCAATGCTGGCGTGGAAGCCTTGCAGCACGGCCAGGGGCAACTCAGACAGGTCGCAAGCGTGGCTCTGAGCGGCCTTCACGGCGTGGGCCACAGTCTCATGTGCATCGCGGAAAGGCAGGCCCTTCTTCACCAAATAGTCGGCCAGGTCGGTAGCCGTGGCGTAGCCCTTGAGTGCGGCACGCTCCATGGCTTCTGCGTTCACGCTGATGCCGCCTTCTTTCTGGCCAGTGGCCGCATTCACTTGGCCGCCAATCATCTCGGAGAAGATGCGCAGCGTGTCCTTCAGGGTATCGACCGTGTCGAACAGCGGCTCTTTGTCTTCCTGATTGTCCTTGTTGTAGGCCAGGGGCTGGCCCTTCATCAGGGTGATCAGGCCCATGAGGTGGCCGACCACGCGGCCGGTCTTGCCGCGCGCCAGTTCGGGCACGTCGGGGTTTTTCTTCTGCGGCATGATCGAAGAGCCGGTGGTGAAGCGGTCGGCTATTCGGATGAAGCCGAAGTTCTGGCTCATCCAGATGATGAGCTCTTCGCTCATGCGGCTGATGTGCACCATGGTGAGGCTGGCAGCGCTGGTGAACTCGATCGCAAAGTCGCGGTCGCTCACAGCGTCCAGGCTGTTCTGGCAAACGCCGTCCATGCCCAGGGTCTTGGCCACACGCTCGCGGTCCAGCGGGTAGCTGGTGCCGGCCAGTGCGGCGCTGCCCAGTGGCAGGCGGTTGGTGCGGCGGCGTACTTCCGCAAAGCGCTCGGCATCGCGGCTGAACATTTCCACGTACGCCAAAATGTGGTGGCCAAAGCTCACCGGCTGAGCTACCTGCAGGTGGGTGAAGCCGGGCAGGATGACGTCGGCATTGGCCTCGGCCACATCCACCAGCGACTTTTGCAGTTCCACCAGCAGCTCGCCGATCAGGTCGATTTCGCTGCGCAGCCACAGGCGCACGTCGGTGGCGACCTGGTCGTTGCGGCTGCGGCCGGTGTGCAGACGCTTGCCGGCATCGCCCACCAGCTGGGTCAGGCGCGCTTCGATGTTCAGGTGCACGTCTTCCAGGTCCAGCTTCCATTCAAAGGCGCCGGATTCGATTTCGCCCCAGATTTGGGCCATGCCCTTCTGGATGGCAGCGTGGTCCTCTGCGCTGATGATGCCCTGCGCGGCCAGCATCTCGGCATGCGCCAGACTGCCGGTAATGTCGGCCTGCCAAAGGCGCTTGTCAAAGAACACGCTGGAGGTGTAGCGTTTGACCAGATCACTCATGGGCTCAGAAAACAGCGCGGACCACGCCTGGGACTTTTTATCGAATTGGTTTTGGGACATGGGGACGCTTTGCAGAATGGAGTCAAAATCCGGTGAACATGCAGGACACCCAAATTTTATCGACCTTCCAGGAACTGGCTCCGGCACCTGCGCCCGAAGCCCACGCGCCGGTGCTGGTGTTCGATGCCTGCCAGATGGGGGTGGTGCTGCGCGCGGTGCTGTTTGTGGAGCTGGGCGTGGCGGTGGCAGCCATGTTTGCCGCCAACACCTGGTGGGATTGGGTCATGCGGCTGTCCCTCATCACCGGCGGCACTTTGCCCGCCACCTTGGCCTGGTTGTTGACTGCCTGTGCCGCGAAGCGCTGGTTGGCCACTTTGCGGCCTGCCGCGCAGTACAGCGCCGCGGTCACCTTGGGGGCGGTGGCGGGTCTGTATGGCTGCGGTCTATTGGCACTCTCCGGGCTAGTTCAGGACGCACCCTGGGTGGCCAGTGCATTTAGCGGCGTGCTCCTGTCTTCCGTTCTGGTGGCGGCCCTGGTCATGCGCGCCAAGGGCCGCACTCCAGCCGATACGGCCGCGCGTCTGGCAGAGCTGCAGTCGCGCATCCGCCCACATTTTTTGTTCAACACGCTCAACAGCGCCATTGCGCTGGTGCGCGCCGAGCCGGCCAAGGCAGAGGCGCTGCTGGAAGACCTCAGCGACCTGTTCCGCCACGCGCTGATGGACCAGGGCACGGCCGTGACCCTGGCCGACGAAATCGCGTTGGCACGGCGCTACCTCGCCATCGAGCAGGTGCGCTTTGGCGAGCGCTTGCAGGTGCAATGGGCGCTGGACCCTGCAGCCGATGGCGCCCGCCTGCCGCCGCTGCTGCTGCAGCCACTGGTGGAAAACGCAGTGCGCCATGGCGTGGAGCCTAGCGCCACGGGTGCGTCGGTGCGGGTGTCGACCCAGCGGCGCGGCTCCACCGTGGTGCTCAAGGTCACCAACACGGTCCCGGCCGGGCAGGGCTCCGAAGGCCATGGCTTGGCCCTGCGCAATGTGCAGGACCGGCTGGCCTTGCTGCATGATGTGCAGGCCCAGTTCCGCTACGGGCTCAAGGATGGTGTGTACCAGGTTCGCATGGAGTTCCCCGTATGACGGCAAGCAACCACCTGACGCGTCGCCCGCAGGTGATGGTGGTCGATGATGAAGCCCTGGCCCGCTCGCGCCTGCGCACCCTGCTGGGCGACTGTCAACAACCTGCTGTTGACGTCGTGGCGGAGGCCGCTAATGCCAGCCAGGCCATGGAACTGTTGCGCAGCCACCGTGTGGACGTGGTGTTCCTCGATATCCACATGCCCGGTGCCGACGGCCTGATGCTGGCCCAGACCCTCAAGACCCTGGCGCATCCGCCGGTGGTGGTGTTCGTCACCGCGCATGCCGAGCACGCGCTGCAGGCCTTCGATCTGGAGGCCGCCGACTACCTGACTAAACCCGTGCGGCTGGAACGGTTGCAGATGGCTCTACAAAAAGCGGAGCGCCTTGCGCAGATTCCATCGGGGCTGGGTGGCGCTTTTGTCTCCGACGAGGTGCTGGTCATCCAGGAACGCCACCGCACCGAGCGCGTGCCCTTGCAGCAGGTGCTGTACTTCAAGGCTGAGCTCAAGTACATCACCGTGCGTACTGCCGCGCGCAGCTACATCCTGGATGGTGCGCTCAACGATCTGGAATCCAAGTACGCCGAGCACTACCTGCGCATCCACCGCAATGCCATCGTGGCCCGCTGGGCCATCCGTGCGCTGGAGAAGCACTACGACGCGGAAGAGGGCGAAGGCTGGGCCGTGCGGCTGCAGGGGGTGGACGAGTTGCTGTCGGTCTCGCGCCGCCAGCTGGCTACCGTGCGGGGCCTGATCACCCAATGAGGGCGTGCCGCCCCTTGCTGCATCGCTGGGGTCTGCAGGCCCTGCTCGGTGTTGCGGGGCTAGCGCTATGTGCTGGCGCCTGGGCCCAGCGCATCCGCATTGGTGCTGAAGACGATTGGCGCCCTTATTCCTACGTGGTGGACGGCAAGCCCATGGGGTTCGCTGTCGACGTGGCGCGCGCCGCTTGGGCGGCAGCGGGGATGGATGTGGAGCTGGTGCCCTTGCCCTATGCGCGTTGCATGAAGGAAGTGGAGAACGGCACGCTGGCGGGTTGCTTCGACACCCTGCGCGACGCGCGCACCGAGAGCCGTTACCTCTGGCACAAGCGGCCCCTGTTCAAGGCCCGCATCAGCATCTACGGCCGTGTGGCCGGGCCTGCAGGCAAAGTGGACCTGGAGAGCCTGCCGGGCCTCCGTGTGGGGGTGACCAATGGCTACGACTATGGCGATGCCTTTGACAACGACCCGCGCATGGTGCGCGAGGTGTCCGCC
This sequence comes from Rhodoferax sp. GW822-FHT02D07, assembly GCF_058802405.1. Taxonomy (NCBI): domain Bacteria; kingdom Pseudomonadati; phylum Pseudomonadota; class Betaproteobacteria; order Burkholderiales; family Comamonadaceae; genus Rhodoferax; species Rhodoferax sp. GW822-FHT02D07. Next base: position 392,494 of record NZ_JBXAOD010000001.1, read on the forward strand.
TCCGACCTGATTTCTCTGCGCAAACTGGTGGCTGGGCGCGTGGATTACGCGCTGGTGTATGACCGCGTGGCCCGGGAAATCGGCCGCGTGCACCCTGAACTCGGACAGGGTTTTGTCCAGCGCGGCGTGCTGGTGGAGCCGCTGCTCTACATCTCCTTTACCAAGCAGCAGCCGGGGCTGGAGTCTGTCATCGCCCGGTTTGACGCCGGGCTGGACAAGATCCACAAATCGGGCGAGTACACCCGGATAGAAGCGCGCTGGAAGTAATTGGGCCCCCACGCTCCGCCGCTGCGCGGGTCGCTTCAGCCCGTGTTGCGCAGCCCCGCTGCAATCCCGTTGATGGAGATGTGAATCCCGCGCTGCACGCGCTCATCGGCCTTGCCTTCGCGGTAGCGGCGCACCAGTTCGACCTGCAGGTGGTGCAGCGGATCGATGTAGGGGAAGCGGTGGCGGATGGAGCGCTGCAGGGCGGCGTTGTTGGCCAGGCGGCCTTTTTCGCCGGTGATGGTGGCCAGCGCCTGGGCGGTGGCATGCCATTCGGTTTCGATGGCGGCAAAGATCTTCTTGCGCAGGCGGGCGTCGCCCACCAGTTCGGCATAGCGCGAGGCCAGGGCCAGGTCGCTCTTGGCCATCACCATGTCCATGTTCGACAGCAGGGTTCCGAAGAAGGGCCATTGCTTGTACATCTTCTGCAGCAGGGCGGTGCGTTCCTTCTGTTCGGCCGCAGTGCCGCTGCCGATGAACTTCTGCACTGCCGAGCCAAAGCCGAACCAGCCTGGCAGCGTGAGGCGGCACTGGCCCCAGCTGAAGCCCCAGGGAATGGCGCGCAGGTCTTCAATGCGCTGCGAGGCCTTGCGCGATGCGGGGCGCGAGCCGATGTTCAGCTCGGCAATCTCGCGCAGCGGCGTGGAGGCGAAGAAGTATTCGGTGAAACCGGGGGTCTCGTACACCAGCGCGCGGTAGGCCGCCATGCTGTTGCTGGAGAGTTCAGCCGCAGCTTCCAAGAAGGCCTTGGTGGCCGACTTGGTGGGTTGCAGCAGCGTGGCTTCCAGCGTGGCGGCGACCAGGGTTTCCAGATTGCGGCGACCGATTTCGGGGTTGGCGTACTTGGAGCCGATGACCTCGCCCTGTTCGGTCAGGCGGATCTGGCCGCGCACGGTGCCGGGAGGCTGGGCCAGGATGGCCTGGTAGCTGGGGCCGCCGCCGCGGCCCACGGTGCCGCCGCGGCCGTGGAACATGCGCAGCTGGATCTTGTGCTGCTTGTCGAGTTCGTCGAACAGCTCCACCAGTGCGATCTCGGCGCGGTACAGCTCCCAGTTGCTGGTGAAGATGCCGCCGTCCTTGTTGGAGTCGGAGTAGCCCAGCATGATGTCCTGCTCGGCACCGCTGCGCTTGACCAGGTCGGCAATGCCTGGCAAGGCGTAGAAGTCACGCATGATGGGCGCGGCGTTGCGCAGGTCTTCGATGGTCTCGAACAGCGGCACGACGATCAGGTCGGCCGTGGCCTGCGCGTCCAGCGTGCCACGCACCAGGCCTACTTCCTTCTGCAGCAGCAGCACTTCGAGCAAGTCGCTCACGGTTTCTGTGTGGCTGATGATGTAGTGGCGGATCGCGTCGTTGCCAAAGCGTTCGCGCATGACCTTGGCAGCGGCAAAGATGGCCAGCTCGCCCTGGGCATGCGCCGAGTAGGCCACGCCGTGCACGCGCAGCGGGCGGGCGTCGTTAAGCAGACCCAGCAGTAGCTTGCGTTTGGCGGCTTCGTCCAGCGCGCTGTAGTTGGCTTCCACACGGGCGGTCGCCAGCAACTCGGCCACGACCTCTTCGTGTTTGTCGGAGCTTTGGCGCAGGTCCACGGTGGCCAGGTGGAAACCGAATACTTCCACGGCACGGATCAGCGGGTGCAGACGTTGCTTGATCAGGGCGCCGCCGTGGTGGGCCTTGAGCGAGGCCTCGATGGTGCGCAGGTCGGCCACAAACTCCTGGGCCAGCAGGTAAGGGTTCTGCGGGGCCACGGCATGGCGGGCGGCCTCGGTACCCGTCAGGTTGTTGAGCGTGGCGGCCAGACGCGCGTACATGCCCGTCAGCGCGCGGCGGTAGGGTTCATCCTTGCGGTGCTCGTTTTGGTCAGGCGAGCGCTCGGCCAGGGCCTGCATCTCGGGCGTGCAGTCTGCCAGCATGGCGGAGATGGACAGCTCGCCACCCAGGCGGTGCACCTCGGTCAGGTAATGGCGCAGGGCTACTTCAGCTTGGCGGCGCAGCGCGTATTCCAGCGTTTGCGCGCTCACATTGGGGTTGCCGTCGCGGTCGCCACCAATCCACTGGCCCATGCGCAGGAAGCTGTGCACGGGCTGGTTGCCCAGCATTTCCTCCAGATCGGCGTAGAGCTTGGGAATCTCGCGCAGGAAGGTGGACTCGTAGTAACTCAGCGCGTTCTCGATCTCGTCAGCCACGGTGAGCTTGGAGAAACGCAGCAGGCGGGTCTGCCACAGCTGCATCACGCGGGCGCGCATCTGCGCCTCGTTGGCGGCCAGCTCCTTGGGCGTGAGCGCATCCTTCTTGCTGTCCACCAGCGTGGCGCGCAGCTTGATTTCGTCGCGCGTGGTTAGCAACTGGGCGATGTCGCGCTCGGCGTCCAGAATGCTCTTGCGCTGCACCTCGGTGGGGTGGGCCGTCAGCACGGGCGAGAGGTAGCTCTGGGCCAGGGTCTGCGAGATGGTGCGCGGTGCAATGCCAGCCCAGCGCAGGCGCGACATGGCGACCTCGATACTGCCTTCTTGCGTGTCACCGGCGCGTTCGTGGATGGCGCGGCGGCGGATGTGGTGGCGGTCTTCGGCCAGATTGGCCAGGTGCGAGAAGTAGGTGAAGGCACGAATCACGCTCACTGTCTGGTCGCCGCTCAAACCCTTGAGCAGCTTCTTCAGCGCCTTGTCGGCTTCCTGGTCGGCATCGCGACGGAAGGCGACGGACAGCTTGCGGATCTGTTCGATCAGCTCGAATGCCTCCACACCCTCCTGCTCCCGAATCACGTCACCCAGAATGCGGCCCAGAAGACGAATGTCTTCCACCAGGGGCCGTTCGTTATCTTTGCTGCGCTTGGCCGACTCTGCGGCAGGTGCTTTGTTCATGATCTCGGAGATGGGAGTGGGAGGGCGCTTCGGACGAAGCAAGGATCGAGCCCATGCTAGCATCGAAGGCATTCTTCCGATTACCAACTGGGTACGATTGTGCGCAATTTTACGATCGCCACGCGCGAGAGCCGGCTCGCCCTCTGGCAGGCCGAACATGTCAAAACGCTGCTGGAGCAACAAGGCGCATCGGTGACCCTTCTGGGCATGACCACCAAGGGTGACCAGATCCTCGATCGCTCACTCTCGAAGGTCGGTGGCAAAGGCCTCTTCGTCAAGGAACTTGAAGTGGCTCTGGAAGAGGGGCACGCCGACCTCGCCGTGCACTCGCTCAAGGACGTGCCCATGGAATTGCCCCAGGGTTTCGAGCTGGCCTGCGTGATGGAGCGCGAAGACCCACGTGATGCCTGGGTTTCCAACCGCTACGACAACCTGGATGCGCTGCCGCATGGTGCCGTGGTCGGTACCTCCAGCCTGCGCCGCGTGGCCCTGCTGCGTGCGCTGCGCCCCGATCTGCGCTTTGAGCCCCTGCGTGGCAACCTCGACACCCGTTTGCGCAAGCTCGACGATGGCCTCTACGACGGCATTGTGCTGGCCGCCGCCGGCCTCAAGCGTCTGGGCCTGGCCCAGCGCATCCGCGCCGTCTTCAGCCCCGAGCAGATGCTGCCTGCCGCAGGGCAGGGCGCATTGGGCATCGAGATTCGTGAGGGCCGCAGTGATGTGGCCGAGGCGTTGGCCGCCTTGGCCCACCAGCCCACCTGGCTGGCCGTAGCGGCGGAACGCGCAGTCAGCCGCATGATGGGCGGCAGCTGTTCCATGCCCCTGGCGGCGTACGCCACGCTGGCCGACGACCAACTGCATATCCGTGCCGCCTGGGGCGATGCCGAGGGGCGGCACCCCCTGGTCACGGCACAGACGCAGGGGCCGGTGGCGCAGTTGGACGACGCGGTCGCCTTGGGCGAGGGGGTGGCGCGGCAACTGCAGGCCGGTGTGCGTGCGCTGCCCGCGGGCGGAGCCTGAGCCATGCGCGTCATCGTCACCCGGCCCCAGGGTGAGGCGCAACAATGGGTCACCACGCTCAGGAACGCGGGCTACCAGGCCCAGAGCCTGCCGCTGATTGACGTACTGCCGGCGGCCCAGGCCCAGCCCGTGAAGGAGGCCTGGGCGCACATCGGGCAATGGGACGCGCTGATGTTTGTCAGTCGCAACGCAGTGGATCATTTTTTTGCATTAAAACCGGCTTTAGCCCCCGTATTCACTGCGCAAGCAGCTACCAAAATAAGAGCATATGTGACCGGCCCCGGCAGCTATTCGGCGCTGCTGCGCGCAGGCGCCGAGGCTCCCTGGATCGATTCGCCCGACCACGGGGCCGGACAATTTGACTCCGAGGCCCTGTGGCGCGTGGTGCGCGGGCAGGTACGTGCGGGGTTTCGCCTGCTGATCGTGCGTGGCACCACGCAGGACGGTGGCGCCAGTGATGAGGGCGTGGGCCGCGACTGGTTTGCCCGTCAGGCCACGGCGGCAGGCGCCACGGTGGACTTTGTGGTCGCCTACCAGCGCCGCCAGCCGCTTCTGGACGCCCGGCAGCAGGAACTGGCCCGGCAGGCAGCCAGTGACGGCACGGTGTGGTTGTTCAGCAGCTCGGAGGCGATTGCCAACCTGCAGGCCCAGTGCCCGGCCCAGATGTGGCAGGACGCACGCGCGGTGGTGACGCATCCGCGCATCGGCAAGGCGGCACGCGAGGCCGGCTTCGGTGTAGTGTGCGAGTCACGCCCCGCGCTGCCGGCCCTGATGGCGTCGATAGAATCGCTGCAATGAACGCCGAGTCTGCCGCCCCAGTCGAACCCTCTCCTGCTGAGCAGGCGCCGCCTGCTGCCCTCTTGCCTGCCGTGAAGTCTTCGCGCCGTCTGCTGCGCGGTGTGGCTGTGGTGGCGGTTGTGGGGGTGCTCGGTAGTGGGTTGCTATGGCAAAAACTCAGCACCATCCAGGAGCAACTGGCGCGCCAAAGCGCCGATGCGGGCACCCAGGCCACCGAGGCGCGAGCCACCGCACGCCAGGCGCAGGAACTGGCCATTGATACGGCCGCCAAGCTAGCCATGACCGAGGCTCGCCTGAGCGAGGTGTCGCTGCAGCGCACCCAGCTTGAGGAGCTGATGCAAAGCCTCTCGCGTTCGCGTGACGAAAACCTGGTGGTGGATATCGAGTCCTCGCTGCGTCTGGCGCAGCAGCAGGCCCAGCTCACCGGCAGTGCAGAACCCCTGCTGGCTGCGCTCAAGACCGCCGAGCTCCGCATTACCCGTGCGGCCCAGCCGCGCCTTACGCCTGTGCAGCGCGCCATTGCCAAGGATGTGGCCCGCATCAAGGCGACCGCCCTGGCCGATCTGCCTGCACTCTTGGTCAAGCTCGACGAACTGGTGCAGATGGCCGACGACCTGCCCGTGGCCAACGCCGTGGCCCAGTCGCGCCCGGCCGAGAGCCTTAAACGCAAGGACGCTGAGTCTGTGGCGGGTTGGTGGAGTCGCTCCGTGGCCATCGTGCACGCCGAACTGCAGGGGCTGGTACGTGTAAGCCGCATCGACGCCCCTGAGGCGGCGCTGCTGACGCCTGAGCAATCCTTTTTCCTGCGCGAGAACCTCAAACTCCGCCTGCTCAATGCGCGCCTGGGCCTGCTCACCCGTCACAGCGATTCGGCCCGCGCAGATCTGGCCACCGCCTACACCGCCATGGTGCGCTACTTCGATGGCTCTTCGCGCAAGACCCAGGCCGCGCAAGCCCTGCTGCAGCAGTTGCAGGGCCAGATGCGTTCGCTGGAGCTGCCGCGCATCGACGACACCTTTGCGGCGCTGACCACGGCCGCGGCGGGGCGCTGAGATGCGGGCCGCACTCTGGCTCCTGGCCCTGTTTGCGGTGGCAGTGGCCACCGCCTTGTTTGCCGGCAATAACCAGGGCACGGTAACCCTGTACTGGCCGCCGTACCGGGTCGATCTGTCGCTCAATCTGGTGGTGGTGTTGCTGGCCCTGGCTTTTGTGACTCTGCACCTGGCGTTGCGCGCGCTCTCCGGCCTTTTGCACATTCCGGTGCAGGCCAAGCGCTGGCGCCTGCTCTACAAGGAGCGCGCCATGCATGTGGCGCTGCTCGATTCGCTGTCCCACCTCGTCGCCGGCCGCTTTGTGCGGGCCCGCAAGGCGGCTGAACTGGTGGTCACGCTGGAAGAATCGCAGCGCAGCAGCGAAGAGCACACCGCGCATGGCCTGCGCCTGCGCACCATGTCGCACCTGATTGCGGCAGAGAGTGCCCATGCGCTGCAGGACCGCAGCCGCCGCGAGCAACACTTCCAGAGTGCCCTGGAGATGACGCGCCCCAGCAATGCGCAGGACAGCCGGGACGGCGTGCTCATGCGCGCCGCGCGCTGGTCCTTTGATGACCGGGACGCCAATGCCGCGCTGGAGTGGCTGGACCAGCTACCCCAAGGGACGGCACGGCGCACCATTGCCATGCGCCTGCGCCTGAAGGCGGCCCGATTGGCGGGCCAGTCGCGGGCTGCGCTGGATGCCGTGCGTTTGCTGACCAAACACCGTGCCTTCTCCGAAGTGGCGGGTGCCGGTATCGCGCGCGGACTGGCTCTGGAAATTCTGCGAGCCGCCCACGACCCGGTGCAGCTGCAGCGCGCCTGGGAAAGTCTGGATATGGCCGAGCGGCATATGCCCGAGGTGGCGCTGGAGGCCGCTGAGCGCTGCCTGCTCTTGGGTGGCGATGTTGCCATGTCGCGTCTGTGGGTGTTGCCCTTGTGGACGGCCATGAGCGAGCGCCTGGATGCCCTGGGGCTGCCGTTGCGTGTACGCGTGGTGCGCGTGCTGGAGCAGGGCTTTGCCCAGGACAGTGGCGCACCGGATGCCGCCTGGCTCCAGCGCATCGAATCGCTGCAACTGAGCAACCCGGGTGACCCCCTGTTGCAATACCTCGCCGGGATGATGTGCGCGCGCCTGGCCCTGTGGGGCAAAGCCCAGCAGATGCTGCGCCAATCGCTGGGCATGCTGAAGGACCCGGAGCTCAAGCGCGACGCTTGGCGCGCGCTGGCCGAAATGGCCGAACAGCGCCAGGATGCGAGTGCCGCAGCGCAAGCCTACAGGGAAGCCGCCAAAGCGTGACGCGCTGAAGTTTCGGGGCTATTATCCGCCCCATGGCCACACTCATAGACCATCTGATCAAGCTCACGGACCATCGGGACCGCGATCTGTTGGAGCTCACCTTGTCCAAGGCATTGATCGACCTGCTGCCGATCCAGCGCGTCATCGTGGCGCGGGTGATCAGCGAGGAAGGCGTCAAGCGCTGGCTCCAGATCGCTACGCTCGATGCCAAAGGCGGCGGCAAGGTAGTGGATCCTTTGCGGGTGGATTTCAACCAGTTGCCCCTGCTGGACGATAACCGGGACCGCCTGCGCGCCATGCAGGAGCGCGAACGTGTGGAGATCGCGTGGGCCGGTGAAGACGGGCCGCGCATCACGTATTTCCCGTTGTTTGCCGAGTCGGTGACCGACGATGAGGGCGCGCTGGAAATTCATTCGGCATCTCCGCTGACCGAGGCGCAGTTGGCCACCCTGGCCGATGTGCAGCATGTGTTTCGTAATATGTACCGGCTGTTGGCCTACAGCGACCGTGATGCACTGACCGGCCTGCTCAACCGCAAGTCCCTGGACGACACCTTTTACAGCGCCGTGCTGGACGAACTGGGCGAGATCACTGACGCCCAGACTGCCGCCCTACAGGTTGCCGTGGCACCCGGACAGGAGCGCCGCCACCGTGTGCCCCCCAACTACTGGCTGGGCACCATCAGCATTGACCAGTTCGGCATCCTCAACGACAAGAACGGTCACCTGATTGCCGAAGAGGTTCTGCTGCTGGTGGCGCGCATCATGAACAACACCTTCCGCACCTATGACCGTCTCTACCGTCTGGGTGGCGAGCAGTTTGCCGTGCTCATGCACTGCCCTGACGAGGCGCTGGTGCTGGCGGCGTTTGAGCGTTTCCGCGCCAACATCGAAAAGTTCAACTTCCCGCAGGTGGGGCGCGTGACGGTCTGCGCGGGCTTCACCCGCATCACGCCCGATGACTCCCCCAGCACGGCGCTGGAGCATGCCGAGCGCGCGGTGGACTACGCGCAGAACAACGGCCGCAACAAGGTGTTCAGCCATGCGGAGCTGGTGCGCAAGGGCCTGTTTGGCGATGTGCAGAAGATAGGCGCTGTCGACATCTTTTGATGCCGGTGTAGCGGCCAAGGAAAAGGGGCACCGTGGTGCCCCTTTTCTATTTCGCCTGACTGCTTAGCTGGCTGCGTTTTCTTCAAACGGCAGTTGCATATTGCGCAGGTCACGGCGGGTTTCCACCAGCACCAGCGGACGGTCGTCCAGCGCTACTGGAGCGGGACGCTCGCGTGGCACATGCACGGGCTTGGGTTCGGCGGCAATCGCAGCCTGAACGGCAGCGATCTTGGCGGCGTCAGAGTTCACCCATTGCAGACCCGATTGCTCGGCCACTTGCTGCAGCGAGTCGGTGGGCAGGGCATAGCCTTGTACCTTGGGCATGCCACCAGTGGCGGGGGCAGGGGTTGCGGCAGCTACGGGAGCAGCGACCACGGCAGGGGCGGCGGCAACAGGCGCTGCCTCGACCTGCAGCGCCACGGGTGCAGATTCACCTTCGATCGGTGCGGCTTCTGCACGTTCCTGGCGGGGGGGACGGTCACCACGGTCACCGCGATCGCGGCCATAGCGGTCGCGCGAACGGCGCTCACGGCCTTCGCCCTGGGCGCGGGGCTCAGCAGAGGCTGTGGCTTCTTCGCCACCTTCGTTGGCGATCGGCGCGGTGTCGGCAAAAGCCAGTGCGGCTTGGTCACCGTCGGTGCGTGTGCCTTCGTCTTGGCGCGGACCGCGCTCGCCGCGTTCACGGCGATTGCGGTTGCGGCCACGGCCTTCGCGACCTTCCTGGCCTTCGCGGCGGGCTTCGCCGTTCAGTTCAGTTGCGGCTGCATCCACAGCCTCGTCGGTACGGCCTTCGGCGCGCACATCTTGCTGGCCACGGTCGGCCTGGTCTTCACGCGGGCCACGGCCTTCACCCCGGTTGTTACGGCCACGGCCTTCACCGCGCGGTGCGCGTTCCTGGCGGGCTTCGTTGCGGGGGGCTTCGGCGTTGATCTGCACATCCTGCGCTGCTGCTGCGCCGGCTTGCACTTGACTATCCTGTCGCTCGGTGCGCTGGTTGCCACGTTGTTCACCACGGTTGCGGTTGCGGCCGTTGCGATCACCGCGTTCGCCCTGGCCTTCGGCACGGGCTTCGCGGTTGTCTTCACGCGGTGCACGGTTCTCGCGGTTTTCACCACGCTCGTTGCGGCCGCCGCGGCTGTTGCCGCGTTCATTGCGTTCGCCACGCTGGTTGCGGTTGCCGTCGCGGCGGCCATCACGGCCTTCGCGCTTTTCTTCGGTCTTGGCAGCGGGGGCAGGAGCGGCCACAGGGGCGGCGGTATCCAGACCCAACAGGCCCTTGATCCAGCCAAAGAAACCAGTGCTGGCCGCTGCAGGCGCTACCACAGGCTTGGCCGCTGGTGCGGGCGCGGCGGCCTTCACGGGTTCGGGCTTTGGAGGGGCAATGGGCGCCGGTGCGTCGGGCAACACACCCTTGATCACCGGGGTTTGCTTGTTGGTGGGCTCTTGCGAACGGCGGGTCACACCGGTGGCCTCTTCCATGTCGTCGGCCATCTTGTAGCTGGCTTCGATGTGGTCCAGGCGCGGGTCGTCGTGCTTCAGGCGCTCCAACTTGTAGTTGGGCGTTTCCAGCGTCTTGTTGGGCACCATCAGCACGTTGATGCGCTGTTTTAGTTCGATCTTGGCGATCTCGGTACGCTTTTCGTTCAGCAGGAAGGACGCGACATCGACGGGCACCTGGCACATTACGGAGGCTGTGTTGTCCTTCAGGGACTCTTCCTGGATGATGCGCAGAATCTGCAGCGCCGAGCTTTCGGTGTCACGGATATGGCCGGAGCCGCCGCAACGCGGGCAGGGGATGGATGCACCTTCGGAGAGGGCCGGGCGCAGGCGCTGGCGGCTCATTTCCATCAGGCCGAATTTGGAAATGGTGCCGAACTGCACGCGGGCACGGTCCTGGCGCAGCGCGTCGCGCAAGCGGTTTTCCACTTCGCGGCGGTTGCGCGACTCTTCCATGTCGATAAAGTCGATCACGATCAGGCCACCCAGATCGCGCAGGCGCATCTGGCGGGCCACTTCGTCGGCGGCTTCCAGGTTGGTGCGGGTGGCGGTTTCCTCGATGTCGCCGCCCTTGATGGCGCGGGCCGAGTTCACGTCCACGGACACCAGGGCTTCGGTGTGGTCGATCACGATGGCGCCACCAGAAGGCAGGTTCACGGTGCGGGCGTAAGCCGATTCGATTTGGTGTTCGATCTGGAAGCGGCTGAACAGCGGTGCGTCGTCACGGTAGCGCTTCACGCGGGCTGCGTGTTCGGGCATGACGTGGGCCATGAACTGCTGGGCCTGTTCGTACACGTCATCGGTGTCGATCAGGATGTCGCCAATGTCGTGGTTGAAGTAGTCACGGATGGCGCGGATCACCAGGGAGGATTCCTGGTAAATCAGATAGGCGCCCTTGCCACCCTTGGCGGCGCCGTCGATGGCGGACCAGAGCTTGAGCAGGTAGTTCAAGTCCCACTGCAGCTCGGGGGCACTACGGCCGATGCCGGCGGTGCGCGCGATGATGGACATCCCGTTGGGGTATTCCAACTGGTCCATGTTTTCCTTGAGCTCGGCACGGTCGTCGCCCTCGATGCGGCGCGAAACGCCACCGCCACGCGGGTTGTTGGGCATCAGCACCACGTAGCGGCCGGCCAGCGACACGAAGGTGGTCAGGGCTGCACCTTTGTTGCCGCGTTCTTCTTTTTCGACCTGGACCAGCAGCTCTTGGCCTTCTTTGATGACGTCCTGGATGCGTGCTTGCGAAGCCGACACGCCTTCCTTGAAGTACATCTTGGAGATTTCCTTGAAGGGCAGAAAGCCGTGGCGGTCTTCGCCGTAGTCCACAAAGCAGGCTTCCAGGGAGGGCTCGACGCGGGTGACGACGGCCTTGTAGATATTGCCCTTGCGCTGTTCGCGCCCTTCAATTTCGATTTCGTAGTCGAGGAGTTTTTGTCCATCGACGATGGCCAAGCGGCGTTCTTCAGCCTGCGTGGCGTTGATCAGCATCCGTTTCATGGGTTGCATCCTTCTTCAATAAGCACATGCCCGAAATGGGCGTACGGTGCCGGACTGACGAATTGAAGTGAGGTGGAATTGCCGGAGAACTTCAGGTCACACGAGGTGCCGAAGCGTAGGCGCAGGGATGGGGACGAGGGGATGGGTTTGTGAACTTGCTATCAAAAGGGTAGCTCGTTGCGCAGGTTGTACCGGGGCTGCAGGCCGATATGTGCCACCCAACGGGGCGTAGACGCTCCGCAGGCACAAGTTCATCAGGCTCAGCAACACAAACATCTCGTTTCATTCCATTCGCAAACCGCTGGCTTGCGAACTTGGGGTATTCCGTTTCAGGGTTTCAATTCGTCGGCTTGACCGCGCTGTTTGCGGGCCATCACAGGCAAGTGGCGTGTGATTTGCAAGCAGGGCAGCGTGGCGGCATCGACCTTCCAGCGCAGCGGTTTGTGGGGTGTGGACTAAACTCCAGACAAATCAACCACTTACGGCGCGTCGCTAGTGAAACACATTATAGGGGGCAATCCGGCCTCAACCCTGCCGCAAGTCAAATCCGTGACTGTTGACGACGACAGTGCCGGCCAGCGCCTGGACAACTTCCTCATGCGCCAGCTCAAGGGCGTGCCCAAGACCCACGTCTACCGCATCATCCGCAGCGGCGAGGTGCGGATCAACAAGGGGCGCGCCAGCGCCGACACCCGGGTGGAAGCTGGCGACGTGGTGCGTCTGCCGCCGGTGCGCGTGTCCGAGCGGGCCGAGCAGAAAACCCAGACCATGGCGCGCGAAGTGCAGGTCGCCCAGTCGGCCGGCCGGGCGCCCGCCAAGGACTTTGCTGTTCTGTTCGAGGACGAGCACCTGCTGATCATTGACAAGCCGGCGGGCGTGGCCGTGCATGGTGGCTCGGGCGTGAGTTTTGGCGTGATCGAGCAGTTGCGCATGGCCCGGCCGCAAGCCAAGTTTCTGGAGCTGGTACACCGGCTAGACCGGGAAACCAGCGGCATCCTGCTAGTGGCCAAGAAGCGCAGCGCGCTAAAAAACCTGCAGGACCAGTTCCGGGAGCGCGAAACCGGCAAAACCTATCTGGCTCTCGTGGTGGGGCAATGGCCCGCCAATAAGAAGGTGCTGGACAAGTCCCTGCACAAGTACCTGTTGCCCAGCAAAGAGGGTGCGGAGGCAGGCGAGCGCCGCGTCAAGGTGGTGGACAAGAGCCACCCCGACGCCATGCACTCCCTGTCCCTGGTCAAGGTGCGGGGGCATTCGGGTGTGCCGGCGGAGGCAGACGCCACCGGCCAGCGCGGCTATTCCCTGCTGGAAGTGACTATCAAGACCGGGCGCACCCACCAGATCCGGGTGCATTTGGCGTCCGAAGGCATGCCGATTGCCGGGGATGACAAGTACGGCGACTTTGACCTGAACAAGGAGCTGGCCCGCACCGCAGGTACCGCCGGGCTCAAGCGCATGTTTCTGCACGCTTGGCGCTTTCAGTGCAAGCACCCGCTCACCGGCGAGAAGATTGAGCTGACGGCCGAACTGCCGCCGGAGCTGGCCGGCTTTCTGGCCCATGCCCTGCCAGCCGCAGCGTGATCCTGCTTGCGTGGATACTCCTGCCATGTCCAGTGCTTCTTCCCGCCCCCGCCAGTTCGACCTGATCGCCTTCGATTGGGACGGCACCCTCTTTGACTCCACCGCCATCATCGCCCGCTGCATCCAGGCCGCGGTTGCTGATGTGGGCGGCACCGTACCCAGTACCAAGGACGCGGCCTACGTGATTGGCCTGGGCCTCATGCAGGCGCTGGCCCATGCGGCGCCCGATGTGCCCAAGGAAAAGTACCCCGAACTGGGCGCACGCTACAAGTACCACTACGTGAAGCACCAGAACGACATCAGCCTCTTTGACGGCGTGTTGCCCATGCTGGACGCGCTCAAGGCGCGTGGTCACTTGCTGACCGTGGCCACGGGCAAGAGCCGCAGCGGGCTCAACGAGGTGCTGCACGCAGTGCAGCTGCGCGGCATGTTCGACGGCTCGCGTACGGCGGACGAGACCGCCAGCAAACCCCACCCGTTGATGCTGCAGGAGCTGATGGCCGAGTTTGGCGTACCGCCCGAGCGCGTGCTCATGATTGGTGATACCACGCACGACTTGCAAATGGCACTGAATGCCGGTTGCGCCAGCGTGGGCGTGAGCTACGGCGCCCACGAGCCCTCGACCTTTGAAGCCCTGCGTCCTTTGCACGTGGCGCACTCGGTGGCCGAACTGCACGCCTGGCTGCTGGATCACGCATAAGGAATCCGCGATGACCCTGGGACCCGCCGGCCAAGCCCATGCGTTGTGCAATAGCGCGGACCTGGTCAACAGTGGCTTGGCCGTTCCCTTTGACGTGGTGTACTGCGGTCAGACCTGTTATGCCTTTGCCATCCGCTATGGCGGCAAGGTCTACGCCTACCTGAACCGTTGCTCCCATGTGCCCATGGAGATGGACTACCAGCCCAACCGATTCTTTGACCTGACCGGCCACTGGCTGATCTGCGCGACCCATGGCGCCATGTACAGCCCGCAAACCGGCCAGTGCCGTACCGGCCCCTGTCGTGGTGGACTGATCCCCATTGCCCTGACCGAGGCGGACGGTGTCGTGCACTGGCATACTGCCCATAACCTGCAACCTGTTGCTTTCTGATATGTCCGAACCCTCTTTCCCGTCTTCGAACGATTCCACGCTCAATCCGCCCCAAGCCCCCACGGACTTTGCGCAAGCAGCTATCAATAACATAGCAAGCGGCGCGGGTGCCAGCACCCAGGCGCCGGGCTGGGAACGCGCCACGCTGGAGAAGCTGGCCATGGCTGCGCTGGTGGAGCAGCGCGCGGCGCGCCGCTGGCGCAACGGCATCCGCCTGGCCTGGCTGGGCTTTCTGTCGGTGCTGGTGTGGCTGGGCCTGCAGCAAGGCAGCACCTCGGCCGATGTGAGCACCCCCCACACGGCGGTGGTGGCCATCCAGGGCGAAATTGCCGCGGGCGCTGACGCCAGCGCGGAATTCGTCGTGTCTGCCATGCGCACCGCTTTCGAGGACAACGGCGCCAAGGCCGTGGTGTTGCTGATCAACTCGCCCGGCGGCAGCCCGGTGCAGGCCGGCATCATCAACGACGAGATCAAGCGCCTCAAGGCCCTGCACAACAAGCCGGTCTATGCCGTGGTGGAAGAAACCTGCGCCTCGGCCGCGTACTACATCGCTGCGGCCTCCGACGAGATCTTTGTGGACAAGGCCAGCATCGTGGGCAGCATTGGCGTGCTCATGGATGGTTTCGGGTTCACCGGCCTCATGGACAAGCTGGGCGTGGAGCGCCGCCTTCTGACGGCAGGCGAGAACAAGGGTTTTCTGGACCCCTTCAGCCCGCAGACCGAAAAGCAGCGCGCCTTCGCCCAGGCCATGCTCAACCAGATCCACCAGCAGTTCATCGGCGTGGTCAAGGAAGGCCGCGGCAAGCGCCTGAAAGAAACGCCCGAGATGTTCAGCGGCTTGTTCTGGACCGGTCAGCAGGCCATTGAGATGGGCCTGGCGGACCAACTGGGTAATCTGGACTATGTCGCCCGCGAAGTGGTCAAGGCCGAAGAGATCATCGACTACACCCGCAAGGACAATGTGGCTGAACGTCTGGCCAAGCGCTTTGGCGCCGCCATTGGCGACGGTGCCGTGCGTGCGCTACGTTCTTTGCCTGCCATCCACTAGAAGATTCAGCGGCCGATCGCAAATACGGTGGGCGTGGCGTTGTCCAGCGCCCACCCGGCTGATTTCCATTGCTTGGCCAAGCCACTGTGGGTGGCCGCGGTTTCCAGTGTCAGTCCACTCGACGTTGCCAGCCGTGTGTTGTGTTGCAGGGTCTGCAGTAGCGAGTGCAGCAGCGCCGTATTGCGGTAGGGCGTCTCTATAAAGAGCTGGGTCTGACCTGTCTTGAGTGCCAGGGATTCCAGTTCCCTGATGCGTTTGGTGCGCTCGGCCGCGTCGGACGGCACATAGCCGACAAACGCAAAGTTCTGGCCGTTGAGGCCGCTGGCGGCCAGTGCCAGCAGCAGCGAAACCGGGCCCACCAGCGGCACCACGCGCAAACCCAGCTCGTGCGCGGCCCGCACCACGGACGAGCCCGGGTCGGCCACCGCCGGCATCCCGGCCTCGCTGACCAGTCCCACGTCATGGCCTTGTAGCGCGGCGTCCAGAAGGGGCTTGGCATCAAAGCTGCCTGCGGCTCCGGCCAAGTGGTCACCTTTCTTGTGGACTTCCCGCGGCAGTTCCTGAATAGCCAGTTCCTGTAAGGCTACGCCTAGCGGGTGGCTGGCGTCCACGCGCTTGAGGTAAGCACGCGTACTCTTGGCGTTTTCGCAGACCCAGTGGCGCAGCCGGGCAGCCACGGCCAGCGTCTGCTGGGGCAGGCTGTGTTCCAGCGGGCTCTGGCTGGCGCAGCCAAAGTCCAGCGGCGCGGGGACGAGGTAGAGCGTGCCCTTGGTGGCGGCGTTGCTCATGCGGCACCCAGCAAGGGGATGCCGGCGGCGCGCAACATCCGGCTGGTGCGTATCAGTGGCAGGCCGACCAGGGCGGTGGGGTCGTCGTTGTCAATGGATTCCAGAAGCGCAATGCCCAAGCCTTCGCTCTTGGCGCTGCCCGCGCAGTCATACGGTGTTTCGGCGCGCAGGTAGTTCTCGATCTCAGCATCGCTCAGGTCGCGGAACACCACGCGCACCGGAGCCAGATCCTGTTGCACAAAGCCGCTTGCCTGGCAGACCACGGCCACGGCGGTCTGGAAGATGACGGTCTTGCCGCGCATTTTTTGCAGCTGAGCCACGGCACGTTCGTGCGTGCCGGGCTTGCCCAGGGGCTCGCCGTCCAGGTCGGCCACCTGGTCGGACCCAATCACCACAGCCTCGGGGTGCTGGGCGGCCACGGCCCGGGCCTTGGCCAGTGCCAGGCGGCGAGCCAGCGCGACCGGTGTTTCGCCGGGCTGGGGCGTTTCGTCTACATGGGGAGCAGCTACCGTGAATGGCACACGCAGGCGTTGCATGAGTTCGCGGCGGTAGACGGAGGTAGAGCCCAGAATGAGGGCGCGGGAAGCGGTGTTTTGCATGGGGCGATTCTCTTACACTGCGCCCATGACACATGAATATTCGGCATTGAGCCTGAACATCACGGCCTTTGCACAGGCAGGCAGCCAGCTCGCGGGCCAGGAGCGCTTGGGCGGCTTTGAGCGCCTGCGTGAAGAAACCGAGGCCTCTCCCGAGGGCGTGCAGGTGCAGTTTGCTGCTACCGGCTCGGTGAGGACCGATGCGGCCGGCGTGGACGAGCCCTGGTTGCACCTGCGCGGCAGCACCACCCTGACCCTGACCTGCCAGCGTTGCCTGGGCCCGGTGGCGGTACCCGTAGACTTTGAGCGCAATTTCCGTTTTGTGGCAACCGAGGCCTTGGCCGAGGTGGAGGATGAAGAATCCGAGGAAGACGTGCTGGTGGCCAGTCGCCACTTCAATGTGCTGGAGCTGGTGGAGGACGAGTTGCTCATGGCCATTCCGGCCGTGCCCAAGCACGAAACCTGCCCCCAGGCCGTGAAGCTGGAGGCGGTGGATCCCGATTTCGAGGGAGGCGCCTCCGAGGAGAAACCCAATCCGTTTGCCGTGCTGCAAAAGCTCAAGGACCGGGGGCTTGGCTAGGTGGCCAGCTTTGGGCTATAATCCAAGGCTTCGCGCGCAAAACCTGCGCCGTTTTGCCTTTTAACCAACCTAACCGTGTTGCCACCCTGTGCAGCACTTTTGCTCAGGAGCCCGTCATGGCCGTTCAACAAAACAAGAAATCTCCTTCCAAGCGCGGCATGCACCGTTCGCACAATGCGCTGACCGTGCCTGGTATCGCCGTGGAACCCACCACCGGTGAAACCCACCTGCGTCACCACATCAGCCCCACCGGTTTCTACCGTGGTCGCAAGGTGCTGAAGACCAAGTCCGAAGCCTGATTCGCCTGAATCCGCCAAAGCCCGAAGCTACAGAGCTGTAGCGTCGGGCTTTTGTCATTTATGGCCCTTACACTGGATGTTTGACGTCCCAGTCGTTGGAATGAAGACTGCATGATCACTGTTGCCGTAGATTGCATGGGAGGCGACCACGGCCCCCAGGTCACTTTGCCTGCTTGCACCCAGTTTCTGGATCAGCACCCTGATGCCGCCCTGGTGTTGGTGGGCTTGCCCGAAGCACTGCAGGGCTTTTCCCATCCCCGTGCCACGCAGGTCACGGTGACCGAGGTCGTCACCATGGACGACCCGTTGGAGGTAGCGCTGCGCAAGAAGAAGGACTCTTCGATGCGTGTAGCCATCCAGCAGGTCAAGGACGGCGCAGCCCAGGCGGCCGTGTCGGCTGGCAACACCGGTGCGCTGATGGCGATATCGCGCTATATCCTCAAGACCATGGACGGCATCGAGCGCCCGGCGATTGCGGGCCAGATTCCCAATGCCACAGGCGGCGCCACCACGGTGCTGGATCTGGGTGCCAATGTGGACTGCACTGCAGAGCATCTGCTGCAGTTCGCCGTCATGGGCTCGGCCCTGGTGTCGGTGCTGACCGGCCACGAATCGCCCTCGGTGGGTCTGCTCAATATTGGTGAGGAAGTCATCAAGGGCAATGAAGTCATCAAAAAAGCTGGCGAATTGTTGCGAAATGCGGCCAAGTCCGGAGATTTGAACTTTGTTGGCAATGTCGAAGGAAATGACATCTTCAAGGGCAAGGCCGAGATTGTCGTGTGTGACGGTTTTGTCGGTAATGTGGCCCTCAAGACCAGTGAAGGTCTGGCGTCCATGATCGGCAACTTCCTCAAGGCCGAGTTCTCCAAAAATATCTTCACCAAAATGGCGGCTATTGCAGCCTATACGGTGCTAACAGCTCTTAAAAATCGCGTCGACCACCGTCGTTACAACGGCGCGGCGCTGCTGGGCCTGCGCGGCCTGGTGTTCAAGAGCCATGGCTCGGCCGACACGCTGGCATTCAGCAATGCCTTGAACCGGGCGTATGATGCAGCCCGCAACAACTTGCTGGACCGCGTTCAGGTCCGCATTGCCCACGCGGCGCCTTTGCTGGCCCCGTCCGACGCAACGCCTTAACCTGAACGGGTGTCTGCCATAACACCCAATGAGACGATATTCGCGTATTACCGGCACAGGCAGCTATGTGCCTCCCCGCCGGCTGAGCAATGCCGATCTGGTGGCCGAGCTGGCCGGCCGGGGGGTAGAGACTTCCGATGAGTGGATCGTCGAGCGCACCGGTATCCGCGCCCGCCACTTTGTGGCCGACGGCGTCTATAGCAGCGACTTGGGCTTCGAAGCCTCCAAGGCAGCGCTGCAGGCCGCAGGTCTGGACGCCAAGGACATTGATCTCATCATCGTCGCCACGTCCACCCCGGACATGGTGTTCCCTTCCACCGCCTGCATTCTGCAAAACAAGCTGGGCGCCAACGGCGGCGCGGCGTTTGACGTGCAGGCTGTCTGCAGCGGTTTTGTCTACGCCCTGACCGTGGCCGATGCCATGATCCAGTCCGGCGCCGCCAACAAGGCACTGGTGGTGGGGGCCGAAGTGTTCTCCCGCCTGCTGGATTTCCAGGACCGCACCACCTGCGTGCTGTTTGGTGACGGCGCAGGTGCCGTGGTGCTGGAGGCCTCGGATACGCCCGGCATTCTGGCCAGCGACCTGCATGCCGACGGCAAGCACGTGGGCATTCTGTGCGTGCCCGGCCACGTGGCCAATGGCCATATCCTGGGTGATCCCTTGCTCAAGATGGATGGCCAAGCCGTGTTCAAGCTGGCCGTGGGCGTTCTGGAAGATGCCGCTCGCGCCACGCTGGTCAAGGCCGGCAAGACGGAAGCAGACATTGATTGGCTGATTCCGCACCAGGCCAATATCCGCATCATGCAGAGCACTGCCAAGAAACTGAAACTTCCCATGGATAAAGTGGTGGTGACGGTGGACCAGCATGGCAATACCTCAGCCGCCTCGATTCCGCTGGCGTTGGACTTTGCGGTGCGCCAGGGGCAGGTCAAACCCGGTCAGAACCTCATGCTCGAAGGCGTGGGCGGTGGTTTCACCTGGGGTGCAGTGCTCCTGACTTTGTAGCTGCTCGCGCAGTATCCATGAGGGCTAGACCTCATTTCATAGTGAACGCCATGAAACCTTTTGCTTTTGTTTTTCCCGGTCAAGGCTCCCAATCTGTAGGCATGCTGGACGCCTGGGGCGACCACCCCGTGGTGGCCGAGACCCTGCGCGAAGCGTCGGATGCGCTGGGTGAAGATGTCGCCAAACTGATCCATGAAGGCCCCAAGGAGGCCTTGGCCCTGACCACCAACACTCAGCCCGTGATGCTGGTGGCGGGTGTGGCGGCCTACCGTGTCTGGATGTCAGAAACCGGCGTGGCGCCGCAGGCTGTGGCTGGCCACTCGCTGGGCGAGTACTCCGCGCTGGTGGCCGCTAGCTCCCTGACGCTGGCCCAGGCCGCGCCGCTGGTGCGCCTGCGCGCCCAGGCCATGCAGGAAGCGGTGCCGGTGGGCGTAGGTGCCATGGCGGCCATTCTGGGCATGGATGCTACTAAAGTGATAGCTGGTTGCGCAGAAGCGACAGGGGCTTTTGGCCCCAACAGCTCTGAGGTGGTGGAGGCGGTGAATTTCAACGATTCCGCCCAGACTGTGATCGCCGGCAGCAAGGCCGCGGTCGACAAGGCCTGCGAAATCCTCAAAGCCAATGGCGCCAAGCGCGCGCTGCTGTTGCCCGTGTCGGCCCCGTTCCACTCCAGCCTGATGAAACCGGCGGCTGAAAAGCTCAAGGCGCGTCTGGAAGAGATCGAGATCGCTGCCCCCCAGATCACGCTGGTCAACAATATAGATGTGGCCGTGGAAGTGGATGCGGACCGCATCCGCGACGCTTTGTACCGCCAGGCCTTTGGCCCGGTGCGCTGGGTGGAGTGCGTGCAGGCCCTCAAGGCCCGCGGCCTGACGACCTTGGTAGAGTGCGGCCCCGGCAAGGTGCTGGCCGGCATGGTCAAGCGCATTGATGCGGAAATGGCAGGCTTGGCCCTGTTTGACCCCGCCACACTGGAAGAAAACAAGGGAGCCTTGGCATGACTGACGTGAAATTTGAAGGCCAAGTGGCCTTGGTGACCGGTGCCTCGCGTGGCATTGGTGCCGCGATTGCGCTGGAACTGGCGCACAAGGGCCTCAAGGTGATTGGTACGGCCACGTCCGACGCCGGCGCGGCCAAAATCCGCGAAGCACTGGCGGCCTTTCCCGGCTGCGATGGCCGTACGCTGGATGTGAATGACGGCGCTGCCGGCGATGCATTGGTGGACGCGATTGCCAAAGAGCAGGGCGGCCTGCATGTGCTGGTCAACAACGCCGGCATCACCCGGGATACCCTGGCCATGCGCATGAAGGACGACGATTGGGATGCCGTGGTCGATACCAACCTCAAGGGCGTGTTCCGCATGAGCCGTTCGGTGTTGCGTACCATGATGAAGCAGCGCTACGGCCGCATCATCAGCATCACCTCGGTGGTGGGCGCCTCCGGCAACCCCGGCCAAACCAACTATGCAGCGGCCAAGGCCGGCGTGGCCGGCATGACGCGTGCGCTGGCGCGCGAACTGGGCTCGCGCAACATCACCGTGAACTGCGTCGCCCCTGGATTCATCGAGACCGACATGACCGCCAGCCTGCCCGAAGAGCAGCAGAAAGCCCTGCTGGGTCAGATTCCGCTGGGCCATCTGGGCAAGCCCGGTGACATCGCGCATGCCGTGGCCTACCTGGCCTCGCCCCAGGCCAGCTATGTGACGGGGCAGGAGCTCCACGTCAACGGCGGCATGTATATGTAAATGCGAACCCCGCCGAAGTCTGAGCGGCGGCCCGGTTAGAGACAGATCTCTAGGACGGGTAAAATCTCGGATTCTTTTACAACCCTTAGAGGGAACCCATGAGCGATATCGAAGTCCGTGTCAAAAAAATCATTGCTGAACAACTCGGCGTTGAAGAGTCCCAAGTGACCAATGAAAAAGCCTTTGTGGCCGATCTGGGCGCTGACTCCCTGGACACAGTGGAACTGGTGATGGCCCTGGAAGACGAATTCGGCATCGAAATCCCCGACGAAGACGCGGAAAAGATCACCACCGTGCAAAACGCGATCGACTACGCCAACACCCACAAGAAGGCCTGATGGCCCGTGGCAGTGCCTCACAAAGGCGCTGCGTGGGTTTGGTTTCATGACCCCTTGCCACGGCTTGGGGCCGTGAAACCAAACCCAGCATCCCGGATGCACCACATGCCGCTGTCTGGCGGCATTTTCTTTGACACACAGCTGGATTCTTGAACCTATGTCCCGTCGCCGCGTTGTAGTTACTGGTTTAGGTTGTATCAGCCCCGTGGGTAACACGGTGGCCGATGCATGGTCCAACTTGCTCGCGGGCAAGTCGGGCATTGACACCATTACCAAGTTTGATGCGTCCGCCATGGCCTGCAAGATTGCCGGCGAAGTGCGCGGCTTTGATCTGGAGTCGTACATCAACTCCAAGGAAGCCCGCACCATGGACACCTTCATCCACTACGGCATTGCAGCCGCAGTGCAGGCGGTGCACGACAGTGGACTCAAGACCGGTGAGGCTCTGGGCGACGAAGAGTCCACCCGTATTGGCTGCGTGATCGGTTCCGGCATCGGCGGTCTGCCGATGATCGAGAACACGCACACCGAGTACACGAACCGCGGCCCGCGCCGCATCTCGCCCTTCTTCGTGCCGGCTTCCATCATCAACATGACGGCAGGCCATGTGTCCATGCGTTTTGGCTTCAAGGGCCCGAACATTGCCATCGTGACGGCCTGCACCACCGGCCTGCACTGCATTGGCGAAGCCGGCCGCATGATCGAGTACGGCGACGCGGATGTGATGATTGCCGGCGGTTCCGAAGCCACGGTGTCGCCGCTGGGCATTGGCGGTTTTGCCGCCATGCGTGCGCTGTCCACCCGCAATGACGATCCCGCCACCGCGTCCCGCCCCTGGGACAAGGACCGCGACGGCTTTGTACTGGGTGAGGGCGGCGGTGTCATGGTGCTCGAAGAGTATGAACACGCCAAGGCGCGCGGCGCCAAGATCTACGCCGAGCTCGCGGGCTTTGGCATGAGCGCCGATGCTGGCCACATGACCGCACCCAATATGGACGGCCCGCGCCGCGCCATGCTCAGCGCACTGCGCAATGCGGGTGTGAACCCTGACCAGGTCGACTATCTCAATGCCCATGGAACCTCCACACCGCTGGGCGATGTGAACGAATCCAATGCCATCAAGGCGGCGCTGGGCGACCATGCCAAGAAGATGGTGGTGAACTCCACCAAGTCCATGACGGGTCATCTCTTGGGTGGCGCGGGCGGTCTGGAGTCGGTGTTCACCGTGCTGGCTTTGCACCACCAGAAGAGCCCGCCCACCATCAACATCTTCAACCAGGATCCCGAGTGCGACCTGGACTACTGCGCCAACACGGCGCGGGATCTGAAAATCGACGTGGCGGTGAAGAACAACTTCGGTTTCGGCGGTACCAACGGTACGCTGGTCTTCAAGCGCGTCTGATTGCCTCGCAGCCCCAAGGGACCATGCACGGGCCGCCCGCGGTGAGTTTTCCGGTGGGGCGCTCGCGCTGGCACGCTGTGGCTTTGGCTGTCGCCTTGGTCCCGGCCGTGCTGGCATGGCCTTGGCTGGCCTCGGGTGTCGAATTCTCCCCTATGGCTGTCGCAGCCCAGATGCTGCTTGTGTGTTTGCTTGGGGCTTTTGCCGTACGAGCGTGGTACTACAGCCCCGTCGGCCATTTGCGCTGGGACGGTGAGCGCTGGTGGTGGTCGGACGTGGCCGTTCAGACCCTGCACACGACGCTGGATGCCCAGGCCATGGTTCTGGTGGCATTGCGGCTGGAAGATTCCAGGCCCATCTGGTTGTGGCTGGAGCGCGCGCAAGGTACACCGCAGGCTTGGCGATCGCTGCGCAGGGCCTTGGTTTACCGGGCAGGTGCCGTGGTTCCGGGCGCTTTGCCATCGCAGTTGACCCGTGAGGTCCTGCCATGAGCTCTTTCGCGGAGTCGAGCCCCAATGATGCGGATTTGCTGCTGGTGGAGCGCACGCTGGCTGGGGATCAGCGGGCCTACGGCCTGCTGGTACTGAAGTACCAACGCCGGATTCAGCGCCTCGTGGGGCGCATGGTGCGCGATGTGGATCTGGTGGAGGATATTGCCCAGGAAACCTTTATTCGGGCCTATCGCGCGCTGCACCAGTTTCGGGGAGACGCCCAGTTTTACACCTGGCTCTACCGCATTGCGGTCAATACAGCCAAGAAATCCCTGCTCGATCTCAAGCGCAACCCCACGTTGAGCGACAGTTTCCTGACTTCTGGCGATGAGGATGAAACTTCTGGCCCCAAATACGAACCAAGCACAGAAGAGACACCGGAGTCCGAGCTGGCGGCCAAGGAAATTGCGGCTGTGGTCAATGGGGCCATGGAGGCATTGCCTGAAGAGCTGCGCCAGGCCGTGACTTTGCGTGAAATTGAAGGTTTGAGTTACGAGGAGATCGCCGCGGCGATGGATTGCCCGATCGGCACGGTGCGTTCCCGGATTTTCCGGGCCCGTGAAGCGATTTCGGCCAAGGTCAAGCCGCTGCTGGAAAAACAGACCGGCAAACGTTGGTAGGAATGAAATCTATGAGCATGCACGAACAGCCCCTGAACGAACGCCTCTCCGCCCTGATGGACGGAGAGTTGCCGGCGTCCGAGCTCGATGCGTTGCTGCAGGAGCTGGCCGGGCAAGAAGTCGGAGCCAACGACTGGCATCTCTACCACGTGGCTGGCGATGTGCTGCGCAGCCAGGCGCTGGCACCCCAGCCGGTCGATCTGGCCTTCTGGGACCGTTTGGAGCAGAAGCTGGCAAAGGAAGTGTCTGTCCGTTTGCCGTCCCAGGCGCCGGTTGCAGCGTCCGTGCGCGTGGCGGCCAATGGTCCCTGGCGTTGGGTTGCCGGTACCTCGTTCAGCGTGCTGCTCGGTCTGGTGGCTGTGGGTCTGTGGTGGAGTGCGGCCCCAGGCGCGTCTTCATCGTCCTCCCAATGGGCTGCTGCACCCGCAGCGCCCCAAGTGGTTGCGGCTAGCGAAGGGCCCGTCGTGATGCTGCGCGATCCCGAGCTGGATGCGCTGATGGCTGCACACCAGCAGATGGGTGGGCATTCGGCCTGGCAGATGCCATCGGGCTTTCTGCGCAATGCCACGTTTGAAAGGCCCGCACGGTGACGCTGCGCCGCTTTTATCTGGCGCTTTGTCTGGCCTGTTTGCCAATGTGGGCGCTCGCGCAGGAGGCTGGGCTCAATAGTTGGCTGATGCGCCTGCATGAGGCCTCGCGGCACCGTACCTATACCGGCACCTTTGTTGTGTCTGCAGCCGGGCAGATGGCCAGTGCGCGGATCTGGCATGTGTGCGACGGTGACATGCAGATGGAGCGTGTGGAGTCGCTGAGCGGCACACCGCGTGCCACCTTCCGCCGCAACGATGAGGTGCTGACTTTTTTCCCAGAGTCGAAGGTGGCGATCAGTGAAAGCCGCGAGTCACTGGGCCTGTTTCCCAATCTGCTCAAGTCCCATGCAGCCGACATCGGCGAGTACTACGTGATGAAGCCCCTGGGCAGCGAGCGCATTGCGGGGCTGGATGCGGAAGTGGTGCAACTCGTGCCCAAAGACGCACTGCGCTATGGCTATCGCGTCTGGAGTGAAAAGCGCTCTGGCCTGGTGGTGCAATTGCAGACGCTGGATACCGAGGGTAAGGTGCTGGAGCAGGCGGCTTTTTCAGAATTGCAATTGGATGCTCCAGTGAGCAAAACCAAGCTGGCGCAAATGATGGCCGCAACCGATGGCTACAGGGTGGAGCGCCGTGATCTGCAAAAGACCACGGCCAAGGCCCAGGGCTGGGATTTGAGCAAGCCTGTTCCGGGCTTTAAGCCCATGGGCTGCTATACCCGCCCCGTGGCCCTGCTGGCGGGTGCCTCGGGGCGCGGCGAGCAGACCATGCAGTGGATGTTCTCAGACGGTCTTGCGACGGTGTCGCTTTTTGTGGAAACCTTCGATGCACGTCGTCATGTTCGTGAGGGTGTGGCGGATCTTGGTGGCGCGACGCGCACCCAGACGCGCCGCCTCGAAGGATGGTGGATTACAGCCGTGGGTGAAGTTCCGGCGCCAACTTTGGCGCTGTTCGTTCAGGGGCTGGAGCGAAAGAAATAGTCATCGGATGTCCGCGTCAGGGCGTTCATGGCAAAGAATGTCTGAAAAGAGGAAAGCGCAATGCAAGTGATGCAACTCAAATCTTTGCGGACGTGGTGGCTCGCCGCGTCTTTGGGACTGGCCACGTTGGGGGTACTCTTGCCCGCGAGCACGGTATCCGCACAGGCTGTTCGCGGCCTGCCGGACTTTACTGATCTGGTGGATCAGGTGGGGCCTTCGGTGGTCAATATCCGAACGCTGGAGAAAGTGGTGCCACGCGCCCAATCAGGCAATGCACCCAACGAGGAGGAAATGCTGGAGTTCTTCCGGCGCTTTGGCCTGCCCATTCCCAACATGCCACGTCAGGCGCCGCGCCAGAACCGCCCGCAGCAGCAGGAAGAGGCTCAGCCGCGTGGTGTGGGGTCTGGCTTTATTCTGACTTCGGACGGCGTGATCATGACCAATGCCCACGTGATCGAGGACGCCGACGAGGTACTGGTGACGCTGACCGACAAGCGCGAATTCAAGGCCCGCATCATTGGCGCTGACAAGCGCACCGATGTGGCTGTGGTCAAGATCGATGCTTCGGGCCTGCCTGCAGTGAAGGTGGGCGATGTGGGCCGGTTGCGCGTGGGCGAGTGGGTCATGGCCATCGGCTCTCCGTTTGGTCTGGACAACACGGTGACGGCCGGCATTGTGAGCGCCAAGCAGCGCGATACCGGCGACTACCTTCCTTTCATCCAGACCGATGTGGCCATCAACCCCGGCAACTCGGGTGGTCCGCTGATCAATATGCGTGGCGAAGTGGTGGGTATCAACAGCCAGATCTACTCGCGCTCGGGTGGCTCCATGGGCATTTCCTTCTCCATTCCCATGGACGAGGCGGTGCGCGTAAGCGACCAGCTGCGCAGCAATGGGCGCGTGACGCGCGGCCGCATCGGTGTGCAGATTGACCAGGTCAGCAAGGAAGTGGCCGAATCGATTGGACTGGGCAAGCCTGTGGGGGCCTTGGTGCGCGGCGTGGAGGCCGGTTCTCCCGCAGAGAAGGCGGGCGTGGAGGCTGGAGACATCATCACCAAATTCGATGGCAAGGTCGTGGAGAAATCCAGCGATCTGCCGCGCGCCGTGGGTGGTACCAAACCAGGAACCCGTAGCATCCTGACAGTATTCCGCAGGGGCAGCAGCAAGGACCTCACCGTTGTCGTTGCGGAGCTGGAAAGCGAGAAGCCGGTGGCCAAAGCTTCTGGCAAGGAAGAGAAGCCGCGCGGCTCGGGTGCAGCCCAGAGCCTTGGCTTGGCTGTGGCAGATCTGACGGAGGCTCAGAAGAAGGAGGCGGGCGTGAAGGGTGGCGTGCGGGTGGAGTCGGCGACCGATGCTGCTGCACGCGCCGGTCTGCGTGAGGGCGACTTGATTACCCAGATCGCCAATATAGAAGTCACCAATGTGAAGGACTTTGAGGTGGTGCTGGCCAAACAGGACAAGTCCAAGCCCCTCAATGTTTTGTTCCGCAGGGGTGACTGGACGCAATACGCCGTGATTCGCCCTGGCCGCTGAGAAATTCCAAGACCCTAAGCCTCAGTTGGGTTTGGGGTTGTTGGGGGAGAAAATTTATTTTTCTCTCTTCCTCAATTTTCCAATCTATGTTGGCGGGTACTAACTAAAAAAGGCCTTCTTAGGCTTTGGTTAGAATATGGCCCGTCTACGGAAGACATTGGATATATGTGGGATGGCAAAGTCCATCATATGGGACGCTAAGGAGTCCCCCACAGTTGTTCCACAACTCTCCCACAAGTTGTCCAGTGCCTTTGTTTTATTTTTGTGAATAATCTGTTGATAAGTTTTTTGTTGCGGTGTCGCAACTCCCCCTGAACCGGGTTTTTTGGACTGTGCACTCTGGACTTTTTGCCTACAATGGGCTTCCAACCTTCGCAGTTGCCAAAGATTGTTGGTTCAGGGCGCGTCGTCACACGATGCGCCCTTTTTTCTTGCCTGCTCGTTTTAATTCAATCACTTGAAGCGCTCCGTTGATGAATCACATCAGAAACTTCTCCATCATTGCCCACATTGACCACGGCAAATCCACGCTTGCAGACCGATTGATTCAGCGTTGCGGCGGACTCGAAGCGCGCGAGATGGAAGCACAGGTGCTGGACTCGATGGACATCGAGAAAGAGCGTGGGATAACCATCAAGGCACAGACCGCAGCGTTGCACTACAAGGCCAAGGATGGGCAGGTCTACAACCTCAACCTGATCGACACACCCGGGCATGTCGACTTCTCGTATGAAGTGAGTCGCTCCTTGTCCGCATGTGAAGGTGCATTGCTGGTGGTGGATGCATCGCAAGGTGTGGAAGCACAGACGGTGGCCAACTGCTACACCGCGTTGGACCTCGGCGTGGAAGTGCTGCCGGTGCTCAACAAGATGGATCTACCGCAGGCAGACCCCGATGCAGCGAAGGCCGAGATTGAGGATGTGATCGGCATTGATGCGTCTGAAGCGATTCCGTGCTCGGCCAAGAGCGGCATGGGTGTGGACGATATTCTGGAAATGATTGTCGCCAAGGTTCCGGCGCCGCGTGGCAATCCCGACTCCGCGTTGCGCGCCATGATCATTGACAGCTGGTTCGACAGCTATGTGGGCGTGGTGATGCTGGTGCGTGTGGTGGACGGTCGCCTGGCCAAGGGTGAGCGCATCAAGATGATGGCCTCGGGCGCCACATACAACGCTGACAACCTGGGCGTGTTCACACCAGCCAACCAGCCGCGCCAGTCGCTGGAGGCTGGCGAGGTGGGTTACATCATTGCCGGCATCAAGGAATTGCAGGCTGCCAAGGTGGGTGACACCGTGACGCTGGTAAAGGCGGGCACTGGCGGCGCTGCGTTCACTGCGACCGAGCCGCTGCCGGGCTTCAAGGAAATCCAGCCCCAGGTGTTTGCCGGTCTGTACCCGACCGAAGCCAGCGAATACGACTCGCTGCGCGACGCGCTGGAAAAGCTCAAGCTCAATGACGCCTCGCTGCACTATGAGCCCGAGGTCTCACAGGCGCTGGGCTTTGGCTTCCGCTGCGGCTTCTTGGGTCTGCTGCACATGGAAATCGTGCAGGAGCGTCTGGAGCGCGAGTTTGACCAGGACTTGATCACGACCGCGCCCAGTGTGGTGTACGAAGTGATGAAGAGCGACGGCGAGGTCATCATGGTGGAGAACCCCTCCAAGATGCCCGAAGTCGGCAAGACCGCCGAGATTCGTGAGCCCATCGTGACCGTGCATCTCTACATGCCGCAGGAGTATGTGGGCGTGGTGATGACCCTGGCCAACCAGAAACGCGGCGTGCAGATGAACATGGCTTACAAGGGGCGTCAGGTCGTGCTGACCTACGAGATGCCGCTGGGCGAGATCGTGCTGGACTTCTTTGACAAACTCAAGAGCGTGAGTCGCGGCTATGCCTCGATGGACTATGAGTTCAAGGAGTACCGCGCGTCCGATGTGGTCAAGGTCGATATTCTGCTCAATGGTGACAAGGTCGATGCCTTGTCCATCATCGTGCACCGCAGCCAGTCGGCCTACCGTGGCCGCGCCGTGGTAGGCAAGATGCGCGAGATCATTTCGCGTCAGATGTATGACGTGGCGATCCAGGCCGCCATCGGGGCCAACATCATTGCGCGTGAGACAATCAAGGCGCTACGCAAGAACGTGCTGGCCAAGTGCTACGGCGGCGATATTTCGCGCAAACGCAAGCTCCTCGAAAAACAAAAAGCAGGCAAGAAACGCATGAAACAAATCGGTTCCGTGGAAGTCCCCCAGGAAGCATTCCTGGCAATTTTGCAGGTGGAAGACTGATGCAGGCGTTGACGGCGGCCGTGCTCGCGGCATTCGGGCTCTATGCGGGCTCCTGGTATTTTGGTCTGGTCGAAGGCAATTTCGCACTACTGCTGTTTCTGGCCTCGGTAGTGACCGGGGCCTACTGGCTGGCCGAACGTTTCTACTTCTTGCCGCAGCGCCAGCAAGCAGTGGCCGCATTGGAGGTCAGCGATGCCCGTCGGCGTGCTGATTTCAGTACCCAAGGCATCCAGCAAGTAGATGGTGATATCAGCGAAGCCAAGGTGCGTCTGCTCATGCAGCCCTGGTGGCTGGACTGGACTGCAGGTCTGTTCCCAGTGATCATCGTGGTGTTCCTGCTGCGCTCCTTTCTGTTTGAGCCCTTCAAGATTCCCTCGGGTTCCATGATTCCCACGCTGCTGGTGGGCGACCTGATTCTGGTCAACAAGTTCACCTATGGCATCCGCCTGCCTGTGCTTAATACCAAGATCACCGAAGGCAACAAGCCGCAGCGCGGGGACGTGATGGTGTTTCGCTATCCGCCCAAGCCCAGCTTGGACTACATCAAGCGCGTCATTGGCGTACCTGGTGATACCGTGGCCTATATCAACAAGCGCCTGACCGTGAACGGACAGGCCGTGCCTACCACGTCCGCGCCTGACTTCCTGGACGAATCTGTTACCCGCTACTACAAACAGTTTGAAGAGACTGTGGGTGAGAAGAAGCACAAGATCCTGAATGATGCGACCGTGCCGGGCTATGTTCAGCCCATGCCCGAGTTTCAGCAGTTCAAGAATAACTGCAGCTACACCGTGGAAGGCGTCACCTGCAAGGTACCGGAAGGCCACTATTTCATGATGGGCGACAATCGCGATAATTCGCAGGATTCGCGCTATTGGGGCTTTGTGCCGGACCAGAACATTGTGGGCAAGGCCTTTTTTGTCTGGATGAACTTTGGCAACCTCAAGCGCATCGGCGGATTCAACTGACGGCCATGCCATCTTGGGATAGGGATTTAACTATGACAGTGCAACGCAAATCGCGCCAACGCGGCATTTCTTTCATCGGCCTGCTGTTCGTCGGCGGCGTGCTGGCCATGGCCGGTGTGGTCGCGGCCCAGGTCTTTCCTACGGTGGTGGAGCTCATGGCGATCCAAAAGGCGGTGCAGCGCGCCGCTGCGGGCCAGTCTGTGGTTGAAGTGCGTGCGATTTTCGACAAGGCGACTGAAATCGACAGCATTACTTCCATCAAAGGTAAAGACTTGGAAGTGGGTAAGCAGGGGGACAAGGTGGTGGTGTCGTTTGCCTATCAGCGCGAGATCCATCTGGCTGGCCCAGCCTTTCTGACCCTCAAGTACGCTGGTCAATCCAAGTAACGTGGCAGATGGTTTGAATGCACTGCAGCAGCGGCTGCAGTACCCGTTTTCCAATGTTTCCCTGCTGCAGCGGGCACTGACGCACCGCAGCTTTTCGTCGGACCACTACGAACGCCTGGAGTTTCTGGGGGATTCGGTGCTGGGGCTGGCGATCTCCGATCTGCTGTACGCGCGTCTCGGCGCATTGCCTGAAGGTGATCTGTCGCGTGTGCGGGCTAATTTGGTCAAGCAGGACACCTTGCACCAGCTGGCGCTGGGCCTGGGCCTGCCAGACCTGTTGCGTTTGGGCGAGGGCGAGATGCGCTCCGGTGGCCCCAAGCGCGCCTCCATTCTGGCCGATGCGCTAGAGGCCATTATTGGTGCCGTGTACCTGGATGCCGGCTTTGTGCAGGCTCAGGCACTGGTGCACCGCCTGTTTGAGGCGGTCGAAATCAATCCGCAGATGGCTGCCATTGGCAAGGATCCGAAGACGGAGTTGCAGGAGTGGCTGCAGGGTCGCAAAATGAAATTGCCGCTGTACAAGGTGGTGGCTACCGTGGGGGCCGCGCACAAGCAAAGTTTTGATGTGGAGTGTGAGATCCCCGAGTTGCGACTGTCCGAACGGGGTATCGGCGGGTCGCGCCGTGCCGGAGAACAGGCAGCCGCGGCGGCGATGCTGCAAACCATCAAATCAAAGGTCAAGTCATGAATGCTCCTAAAAAAGTAGCTGCTCGCGCAGATTCCCCGGGGGCAAAAGGCGTAAATGACGCCAATCCCGAAGTCCAGGACGATCTGGATGCCATGTTGCAAGGCCTGCTCAAAAGCACGCCCAAGCTGGCCCAGCCCGGTGATGCCGCTGAAGACCAGCGTTGTGGGCTGGTGGCCATCGTGGGCAAGCCCAATGTGGGCAAGTCCACACTGCTCAACGCTTTGGTGGGCCAGAAGATCAGCATCACCTCGCGCAAGGCGCAGACCACGCGCCACCGCATCACCGGCATGCGCACCGAAGGCCAGACCCAGTTTGTTTTTGTGGACACGCCTGGTTTCCAGACCATCCATGGCAATGCACTGAACAAATCGCTGAACAAGGCGGTGCAGGGCGCAGTTGCCGACGTGGACTTGGTGCTTTTTGTGGTGGAAGCAGGTAGCTTTACACCGGCCGATGAAAAAGTGCTGAAGCTGTTGGGCGAGGGCATTCCAGTGGTGCTGGTGGCTAACAAGCTGGACCACGTGAAAGAGCGTGCCAGTCTGGCGCCCTGGCTGCAGGCCATGCAGGCGCGCGGCAAGTTTACCGAGCTGATCCCCCTGTCCGCCAAGAACCCCAAGGACGTGGAGCGGCTGCTGACCTTGTGTGAGAAATTCCTGCCCGAGCAAGCTTGGTGGTATTCCGAAGACGAGCTGACCGACCGCAGTGAGAAATTCCTGGCCAGCGAGCTGGTGCGCGAAAAGCTGTTCCGCCTCACGGGCGACGAGCTGCCCTATACCTCCACCGTGGTCATCGACAAGTTCGAGGAAGAGGCGCCGCAGAAGAAGGGCCAGAAGCGCCTGCTGCGCATTGCGGCCACAATTGTGGTGGAGCGCGACGGCCACAAGGCCATGGTGATTGGTGACAAGGGCGAACGCATCAAGCGCATCGGTATGGAGACCCGCGTGGAGCTGGAAAAGCTGGCCGATGCCAAGGTGTTTCTGGAGCTATGGGTAAAAGTCCGCTCCGGCTGGGCGGACGACGAAGCGCGCGTGCGCAGCTTCGGCTACGAGTGAAATGACAGCCCCCACGCTCCGCCGCTGTGCGGGTCGCTGCCCCCCATGGGGGCCAACTCGCCTTGGGGCGGCCCGGCGGCGGGTTGTTGCCCCTGCGACGGCCTGAGCCTTGGCTACCAAACGCATTGCCGACGAGCCCGCGTATGTGCTGCACCGCTACGACTGGAGCGAGTCCAGCCTGATTCTGGAAGTATTCACCCGCCATTACGGGCGCATCGCCTTGGTGGCCAAGGGGGCCAAGAAGCCGACTTCCAGCTTCCGCCCCATCCTGCTGCCGCTGCAGCCCCTGCATGTGGCTTACGGGGGCGACGCCGAAATCCGCACGTTGCGCAGCGCCGAATGGCAAGGCGGCCATGTCATGCCCACGGGCGATGCGCTGCTCTCTGGCTATTACCTCAACGAACTGCTGATGACGCTGCTGGCGCGCGATGACCCGCATGCTGAGCTGTTCGACATATATGCCCGAGTGGTGCAGATCATTGCCAGCGAGCATGACGAGGTGCTGCAGGGCGCTCTGCGCACCTTTGAGCTGCTGCTGTTGCGCGAAGTGGGCTTTCTGCCGCCGCTCAATGTGCAGACCATGACGCTGGCGCCGCTGGAAGCCGAGGTGGCCTACGTGCTGGTGCCTGAAGGCGGCCTGCGCCAGGCCCATGCCGATGACCGTGCCAGCCTGCGCGGTGCAGACTGGTTGCGCCTGCACGATGCGCTGCAAGACCATGCCCCCTTCACCACCACGCTGCGCGCCTGTGCGGAACTGATGGGGGCGCTGAAGCCCCAACTGCGCGTGCTGCTGCACTACCATTGCGGTGTCAAGACGCTGCGCACGCGGCAGATGATGATCGACATTCAGTCCCTCTAGGCGAGGCCTTTCGACTATGACAACCCATCTCTCCGTCAACCTCAACAAAGTGGCCCTGGTGCGCAACACCCGCCATCTGGGCATCCCCAGTGTCACGCGCGCGGCCACGCTGTGCCTGCAGGCGGGGGCGGCGGGTATCACGGTGCACCCGCGGCCTGACGCGCGCCACATCCGCGCGCAGGATGTGCTGGAACTGGCCGAGCTGCTGAAGGCTTGGCCCGACCGCGAATACAACATCGAGGGTAACCCGTTCCACAACCTGATGGACTGCGTGCGCGACCTGCGCCAGCGCGGCTTGCCGGTACATCAGGTAACCTTCGTTCCCGACAGCGAAGGCCAGTTCACCAGCGACCATGGCTGGAGTTTCCCCGCTGATGCAGCGCGCTTGCAGCCGCTGATTGCCGAGGCCCATGCGCTGGGCCTGCGTGTGAGCCTGTTCATGGATGCGGACCCCAGCGCCATGGCAGCCGCCAAGGCCGTGGGCGCCGACCGCATTGAGCTGTACACCGAGCCCTATGCCGCGGCCTGGGGCACGGCAGAGCAGGGCGCCCAACTTGCCCGTTTTGCGGCGGCCGCGCAGGCCGCGTTGGACGCCGGACTGGGCGTGAACGCTGGCCACGACCTCAACCGTGACAACCTGGCCGCCTTTGCGCAGCAGGTGCCGGGTCTGCAGGAAGTATCCATTGGCCATGCGCTGATTGCGGATGCGCTGGAACTGGGCTACGACGCCACAATCCGGGCCTACCTGGCTTGCCTGGGGCAGTAAGGAGCGGCCTTGATCTACGGCATAGGCACCGATATCTGTGACGTGCGGCGCATCCGCGCCAGCCTAGACAAGCATGGTGACCGCTTTGCGGCCAAGGTGCTGTCAGATGCCGAATTCAAGACCTGGAAGGCCCGCAGTGCGCGCTGGCCCGAGCGGGGCGTGCGCTACTTGGCCACGCGCTTCAGCGCCAAGGAGGCCTTCAGCAAGGCCATCGGCTTGGGTATGCGCATGCCCATGACCTGGCGCTTGTGCGAGATTGCCAATGAGCGCAGCGGCAAGCCCGTCATCGTGCTCCATGGCGGGCTCAAGGAATGGGTGGAGGCCAAGGCGCTGACGGTGCACATCACCGTGACCGACGAGACCGACTACGCTGCCAGCTTTTGCGTGGCCGAAACCGCGCCCTGACTAGAGCTTGCCGTACTGGGTGCCGCCGATCATGATGCCACCGTCCAGCGGTGCCAGGTCGGATTGGTACTCCAGATCGCCCACCTTGACGGCGGGCAGTGTGGCACCGCGCTGCAGGGCTTCCATGAAGGCGGCCTGTTCCTGCGCAGAGATAGGCTGAAAGCGCGCACGGGACAGGGCGCCGCTGGGCGCGTGGTCTTCCTCCGCGTGTTCCACGGGCTGGAACTCGCCGCTGCGTGCCGGGTCGGTGGCGCGTGAGTGGCGCTCGAACTGGTCTTCGGTTTCGCTGACGCGCCAGTAGATGCCGTCAATGAGCACCCCAAATCGTTTGTAGGTGTTGACGCGCATGCTCTGCTCCATGGCGGCAAAGCTCTTGGTCTTGCTGTTGGCGCCGGTCACAAAGGACTTGGCCACGTCAATCATGGCGATGAAGCGGTGGTGGCGCTCGTCCACGGGCATGACCTTGAAGCGGTACATGTGGGACACCACTTCCATGGACAAAAACGTTTCGCGGATCGACTGGTAGAGGCGTTCGCGCCGGTAGGCCATCCGCTCTTCAAGCTCCATGCGGCGGATGGTGGGCTCGTCCAGAGGGGCCGGGGCCTCCGGGGCTGTGCGGTCGCGCTTTTTGAACAATCCAAACACGGTGGGACGTTTCCTGACAGTGGTTGGAGCGCAGTCTATCAGCAGCCTACCCGGGCACCTGTAACAAATTGGTGCGGCAGAATTCATGAGAAGGGCATTAAATAGGCCTTTGGCCCTCATAGAATATGCGCAAGCAGCTCCTAAATAAATAGCAGATACGGATATTGCATGACTTTCCACGCTCCGCTCATCATCGACATCGCTGGCACCCAGTTGACCGCGCAAGACCGCAAACGCCTCAAGCACCCGCTCGTAGGCGGCATGATCCTGTTCGCCCGCAACTGGCAGAACCGCGAGCAGCTCACCGCGCTGTGCCGTGACATCAAGAAGGTACGCGCCGACCTGCTGATTTGCGTGGACCACGAAGGCGGTCGTGTGCAGCGCTTCAAGACCGATGGCTTCACGCATCTGCCGCCCATGCGTGCGTTGGGTGAGATGTGGCTGCGCGAGGCGGCGGGCACAGTATCGCCCATGAAGGCAGGCCCGCTGGACGCCACCAAT
Organism: Rhodoferax sp. GW822-FHT02D07; assembly: GCF_058802405.1. Taxonomy (NCBI): domain Bacteria; kingdom Pseudomonadati; phylum Pseudomonadota; class Betaproteobacteria; order Burkholderiales; family Comamonadaceae; genus Rhodoferax; species Rhodoferax sp. GW822-FHT02D07. The sequence continues at coordinate 428,244 of NZ_JBXAOD010000001.1, forward strand.
GCCGCCACCGCCTGCGGCTATGTGCTGGGCGCCGAGCTGCGTGCCTGCGGCGTGGACCTGAGCTTCACACCCGTTCTGGACCTGGACTATGGTGAAAGCAGCGTGATCGGCGACCGCGCTTTTGCACGCGACCCGCGTGTGGTCAGCCTGCTGGCCAAGAGCCTGATGCACGGCCTGCAGAAGAGCGGCATGGCCAACTGCGGCAAGCACTTCCCCGGCCACGGTTTTGTGAAGGCCGACTCGCACACCGAGATCCCGGTCGACAAGCGTAGCCTCAAGGCCATCCTGGCCGACGATGCGGCGCCCTACCGCTGGCTCAACACCGTGACCAGCAGCGTCATGCCGGCCCATGTGATCTACCCCAAGGTGGACGCGCGCCCGGCTGGCTTCTCCAGCACCTGGCTCAACGACATCCTGCGTGCGCAACTCGGCTTTACCGGGGCCATTTTCAGCGATGACCTGTCCATGGCAGGGGCTCGCCTCATTGACGGCAAGACCGTGAGCTACACCGAGGCTGCGGTGGTGGCCCTGAATGCGGGCTGCGATCTGGTGCTGCTGTGCAACCAGTCCCTGCCTACGGCGGAGGGCGGTGGCAAGGCGGTGGACGAATTGATCGAAGGCCTGACCGAAGCCCAGCTCAAGGGCCAGTGGCAAGCCCTGGACGCCAGCGAAGCCCGCCGCCGTGCCCTCGTGCCGAGCACGCCGGCGCTGGCGTGGGACGAGCTCATGGTCCATGCGGACTACATGCAGGCACTGGACTGGATTGCCTGACGATTCCAGCACCGCTGCCAGGTGCCTGCGTCGCGGGTGCTGGGGGGGGGCTTTTGCGGCCCTGTGTGCTGTGCTGCAGTTCTGGCCCGGCGCCAGCGAAAGCCTGCGTTTTGAACGTCTGACTTTTACCCAAGGTGCGCTGTGGCAGCCTCTCACGGCACAGTGGGTCCATCTGAATCTGCCTCATGCGTTGGTGAATGCCATGGCAGCCGTGCTGCTGTGCTGGCTATTGACGCCCTGGGTGCCACAGCGGCGCCAGCTGCTGGCCTTGCTGGGTGGCTTTTTGGGTGTGGCCCTGATCCTTGTGCTGGACACCCGCTGTGCGTACTACGCGGGTGCTTCGGGCGCTTTGCACGGCGTGCTTGCCGGGGCGGCGCTGCATGGTTTGGTGCGACGAGGCCCGCTGCGGTATGTCGGAGCGGGCCTCGTGTTACTTCTGGCCGCCAAGCTGTACTGGGAGTTGGCTGGCGACCACATGACTCCCGGCTGGTTGGGCATCCCCGTCTACTACCCGGCCCATGCAGCCGGCGCAGCAGGCGGGGTGCTGGCCTTATTGGCCGGAATGCTGGTTGTGCGTTTGCGCCCATCGGCGCAGTGACCAGGCCACCAGGCTTAGGGCCAGCAGGGCCGCCAGATCCAGCCAGCCCAAGGCGCCACCGCCTCCGCTCGCGTTCGTCGGGGTAGGTGCCGACACCATGGTGACGGATACCCGGCTGCTGGAGCTCTGGGCGTTGGACGCATTCGCCTGAAAGCGGAATGTGATGTCGGTACTGTCGGACGTGGTCGGCGTGATGAAGGTCGCCGTGGTCGTGCTGGCCCCGGTCAAGGTCACGGTAGGGCCGGTCAGCTGCGTCCAGCTCACGCTGGAGATCGTGCTGCCACCCACGGCACCTGCGGTGGCGGTACCTGTCAGTGTCACGGTGGTTCCACGCCCAACAGGGTCCGTGCTGCTGGCGGTGGCGGAGGTCACAGGCGCGCTATCCGCGATCGCAAGCTGCACAGCCGCATCTGCATCCAGCATGCCGGCGCCGCAAGTGGTTTTGCCCACGCAGTACGTACTTGCAGGGAATGCACGCACCGAATTCACGAGCCGTGACGTCAGCTCATCGATCGTCATGGTGGGTTTGATTTGCAGCAGCAGCGCCGCAACGCCTGAGACCATGGGTGCCGCAAAGCTGGTGCCATTCAAGCTCGCGTAGGTGTCTCCGCCGGGGGATGCGATGGGGATGGTGGTACCGGTGTTGCTGGTGCCGTAGATGCTGATACCCGGTGCGCTGATGGTGGTTCCGGGGCCCACGTTGGCAAAGTTCGGACTGTTGCCGGTGAGCATGTGGGCGGTGACCGCGATCACTCCCTTGCAGTTGGCGGGTTGTGTGATGCTGGAAACATTGCCTTCGTTGCCTGTGGAGGCCACGACCACGCTGCCGGCGGCCCGTACCTCATTGATTGCATCCTGGAAGGTATTGGAGCAGGTGCCACTGCCGCCGAGGCTCAGATTCAGCACTTTTGCCGGCGTAGCGGTGTTCGTGATGCCGCCGCCCACAGACAGGCCTGCCGCCCAACGCATGCCCATCACGATGTCCGAGGTGTAGCCACCGCACACACCCAGTACCCGCACTGGCAGGATGCGGGCGCCATAGGCCACGCCGATCATGCCGGCGCTGTTGTTGCCGATGGCGCTGATAACGCCGGCCACGTGGGTGCCGTGCCAGCTGGAGTTGTCCACCGCGCAGCCGTTGAGGGTGTTGGTATTCCAGTTGCCGGGGTCTGAGGCATCTGCGTCTCGGCCACCACCGTCGTTGGCTGTGCTGAAGGGGGAGTAAGTCAGCACGTCAGCAGAAATAAAGTCGTATCCGGTCAGCAGATTGGCGGCCAGATCGGCATGCGGACGGTACCCAGAGTCCAGTACCGCCACCACCACCCCGGTGCCGCTCACTCCGGTGCCTCGGCTCCAGGCGGTTTCCGTATTGGTAGCACCTGCATTGGTCCCCGATGACTGCCAGGCCCACTGGTTACCAGCGTAGTTGGGGTCGTTTGGGGTCATGTGGGGGTAGACCTTTTCGTCCACCTCGGCATATTCCACGTCGGCTTGCTGCGCGAGCTGCTGGGCCAGCGCTTTTGCTTCGCTGTGGTTGAGTGGCTGGTCGGCTTCAATCACGTGGATTTGGTCGGATACCGATTTCAGGTAGGCCAGTGCCACCGCCTTTTGTCCCAGCACCTGCACCCCTCCGGGGACATTGAGGGCCTGGACGCGCTGACGCGCAACACTGGCGTCAGATCGCGCGGCAGTTTGCGATCTGAATTTCACAATCAATCGCTGAGTGGTTTCACCGGTTGCTGCTGACAGTTTCACCGGGGCAGAGGGCGGAGTCCCCTCTGTTTTGGCATCGAACCAGCCCGTTGTTTGTGACATGGCGACCCACGTCGCCCCAAGTCCTGCCAGTGCAAGCGCAGTCAGCAGGGCCGTTTTCAATCCACGTTGGAATCCACGCATATATTTGGTCTTCATGGGTTGCGGGCCTTTGTGTCCATTTCCATATAGACCACTTCGGGGCGCGCGCGCAAGGCGCTGAGTACTTGTCCAGGGTTGTGCCCGGACCTGGGCCGCACGGCGTACACCCAGGTGGTTTCAGAGACAGAGGACAGGGGCTGGATGTCTGCAGCCAGCGTTGTGCGCAAGCTGGCCAAGTCCGTATTGCTCCAGACCTGATCAGCGCGTGCAAAACGGATGATCAGGCGCTGGGTATCGGTGGCGTGGGGTGGGGCTGCGGGGGCAGTTGGTTCCTGTGCGCAAGCCGCCATCACCAGCGTGATGAAGCAGGCGCCCAGAACGTGGCGGTAGTTCAAATGAATCCTCCCTGGATACGGTGTGACGTGACCACGGATATGGTTATTGAATGTTCCGGGTCGCGGGCATTGTAGGCTGTGCCGGAATGCCCGGCCGGGCCAGGGCGCCAACGTAGCCGGTTGGCAAGATCAGGACGAGTTGCTGGCAGGATTGCTGAGTAGCTGCCAGTCCCGGGCTCCATTCGCGCAAGGCCTGCCCCGCAGATTTGAGCCCTGCTTCCCATGCCGTCCAAGCTTCTCCAAATGCGGTGGGTATTTCCAAAGCGGACAGCGTGCAAAGTGCCTGCGCGGTGGTTGGCCCCAGGTAGTCCCGCGCCAGCTGCAGGCACTCTGAGGCATCAGGCAAGGTGCTGGTGGCCAGCAGGTCCACGCCTACGGAACTGCCGGGGGCAATCGCCGCCAGGGATAGTCCTGCCTCATGGCTGATGGACAGACCTGCGCGGCCGGGCGGACTGGCCAGCTGTACCGGGGTACCAGTACCACCCTGTAGCAGCACGTCGGCTGTGGGGCAGTCCAGCCAGGCACCCAGTGCCACCTGCAATGCTTGGCGCACCCGGGCACGGGCTGCAGGGCGATCCGTGCCCGGGGGCTGGGCGATGCACAGCACCATCGTCCGGCCAGCTTGCAAGGCGGTCTGCACCGCCGCCACATCCTTGGGCCAGGTGAGGACGGCAGGAGGCAGCATGGCGTGGGCAGAGTCAGGCGCCTGCGCTGCCGGGCGCAGCAGGGCAGCCACTCCAGCGCGTGGCCGCGGGAATACTCTCGCCCTTCATCACCAGCGTCAGCGGGCCCAGCCAGGCGCCGTCGGCGACAGTGGCGCTGTAGAGCACGGCACCGCGCGGGCCTACGTAGACGCGGCTGCCAATGTGCACGTGGTCGATTTTCATCACGCGGTCTTCAAACAAATGGGTTTGCGGGCAGCTCAGGGCGTTGAGCTCGCTGTGGTCGCCGATCGTCACGCAGTCGAATTCGGTGATGTCGGTGGTGTCCAGGTACACGCTCTTGCCGATGCGGCTGCCCAGCACATTGAAGGCCAGTGGCAGCCAGGGCGTGCCGCGCAGGTAGCGCATGAAGTTGGGAACGGCCACGCCTTCGTAGAGGTTGGTCACCCCTTCGGACAGCCAGACAAAGGGTGTCCACATGGGCACGCTGCGCTGGCGGTAGCGCCCCATGAGCAGCCACTTCAGCGTGGCCACAAACACAAAGGTGCCCAGGCCATAGAGCAGGCCGCACAGCGTCAGGTAGGCAATCACCAGACCCCAGCGCCCTTCGCCGGCCATGGGCATGACGTCGAGCACGATGGTGTAGCCCACCGAGATAACCAGGGCATGCGGCGCCACGATACGGAAGGCCTCAATGAGGCCGCGTGCCAGCCGGCGCCCGGCGGAGGGGTGGTAGGTCAGGTGTTCGGGGAAGCCGGCTGTTTCCTCACGCGCAGGCAGGTGCAGCGGAGGCGAGCCCAGCCAGGTGTCGCCGCTGCGGATCTGTGCGTTGGCCGGTGCGGTGGAGTGCACACCAATCAGTACATTCTCCGGCAGCGTGGTGCCGTCGGGAATGTAGGCGCCATTGCCCACGAAGCTGCGTTTCGAGATCACCGTGGGGCGCATGCTCATCCAGCCACCGTCGATGTGTTCGTCGCCCAGCATCACTGCGTCGGCGATGAAAGTTTCATCGCCCAGCGTCAGCATGTCGGGCACCAGGCCCAGGGCGGAAGAAATTTCGGCATCGCGCCCCACCTTGGCGCCCAGCAGGCGGTACCACCAAGGCGCAAACAGCGTGGCATACACCCCGTGCAGCACATGCAGACTGGACTCCTGGATCTGGTTGACCAGCCACTTGGCGCAGTACAGCGTGCTGTGCACCGGCCAACTGCCGGGTTTGAGGCGCGGCAGCACCGACCAGCGGATGCCGGCCGAGAGCAGGGCAGTACAGACGATGAGCACAGCCGCTGCCGGGAAGGCCAGCATGAAGTATTTGCTGAGCTGGAACCAGACCTCGTTGCCCGCCAGGAAGGGGAAGCGCTCGGTGTCGTCAAACCAGTCGATCAGCACAAAGCTGGGGAACACGGGCAGGAAGAAGAGCGTGGCGATCAGCAGCGCGCCCAGCGTGAAGTACACGCCTTCGACGACCTGCCGCAGGCGTGTCAGCGGTGGGCGTGGGGGCAGGGTGCTGGTGTCAAAGGCGCCGGTGTCGCGTGCGGGAGAGCCGCTCCAGACCCGGCCTGCCGGCACGTTGCGTCCGTCGGCCAGGGCCGATTGGCCCTCCAGATGGCCCATGTCCTGCACTGCAGTGTTGCCCTCCAGGATGGCGTAGGAGCCAATGCAGCTGTCGTGTCCCAGCGTGATCTGGCCCAGGTGCAACACGCCATGTTCCACGCGTGCATTCTCCAGATTCACGGCATTGCCGATGCTGCAGCCATCGCCCACCTGCAGCAGGTCCGGCGCGCGCAGCGTCATGGAGCCGATGACCACGTCACGGCCAATGCGGGCACCCAGCGCGCGCAGCCACCACACGTAGAGCGAAGAGCCGCTCAGCAGGTAGGTGGGCGCTGCTTCGAGCAAGCGGTCTGCCAGCCACCAGCGGTAGTAGGTGACGCCCCACAGCGGGTACTGGCCCGCACGCAGGCGCCCCACCAGCAGCCACTTGCCGCCGATGGCCAGCGCAAACTCCAGCAAGGTGGCGATCAGGTAGGACAGCACCGAGGCACCGATGGCCAGCGCCAGTGAATCCTCGGGCTCGCCGGTGAAGAAGTGGTAGGTGAAGAACGGTGCCAGCCACTGCGCCATGCGCATGGCCACCAGCCAGGGCACGGCAGCGGCCTGTGCGAGGCCACAGCGCCAGCGGCGCCAGGCGCTGGGTGAACCCCATGTTTGGTCTACGGCCTGTGCCTGGCCGTGAACCGCGCCTATGGCCTGCGCAATGGCGCCCACGCTGCGGTGCTGGTAAATGTCGCGCACTGTGACATGGGCGAAGCCGTCATGCGCGCGCAGGCTGGAGGCCAGGCGCGCCGCCAATAGCGAGTGGCCGCCCAGATCGGCAAAGAAGTCGGCGCTACGCACAATGGCTTGGCCGGGGAAGAGTTTGGCCAGGGCGGAAAACAGTGCGGCTTCCGCCGGCGTTGTCGCCGTGTCCGAGTCAGTGGCAGCGGGCGGCGCACTCAGCGGGCGCACCTTGAGCGCGTTGCGGTCAATCTTGCCGGAGGTCAGACGCGGCATGGCGGGCACCGTCTCAAAGTGGCCAGGCACCATGTAGGGGGGCAGGCGCCGGCCCAGGGCTGCGCGCAGTGCGCTGCTGCTCAGCGTGGCGCCGGTATCGGGTGTGATGAAGGCGATGAGCTGGTCCACGCCGTCTTCCGGGCGCAGGACCACCGCAGCAGCAGCCACGCCGGCTTGGTCGGCCAGCGCGGACTCGATCTCGCCCAGCTCCACGCGGAAGCCGCGGATCTTCACCTGGTCGTCGGTGCGGCCCAGGCACTGCACGCAGCCATCCGCATCGATGCGGGCCAAGTCGCCGGTGCGGTACAGGCGTGCGTCCTGCGGGCCATTGGCCCAAGGGTTGGGCAGGAATTTCTCGGCGGTCAGTTCGGGCCGGCCCAGGTAGCCCAGGGCCACGCCGGGGCCGGTGATGCAGAGTTCTCCCACTTCGCCACGCGGCAGCAGGGTCAGTTGGCCATCGGCCGGCGGCGCAATCACCAGCAGGCTGTAGTTGGGCAGCGGGCGGCCAATGGTGACGGGCTCGCCCGCGTGCAACTCGGCCAGGCTGGCCGAAACGGTGGCTTCGGTGGGGCCGTAGGTGTTGAAGACTTGGCGGCCAGGCTTGGCCCAGCGCTCCACCAGCGCGGGCGGACACATTTCGCCGCCCAGGTTGATGGTGCGCAGGCCGGGCACATCCTCATTGAACAGGGCCAGCAGCGTGGGCACCGCGTGCAGCACGGTGATACCGTTGGCGGCCAGTACGCCGGGCAGGCTCTCGGCATCGGTGGCCACCTCTTTGGGCGCAATCCATATGGTGGCACCGGCCAGGTAGCTGATCCAGATCTCCTCGAAGGACATGTCAAACGCGACCGAGAAGCCCTGATACACGCGGTCGCTATGGCGCACGCCGAGCTGCGTGTTCTCGCTGCGCAGAAAGTGGCAGATGCTGCCCTGGTTGATGGCAATGCCTTTGGGCCGTCCGGTGGAGCCCGAGGTGTAGATCACATAGGCCGGGTGCTCTGGCAGCACGCCGCTGCGCCGCTGCGGTTGGGCAAGAGGCTGCGACAGCGCTTCGGCGGTCCAGACCGTGTGGGGGCTGCCGGCGAGCCTGGGCGCCAGGGCCTCACAGCTCACCAGGCCCTTGGCCTGTGCGTCGTCCAGGCACACCTGGATGCGTTCGACTGGTGTGTCTGCGTCCATGGGCAGCCAGGCGGCGCCGGTCTTGGCGATACCCAGCTGCATGACCAACAGCTCCATGCCGCGTGGCAACCATAGGCCAACGATGTCGCCGGGTTGGATGCCGGCCGCCAGCAGATGGGCGGCCACGGTGTCTGCGCGGGTGTTCAGCGCCTGGTAGCTGAGCGATTGGTCGCCAAACACCAGGGCGGTGCTGTCGGGGTACTGTCCTGCGGTGGCTTCGAACAGGTCGGCCAGGACCTCGGTTTGCAGCAGGTCAGCCCGCGCAGGCCCCCGCAGAATGTCGGGGGAGGCGTCCACTTGCATGGTCAGGGGGCTCGGTGCAGGCGGGGGGCGGAGAGCAGGGCTAGGTTGGCTTCGACGGCTTCGTCGAGCAGGCGGTTGGGGGGCAGCTTCTGGGCCTGCATGAGTTTGCGCAGTTGCTGCAGATCCTTGACCGTGGGCGCCACCTTGATCTGGGCCAGGGCGGCCTGGGCGTTGCCGGATTGAATGATGGCCAGGACCTTGGTGGCCCAGACGCTTTGACGGGGAGAAGTATGTTTGGACATGGTGTGCAACGTTGGGCACCATTTTGGCACATGGCCCCCATGCATGGTGCGCAACAAGCTATCAAAATGATAGTGCTTTCAGGCCGGTCTGGCGGGTGGCGCATCCGTTACCATCCTTGGCTAACCCAAGGGGATGACAGTGAAGAACATGACAGGTCAGCGATGGATGCGACAGGCAGCGCTGCTGCTGTGTCTGGGCGGCGGTTTGGCCACGGCCCAGGCCGAGGATTTGCGCAGCGGCACGCTCAAGACCGTGCAAGGCCCGGTGCAGGTGGCCAAGGGCGAGGTGGCACGCGCGGCCGTGCCCGGTGGCGGTGTGGCCGAATCCGAACGCATCGTGACCGGCCCGCAGGGCTCGGCTGTGCTGCTGCTGCGCGACGGCACGCAAATCACCATTGGCCCGAATTCGCAGGTGGACATCACCCGCTTCCAGTTCGATTCCACCACCCAGACCGGCAGCCTGACCGTGCAGGTCATCCTCGGCACCATCCGCATGGTGACGGGCTTGCTGGGCAAGCTGCAGCCCGAGAACGTAAAGGTGCAGACGCCGTCATCCACCGTCAGTGTGCGTGGCACCGATTTCATTGTGGAGGTGCCGTGATGCGGGCGCTGTTGGTTTCCTCCTTGCTGGCCTTGTTGTCGGCCTGCACGCCGCTGAGCCGCGTGACCCTGCTGCCCGATGCGGACGGCCGATCTACTGCCGTGCAGGTGGAAGGCGCTGCCGGTGGCAGCCAGGTGCTGGACCAGCCCTATGCCGTGGCCGCCGTGCAGCGCACGGGCACCGTCGACCGCGCCCAGACCACGGCCGAAGAGCTGCAGAAGCAGCACGGCGCCTTGCTGGCCCTGCAGCCCGCACCGGCCGAGCGTTTTGTGCTGCGCTTTGAACCCGGCAGCTCCACGTTGACAGCCGAGTCGCAGGCCCAACTGGAAGGCATCCTGGCGCAGGCGCTGGCGCGCCCCGGCGGCGAGATTGTGGTCGTAGGCCATACCGACCGCACCGGCAGTCCGCAGGCCAACGACACGCTCTCGCTGCAGCGCGCCCGCGCCGTGCGTGAGCTGCTGGTGGCGCGCGGCTTTGCACCCGAGCTGATCGAGGCCGTGGGTCGTGGCGAGCGTGAGCCCGTGGTGCCCACCGAGGCGAATGTGGACGAGCCACGCAACCGCCGCGCGGAAATCATCGTTCGCTGAAACAGGTTCGCCGTGGCCAAGCTGTCTCTTTCCGATCTGGGCCGACTGGTGTACTCCACCGAGGTGGGCCGCACCTGCCCGGTCTGCCGCCAGGCCATTGCGGCCTGTACCTGCAATGCGCCCAAGCGCCCGGCGGGTGACGGCATCGTGCGCGTGTCCCGTGAGACCAAGGGCCGTGCTGGCAAGGGCGTGACGCTGGTACGTGGCGTGTCGCTGGGCGACGACGAACTGGCCGCGCTGGGCAAGCAGCTCAAGGCCGCCTGCGGTTCGGGCGGCACGGTCAAGGACGGTGTGATCGAAGTGCAGGGCGACCATGTCGACAGGGTGATGGTGGCCTTGGTTGCGCAGGGCTTCAAGGTGAAGCGGGCGGGCGGTTGATATGCAGCCAGAGGACTTGCAGAAGCTCGTGGAGCGTACGATGCCGTTTGGCAAGTACGAGGGCCGTCTGATTGCGGACCTGCCGGGCGACTACCTCAACTGGTTTGCGCGTGAGGGTTTTCCCAAGGGCGAGATTGGCCGGCTGTTGCAGCTCATGCATGAGATCGACCACAACGGGTTGAGCGATTTGCTCAAGCCCCTGCGCGCACCGCGCTAGTCTTTACGGCAATGGTGCGTCGCGCAACGCGCCGGGCGCCAAACCATCCAGCGTGTACGGCCCAATGGCTGCGCGAATCAGCCGCAGCGTGGGGAAACCCACGGCCGCCGTCATGCGGCGCACCTGACGATTACGGCCTTCGCGGATGACCAGCTCCAGCCAACTGGTAGGAATCGACTGTCGAAAGCGTACCGGTGGATCGCGCTCCCACAGGTGCGCCGGCGCCTCCATGCGCTGCGCGTGCGCGGGTAGGGTGGGGCCGTCGTTGAGCTGCACGCCGCTGCGCAAACGCTCCAGCGCAGCCTCGTCCGGTTCGCCTTCCACCTGCGCCCAGTAGGTCTTCTCCATTTTGTAGCGCGGGTCGCTGATGCGCGCTTGCAGTTTGCCGTCGTTGGTCAGCAGTAGCAGGCCTTCGCTGTCGGCGTCCAACCGGCCAGCCACGTAGATGCCCGGAATCGCTATGTAGTCCTTGAGCCCGCGCCAGCGGCCTTCGGGCGTGAACTGGCTCAGCACGCCATAGGGTTTGTTGAAGCACAGCAGACGCGTGGTCATGGGGCTTCAGTCGGCCGTCGCAGCCCACAGGCGTTCGCCCGTGGCTTCCAGGTGGGTGAGGTAGATGCGTACCTCGAACTCCAACTGGTGGTAGCTGGGCTCCATGTGGGTGCAGAGTTGGTAGAAGGCCTTGTCGTGCTCGCGCTCGCGCAGGTGCGCCAGTTCGTGCACCACGATCATTTTCAGGAAGGGCTCGGGCGTGTCCTTGAACAGGCTGGCCACGCGGATCTCGCGCTTGCTCTTGAGCTTGCTGCCCTGCACGCGTGAAACTGTGGTGTGTGTGCCTAGCGCGTTCTTCACCACATGCAGCTTGCTGTCAAACGCCACCTTGGCCAAAGGCTCTGTGCTGCGCAGGTAGTCCGACTTGATGTCCTGCACATAGTCGTACAGCACCTTGTCGGTCCGCACGCCATGCGCCTGCGGGTAGCGCCGGATCAGCCAGTCGCCCACCCGGCCTTCATCCAGCATGCGCTGCACCTGGCCCAGCGCGTCGGCGGGGTAGCCGTTGAGGTAGCGCAGCACAGGCGTTGCTACCGTTTTCATAGCTGCTTGCGCAGATTCTGCTGGGGCTGAATGCCGATTTGGCTTCAAACCCGAATCAGACCTCGCGGCGCAGGGCGGGGAAGAGGATCACGTCGCGGATGCTGGCGCTGTCGGTCAGCAGCATCATCAGGCGGTCAATACCCACGCCGCAGCCACCGGTGGGAGGCATGCCGTATTCCAGCGCCCGCACGAAGTCGTGGTCGTAGTACATGGCCTCGTCGTCGCCAGCGTCCTTGTTGGCCACCTGGGCGTTGAAACGCGCGGCCTGGTCTTCGGCGTCGTTCAGTTCGGAGAAGCCGTTGCCGAATTCGCGGCCGGTGATGTAGAGCTCAAAACGCTCGGTTACTTCGGGGCGCTCATCGTTGGCGCGCGCCAGCGGCGAGATTTCGGTGGGGTGCTCCATGATGAAGGTGGGGTTCCACAGCTTCTCTTCCACGGTCTCTTCAAAGTACAGCACCTGCAGGCCCGCCAGCGTGCGGGTGGACAGGCGGTGCTTCTCTTCGGAGAGGCCCAGCTTGCGCAGCGCGTTGGTCAGCCAGGTGGCGTCGTTCACGTTGTCGCCGGCTTCGGTGTACTTGCGGATGGCTTCCACAATCGTCAGGCGCTCAAAGGGCTGGGCCAGGTCCACGGGCTTGCCGGCGTAGGTGAGCTGCAGGCTACCGGTGGCTTTCTGGGCGGCGTCGCGGATCAGGGCTTCGGTGTAGTCCATCAGGTCCTGGTAGTTCCAGTAGGCTGCGTAGAACTCCATCATGGTGAACTCGGGGTTGTGGCGCACGCTGATACCTTCGTTGCGGTAGCTGCGGTTGATCTCGAACACGCGGTCAAAGCCACCGACGATCAGGCGCTTGAGGTACAGCTCGGGCGCAATGCGCAGAAACATTTCCTGGTCCAGCGCGTTGTGGTGCGTCTTGAAGGGCTTGGCATTGGCACCACCAGGAATGGGGTGCAGCATGGGCGTTTCCACTTCCAGAAAGCCGTTGCCCACCATGAACTCGCGCAGCGCGCTCACGGCCTTGCTGCGTGCCATGAAGCGCTTGCGCGCTTCCACGTCGGTCATCAGGTCCACATAGCGCTGGCGGTACTTCATCTCCTGGTCGGCCATGCCATGGAACTTGTCGGGCATGGGGCGCAGGCTCTTGGTCAGCAGGCGGATGCTGGTAGCGTGGATGGACAGCTCACCTGTCTTGGTCTTGAACAGCGTGCCCTCGGCGGCCACGATATCGCCCAGGTCCCAGTGCTTGAAGGCGGCATACAGGTCCACGCCCACGTCTTCACCACGCACATAGAGCTGGATGCGGCCGCCGCTGGGGCCGAAGGACGAATCCTGCAGCGTGCAGAAGCTGGCCTTGCCCATGACGCGCTTGAGCATCATGCGGCCGGCCACGGAAACGGTCACCTTGAGCGCTTCCAGCTCTTCGTTGGTCTTGCCGTCATAGGCCTCAAACAGCGCAGCCGCCTTGTGCTGGGGCTGGAAGTCGTTGGGGAAGGCCACGCCCTTGCCCTCGGCCTGCTGCTGGCGCAGGGCCTTGAGTTTTTCGCGGCGCTCCAGCATCAACTGGTTGTCGTCTTGCGGGGCGGGGGCGGCGGCTTGGGTGGTATCGGACATGGGATGTATGGAAATTCAGGTAAAGGCGGTCCGCCGGACGGCGGAGAGACCAGAACCCTCAATTCTAAGAGGGCCAAGGCGCCTGGCCTGCCGCTATGATGCGCTCGCCCTGTTTCAATCCCTCGCCATGCTGTACCAAATCATCTCTTTGCTGCTCGAAGTGGTCGCCAGCCTGCTGACCAGCACCTGCCTGCTGCGTCTGTACATGCAGCACCAGCGCATCCCGCTGTCGGCCCGTTCCGGCAATCCGCTGGGGCGTTTTGTTTTTGCGGTGACCGACTGGCTGGTGTTGCCGCTGCGCCGCGTGCTGCCTGCCATGGGCCGCTGGGACACAGCCAGCCTGGTCGGTGCCTATCTGGTGCAACTGGCCGAATTCGCCATCCTCTGGGCGCTGAATGGCGCTGGTGCCAGCCTGTTGTCGGTGGCGGTATTGGCCGTGTTTGGCGTGGTGCGCACGGCGCTCTCGGGCATGACGGTGCTGGTGTTGGTCTACGCCATCCTGTCCTGGGTGCAGACCCAGTCCTACCTGGCTGATTTGCTGGAGCGCCTGGTCCAGCCACCACTCTCGCCAATCCGTCGCGTGCTGCCGCTGGTGGGCGGGGTGGACTTGTCGCCGCTGGCGCTGCTGGTGCTGATCCAGATTGCCATGATCGTGCTGGGATCGGTGCAGCAGACAGTGTTGCTGGCCTTTCGCGTCTGACTCAAAGGCACTGAAGCAATAAAAAAGGCCCGGAGGGGCCTTTTTTATTGGGGTGAGTTCGCTCAGATCACTGCATCCGCCGGCTGGCGCTGCAGCATCGCCAGTGTCTCGGCCACGGTCTTGCGCAGTTCGCGGCGGTCGCAGATGAAGTCCACGGCACCCTTGGTCTGCAGGAACTCGGCGCGCTGGAAGCCTTCTGGCAGCGTCACGCGCACGGTGGACTCGATCACGCGTGGGCCGGCAAAGCCGATCAGCGCCTTGGGTTCGGCAATCACCACGTCACCGATAAACGCAAAACCGGCGCTCACGCCGCCCATGGTGGGGTCGGTCAGCACGCTGATATAGGGCAGGCCCTTCTTGGCCAGGCGGGTCAGTGCCGCATTGGTCTTGGCCATCTGCATGAGCGATAACAGGCCTTCCTGCATGCGTGCGCCGCCGGTGGCGGTGAAGCACAGGAATGGCACCTTTTGCTCGATGGCGGTTTCGACGCCACGCACAAAGCGCTCGCCGACCACCGAGCCCATGGAGCCACCCATGAATTCGAATTCAAAGCACGCAGCCACCAGGCTGATGCCGTGCACGGCGCCGCCCATGACGATCAGCGCATCGGTCTCGCCGGTGTTTTCCAGAGCCTCTTTCAGGCGTTCGGGGTATTTGCGGCTGTCCTTGAACTTTAGGGCGTCCACAGGCAGCACTTCTTGGCCGATTTCGAAGCGACCTTCGTTGTCCAGAAAGGCGTTCAGGCGGGCGCGGGCGCCAATGCGGTGGTGGTGGCTGCAGCTGGGGCAAACGTTCTGGTTTTGCTCCAGATCGGTCTTGTAGAGCACGGTTTCGCAGCTGGGGCACTTGATCCATAGGCCTTCGGGCACGCTGCGGCGGTCCGCAGGGTCGGTTTGCTGAATTTTTGGGGGAAGCAGTTTTTCAAGCCAGCTCATCGTCAGGTCTCCTTGCAGTGCCCACAGGGGCGTCCAACCAACAGGGGGCGATTATCCGCCAAACCGCCCCCGTGCTTTTTTAGCCCTGGTCCAGTGCCGTGCGGATGCCGGCCAGAAACTCCTGCGCCGTGGCCGCCACGCGTTCACGCGGCTGGTTTTCGAGCAACTGGATGATTTTGCTGCCGATCACCACCGCGTCGGCCACGCGGGAGATGGTCTTGGCAGTGGCCGCATCGCGGATGCCAAAGCCCACGCCCACGGGGGTGCTGATGTGCTGGCGGATGCGGGGCAGCATGGCTTCCACCGCACCCACGTCCAGCGCGCCCGAACCGGTCACGCCCTTCAGGGACACGTAGTACACATAGCCGCTTGCCACGCGTGCGACCTGCTGCATGCGCTGCTCCGTGCTGGTGGGGGCCAGCAGGAAGATCAAATCCATGCCATGGGCACGCAGGTCGGCGGCAAAGGCCTCGCATTCCTCGGGAGGGTAGTCCACGATCAGCACACCGTCCACGCCGGCCTCGGCGGCATCCTTCACAAAGCGGCTGCTAACGCCGGGTGTGGAGTGCTTCTGGTCGTAGCGCTCCACCGGGTTGGCGTAGCCCATCAGCACCACAGGGGTTGTGTTGTTGGTTTTGCGGAACTCGCGCACCATGGCCAGCACCTGCACCAGGCCAATGCCAAAGGCGAGGGCCTTGTCGCCAGCCTTCTGGATCACCGGGCCATCAGCACTGGGGTCGGAGAAGGGCACGCCGAGCTCAATGACATCGGCGCCACCCGCCACCATCCCGTGCATGAGTTCGGGCGTGACATCGGCATAGGGGTAGCCGGCGGTGACAAAGGGGATCAGCGCCTTGCGGCCTTGGGCTTTCAACGCGGAGAAGGTTGTAGTGATACGGCTCATGCTCATGCTCCCTTCACCACATGGCCACGCATCGACGGGCGGTCATACACATCGTCACCCGACAGGTCGGCCACGGTGCCGATGTCCTTGTCACCCCGGCCGGAGAGATTCACCAGTACCGATTGGTCCGGGCGCATGGTCTTGGCCAGCTTCATGCCGTAGGCCACGGCGTGGCTGGATTCGAGCGCGGGGATGATGCCCTCGGTCCGGCACAGGTAGTGGAAGGCCTCCAGTGCCTCCTTGTCGGTGATGCCCACGTACTCGGCACGGCCGATGTCGCCCAGGAACGCGTGCTCCGGGCCCACGCCGGGGTAGTCCAGGCCGGCGCTTATGCTGTGCGTCTCGGTCACCTGGCCGTTGTCATCCTGCAGCACATAGGTGCGGTTGCCGTGCAACACACCGGCGCTGCCGCGTTGAATAGAGGCAGAGTGCTTGCCAGAGTCCAGACCTTCACCGGCCGCTTCCACGCCAATCAGGCGGGTCTTCTCGTGCTGGATGTAGGGGTAGAAGATGCCCATGGCATTCGACCCACCGCCCACACAGGCGATCACCGCGTCGGGCTGCTCGGTCTTGCAACCGGCGGCTGCCAGCATCTCGGGCATCTGCACCAGGCATTCGTTGCCGATGACGCTCTGGAAGTCGCGCACCATCATCGGGTAGGGGTGCGGGCCGGCCACGGTGCCGATGATGTAGAAGGTGTTGTCCACATTGGCAACCCAGTCGCGCATGGCTTCGTTCAGGGCGTCCTTGAGCGTCTTGCTGCCGCTGGTCACGGGCACCACGGTGGCGCCCAGCAGCTTCATGCGGTAGACGTTGGGGCTCTGGCGTTTGACATCTTCGCTGCCCATGTAGACCACGCATTCCAGCCCGTATCGGGCGCAGATGGTGGCCGTGGCCACGCCGTGCTGGCCGGCGCCGGTCTCGGCAATGATGCGCGGCTTGCCCATGCGCTTGGCAAGCATGGCCTGGCCGATGGTGTTGTTCACCTTGTGCGCGCCGGTGTGGTTCAGGTCTTCGCGCTTCAGGAAGATTTGCGCGCCGCCCATCTCGCGGCTCATGCGGTCCGCGTGGTAGATGGGGGAGGGGCGGCCCACATAGTGGGCCAGCTCGGACTTGAATTCGGCGAGGAAGGCCGGGTCGTGCTGGTACTTGGCGTAGGCGTCTTTGAGCTCATTGATCGCGTGGGTCAGTGTCTCGGAGACAAAGCTGCCGCCGTATTTGCCAAAGTGGCCAGTGGCATCGGGTTGTTGGTAGTCGTACATGGTGGTCCATCCGTGGGGACGGAGCGGGCGCTAAAGGCCGTTCCGTACCGGGTTATTGAAGTTGCAGGTCCGCAGCGCGCACGGCGGCTACGAACTCGAAAATCTTTGCGGGGTCTTTGATGCCCTTGAGGGGCTTGCCCTGAGCGTCTGCGGCTTCTACGCCGGAGCTCACGTCGACGGCCAGCGTCTTACAGCGCGGCCGCAGCTGCGCGATCCCATCGCCCACGTTTACAGGTGTGAGTCCACCACTCAAGACGAGGTGAGCGTCGACGCTTGGAGGAAGAAGTGACCAATTGAATGTTTTGCCCCCACCACCGTACCCGTCCACATGGGCGTCCAGCAAAATGGCCTGGGCTTTTGAAAAGTCCTGCGCAAATTGTACGAGGTCGAAGCGGGGTGCGTCATCCCCCAGCGGAATGCGGGCGGCACGCAGGTAGGGGCGGGTGCCGTGGCCGGTCGCATCCAGGCAGTCCTGTGGCATCTCATCACCATGAAATTGGACGGTAGCCCCCGGAATCATTGCGCAAGCAGCTCCTATTTCTGTAGCAGATGCGTTGACGAAGAGCAGCACGGGGGTGATGAAGGGGGGCAGACGTTTGGCCAGTTCGGCCGCGCGCTGCGCAGTTACCGCGCGTGGGCTCTTGGGGTACAGCACGAATCCCACCGCATCCGCACCGGCTGCCACGACGGCATCCACATCCTGCTCACGGGTCAGGCCGCAGATCTTGATTCGGGTTCTAGTGAGCGTGCCCAATCCGCCGCTGGGCCGTCCCAAGGCGGATTGCGCCCCCTCGGGGGGCAGCGCGGCAGACGAAGTCGCAAGCGTGGGGGTAGTCATCATGGCAGCGAATCATACGCAGCCGTGCGGTCCGGCATGCCCCAGTGGGCGTCGTAGCGCGGGCCCAGAAAGTACAGGCCGTCGGGCGAGAAGGTGGGGGCGGCCGCGCGGCGGTCCCGGGCGGCCAGTACCTCTGCCATCCACTCAGCGGGCTTTTTGCCCTGGCCAATCTGTACCAGGCAGCCCATGATGTTGCGGATCATGTGGTGCAGGAAGGCATTGGCCTCGAACTCGATACGCCAGTAGGCGCCACGCTGGTGCAGCGCAATTTCCAGTAGGTTTTTTACCGGCGTCAGGGATTGGCACTGCGACGCGCGGAACGAGGTGAAGTCGTGCTCACCGATCAGAATGTCGGCGGCCTGGCGCATGGCGGCGAAGTCGAGGTTGCCGAAGGTCCAGCCCACACGGCCATATTCCACGCTGGGGCGGATCTGGGATTCCAGCAGCACATAGGCGTAGCGGCGCGAGACAGCCGATGCGCGGCAATGGAATCCTTCGGGGGTTTTCATGGCCCACTGCACGGCAATGTCGCGCGGCAGGTTGGCGTTGGTGCCGCGCACCCAGGAGTAGGTGTCGCGTTCCAGCTCGGTGTCAAAGTGCACCACCTGCATGAGGCCGTGTACACCGGCATCGGTGCGGCCGGCGCACAAAGTGGAAACGCGCTGGGCGGTGAACTTGCCCAGCGCGGTTTCTAACTTGTCTTGGATGGTGAGGCCGGAGGGCTGGCTTTGCCAGCCCTGGTAGGCCCCGCCGTTGTAGCTAACGCCTAAGGCAATCCGCACAAACTCAGAATCCTGCGATAGGCCAAGCTCCCCAGAACGAGGGCTTAGCTCAGTTTGGCCAAGGCACGTTGGGCCTTGGCGCGTACTTCACCGCTGGCTTCGGACACGACTTCCTCGATCAGTGCGCGGGCACCGTCCTCGTCACCAATGGAGATGAATTCTTCGGCCAGTGCCAGCTTGGTTTCCAGGGGGTCTTCGCTCAGGCTGGCGGGAGCTTCAGCCGGGGTTTCTGCGGGACCGTCCAAATCCATGGACAGCGAGCCCAAGTCAAACTCCATCAGACCGGTGCTCGCCGCCTGGGACGCTGAGAGTTCGGGCGTCACAGGCAGGGGGCCAGTGGCTTCGAACTTCAGCGCCGATCCTGCCGCGTCTTCGGGCATGGGCGTTTCCAAGTCGTCCAGGGACAGGGAGATTTCCGGCATGGACGCCGCGATGGGCTCCATGGCTGGCTTGGCCGCAGGCGTTTCCTCCGGCAGGGGCAGGTCGAAATCCATGTCCATGGAGTTGTCGTCCTGCGCCGGTTGCGCGTCCAGCTTGACCGTCCGGTCGCTGGTGCTCACCGTGCCGCCGGTGACATCGCTGATCGCACTGGCTGCGGGCTCGTCGTCCAGAGAGAAGTCTAGATCCAGATCCAGGTCTACGCCAGAGCCGCCTCCATCGGCCAGTTCTGCATGGGCAGGCTGGGCCACGGTGCTGTTACCAAAGCTCGATTGGGGTGCCGCAGCAGCCGAACCGCCGGCAGGGGCGCCGCCGGGCTGATACAGGGGGTTGCTGGGGTCAATCGCCTGGCCCATTTCGCAGATGCGTGTCCAGTCGGGGCTGGCGGCGCCTGTCAGTTTGTAGGCTTGCGAGGCCGTGCTCTCGAAGCTGCGCGTGTCGCGGCGCTTGCTGAAGATTTCCAGCAGCTTGGTGTGGATGGCCAAGCGTCCGGGGTTGGTGCGCACGGCCTCTTTGAGGATTTCCTCGGCCTGCAGGTCGCGGCCATAGGCCAGATACACATCCGCCTCGGCCACCGGATCCACGTCGTCTGCGGCATCCAATTGGCTGGCGGAATACACCATCGAGGACGCGCTGGACGGACCGTTCTGGTTGGTGTCAACGCGCTGACCACCACTGGCGCCAAAGAAGGAATCGGGTTGCAGTCGGCTTTCCAGGAAAGCGCTGTCCACCTGGGCGGAGTTCTTCTTGCGCTGGCGCACACGGTAGGCGGCATAGCCACCCAGCAGAACCAGCAGGCCAGCCGCGCCGGCGGGCACCAGCGGATCAGCCAGCAGTTCGTCCAGCAGGCCCGGTTCTTCAGGCGCGGGCATGGGCACAGGTGCCGCAGCCTTGGGCTTGGGGGCGGGCGATGCGGCAGGTTCGGAGGCGGCGACGGCGGGAGTGGGCGCCGGAACTGCAGCGGGTGTCGACGCGGCGGCGGCCGGTGCGGGGGCTGGCGCCGCAGGGGCAGGAACGCCGGCAACAGCCACAGCGGGAGCAGGGGTTGCAGCAGGCTTGGGTGCAGAGCTGGCAGCAGCAGGTGTTGCCGCGCCAATCTTGCTCAGCTCGCTGATGTTCTTGGTGATTTCCGCGGCGCGGGCGGCAGCATCCTTCGCTTCGCGTTCCTTGGCGAGCTTGGCGTCGTCGGCCTTGCCTTGCACCGATCCCTTGGACAGCGTGAGCTTGTCGGGCGCGGGTGCACTGGGCTTCTTGTCTTCAACCTTGGCTTCCACGGAGCCGCTGGCCTTGCGGTCTGCAGCAGTGACGGCGGCAGTGGGGGCGTTGGTGGCCAGGTTGCGACGGAAGTCGTTGAAGTCCTTGCTCTGCGCGACCACGATCTTGGAGGCTTCGGCCGGAGACACGCTTTGTGCGGCCTCAGCCTTGGGAACCTGCAGCACGGCACCAGCGCGGATGCGGTTGAGGTTGTCGTGCACAAAGGCGTCGGGGTTGCTGCGCAGCATGGCGACCAGCATCTGGTCCAGCGAGACGCCGGCAGGCTTGATGCTGTTGGCAATCTTGCTGGCGGTGTCACCCTTCTTGACGGTCAACTGGTCGCCAGTGACTTCCACGGCAGCTGGTTTGGCAGCCGCTGCGACAGCAGCGGGAGCTGTGGCACGCGCGGTGGCGGGTTTGGCATTGCCAGCCGGTTTGGCCGCAGGTTCAGAGGGAGCTGGTGCTGGCGCGGGGGCTGCGGCCTTGGGGGGCAGATTCGTCACCACGGGTGCCGTGCTGGACGTCTGGGGCAGCGTCGGCGCGGGCGGGGCCTTGCGCAGTGTTGGGGGGTCGAACAGCAGCGTGTAGTCGCGCACGATGCGGCCCTGGGCCCAGGTGGCTTCCAGGATCAGGTCGACAAAGGGGTCGTTGACGGTGCGGTCGCTGCTCAGGCGCAGGTAGGCACGGCCATCAGGGCGGCGTTGCAGCGTGGCTTGCAGCGTCGACAGGGCCGCGCTGTATTCCAGGCCGGCCGCTGTGAAGGCATCAGGCAGTGCGACGCCGGCCTTGAACGAGGCGGCTTCTTCGGCACTGATTTCGGGGACTTCGATCTCGGCACGCAGAGGCTCTCCCAGCGCTGACTGAACCGTGAGCCGACCGAGCGAAAGCGCGTATGCCCCGGTTCCCGATAAGCCGAGTAGCGCCATGGCTGCAGCCGCCAAAGCGGTCCTCTGCCAACGATGTGACTTTGCGATCAATTTATTAGCCTCCGGTGCTCACGCGAGCGGCAATTTACTTGTCTGTTTTCGGACGATAAAGCCCGACTATCAAAACGTAAAAAGTACCATAACATCAATGTCTTAGGCTGACAAGCTAAGAAAGCTTTTAACTTTCAAAGCCTGCCCCGATCGCGTTCCACCCACGGCGGATATGTTGCCTTGCGGCAACGACCTGTAACGGTCTGTTACGCGTCCAGCAGGATGCGCAACATGCGGCGCAGCGGCTCGGCCGCGCCCCACAGAAGCTGGTCGCCAATGGTGAAGGCGCCCACGTATTCTGGGCCCATGGCGAGCTTGCGGATGCGACCCACGGGGATGCTCATCGTGCCGGTCACGGCCACGGGAGTCAGGTCCTTGACGGTGGCTTCGCGCGTGTTGGGCACGACCTTGACCCATTCGTTGTCGGCGGCGATCAGGGCCTCGATGTCGGCCACGGGCACGTCCTTCTTGAGCTTGAGGGTCAAGGCTTGGCTGTGGCAGCGCATTGCGCCCACGCGCACGCAGAAACCGTCCACGGGAATGGCGCTGGAGCCAAAGCCCTCGCCCATGCCCAGGATCTTGTTGGTCTCGGCCATGCCCTTCCATTCTTCCTTGGACATGCCGTTGCCCAGGTCCTTGTCGATCCAGGGGATCAGGCTACCGCCCAGGGGCACGCCAAAGTTTGCCGTTTCAGCACCGGTCAGGGCGCGTTGTTTGGCGATGACCTTGCGGTCGATTTCCAGGATAGCGCTCTTGGGGTCGTCCAGCAGGGCCTTCACTTCGGCGTTGAGCGTGCCGTACTGGGTCAGCAGCTCGCGCATGTGCTGGGCACCACCGCCGGAGGCTGCCTGATAGGTCTGGGTGCTCATCCACTCGACCAAGCCGGCCTTGTAAAGCGCGCCCACGCCCATGAGCATGCAGCTCACGGTGCAGTTACCGCCCACCCAGTTCTTGCCGCCCTTGGCCAACGCATCCTTGATGACGGGCAGGTTGACCGGGTCCAGGATGATGACGGCGTCCTTGTCCATGCGCAGGGTGGAGGCGGCATCGATCCAGTGGCCGTTCCAGCCGGCAGCGCGTAGCTTGGGGAAAACTTCGCTGGTGTAGTCGCCGCCCTGGGCGGTGATGATGATGTCGCAGCGCTTGAGGGCGTCAATATTGAAGGCGTCTTGCAGCGTTGTTTCGTTCTTGGCCTCGGCCGGGGCCTTGCCGCCGGCGTTGCTGGTCGAGAAGAACAGGGGTTCGATCAGGTCGAAATCCTTCTCCTGCACCATGCGGTCCATCAACACCGAGCCGACCATGCCGCGCCAGCCGACCAAACCTACCAACTTGCTCATATCAACGCCCTTTCAATGTAAACAAACAATGCTTGACCAAGACTGTTTGCCCGGCTCGTCTGGCCGGGGAGGGCGCACGACGAACCAGGCGGAATCAGCCTTTAATGGTCGTGGTTTTGGTGATGGTTGCGCGCACAGCCTTGCCTGCCGTGGCGGCAGAAGCAATGGTCAGGGAGACGGGGATGGCGGCAAACATGAAGGTATTGTAGCCCAAAAGCGGAAATTTTTTACTCCGCGCGGACTGAAATGATTTTCGGAAGTCGGGCCGTGGCAATGCCGCCACAGCCCGTTCTTCCTGGTCAGCCGAGGGCTTTGAGCACGGCGTCGCCCATCTGGGCGGTGCCGACCTTGGTCGTGCCTTCGCTGTAGATGTCGGGCGTGCGGTAGCCCTGGGCCAGCACCTTTTGCACGGCGGCCTCGATGCGTTGTGCAGCGGCTTCCTGGTTCAAGCTGAAGCGCAACATCATGGCCGCGGACAGGATGGTGGCCAGGGGGTTGGCCACGCCCTTGCCGGCGATGTCGGGTGCGCTGCCGTGGCTGGGCTCGTAGAGGCCCTGGTTGGCGCTGTTGAGGCTGGCCGAGGGCAGCATGCCGATGGAGCCGGTCAGCATGGAGGCTTCATCGCTCAAGATGTCGCCAAACATGTTGCCGGTCACCAGCACGTCGAACTTCTTGGGTGCCTTGACGAGCTGCATGGCGGCGTTGTCCACCAGCATGTGGTCGAGTTCCACATCGGGGTATTGCTGGCCGATCTCGACCATGACGTCCTTCCACAACTGCGAGGTTTCCAGCACATTGTTCTTGTCCACGCTGGTCACGCGCTTGCTGCGCTTTTGCGCGGCCTGGAAGGCCACGTGGGCGATGCGCTCGATTTCGGGGCGGCTGTAGCGCATGGTGTCGAACGCTTCCTCCGCACCGGGGAAGTGGCCGTCGGTGGCCACACGGCGGCCGCGGGGCTGGCCGAAGTAGATGTCGCCGGTCAGCTCGCGGATGATAAGGATGTCCAGGCCGGCAATCAGCTCGGGCTTCAGGCTGGAGGCACCGACCAGTTGTTCGTAGCAGATGGCGGGGCGGAAGTTGGCGAACAGGCCCAGGTTCTTGCGCAGGCCCAGGATGGCCTGTTCGGGGCGGAACTGGCGCTCCAGCTTGTCGTACTTCCAGTCCCCCACGGCGCCGAACAGCACGGCATCGGCTTCCTTGGCGAGCTTCAGCGTGGCTTCGGGCAGGGGGTGGCCGTGCGCGTCGTAGGCCACGCCGCCGACCAGCGCGGTCTCCATCTCCAGGGGGAGGTCCAGGGCCTTGAGTACCTTGACGGCCTCGGCCACGATTTCAGTGCCAATGCCGTCACCCGGCAAAACTGCAATCTTCATGATGTCCTTGAAATACTATGAATTTGGTAGCTGCTCACGCAGACATGGTGCGGGCTAGCCACGGTTTTTGCTTCAAACGTTCGGTTTCGAAGGCGCGGATCTTGTCGGCATGGCACAGGGTCAGGCCGATGTCGTCAAAGCCGTTGAGCAGGCAGTACTTGCGGAAGGCCTGTACATCGAACGGAATCTCTTCACTCTGGGGCTTGACGATGACCTGGCGCTCCAGATCAATGGTCAGGCTGTAGCCGGGGAAGGCCAGGGCTTCGTTGAACAACTGGTCGACCAATGCTTCACTGAGCACGATGGGCAGCAGGCCGTTCTTGAAGCAGTTGTTGAAGAAGATGTCGGCAAAGCTGGGCGCGATGACGGCGCGGAAGCCGTACTGGTCGATGGCCCAGGGTGCGTGCTCGCGGCTGGAGCCGCAGCCGAAATTCTTGCGGGCCAGCAGGATGCTGGCGCCCGCATAGCGCGGCTGGTTGAGCACGAAGTCCGGGTTGGGCTTGCGGCTGGCCGGATCCTGGCCGGGGTAGCCCGCGTCCAGGTAGCGCCATTCGTCGAACAGGTTGGGGCCGAAGCCCGTCTTGCGGATGGACTTGAGGAATTGCTTGGGGATGATGGCGTCGGTGTCGACGTTCTCACGGTCCATGGGCGCAACCAGGCCCTGGTGGATGGTGAACTGTCTCATTTCTTGGCAGCGTCTTCGAGTTTCTCACCAGCCTTCTGGATGTCCTGGCCCACACCCTTGACGGTGTTGCAGGCGCTGAGCATCAGCAGGGCGGCGGTGCAGGCGGCGCAAATGATGGTTTTCATGACGGAGTCCTTATGGTTGTGGTGGGTTAACAGAACTTGCGGATATCGACAAAGTGGCCGTGGATGGCGGCGGCAGCGGCCATGGCCGGGCTGACCAGGTGGGTGCGGCCACCGGCGCCCTGGCGGCCTTCGAAGTTGCGGTTGCTGGTGGAGGCGCAGCGTTCGCCGGGCTCCAGGCGGTCGGCGTTCATGGCCAGGCACATGGAGCAGCCGGGCTCGCGCCACTCAAAGCCGGCGGCCTTGAAGATTTCGTGCAGGCCTTCGCGCTCGGCCTGTTCCTTCACCAGGCCGGAGCCGGGTACCACCATGGCGAGCTTGATGTTCTTGGCGACTTTCTGCCCCAGGTTTTTGACCACGGCGGCAGCTTCGCGCATGTCTTCGATGCGGCTATTGGTACAGGAGCCGATGAAGACCTTGTCCACGAACAAATCGTCCAGCGCCTTGCCGGGCTCCAGTGCCATGTAGGTGAGTGCGCGCTCAATCGCGCCGCGCTTGTTGGCGTCTTTTTCCTTGTCGGGATCGGGCACGCGGGCGTCAATGCCCAGCACCATCTCCGGCGAGGTGCCCCAAGTGACTTGCGGCACGATCTGGGTCGCGTCCAGTTCCACCACGGCGTCGAAATGGGCGCCAGCGTCGGAGTGCAGGGTCTTCCAGAAGGTGACGGCCTGGTCCCATTCCACGGCTGCCGCTGCGGCGTTGGCAGCATCAAAGCCGGGCGCCAGAGGGCGGCCCTTGACGTAGTCGATGGTTTTCTCGTCCACGGCCACCAGGCCCGCGCGGGCGCCGGCTTCGATGGCCATGTTACAGACCGTCATGCGGCCTTCCATGGAGAGCGCGCGGATGGCCGAACCACCGAACTCGATGGTGTAGCCGGTGCCGCCGGCCGTGCCGATCTTGCCGATGATGGCCAGCACAATGTCCTTGGCCGTGATGCCCTTCGCCGCGGTGCCTTCCACCTTGACCAGCATGTTCTTGGCTTTCTTGGCCAAGAGCGTTTGTGTGGCCATCACATGCTCCACCTCGCTGGTGCCAATGCCATGGGCCAGCGCGCCAAAAGCGCCATGGGTGGAGGTGTGGCTGTCGCCGCAGACCACGGTCATGCCGGGCAGCGTGGCGCCGTTTTCGGGCCCGATGACGTGCACGATGCCCTGGCGCTTGCTCATGAAGGGGAAGAAGGCGGCCGAGCCGAACTCCTTGATATTGGTGTCCAGCGTGGTGATCTGTTCCTTACTGATCGGGTCGGCAATGCCGTCGTAGCCCTGTTCCCAGCCGGTGGTGGGCGTGTTGTGGTCGGCGGTGGCCACGATGGAGCTGATGCGCCAGACCTTGCGGCCCGCTTCGCGCAGGCCTTCAAAGGCCTGGGGACTGGTGACTTCGTGCACCAGGTGGCGGTCGATATAGAGGATGGCGGTGCCGTCCTCTTCGGTGTGGACGACGTGGTCGTCCCAGAGTTTGTCGTAAAGCGTGCGGGCTGCAGCGGTCATGGGGGTCTTCCTTCCGAAATTCAATTCTAGGCCTTGGTCCCTTGTGGGGCCATCGCGGCGAGGTGGTCTACGAGAAGCCGCGCGCTGCGCGGCAGGGTGGAGAAATCGCGCGCCACCAGCTCGATCTGGCGGCTGGCCCAGGCGTCGCTGAGCGCCACTGCGCGCAGCGGGCCAGCGCTGTGCATGAGGGTGAAGGCGCGCAGCGGCATCACGCCCACCCCCAGCCCGTTGTGGATCATGCGGCCCATGGCGTCCAGGCCCGAGACCTGGATGCGCAGCCGAATGTTCTGTCCCAGCGTGGCAGCGGCCTGGCGCATGGCCACATAGATGGAGCTGTTGGACTGCAGGCCCACGTGGTCAAAGGCCAGGGTGTCTTCAAACGCCACCGTTGTCTGGGCGGCCAGTGCATGGTCGGCGGGCACCACCAATACCAGCTGGTCTTGCCGGTAGGGCCGGGTTTGCAGTTCGCCCACGCCGTCGGCCGTGTTGCAGACGCCGAGGTCTGCCGCGCCCTCTTGCACCGCGCGGATCACTTCGCTGCTGAGG
Organism: Rhodoferax sp. GW822-FHT02D07; assembly: GCF_058802405.1. Taxonomy (NCBI): domain Bacteria; kingdom Pseudomonadati; phylum Pseudomonadota; class Betaproteobacteria; order Burkholderiales; family Comamonadaceae; genus Rhodoferax; species Rhodoferax sp. GW822-FHT02D07. The sequence continues at coordinate 454,922 of NZ_JBXAOD010000001.1, forward strand.
TGTTCTTCCAGGTCGATCTTGATGCCCTGGTGGGTGCGGATGAATGCTCCAAGGTCTTCAGGCAGGAACTGCACTGTGGCCGAGATGCTGGCATGCATGCGCACTTGGCCACGCTGGCCGTCGGCATATTCGCTGAGTTCGGCCTGCATGCGCTCCAGGCTGAACAGCACGCTGCGCGCGTGGTGCAGCAGGTTTTGTCCGGCTGGGGTGAGGTGCACGCCGCGGGAATGCCGGTGCAGCAGAGCGCTGCCCAGGGTGGCTTCGAGGTCGCTGAGGCGTTTGCTCAGGGCCGAGGGAGCGATGAATTCACGCTGGGCCGCCTTGCCGATGCTGCCGAGCTCGCAGACGGCCACGAAGAGCTGCAGGGAGCTCAGATCGAGGCGGCGGGCGAGGTTGGGGGTGGAGGGCAGCATGGGGCGAAGGCCATCGCATTTTGCGATTGCGTTCGCTATTTTCCTACCTATTTGATGGTTTTGACATCGTGCTTTGCGATGACTGACCTCGATTCATGCCAAGAGGTGCTTGCTATGAAAAAAGTAGCTGCTTGCGCACTTTCCACCGGGGCTGGATGGTTATTTGGTATGAAAAAAGCCCCGGACTCTTGACGAGTGCGGGGCTTTGGCGCTTGGCGGCCCGTGCGGCCGCAGCGAATCAACGTTGGCCGATGGGCTTGACGTCGCGCTTGACCGAGCCGGTGAACAGCTGACGGGGACGGCCGATCTTGTACTCGGGGTCACCAATCATTTCGTTCAGCTGGGCGATCCAGCCCACGGTACGGGCCAGGGCGAAGATGCCGGTGAACAGGTTTACCGGGATGCCCATGGCGCGCTGGACGATGCCAGAGTAGAAGTCCACGTTGGGGTAGAGCTTGCGCTGCACGAAGTAGTCGTCTTCCAGAGCAATCTTTTCGAGCGACTTGGCGAGCTTGAACAGGGGGTCGTTTTCCAGGCCCAGTTCGGCCAGAACTTCGTTGCAAGTCTCTTGCATGAGCTTGGCGCGGGGATCGTAGTTCTTGTAGACGCGGTGGCCAAAGCCCATAAGCTTGACGCCGGAGGACTTGTCCTTGACCTTTTCCATGAACTCGCCGACCTTGGCCACGCCGCCCATGGCCTGGATTTCTTCCAGCATGTTCAGGCAGGCTTCGTTGGCGCCGCCGTGGGCAGGGCCCCAGAGGCAGGCCACGCCAGCCGAGATGGCGGCGAAGGGGTTGGTACCGGAGGAGCCGCACAGACGCACGGTGGAGGTGGAGGCGTTTTGCTCGTGGTCAGCGTGCAGGATGAAGATGCGATCCAGCGCGCGTTCCAGCACGGGGTTGACCTTGTACTCTTCGCAGGGCGTACCGAACATCATGCGCAGGAAGTTGCCTGCGTAGCTCAGATCATTCTTGGGGTACATGAAGGGCTGGCCGACACCGTACTTGTAGGCCATGGCGACCAGCGTGGGCAGCTTGGCGATCAGGCGGATGGCCGAAATGTCGCGGTGCTCGGGGTTATTGATATCGGTGCTGTCGTGGTAGAAGGCCGACAGAGCACCCACCAGACCGGTCAGCACGGCCATGGGGTGGGCGTCACGGCGGAAGCCGCGCAGGAAAAATTGCATCTGCTCGTTGACCATGGTGTGGTTAGTCACGCGCGAAGTGAAGTCCACCTTTTGGGCGGCGTTGGGCAGCTCACCGTACAGCAGCAGGTGGCAGGTTTCCAGGAAGTCGCAGTTGGTGGCGAGTTGCTCGATGGGGTAGCCGCGGTACAGCAGCTCGCCCTTGTCGCCGTCGATATAGGTGATGGCGGACTGGCAGGAAGCGGTGGAGAGGAAACCCGGGTCGTAGGTGAACATGCCGGTTTGTGCGTAGAGCTTGCGGATGTCCACGACGTCCGGGCCCACATTGCCGTGGTACACCGGCAGCTCAACGCTGGGACTGCCGTTACTGAACGACAGGGTGGCTTTGTTGTCAGCTAGTTTCATCTTTCACCTTTCAGAGAGGGTCTCTCAACATTTTCAAAACTTCATGCACGTCCGCATGGTCCAGCGTCGCGTCCACCTGGGCCAGCGACTTGCGCGCCAGATGCAAGTCCAGCAGATCGTTGTCGCTCAGGTTCATGAGTGCGGTCAGTGCGTCCGCCTGACGCATGGTCAGACTGGCGCTGAAACGCTGGAAGAAACGCTGGATGAACAGGTCGTTTTCCAGCAGGCCGCGGCGGCAACGCCACTGCAGCTTGCTCATGCTACGTTCGTCGATCAGCGCCTCGCTCATGCTCCTGCTCTTTCGCTCGTTCAGACGGTGCGCAGCACCATCATTTCCTTGATCTTGCCGATAGCCTTGGTGGGGTTCAGCCCCTTGGGACAGACATCGACGCAGTTCATGATGGTGTGGCAGCGGAACAGGCGGTAGGGGTCTTCCAAGTTGTCCAGGCGCTGTGAGGTGGCGTCATCGCGGCTGTCGGCAATGAAGCGGTAGGCCTGCAGCAGACCGGCGGGGCCGACGAACTTGTCGGGGTTCCACCAGAAGCTGGGGCAGGAGGTGGAGCAGCTCGCGCACAGAATGCACTCGTAGAGGCCGTTGAGCTCTTCGCGCTCTTCGGGGCTCTGCAGACGCTCGCGCTCGGGCGCGGGGGTGTCGCTGATCAGGTAGGGCTTGATCGAGTGGTACTGCTTGAAGAAGTCCGTCATGTCCACGATCAGGTCGCGCACCACGGGCAGGCCGGGCAGCGGCTTGAGGACGATGGGGTCCTTCAGGGTCTTGAGGTTGGTCAGGCAGGCCAGGCCGTTCTTGCCGTTGATGTTCATCGCGTCGGAGCCGCACACGCCTTCACGGCAGGAGCGGCGGTAGGACAGCGTGGGGTCCACGGCCTTGAGCTTGACCAGCGCGTCCAGCAGCATGCGCTCGGAGCCGTCGAGTTCGACCTCGATGGTCTGCATATAGGGCTTGGCGTCCTTGTCCGGATCGTAGCGGTAGATGGAGAAAGTGCGTTTTGCCATGTTCGGATTCCTTGGGTCTCTCGCTATCGATCAGAAAGTGCGGGGCTTGGGTGGCACGGTTTCGGCCGTGAGCGGCTTCATGCGCACCGGCTTGTAAGCCAGGTTGTTGCCTTCGCTGTACCAGAGGGTGTGCTTCATCCACTCGGCATCGTTGCGGCCCAGCGGGCAGGTGGGGTGGTTCACATCGTGTTCGTAGTCACGCACCAGGTGGGCGCCACGGCATTCGGTGCGGGCGGCGGCACTGGTCATGGTGGCCTGGGCGGCTTCCATCAGGTTTTCAACTTCCAGCGCTTCGATGCGGGCGGTGTTGAAAACCTTGGAGTTGTCCTTCAGGCCAATCTTGCCCACGCGCTCGCGCAGGGCGTTGATCTTCGCCACGCCTTCGTTCATGGTTTCCTGGCTGCGGAACACGCCGGCGTGGGCCTGCATGATGGCGCGCATGTCGTTGGCCACGTCCTGGCAGTACTCGCCGTCCTTCTGGTTGTCCAGGCGTTCCAAACGTGCGATGGTGGCCGCAGCTGCGTCAGCGGGCAGGGGCTTGTGGGCCGCCCCCGGCTTGACGTTGGCGATGATGTGGTCACCGGCGGCCTTGCCGAAGACCAGCAAGTCCAGCAGGGAGTTGGTACCCAGGCGGTTGGCGCCGTGCACCGACACGCAGGAGCATTCACCCACGGCGTACAGACCGTTGATGGGCTTGTCCTGGCCGTTGACCTGTTGCACCACCTGGCCATTGATGTTGGTCGGGATGCCGCCCATCTGGTAGTGGATGGTGGGCACCACAGGGATGGGTTCCTTGGTGATGTCGACGTTGGCGAAGTTGTGGCCGATTTCTTCCACCGAGGGCAGGCGCTTGCGGATGGTGTCGGCGCCCAGGTGGTCCAGCTTCATGTGGATGTAATCCTTGTTCGGGCCGCAGCCGCGGCCTTCGAGGATTTCCTGGCCCATGCAGCGGGACACGAAGTCACGCGGTGCCAAGTCCTTCAGCGTGGGTGCATAGCGCTCCATGAAGCGCTCGCCATTGCTGTTGAGCAAGATGGCGCCTTCGCCGCGGCAGCCTTCGGTCAGCAGCACGCCAGCGCCGGCCACGCCCGTGGGGTGGAACTGCCAGAACTCCATGTCCTGCAGCGGGATGCCGGCGCGTGCGGCCATGCCCAGGCCATCACCAGTGTTGATGAAGGCATTGGTAGAGGACTGGAAGATACGGCCGGCGCCGCCAGTGGCCAGCAGCACGGTCTTGGCTTCCAGGGTGTAGAGGTCGCCGGTTTCCATTTCGAGGGCGGTCACGCCGACCACATCACCTTCGTCGTCACGGATCAGGTCCAGCGCCATCCATTCGACGAAGAAGCTGGTCTTGGCCGAGACGTTGGCCTGGTACAGCGTGTGCAGCATGGCATGGCCGGTACGGTCGGCTGCGGCGCAGGCACGTTGCACGGGTTTTTCACCGTAGTTGGCAGTGTGGCCGCCAAAGGGGCGCTGGTAAATGGTGCCGTCCGCGTTGCGGTCAAAGGGCATGCCCATGTGTTCCAGGTCGTACACGACCTTGGGGGCTTCACGGCACATGAACTCGATGGCGTCCTGGTCGCCGAGCCAGTCGGAGCCCTTGACGGTGTCGTAGAAGTGGAATTCCCAGCTGTCTTCGCTCATGTTGCCCAGCGAGGCAGACACGCCGCCTTGGGCTGCCACGGTGTGGGAGCGGGTGGGGAAGACTTTGGAGAGCACGGCCACATTGAGGCCGGCGCGGGCCAGTTGCAGCGAGGCGCGCATGCCGGAGCCACCGGCGCCGACGATGACAACGTCGAATTTGCGTTTGGAAACAGGGTAGGACATGGTGAGAGTTTGTTCGTTGGGTGGGATCAGAGACGCCACAGGACCTGGATGGCCCAGCCGGCGCAGCCGACCAGCCAGACAATGGAGAACACCTGCAGGGACAGGCGGACGGAGACGGGCTTGACGTAGTCCATCCAGATGTCACGCACGCCCACCCACACGTGGTAGAGCATGGCGACGATGACCGAGAAGGTCAGGACCTTCATCCATTGCGAGGAAAAAATGCCAGCCCATTTGTCATAGCCAATGGGGCCTTTGGAGAAGATCACCTGGGCCAGCACCACCAGGGTGAACAAAGCCATCAGCACGGCGGTCACGCGTTGGGCCAGCCAGTCGCGCAGACCATAGTGCGCGCCAACGACGACACGCTTGGAACCGTAATTCACTGCCATTTTGATTTCCTTTTTCTTGTTTAGTACAGGCCAAACAGCTTGGCAGCCAGCACCAGCGTGAGGGCGGTGCCCAGGCTCAGCGTGACGATGGCGGACGAGCGGCCGAACTCTTTGCTGACGGCGTGGTTGATGTCCATCCAGAGGTGGCGCACGCCGGCAATGAAGTGGTGCAAATAGGCCCAGATGATGGCCAGTGCCACCAGCTTGAAGAACCAGCCGGGCACGAAGCCCACACCAGCATTGAATGAGCTGGCGAACTTTGCAAATGAGATTTCCGAGGATACGGAGGTGTCGAACATCCAGATAATGAAAGGCATCAGGATGAACATGATGGCGCCGCTGATGCGGTGCAGGATGGACACCCAGCCGGCCGGGGGCAGACGGTAGGTGGGCAGGTCCTTGAGGGCGTTGATGTTGCGGAATTCAGGCCGAGGGCGTTTGCTAGCTTGGGCGAGCTCAGTCATGGATGGGCTTTCTCTTTTGGTAACTGGTTTGTAATTTTGGCGCAGCCAGCCAAAATTCTATTGCACCGCACCAATCTGACATTGGTCTTGCGCGGGCAAGTTGATCAATTTAGCTCATTTCGATAGTAGTGTGTATCGGTCAGGTACAGGCCGCGGCGCAGTTCCATGGGCGTGTCGTTGTATGTGTAGGCAGTGCGTTCCACGCTGAGCAACGGCGTCTGCGGCGGCGTGTTCAGCAGCACGCATTGCTCGGTATCGGGCAGCACGGCGCGGATCTTTTCTTCGGCACGCACCATGCGCACGCCGAACTCGGTTTCAAACAGCGCGTACATGGGGCCGCTGTACTCGGCCAGGCGCTCGGCCGTCAGGCCTTTGAAAGGCGCGCCGGGGAGCCACAGGTCTTCAAGAATGGTGGGCACGCCGGCGAAGGACAGCACGCGGCGCACCTGCAGCACGGCATCAGCCGGGCGCAGTGCGAGCGCGCGGGCCACGTCGGCGGTGGCGCGCAGGCGCTTGCAGTCGATGATCTGGCGTTGGGCCGGGCCCTCGCTCTTGGGCGTGCCGCTGTCGGGGAAGAGGCGCAGAAAGCGGTACTGCACATGGCGCTCGGCATGGGTGGCCACAAAGGTGCCCTTGCCTTGGCGGCGAACCAGCAGATTCTCGGCGGCGAGTTCGTCAATCGCCTTGCGGACCGTACCTTGGCTGACCTTGAAGCGGCCTGCGAGTTCCTGTTCGCTGGGAATGGCTGCGCTGGGCTTCCATTCGCCGCTTTGCAGGCTCTGCAGCATCAGTACCTTGATCTGCTGGTAAAGCGGACTGAAGGCTGGCGTGACGCTGGGGCTGCTGGCCGCGCCAGAGTCCACGTCCGCAGCTGCGGTGGTGTCGCTGGAGGAGGGGGTGTGGGCAGCCATGGCGTGGGCGGAGTGCGCGTCGGATTGGTAATGAAAACTGGTGCAATCATATCTTATATAAGACATAAGACAAATTGACGCGGCGCGGGATTCGAGAGTAAACTCCAAGTCGTTTTGCAGCGCAGCGGAAATGCCCGTTTGTGCTCCTCTCTCGCCGCTTTCACAACCTTCCTGGAGTTTTTACCATGAGCAAGAAACCCGTCCGCGTTGCCGTTACCGGCGCTGCTGGCCAAATCGGTTACGCCATTCTGTTCCGCATCGCTTCCGGCGAAATGCTGGGCAAGGACCAGCCCGTGGTGCTGAGCCTGCTCGAAGTTCCCGTGGAAAAAGCCCAGCAAGCACTGCAAGGCGTGATCATGGAGCTGCAAGACTGCGCATTCCCCCTGCTGGTGGGCATCGAAGCGCACAGCGACCCCATGGCGGCGTTCAAGGACGTGGACTACGCACTGCTGATTGGCTCTCGCCCCCGCGGCCCCGGCATGGAGCGTGCCGAACTGCTGGCCGTCAACGCCGAAATCTTCACTGCCCAAGGCAAGGCGCTCAACGCCGTGGCCAGCCGCAACGTGAAGGTGCTGGTGGTGGGTAACCCTGCCAACACCAACGCCTACATCGCCATGAAGAGCGCACCCGATCTGCCGCGCAAGAACTTCACCGCCATGCTGCGTCTGGACCACAACCGCGCCCTGAGCCAGCTGGCTGCCAAGACCGGCAAGGCCGTGGCAGACATTGAGAAGATGACCGTGTGGGGCAACCACTCGCCCACCATGTACGCCGACTACCGCTTCGCCACCGTCAACGGTCAGAGCGTCAAGACCCTGATCAACGACGAAGTCTGGAACAAGGATACCTTCCTGCCCACCGTGGGCAAGCGCGGCGCGGCCATCATCGCTGCACGCGGCGTGTCCTCCGCTGCTTCCGCCGCCAACGCGGCCATTGACCACATGCGCGACTGGGCCCTGGGCACCAACGGCAAGTGGGTCACCATGGGTATTCCTTCGGATGGCCAGTACGGCATCCCCAAGGACACCATGTTCGGCTTTGCCGTGACCTGCGAAGGCGGCGAATACAAGCTGGTCGAAGGCCTGGAAGTGGACGCGTTCTCGCAAGAGCGCATCAACATCACGCTGAAAGAACTGCAAGACGAGCAGGCTGGTGTTGCCCACCTGCTGAAGTAAAAAGCGAAGGGGCCATGCATCCGCGCGACGTACTCCTAGGCGCCCAGGGCGCGGCAGGTTTGTTGCCTGTCTGCGACCACTACAGCGGCGTGGAGGCGCGGATGGTCAAGAGCCTACAACTGCAGGCCGAGATGACTCAGGAGTTCGGGGCTTGCGTTTTTGACGTGACCCTGGACTGCGAGGATGGTGCCCCTGTGGGCGGAGAGCTGGACCATGCAAATATGGTCGCAGCCCTCGCCAATACTGCGCAAAAAGCTCCTGAATTAATAGCAAAAGGCTTGCACCGCCGTGTTGGCGTGCGCGTGCACGCGGCGGACCATCTGGCCTTTGCGCAGGATGTGGAACTGCTGCTGGGCCAAGCCGCTGGTGCCTTGAGCTACGTGATGCTCCCGAAGGTGGAGTCGCTAGCCGATGTGCAGCGCGCCGTTGCTGCCATGGATGCTGCAACCCCCGCTGGCGTCGCTCCGGTTCCCCTGCATGTGCTCATTGAATCTCCGGCTGCGGTGCAACAGGCCTTTGCGATTGCGGCACACCCGCGCGTGCAGTCGCTGAGCTTTGGCCTGATGGACTTTGTCTCGGCGCATGGCGGGGCGATCCCCGCTTCGGCCATGGGTGTGTGTGCTGCTGGTGACATCAGCACGCTGGACCAGTTTCACCACCCGCTGGTGCTGCGCGCCAAGACCGAGATTGCCAGTGCCTGCCATGCCTTCGGCAAGGTGCCTTCGCATTGCGTGGTGACCGAGTTCAAGGATACGGCAGCCCTGCAGCGCGCGGCGCGCACAGCGTCCCGCGCGTTGGGCTACACCCGCATGTGGAGCATCCATCCCGACCAGATCCGTCCCATCCTTGAAGCTATGGCGCCCGAGGCGCAGGAAGTGGCCTTGGCTGCGCACATCGTGCAGGAAGCGCAGCGGCAGGAGTGGGCGCCCATTTCGGTAGAAGGGCGCTTGCATGACCGCGCCAGCTACCGCTATTTCTGGCAGGTCCTGGAGCGTGCGCACCAGACCGGCCGTGCGTTGCCGCCCTCGGCAGCGCCGTATTTTTCTCCAACCGTGCATTGATGCAGGAGCACCGTATGTGGAAGCCATTGGTCATCGGATTCTCGGCAGCTTGTGTGTGCTTGGCCGCGCAGGCGCAGACCCCGTCCAAGGGCGTCAAGGCCTCCAAGGCGCGTCTTGCGCCTGTGGTGGCTCCGGTCGAAGAAGCCCCGTTGCCCCTGTCGGACGCGCACTTGGCTCTGGCCCAACGCGTGGTGCTGGGTCAAGTGCCCTGCGAGCTGGGTGCACATGTGCTGGTTTCCGCCCACCCCACGGCGCCGGGCTACTTTGTGCTGGAGCTGGGCAAGCAGAAATTCCGCATGGCGCCGGTGCCGACCAGCACGGGTGCCATTCGCCTGGAAGACGCAGCGGGCGGCGCCACCTGGCTGCAACTTGCCAACAAATCCATGCTGTTGGACCAGAAGCAGGGCCGTCGCTTGGCCGATGCCTGCATGAACGCTGACCAGGTGGTGGTGGCAGACAACCTAGCGCGCAACCCGGCACCGCATTTGCTTGAACCCTTGCCGACCCCGGCGCCTGCCCCGGTGGTTGCCACACCCCCTGTGGCTGCGACCGTGGCTGCTACAAATTAAAGAGCTAGTCGCGCATATTCCATGAGGCTTTGCGCGGCATTTGATTGTTATTGAAGGAGAAGATGATGTTGCAAGCCTACCGAGACCATGTGGCCGAACGCGCCGCGTTGGGCATCCCCCCGCTGCCCCTGGACGCCAAGCAGGTGGCCGCGCTGATCGAACTGATCAAGAACCCGCCCGCCGGCGAAGACGCGTTCCTGCTGGACCTGCTGACGCATCGCGTGCCCCCGGGCGTGGATGACGCCGCCAAGGTCAAGGCCAGCTTCCTGGCGGCTGTGGCCCATGGTGATATCGCGGTCGGCCTGATCTCCAAGGCCAAGGCGACCGAACTGCTGGGCACTATGGTGGGTGGCTACAACGTACACCCCCTGATCGAGCTGCTCGATGACGCCGAAGTGGCCGGTGTGGCCGCTGCTGCGCTGAAGAAGACGCTGCTGATGTTCGACTTCTTCAATGATGTGGCCGACAAGGCCAAGGCTGGCAACGCCCATGCCAAGGACGTGATGCAAAGCTGGGCCGATGCCGAGTGGTTCACCAGCCGCCCCGAAGTCGAGAAGAAGATCACTGTCACCGTGTTCAAGGTGCCCGGTGAAACCAATACCGATGACCTGTCGCCCGCGCCCGATGCCTGGAGCCGTCCCGACATCCCGCTGCACTACCTGGCCATGCTCAAGAACACCCGTCCTGACGCGGCGTTCAAGCCCGAGGAAGATGGCAAGCGCGGCCCCATGCAGTTCATCGACGACCTGAAGAAGAAGGGCCATCTGGTCGCCTACGTGGGCGACGTGGTGGGCACTGGTTCTTCGCGCAAGTCGGCCACCAACAGCATCGTCTGGGCCACTGGCCAGGACATCCCCTTTGTGCCCAACAAGCGCTTTGGTGGCGTGACCCTGGGCGGCAAGATTGCCCCCATCTTCTTCAACACGCAGGAAGACTCCGGTTCCCTGCCCATCGAAGTGGACGTGTCCAAGCTCGAAATGGGCGATGTGATCGACGTGCTGCCCTACGACGGCAAGATCGTCAAGAACGGCGCCACGGTGGCGGAGTTCCAACTCAAGAGCGATGTGCTGTTCGACGAAGTGCGTGCCGGCGGCCGTATCAACCTGATCATTGGCCGCTCGCTTACCAGCAAGGCGCGTGAGTTCCTGGGCCTGGCTGCGTCCACCGTGTTCCGCTTGCCCACGGCGCCCGCCGCAAGCAAGGCCGGCTTCACGCTGGCGCAGAAGATGGTCGGCCGTGCCGTCGGTTTGCCCGAAGGCCAGGGCGTGCGCCCCGGTACCTACTGCGAACCCAAGATGACCACTGTGGGCTCGCAAGACACCACCGGTCCGATGACGCGCGACGAACTGAAGGATCTGGCCTGCCTGGGTTTCAGCGCTGACATGGTGATGCAGTCCTTCTGCCACACTGCGGCCTACCCCAAGCCCGTGGACGTGAAGACGCACCGCGAACTGCCTGCCTTCATCAGCAACCGCGGTGGCGTGGCTCTGCGTCCCGGTGACGGTGTGATCCACAGCTGGCTCAACCGCCTGCTGCTGCCTGACACCGTGGGTACTGGCGGCGACAGTCACACGCGCTTCCCCATCGGTATCTCCTTCCCCGCAGGCTCCGGTCTGGTGGCCTTCGGCGCTGCTACGGGCGTGATGCCGCTGGACATGCCCGAATCCATCCTGGTGCGCTTCAAGGGTGAAATGCAGCCCGGCGTGACGCTGCGTGACCTGGTGCACGCCATCCCCCTGTACGCCATCAAGCAGGGCCTGCTGACGGTGGCCAAGGCCGGCAAGATCAACGCCTTCTCGGGCCGCATTCTGGAAATCGAAGGTCTGCCAGACCTCAAGGTCGAGCAAGCGTTCGAGCTGTCCGACGCCTCGGCGGAGCGCTCTGCCGCCGGTTGCACGATCAAGCTCAACCCCGAGCCGATCAAGGAGTACCTGACTTCCAACATCGTTCTGATGAAGAACATGATTGCAGACGGTTACGCCGACGCCAAGACGCTGGCTCGCCGTATCGAGAAGGTCGAAGCCTGGCTGGCCAAGCCCGAACTGCTCGAAGCCGACAAGGACGCCGAGTACGCTGCCGTGATCGAGATCGATCTGGCCGATATCAAGGAGCCCATCGTCTGCTGCCCCAACGACCCGGATGACGCCAAGTTCATGTCCGAAGTCGCTGGCACCAAGATTGACGAAGCCTTCATCGGTTCGTGCATGACCAACATCGGTCACTTCCGCGCCGCAGCCAAGCTGCTGGGCGGCCAGCGCGACATCCCTGTCAAGCTCTGGGTGGCACCGCCCACCAAGATGGACGAGAGCGAGCTGATCAAGGAAGGCCATTACGCCGCATTCGGTACCGCCGGTGCGCGTACGGAAATGCCGGGCTGTTCGCTGTGCATGGGCAACCAGGCCCAGGTGCGCGAAGGTGCGACGGTGATCTCCACCTCGACCCGCAACTTCCCCAACCGTCTGGGCAAGAACACCAATGTGTTCCTGGGCTCGGCCGAGCTGGCGGCCATCGCGTCCAAGCTGGGCAAGATCCCCACCGTGGCCGAATACCACGAAGCTATGGGCGTGGTGAACAAGGATGGTGCATCGATCTACAAGTACATGAACTTCGACCAGATCGAGGAGTACGCGGACGTGGCCAAGGGCGTGACTGCCTGAGTTCCGTCCTCGGACATGGAGAGCGGCCTGCGGGCCGCTTTTTTTATGCCCGGATAATCCGGGCATGACTTTTCTCTCGTCCATCCCCCTGTCCTGGCAGACCATTCTGCTGCTGGTCGCCAGCAATGTGTTCATGACCTTTGCCTGGTACGGCCACCTCAAGAGCCTGGCCACCGTGCCCTGGTATACCGCCGCCCTCATCAGCTGGGGCATTGCCTTGTTCGAGTACCTGCTGCAGGTGCCGGCCAACCGCATCGGCTTTCAGCAGGCCGGCTTCTCGGTGGCGCAGCTCAAAATCATCCAGGAGGTGATCACGCTGACCGTGTTCCTGCCCTTTGCCATGGTCTACCTCAAGCAGCCCTTCAAGATGGATTTCGTCTGGGCAGGCCTGTGCATGGTGGGGGCGGTGTACTTTATTTTCCGCAGCCCCTGATGACCGGAATTACCGTCCGATAACGGGCGGTTACACTCCGCGCAGTTCAAAACTGTCATACGACTGTCATATTTTCGTTAGGAGCCCGCCATGCTGTTTGGTAAGTTGTTGCCCCGTGAAGGCAATTTTTTCGAGATGTTCAACCAGCATGCAGACCGCATCGTCGAGGCGGCCCAGGCCTTCTCCAAGTTGGTGGCCAATTACAACGACCTGGATCTTCGCGCCAAGTACAACCAGGAAGTGGACGATGCCGAGCGCGCCGCCGACCGTGTCACCCACGAGTGCAACAAGGCCATCCACATCACCTTCATCACGCCCATCGACCGTGAGCAGATTCACTCCTTGATCAACACCATGGACGACGTGGCCGACCTGATCCAGGACTCGGCCGAAACCATGGCGCTCTACGACGTGCGCCACATGACGGAAGAAATCTCCCGCCTGACCGATCTGAGCGTACGCTGCTGCGAACGCCTGCGCGACGCCGTCAAGCTGCTGGGCAATATCGCCGACCAGCACACCGCCGAAGCTGCACTCAAGACCTGCGAAGAAATCGACAAGCTCGAGTCCGATGCCGACCGCGTGATGCGCACCGCCATGAGCAAGCTGTTCCGTGAGGAGCCCGATGTGCGCGAAGTTATCAAGCTCAAGGCCATCTACGAGTTGCTCGAAACCATTACCGACAAGTGCGAAGACGTGGCCAATGTGATCGAGGGCATCATCCTCGAGAACTCCTGATCAGCGCGCGGGTAGCAGGATATGGAACACGTACAGGCAGCCCTGTGGGTGGTGGTGGTGCTGGTGGCGCTGGCACTGCTGTTCGACTTCATGAATGGCTTTCATGACGCCGCCAACTCGATCGCCACGGTGGTTTCCACCGGGGTGCTCAAGCCCGGTCAGGCTGTCATTTTTGCGGCCTTCTTCAACTTCATTGCCATCTTCATCTTCCACCTCAGCGTGGCCGCCACCGTGGGCAAGGGCATCGTTCAGCCCGGTGTGGTGGATGTGCATGTGGTATTTGGTGCACTGGTGGGTGCTATTACCTGGAACGTCATCACCTGGTTCTACGGCATTCCGAGCAGCTCCTCGCACGCCCTGATTGGCGGCATCGTGGGTGCGGTGATTGCCAAGGCCGGTGCCAGTGCTCTGGTTTCGGCCGGTATTCTCAAGACCGTGGCCTTCATCTTCGTCTCGCCACTACTGGGCTTTACGCTGGGTTCGGTGATGATGGTTATCGTGGCCTGGCTGTTCCGCCGTACCCGGCCCTCGCGCGTGGACAAATGGTTCCGTCGCTTGCAGTTGCTCTCGGCCGGTGCCTACAGCCTGGGCCACGGCGGCAATGACGCTCAAAAGACCATCGGCATCATCTGGATGCTGCTGATCGCGACTGGTTATGTGTCTGCCAGCGAAACCGCGCCCCCGACCTGGACCATCGTCTCCTGCTACATGGCCATTGGCGCGGGCACCATGTTTGGCGGCTGGCGTATCGTCAAGACCATGGGCCAGAAGATCACCAAACTCAAGCCCGTGGGCGGCTTCTGTGCCGAAACTGGTGGGGCCATGACCCTGTTCATTGCCACTGCCTTGGGCGTGCCGGTTTCCACCACCCACACCATCACCGGCGCCATCGTCGGCGTGGGCTCCACACAGCGCGCCAGCGCAGTGCGCTGGGGCGTGGCGGGCAATATCGTCTGGGCCTGGGTGCTGACCATTCCGGCGGCCGCTTTTGTGGCCGCCATTGCCTATTGGGTCAGCCTCCAGATTTTCTGAGCGGGATGGATTGGGACAGGCTGCGCGCCTGTTCCACTTGGTACTCGAAATAGTGCTGAATGCTGAAGGCCAGGCTGGCCATCAGCATCGTGGTGCCCAGCATCAGCGCTGTACCCAGGCCCAGCACCGTGAGCCAGTTGCTCGCGCCTGCCTGGGCTTCAGCGGGCGCGCCGGGGTTGAAGCGCTGGTTCCAGCGCTCTGCTGGCATGAGTCCGTAGACAATGGCCGTGAGTGCACAGCCCGCCAGCGTAAAGCCCAGCAGAGGCATCAACACCCAGCTCAGCATATCGTCCACACCCAGGCTGAGCGCGCGCAACACACCGTAGAAACCCAGCATCGTGGGGATGGGTAGAGCCAGGGCGAGCGCATCAAAGCGGCCTAGCAGGTAGCGCCGATGCAGGCCCAGTGGGCCTAGCACCAGCGTGAGCCAGACCGCCAGCGTCTTGTTCTTCATGCTGTGACGTCCGTCGCTGGCGTGCTGTTGCCTGCGCCGATGGCACACTCCATGAGCACCACATCGAGCCAGCGCTCGAACTTCCAGCCGCAGGAGGCGAGCACGCCGACCTGCTGGAAGCCGCAGCTCCGGTGCACGCCGATGGAGCCCTTGTTGCCCGAGTCGCCGATCACGGCGATAAGCTTGCGCACGCCCACGCGTTCGGCTTGGGCCATGAGCTCCTGCATCAGCAGGCGCCCCAGGCCGCGGCCGGCTGCGCTGGGTGCCAGGTAAATGGAGTCCTCGGCCGAGAAACGGTAGGCCGGGCGCGGCTTGAACCAGTTGCAATAGGCAAAGCCCAGCACGCCGGAGTCGTCTTCCAGCACCAGATAGGGCAGGTTCTTGGACACTACATCGGCGCGGCGGGTCGCCATATCGGCTTCGGTGGGGGGCGTGATCTCGAAAGTTCCGGTGCCGTGCAGCACGTGGTGGGTGTAAATCGCGGTGATGGCGGGGAGGTCTGCGTCTGTGCTGGGACGAATTTTTGTCATTGGAGCGGAAAACGTTATAATGGAAGGCTATTTAGCGTGTCACTGGCCGGGTGGCCAGTTGCGTGTCTCAACGCTGAATTTCTTGGCTGAATTGATTTCAGTCACCCAAAGGATAAATCATGGTCGTCATTCGACTCGCTCGCGGTGGTGCAAAAGCACGCCCGTTTTTCAATATTGTTGTGGCCGACAAGCGCACCCGTCGTGACGGCCGCTTCATCGAGCGCATCGGGTTCTACAACCCCATCGCTACTGCCAACGAAGAAAGCATCCGCATTGCGCAGGATCGCCTGACCTACTGGAAGGGCGTTGGCGCCCAGGCTTCCCCCACCGTGGAACGCCTGATCAACCAAGCCGCCAAGAAGGCCGCTTAATGGCCTAGCCGGAGTGGCGGATTGCCCGCGACCCCGGCTTCTCTTGCATACCATGCTGCCCGGTCTTGACGTTGCTGAATTGCCAGAGGACGCCATAGAGGTCGGGCGCATCGCGGATGCATGGGGTATCAAGGGCTGGTTCAAAGTCCTGCCCTACAGCGCCTCGCCCGAGGCGCTGTTTGCTTCCAAGCGCTGGTTTCTGCAGCCCTCTGAAAAAGGTGCGAAAACCTTTGCCGGAACAGCGTCGCTTTCCATCAAGGAAGCCAAGGAACATTCCGACTCCATCGTCGCCTGCGCCACTGGCGTGGCCGATCGTAACGCCGCCGAGGCCTTGCGCGGCGCGCGCATCTTTGTCTCCCGTGCCAGCTTCCCCGCCGCCGCCGAAGGCGAGTACTACTGGGTAGACCTGTTGGGTCTGGCTGTGCGCAACCGCGAAGACCAGCTGCTGGGTACGGTGCGTGAGCTCATGTCCACCGGCCCGCAGACCGTGCTGGTGCTCGAATACGAGGAAGAGGGTAAGACGAAGGAACGCATGATTCCCTTTGTCTCGGCCTATGTCGACTCCGTGGATGTGGCGGGCAAAAGCATCCGCGTGGACTGGCAAGCTGACTACTAGAAAGATTTGGCGTCCATGCGCTTTGACGTCATCACGCTGTTCCCCGAACTGTTCGAACCCTTTCTAAAGGTGGGCATCACGCGTCGCGCCTATGAGTCCGGCCAGGTCGAAGTGCAGCTCACCAACCCGCGTGACTTTGCCAGCGGCAACTATCGCCGCGTCGACGACCGCCCCTTTGGCGGTGGCCCTGGAATGGTCATGATGGCCGAGCCGCTGGAACAGGCCGTGCTGGCCGTGCGCTCACGTCGCCCCGACCCAGACGCCCCCGTCGTCCTGTTCTCCCCCATAGGCCAAGCGCTCACCCATGCAGCGGTCGAGCGCTGGTCGGCCAGCCAGGGTGCCATCCTGCTCTGTGGCCGCTATGAGGGGTTGGATCAGCGTTTCATCGACCGCTATGTGGACGTGCAGATCAGCCTGGGTGACTTCATCCTCTCGGGCGGCGAACTGGCCGCCATGGCGCTGCTGGACTCCGTGGCGCGCCTGCAACCCGGCGTGCTGTCTGACGCCGACAGCCACCACCAGGACAGTTTCAACCCCGCGCTGGACGGCCTGCTGGACTGCCCGCACTACACGCGCCCCGAGACCTGGGCTGGAGAGGGCGTGCCTGAAGTGCTGCTGTCGGGGCATCATGAAAACATTCAGCGCTGGCGGCGCGAGCAGCGCCTGGCGCTGACCGCACAGCACCGTCCCGACCTGCTGCAGGCCGCGCGCAGTCTGGGGCTGCTCGACAAGCGCGATGAGCAGTATTTGGCTGGCAAGGCCTAGCCTGCTATAATGGCGGGCTAACCGATCCTCTGCCTGGCCAGGCCAAGCTTCTCGTGAAGCCCTTGGTTGGCGCCAATTCCGGTGCCGGCGCTTGCATGATCACGAAGGAAATCATGAACCTGATCCAAACTCTTGAGCAAGAAGAAATTGCTCGTCTGGGCAAGACCATCCCCGAGTTCGCTCCGGGCGACACCGTGGTGGTGAACGTCAACGTCGTTGAAGGCAACCGCAAGCGCGTGCAGGCCTACGAAGGCGTGGTGATTGCCAAGCGTAACCGTGGACTCAACAGCGGCTTCATCGTGCGCAAGATCTCCAGTGGCGAAGGCGTGGAACGTACGTTCCAGACCTACAGCCCTCTGATCGCCAGCATCGAAGTCAAGCGCCGTGGTGACGTGCGCCGTGCCAAGCTGTACTACCTGCGTGACCGCAGCGGCAAGTCGGCACGTATCAAGGAAAAGCTGCCCGCAAAGAAAACAGCCGCGTAATCCAACGCCCTGTTTTTCGCAAGAAAGCCGCCCCAGCATCTGCCTGAGGCGGCTTTTTTCATGGGCCCGCGTTTTGGGCTACGCTGTCACGGTTTTTCTGATCGCCAACACTGTGAGCAATCCCCCCCTCTTTGACCCGCGCCAGGTACCCGTGACGGGTACGGATGGACATCTGCCCGCCGTGCCACAGGCGACCCTGGAGGCCCAAGCCTTGCGCCAGCGCTTTGCCGCACCGCCGCGATGGAAGCCCGAGCTGCGCACTGAGCCCGCCTTCTCCAGCCGCGCGCCGACCCAGGCCTCGGTGCTGGTGCCGCTGGTGATGCGTGAGGTGCTGACCGTGTTGCTGACGCACCGTACCAGCCACCTCTCTAGCCATTCAGGCCAGGTGGCCTTTCCCGGTGGCAAGGCCGATCCTGAGGATATGGATGCAGTGGACACCGCTTTGCGTGAGGCTCAGGAAGAAGTTGGTTTAGAGCGCGACTATGTGGAGGTGCTGGGTAGTTTGCCCACTTACACGACCGGCAGCGCCTTTGTGGTGACGCCGGTGGTGGCGCTGGTGCAGCCCGGCATGCAAATCGAGGCCAACCCGCACGAGGTGGCGCAGGTATTCGAGGTGCCGCTGCATTTCCTCATGGACCCGGCCCACCACCGCCGCCACCAGGTGCAGTGGGAGGGCCACACGCGCGAGTGGCTGTCCATGCCCTTTCACGATGGGCAACAGGAACACTTCATCTGGGGCGCCACCGCGGGCATGCTGCGCAACCTCTACCGCTTTCTGTCAGCGCACTGATTATGATTGCCGCATGAGTTTTATCTCCATTCTTCTGGCGCTGCTGTTGGAGCAGGCTAAGCCCCTGCCGCAGATAAACCCTGTGCACAACCTGGTGCGCAACTGGGTGCGTTGGGTGGTGCGCAATTTCGACGCCGGCAAGCCCCGCCATGGCTGGCTGACCTGGTCGCTGGCGGTGCTGGTGCCCAGCCTGCTGGTGTTGGCCGTGCACTGGTTGCTGGTGTGGCAGCTCGGTTGGGCGGCGGCGGTGCTGTGGAACGTGGCCATCCTCTACGCGACGCTGGGCTTTCGCCAGTTCAGCCACCACTTCACGCTGGTGCGTGATGCGCTGCACGCGGGCGACGAAGCCGCCGCGCGCACAGCGCTGGCGCAATGGATGCGCATAGACACCAGTGACCTGCCGCGCAGTGACGTGGTGCGCCATGTGATCGAGCACTCAGTGCTGAGCGCGCACCGCCATGTGTTTGGCGTGTTTGCCTGGTACTCGCTATTGACCGCGCTGGGCCTAGGCCCAGCCGGCGCGGTGTTCTACCGCGTCAGCGAGTATGTGGCGGTGTTTGCCAAACGCACACCCCGGCCCGAGGCTGCACCTGTGAGCGACGCTGTGCGCAGCCGAGCCCAGCACGCGTGGGCGGTCATCGACTGGCTACCCGCGCGCGTGACCGCGCTGAGCTTTGCCTTTGTGGGCAGCTTTGAGGAGGCCGTGGACAGCTGGCGCCGCCACGAGGCGATCCACCCGCTGGACAATGACGGTGTAGTGCTGGCCGCTACAGCCGGCGCCGTCAATGTGCGCTTGGGCGAGAACGACCCGGCGGCCAGTGGTCAGATGCCCGAACCAGCCCACTTGCGTGCCGTGGTGGGGCTGGTCTGGCGCACTGTCGTGATGTGGATGGTATTCCTCGCGCTACTTTCCGTGGCGCGCTTGATTGGCTAGCCTAGTAGCGGCGCTGTGATAGCTCTTCAAACAGGTCGCTATATATTTTGTAGCGGTTTGCGCTTATTCCATGGGGGCTGGAGCCCAATTTTGCCGTCGATATGACCCCGCAGCCTGGCTCGTGCAGATGGCTGCAGTTGTAGAACTTGCAGTCCTGTGCGTGGGCGCGGATGTCGGGCATGAGGCTGGCCAGGTGCATGGGGTCAATGTGGTTGAGGCCGAATTCCTGGAACCCTGGTGAATCGATCACTGCCGTGGTTTTGGCCGCGTCCACCCAGTACAGACTCGTGCTCGTGGTGGTGTGCTTGCCCGAGTTCAGCGCAGTGGAGATTTCATTGGTGAGCACCTGGGCCTCGGGGATGAGGCGGTTGATCAGCGTGCTCTTGCCCGAACCCGAGGGGCCCAGCACCAGCGTGGTCTTACCCTGCATCAGGGGCATGAGCACATCCAGGTCGGTGGCGACCACGTCCTCAGCTTTTGGTTTGAGTGCGAGTGGCACCACCGCATAGCCCATGGCGCGGTACACGCCCATGCGCTCCCAGGCGCGGCCAAAGGGCTCGGTCAGATCACTCTTGTTGAGCGCAATGACGGGGCGGATTTTCTCGGCCTCGGCAGCGATCAGGGCGCGGCTGAGCTGGCTTTCCGAAAACTCTGGCTCTGCGGCGATGAGGATGAGCACCTGGTCCAGATTCGCCGCGAAGGACTTGGTGCGGATCTCATCCTGGCGGTAGAACAGATTGCGCCGGGGCTGCACTTTCTCAATCGTGCCCTCGTCCTGGCTGGCCTGCCATAGCACTTGGTCGCCCACTACGGTCTGGCTTTTCTTGCCGCGCGGGTGGCAGATCAGGCGGTGGCCGTCGGGTGTTTCCACCCAGACGTGGCGGCCGTGGCCTGCGACCACGAGTCCGGGTTGCAACGCTTTGTCCAAGGGCTCAGGCTCCAACGGTCAACATGCGGCCCAAGCGTTCGGTGGCGGGAGGGTGCGAGTAGTAGAACTTCACGTAGATCGGGTCGGGCGTGAGAGTGGATGCATTGTCCTTATAGAGCTTGAGCAGGGCTGAGGACAGGTCGGCGCCACTGGTCTGGGCCACGGCGTAAGCGTCGGCTTCAAACTCATGCTTTCTGGACAGTTGCGAGAACAGCGGTCCCACAAAGGCGCCCGGCAGCGGCAGCACCATCATGAACAGCAGCAGGGCCAGGGCGTCGTTGGCGCCCGTCATGCTGGGCATCACGCCCAGGCCGGTGTAGAACCAGACCTGCTGGCTGAGCCAGCCCAGCAGCGCAAAGCCCAGCAGGCTCAGGGCAAACAGACTGACCATGCGCTTGGCAATGTGCTTGTGCTTGAAGTGGCCCAGCTCGTGGGCCAACACTGCGTCTACCTCTGCCGGGCTTAGCTGGGCCAGAAGTGTGTCGTAGAAGACTACGCGTTTGCTCGCGCCAAAGCCGGTGAAGTAGGCATTCGCATGGGCGCTGCGGCGGCTGCCATCCATCACGTAAAAGCCTTTGGAGGTGAAACCGCAGCGCGCCATCAGGGCGCTCACGCGGTCCTTGAGTTGGGCATCGTCCAGCGGCTTGAACTGGTTGAACAGCGGCGCGATCCAGGTCGGGTAGACCAGCATCATGAGCAGGTTGAAGCCCATCCATACGGCCCAAGTCCACAGCCACCAGTAGCTGCCGGTGGCGCCCATCATCCACAGCACCAGGGCTGCCAGCGGCAGGCCCAGCAGGGCGCCCACCAGGATGGACTTGAGCAGGTCCTGCAGCCACAGCGCCGGCGTGGTCTTGTTGAAGCCAAAGCGTTGCTCCAGCACAAAGGTGCGGTACAGCGTGAAGGGCAGGTCCAGCACCGAGCCGATGACGACAAAGGCGACCAGCAGCGCCACCTGTTGCCAGACGCCGGGCGTGAGCCATTGCAGCAGCAGTTGGTCCAGCCAGGACAGGCCGCCCAGCAGCGTCCAGCCCAGCAGCACGGCCGTGCCGAAGGCCAGCTCCAGTAGGCCCAGGCGGCCCTGGGCGACGGCGTAGTCGGCCGCCTTCTGGTGGGCCTCCAGGCTGATCTGTTCGGTAAAGGCGGCGGGCACGGCATGGCGGTGTTGCGCCACGTGGCGGATCTGGCGTGTGGAGAGCCAAAGCTTGAGCAGCACGCTGGCGACGAGGGTGAGCGCAAAGGCAGCCGTCATCAGCAGGGAAGGGGAGAGCACGAAAGCGGCATCGGTCATGGCGCGAGAGTGTAGGCCATCGGCGACAATGGCGGCATGGCTGAATCCAACACCCCCGCTGCGCCCGCATTGGCAAAATCCGACAAAAACCTGGTCTGGCTGGACTGCGAGATGACGGGGCTTAACCCTGAGGATGACCGCCTCATCGAGATCGCCGTCATCGTGACCGACCCGCATCTGGGCAACCGCATCGAAGGCCCGGTCTTCGTGATCCACCAGACCGACGCCCAGCTCGACAAGATGGACGCCTGGAACAAGGGCACGCATGGCAAGAGCGGGCTGATCGACAAGGTCAAGGCGTCCACGACGACTGAAGCCGAAGCCGAAGCGGCGTTGATCGCCTTCTTGAGCCAGTACGTGCCCGCCAACGGCTCGCCCATGTGTGGCAACAGCATTGGCCAGGACCGCCGCTTCCTCGTGAAGTACATGCCCAAGCTCGAAGCCTTCTTCCACTACCGCAACCTGGACGTCAGTACGCTCAAGGAACTGGCCAAGCGCTGGAAACCGGGTGTGGCCGAGTCGTTCAAGAAGCAGCAAAAGCACACGGCGCTGGCCGATGTGCACGAGTCCATCGACGAGCTGGCACACTACCGCGCCCACTTTTTGAAATTGGATTAGGTAGAAACCCGAATTCGTGTCATAATTGAGGGCTTCGCAGGTAACGCCATGTGGCGGCCAGCGATTTTGTACATCTCCCTTCATTCACCGGGCTCGCTTTTTCAAGCGATATACGCCCCCAGCACTGAGACCCCCACGGCGGGGCAGAGCAGGTTCCGTTTGATGGTTGATGTTTTTTAACCATTGACGGAGCAGCCGCACACCCTGCGGCGCTCGCGTGTGAGAAAAAATATGACTGACGCTTTTGAAGTGACAGGCGAATTCGCGCCTGCCGAAAACATTTCCATGCCCGCAAACACCGTGGATTCCATCGGTGAAACCGCCGGGCTGGATGCTGCCGACGCTGCAGAGACCATCGAGGCCCCCAACGGCTTCGTCGAGCTGGGCTTGGCCCCTGAACTGGTGCAAGCCTGTAAAGACCTGGGTTACACCCAACCCACCGTGGTGCAACAGAAGGCTATCCCTTTGGCCATGGGTTCCGGTGCGACCAAAGACCAAGCCGCCAAGTACATCGACCTGATGGTGTCCAGCCAGACCGGCTCCGGCAAGACCGCAGCCTTCCTGCTGCCTGTGTTGCACACCCTGTTGACGCAAATCGCCCAAGCTGAAGCCGACGAACGCGCCGAGTTTGAGCGCCTGACTGCTGAAGCCTTGGCCAAGGGCGAACCCGCCCCCAAGCGTCCCAAGCGCAAGGACCCCACCAATGCCCGCAACTTCAAGGCCCCGTCTCCTGGCGCCCTGATCGTTTGCCCCACCCGCGAACTGGCCCAGCAAGTGGCGCACGACGCGATTGACCTGGTGCAGCACTGCCGTGGTCTGCGCGTGGCCAATATCGTCGGTGGCATGCCTTACCAGTTACAAATCGCCAAGTTGCAAAACGCCAATTTGGTCGTGGCAACGCCTGGCCGCCTGCTGGACCTGCAACGCTCCATGCAAATCAAGCTGGATCAGGTGCAGTTCCTCGTGGTGGACGAAGCCGACCGCATGCTGGACCTGGGCTTCTCCGATGACCTGGCTGAAATCAACCAGCTGACCATCGCCCGCAAACAGACCATGATGTTCAGCGCCACCTTCGCACCCCGCATCCAGCAGCTGGCTGCCCGCGTGATGCGCGAACCCCAGCGTGTGACCATCGATAGCCCGCAGGAAAAGCACGCCAATATCAAGCAAGTGCTGTTCTGGGCTGACAACATGGTGCACAAGCGCAAGCTGCTGGACCACTGGCTGCGTGACACCACCATCAACCAGGCCGTGGTCTTTGCCAGCACCCAGATCGAGTGCGACGGCTTGGCTAACGACCTGCAACAGGATGGTTTCTCCGCCGTGGCTCTGCATGGCGCCCTGAGCCAGGGCCTGCGCAACCGCCGCCTCATGGCGCTGCGCAACGGCCAGGTGCAGATCCTGGTAGCCACCGATGTGGCCGCACGCGGCATCGACGTGCCTACCATCACCCACGTGTTCAACTTCGGCCTGCCCATGAAGGCCGAGGACTACACCCACCGCATTGGCCGCACCGGCCGTGCCGGTCGCGACGGTATCGCCGTGACCTTTGCCGAATTCCGCGACCGCCGCAAGATCTTCGACATCGAAGCCTACAGCCGTCAGCCGATCAAAGCTGAGACTGTGCCCGGTCTGGAGCCTCAGCAGCGCGCGCCTGAATCGCGCCCCAGCTTCGGCGGCCGTGGCCGCGGTGGCGACTTCCAGCAGCGCGATCGCAAGTTTGGCGGTCCGCGTGAAGGTGGCTTTGGCGGTGGCAACCGCGAAGGCTACGGCCCCGCACGTGGTTTCGGTGGTCGCCCTGAAGGCGGCAACCGTGACTTCGGCCATAACTCCCGCGACTTCAGCCCCGCAGCGCGCGAAGGTTTCAGCTACGAGCGCAAGGGTGGTTTCAATGACCGTTTTGCCGGTCAGGGCGCTCCGCGTGGTGACCGTCCCCAACGCGGTGACTTCCAACCGCGTGGCGACTTTCAGCCTCGCGGCGATTTCCAGGCCCCGCGCGGTGACTTCGGTGCTCCGCGTGGCGACTTCGGCGCTCGCAAGCCTGGCTTTGCTGGCAAGCCCAGCGGTTTTGCCAAGCCTGGCAACGGCGGCAAGGTGTTTGTGCCGCGCGACGCCAAGAAGCGTCCCTCGCGTAACGCGGACTAAGTTCGCTTCGCCCCATCAAAAAAGGCCTCGCAAGAGGCCTTTTTTTCGTCTGTGCGAGAAGTAGGGGCTCAGGCCATGCCGTTGCGGCTGGCCAACTCCACAAACAGGCCGGCGTGGTCCAGGTCGGCCAGGCCATGGTCTATGCCTTGGGCGTAGAGCTGCTCGAAGAGGGCGGTGATAGGGGCGTCAAAGCCGACCTCGCTGGCTGTTGCCAGCGCGTTGCGCAGGTCCTTGATCTGCACTGTCATGCGCGCGCGCGGAGCAAAGTCGCGCTCCACCATGCGCTGGCCGTGCACCTGCAGGATGCGGCTGTCGGCAAAGCCGCCAGTGATCGCCTCCTTGGCCTTGCCCATGTCGGCACCGCCGCGCTCGCACAGTAGCAGGGCCTCGGCAATCACGCCGATGGTGGCGCCCACGATCATCTGGTTGGCCAGCTTGGTGAGCTGGCCGGAGCCGATCGGGCCCACATGGGTGGGTCGACCAAAGACCTTGAAGATGGGCACGGCGCGTTCGAAATTGCTGGCCTTGCCGCCCACCATGATGGCCAGCGTGCCATGCTCGGCGCCCACTGTGCCGCCCGAGACGGGCGCATCCAGATAGTCCACACCGAGCTCGCTCAGGCGTGCTGCATGGTCTTTGGCTTCAATGGGTTTGATGGAGGACATGTCCACCAGCAGCGTGCCGGGGGCGATGCCGGCGGCCGCGCCCAGTTCGAACAGCACATGGCCAACCACACCTCCGTGGTCCAGCATGAGGATGACGATGTCTGCGTCTTTGACAGCCAGGGCTGGCGTGGTGTGCACGGTGGCGCCCAGGGGAATGAGTTGCTCTGCCTTGTGCCGGGTGCGGTTCCAGACATGGACCGTGTGGCCGGCCTCGCAGAGCCGGCGCCCCATGGGCAGGCCCATCAGGCCTATGCCAAGTAGTGCAATTTTCATGGTCATTCTTGTGCTCCTCTGCACAAGAATAGCGCCGCCCATGGGGCGGCGCATGACAGGGGGCCTTCAAAGGCTGTCGAAAGGCTGACAGCCCCGCAGCGCCTGATTTACATCAAGAGGTGTTCGCCCGCGTTGTCGCCGCCCAGGGTCACGTAGTTGACCTTGCGAATGTCCATGAGTTTCTTGCCGCCCGCGTAGCTGATGGAGCTTTGCACGTCCTGCTCCATCTCGACCAGCGTGTCGGCCAGCTTGCCCTTGACGGGTTCGAGGATGCGCTTACCCTCGACGTGCTTGTACTCGCCCTTGTTGAAGTCGCTGGCCGAGCCGTAGTACTCCTTGTAGAGCGCGCCATCGACTTCCACGGTCTTGCCGGGCGATTCTTCGTGGCCTGCGAATAGCGAGCCGATCATCACCATGCTGGCGCCGAAGCGGATGCTTTTGGCGATGTCGCCGTGGCTGCGGATGCCGCCATCGGCAATGATGGGTTTGGTCGCCACACGGGCACACCATTTCACGGCGCTGAGCTGCCAGCCGCCGGTGCCAAAACCGGTCTTGAGTTTGGTGATGCACACCTTGCCCGGGCCTACACCTACCTTGGTCGCGTCCGCACCCCAGTTTTCCAGGTCGATCACGGCCTCGGGCGTGGCCACGTTGCCGGCGATGACGAAGCTGCCGGGCAGGTGCTTCTTCAAGTAAATGATCATGTCGCGCACGCTGTCGGCGTGACCGTGGGCGATATCGATGGTGATGTACTCGGGCGTCACGCCCAGGGCCACCAGCTTGTCCACAGTCGCGTAATCGGGCTGCTTGACGCCCAGCGAGATGGAGGCAAACAGGCCCTTGGCGTGCATGGCCTGAGTGAACTTCACGTTGTCCAAGTCAAAGCGGTGCATGACGTAGAAGTAGTTGTTCTTCGCCAGCCATTCGCAGATGGACTCATCCACCACGGTTTTCATGTTGGCGGGGACGACGGGAAGGCGGAATTTGCGGCTGCCCAGCTCCACGCCGGCATCGCATTCAGAACGGCTCTCCACCCGGCATTTGCGGGGCAGCAAGAGGATGTTGTCGTAGTCAAAAATTTCCATGGCCCAAGCTCCTATCCAAAGTTTTCAGGTTCAAAAACACTGGGCGCTTGGACTGACACCGGCCATAAAAAAACCGGGTGCCAATTGCTTGGGCCCGGTGATTGATTCTAGGCGGGTTGGCGGGGGGGCGGTATATGGTTTTTTATATGGCCCCCAAACAGTGCAGGTCTTGGGCCTTTCTACAATCGGGGCATGCATTCCCCCGCCGCCGCTGGCACCTCTTCCCCTTTGCTACACAACCTGAACCCCGAGCAGCTCGCTGCCGTCACACTGCCGGCCGAGCACGCGCTGATTCTGGCCGGTGCAGGCTCGGGCAAGACGCGGGTGCTGACCACGCGCATCGCCTGGTTGCTGCAGAACGGCTACGTCTCGCCCGGCGGCATTCTCGCGGTTACCTTCACCAACAAGGCGGCCAAGGAGATGATGACGCGTCTCTCCGCCATGCTGCCGGTCAATGTGCGCGGCATGTGGATTGGTACCTTCCACGGCCTGTGCAACCGTTTTCTGCGCGCGCACTACAAGAATGCCGGCCTGCCGCAGGCCTTCCAGATTCTGGACACGCAGGACCAGCTCAGCGCCATCAAGCGCTTGTGCAAGCAGTACAACATCGACAGTGAGCGCTTCCCGCCCAAGCAGCTGGGGTGGTTCATCGGCAACTGCAAGGAAGAGGGGCTGCGCCCCAAGGACGTGGTGGCCAGCGATCCGGACACGCGCAAGAAAATCGAGATCTACCAGCTCTACGAGGAGCAATGCCAGCGCGAAGGCGTGGTGGACTTTGGCGAACTCATGCTGCGCAGCTACGAGCTCTTGCGTGACAACAAGCCGATCCGGGAGCATTACCAGCGCCGCTTCCGCCACATCCTGATCGACGAGTTCCAGGACACCAACAAGCTGCAGTACGCCTGGATCAAGATGATTGCGGGGCAGGGCAACGACGGCCTGCTGGGCCGTGACGGCGGTGGCGCCGTGCTGGCCGTGGGCGATGATGACCAGAGCATCTACGCCTTCCGCGGCGCGCGCGTGGGCAATATGACGGACTTCGTGCGCGAGTTCGAGGTGCGCCAGCAGATCAAGCTGGAAGAAAACTACCGCAGCTTCAGCAACATCCTGGACAGCGCCAACGCGCTGATCAGCCACAACAGCCGGCGCTTGGGCAAGAACCTGCGCACCGCGCAGGGGGCGGGTGAGCCAGTGCGCGTCTACGAGGCGCCCAGCGATTTTGCCGAAGCCACGTGGATGGTGGACGAGATCAAGCAATTGATCCGCGATGACGTGGAGCGCAAGGAAATCGCCGTGCTCTACCGCAGCAATGCACAAAGCCGGGTGATTGAAACCGGCCTGTTCAACGCAGCCATTCCTTACCGCGTGTACGGCGGTCTGCGCTTTTTCGAGCGTGCCGAGATCAAGCACGCACTGGCCTACCTGCGCCTGCTGGAGAACCCCAACGACGACACCAGCTTTCTGCGCGTCGTGAATTTTCCTGCGCGCGGCATAGGTGCGCGCAGCATTGAGCAACTGCAGGACCAGGCCAAGGCTACGGGCTGCTCGTTGCACGATGCGGTGAGCCTGTTGCCGGGCCGCCCGGGTGCGCTTATTGGTGGCTTTGTGGCCAAGATCGACGTGTTGCGGGAGCAGACCGCAGACAAAAACCTCAAAGACATCGTCAAGCTCATGCTCGACAGCAGCGGCCTGCTGGAGTACTACCGCAATGACCGCGAGGGCGAAGACCGCATCGAGAACTTGGACGAACTCGTCAATGCAGCCGAGAGCTTTGTGATGCAGGAAGGCTTTGGTCGCGAGGCACCGGGCATGACGCCTCTGGTCAGCTCGGCCGCCGCGCTGAGCCAGAGTCCGGCCAGCCAAGGTTTGAGTGGCGAGGCCCTGGCTGCGGCCGCGGACGAGTTCGGTGAAACCGGCGAGACCTTGTCACCCCTGCAGGCCTTTCTGAGCCATGCTGCACTGGAAGCTGGCGACAACATGGCTGCCGCCGGGCAGGACGCCATCCAGCTCATGACGGTGCACAGCGCCAAGGGGCTGGAGTTTGACTGCGTGTTCATCACCGGCATGGAGGAGGGCCTGTTCCCGCACGAGAACTCCATGAGCGACCACGAGGGCCTGGAGGAAGAACGACGCCTTGCCTATGTGGCCATTACGCGTGCACGCAAGCGCCTGTACCTGAGCCACTCGCAGACGCGCATGCTGCACGGGCAGACACGCTACAACCTCAAGAGCCGCTTCTTTGACGAGCTGCCTGAGGAGTGCCTCAAATACCTTACGCCCAAGCAGCAACCCATGCCGGCTGGCGGTGGTTTTGGCGGGAGCTGGGGCGGCGGCGGATATGCTACTAATTCAGGAGCTGCTCGCGCATATTTCACGGGGGCTGGAAGCGGATTTGGCTCTTATCCTGCGCCCCAGAAAGAAGTACCCCGCAAGGAAGAGCCTACGGGGCTGCGCAAGGGCCAGAAAGTGTTCCACGCCAAGTTTGGCGAGGGCACGGTGCTCACACTGGAAGGTGCGGGCGACGATGCGCGCGCGCAGATCAATTTCCCCCGCCACGGCACCAAGTGGCTGGCCCTCAGCGTGGCCAAACTGACCCCTGTACCCTGACCCGATTTGGAGACACGCCATGAGCCTGGACATTGCCAACACCCCACCCGCCCCGTACTACGCGGTCATCTTCACCAGCCTGCGCACCGCCGTCGATGAAGGCTATGGCGAGATGGCTGAAAAAATGCTGGCCCTGGCGGCCCAGCAACCCGGCTACCTGGGCGTGGAGTCGGCCCGTGACGGCTTGGGCATCACCGTTTCCTACTGGAAAGACCTGGAGTCCATCCGCGCCTGGAAGGCGAATGCCGAGCACCAGGTGGCGCAGCAACTCGGTCACGCCAAGTGGTATGCGGCGTTCAAGACGCGTATTGCCAAGGTGGAGCGCGATTACAGCCTCTGAAAGCAAAAAGGCCTGTTCGAGAGAACAGGCCTTTTTTCTGGAGGACGGGAAGCTTACGCTGCCTTGTTCTGCTTGCGGCGACGTGCCACCGTAGCCATCAGGCCCAGGCCGGCGAGCATCAGGGCGTAGGTTTCGGGTTCGGGCACAGCGGTCACCGAGATGTTGTCCAAGGCCACGCCGGCCGGGCCGTTTACTGTGCTGGTGAAGCTCAGCACGGTCTGCGTGCTTTGCGCCACAAACTGGCCGCTGTAATGGGTCCAACCCATGTTGAGGTTGGAGTGGCCGGTGGGGTCAGCCTTGTAGATGTTGGGAGTGATCAGGCTGACAGACACACCTTTCAAGGCAGTGCCCGCATTGGTGTTGGCTGCCAGATCAAAGGACAGGGTATAGAGCTGACCGACCACGGTACTCAATACTTGGCTGATCTTTCCCTTGTTCAGGCCATTCAAGTCCAGACTATTGTTGCCAGAGGCTGCGGTCCAGTAGGCATTGCTGACCAGATCCACGGAGGCATTGGGCAAGCTGACAGTCCAGCCCACGAGGCCTTGGGAGACGGTGCTGAAGGTGTCAAATTTCTTAACTGTGTCCTGCACGGTTTGGGCTTCAAAGCCGCCGTTCACCACCAGATTGGTGGCTGCGCCAGCTTGGCTTGCACCCGCTGCCAAGGCAGCAGCGAGGGCGATTGCGTGAATGGTTTTCATTGTGAGATTCCCTGCTTTAGTTCATTGCGCGGCGGTCTTGCGCTTGCGGCGTGCCAGCGCACCCACCACACCCAGGCCAGCCAGGAGCATGGCGTAGGTTTCGGGTTCGGGTACGGCAGTCACGGAGATGTTGTCCAGTGCCACGCCATAGGGGGAGCTTTGCCATCCGGTGAAGCTCAGTTGGGTTTGGCTGGTGACTGCCTGGTATACAAAGCTCTTGGTGATCCAGCCCATATTGCTGTGGCTCTTCCCAGTTGTGTCGAAGCTGTAGTCGACATCCTGATTCAGACCTACTATCAAGTACTTTGCGGGATCAACATTCCGGTCATCAGGGTTGCCTGCGATATCGAAAGACACCAAATACTTCTGACCAATCACTGTCGCAAAAGTTTGGGAAATCACACCATCCTCGTTGCCGCTCAGGTCCAGGCTGTAGTTCCCTTGGGATGGCTGCCAGTAGTGGTTGATCAGGTCTACGCTGCCGAAATCGATGGTCCAGCCGGTCAGGCCGGTGGAACCAGCGCCGAAGGTCGTGAAGCTGCCGTTGAAGGTCGAGCTTTCAAAGCTGCCGTTCACGATCAGGTTGGGGGTGGCGTTGGCCAGTGGGGCGAGGGCTGCGAAAGCCAGGCCGGCGAGCCATTTTTTGGAAATTTTCATAGTGATCCCTGAAGAATATGCGCGCGCCAAGGTACCTTGGTGCAGATGTAACGAATTGTGAAGGGTTTGCCCTCGTAGCGCGATAGTCTGGTCGGACTAGTTTGGCGGCGGTCTATAGTCCTGCCAGCCCATGTTCAGCCGTCCCGACCCCTCCACCCGCACCGCCTCCCGCCCCTCGCTGCAGCTCGTGGCTGGGCGTTACCAGCTGCTCCGCAAGATCGGCAGTGGCGGCATGGGGGCGGTCTACCTGGCCAAGCAGCTGGGTGTGGGCAAGCAGGTGGCGCTGAAGTTCCTGCCAGCCCATCTCTCGGACGATCCGCAGCTGCGCAAGCGTTTTGAGCGCGAGGCGGCCATGACGCTGGAGGTGAGCCACCCCGGCGCGGCCCAGCTGCTGGACACGGGTGTGGACGAAGACGGTCACCTGTTTCTGGCGTTTGAGTATGTGGAAGGTGAGGATCTGTCCTCCCTGCTGGACCGCGAGGGCGCGCTGCCATTTGCCGATGCGCAGGCGATTATCTGCAAGGTGGCGGAGACACTGGCCTTTGCCCATGCGCGGGGTGTGGTGCACCGGGACATCAAGCCCGAGAACATCCGCGTGCGCCGGGACATTGCAGGCTGGCATGTGAAGGTGCTGGACTTTGGCATTGCCCGCGTGACCGACGAGATGGCCACACGCCTGACCATGGAGGGCGGCGTGGCCGGCACGCCGCGCTACATGGCGCCCGAGCAGATCAGCGCCGGCACCATCGACGCGCGGGCCGACATCTATGCGCTGGGGCTGGTGCTGTTCGAGACGTTGAGCGGGCGGGAGGCTTTCGACCGGGAGAACACCTCGCAATTGCTGTGGGCCCAGCTCAATGACCCGGTGCCCGCGCTGGTCGATGTGCAGCCGTTGCGTGATTACCCCGCACTGGACACCCTGATTGCCCAGGCCAGCGCCAAGGACCCGGCTGCGCGCCTGCAGACCATGCAGGCGTTGGTGACCGAGTTGCAGGCGCTGCAGTCGCCGCCCTGGTGGGGCCAGCCGGTGCCGGTACGCCGGCGCCCCCGGCCCAGCGGTGCGGGTTCGCTGGAGGAATCCACGGGCCGCGACCCGGTGCAACTGCCGCGCCCGCCGGGGCGCAAGACGTTTTTGCAGATGCGCAGCAGCGTCTGGTTGGCAGGTGCCGCCGGCGTTCTGGCGCTGGGGCTGGCGGCTACGGCGCTGTGGGTGGCGCTGGACCTGCGCCCGCAGGTGGCGCAGCTGCCTGCTGCGGCGCCTGTGGCTCCCCCGACGGCTGTGCCTGCTGCGCCACCGGCGGCGCAGCCCGCCAGCAGCGTGGTGGTGGCCGTCGCGCCAACAGTTGTGCCCCCGGTGGTACCGGCGAAACCCGTGCAGGCACAGCCTGCCCAAGCTGCGGCTTCTTCGACGCAGCCCAAACCCATTGCCGTCGCACCCGCCGAGCCCACGGGAGAAATGCCCGAGTGCGTGCAGCTCTCGGTTTACGAGCCGCCCATGACCCGCATGACGGTGGCTCAGCTGGAGCAGCGCGCGCGCGCCGTGAAGTACATGGCGCCCTCGGCGATTGCCAACCAGCTGCAGTCGATCAAGGCCAGCGCCGATTCCTTCCATCCCGATTCGCGGGAGTGCCTGTACCGCTCTATGCTGATCCGCATGGTGCTCAACGAGAAAGTGGTGTTGGCCTCCACGCCGGCGCTGTGGGGCCATACGCGCGATGTGCCCGAACTGGAACGTCTGTTTCTGGAGCAGCCCTTGCAGCAGGACTGGACGCTGGCCCAGCGCAAGGATGTGCTGCGCCAGGTGGAGACGCTGTTCATCGCCAACCTGCAGAAGGACGCACCGGGCGACGATGTCTACTGGCGCCGCATGTACTACGGCATGCTGTTCGCGTGCGAAGCCACGGATGAAGCCCGTAGCAAGGCAGGCGCCAAGCGCATTCCCGAGAACAACTGCCTCAAGCTCAAGCCCTCCATCTGATTTCAGCACTAGATTGGTTTCCAGCCCCCGTGGAATGTGCGCAAGCAGCTATCAAAAAAATAGCGGGCTGCATTGCTGCAGCCCGCCATCAGTTCAGCCCAAGGGGACTCAGGTTCCGATCACGCCGCCGTCGGCCTTGCGGATGACGACTGTGGCCGAGCGTGGACGGCCGGTAGCCTTCTTCTCGGGCCAGTTGGACACCGCGCGCGGGTTCTTGGGGTCGCTGGTTTCGTCCGCGGGCTCACCCGGGTGCTGGATGTTGATGAACATGGTCTTGCCGTCCGGGGTGCCGGTGGCGCCAGTGATTTCGCAACCCGCGGGGCCAACCAGGAAGCGGCGTGCTTCGCCTGTGCGGGTGTCGGCGGCCAGCATCATGTTGTTGCCGAAGTTCTTCAGGTCACCCTTGCCCATGGCAGAGGTGGACATGTCGCACTGGATCCACAGAACGCCACGGCCATCCACCCAGAGGCCATCCGGGCAGGAGAACATGTCGCCCTTGATGCTGCCCTTGGCGTCGGCACGTTCCAGCGAGGGGTCGCCAGCCATGATGAAGTGGTTCCAGGCGAAGGTGGTGGCGCCATGGTCGCCGTCTTCCTTCCAGCGGATGATGTTGCCCTGCGTGTTGTTCACACGCGGGTTGGCTGCGTCCACGCCAGGTTGCTTGGCGGCACCGCGGTTGCTGTTGTTGGTTAGCGTGGTGTAGACCCAGCCTTGCTGGTCCACGGCAATCCACTCGGGGCGGTCCATCTTGGTGGCTCCCAGCAGGTCGCTGGCCTGGCGGGATTTGATCAACACCTCGCCCTGATCCGCAAAGCCGTTGGCCGCCGTCAGCGGGCCCTGGCCGTGGGTCAGCGCAATCCAGCGGCCCTTGCCGTCAGCATTGAACTGGGCCACATACAGCGTGCCGTGGTCCAGGAGCGTGGCATTGGCGGCAGCGCCACCTTCTTTGATCGCGTCGCGGCTGACGAACTTGTAGATGTACTCAAAACGCGAGTCTTCACCCATGTAGACCACGGCGCGCTTGTCCTTGGTCACGGCAACCGTGGCGCCTTCGTGAGCGGCACGGCCCATCGCGGTGCGCTTGATGGGGGTGGAGCTGGGGTTAAAGGGGTCGATTTCCACAATCCAGCCAAAGCGGTTGGGTTCGTTGGGGTTCTTGGCCGCATCAAAGCGTGCGTCATGCTCATGCCAGCGGTAGCCGGCGCCACCCTTCTTCAGGCCCCAGCGCTTGTCGTGTTCGCTGAGGTTGTCGCTGCCGCTGAAGTAGTTGATGAAGTTTTCTTCCGAGGTCAGGTAGGTGCCCCAGGGCGTGATGCCGCTGGCGCAGTTGTTGACCGTGCCCAGCACCACGCGCCCGGATGGGTCGGCAGCGGTCTTGAGCAGGGCGTGACCGGCGGCGGGGCCGCTGAGCTCCATGCGGGTGTTGGAGGTGATGCGGCGGGCCCAGGGGGAGGGCTTGACCACTTCCCACTTGCCGCCTTTTTCTTCCACTTCGAAGATGGACACGCCGTGGGCCGCCTGCGACTTGCGCACCTTCTCCAGGCTCCAGTTGTCCACGCCGTCCGTGAACAGCAGGCCATTGTCCACGTACTCGTGGTTCATCGCCAGCAGACCACTCTTGGATCCGTTCTGGGCAAAGTAGTGGATGCCGTCGTGGTGCATGCCGAACTGGGTTTCCTGCTGGGCGGCGGTGTTGCTGGCGTCGTCCTTGAAGGCGTTGTTTTCGCCGGACATGCCGACCGGGTCACCCCAGGGGGCAATGACCTGCACGGTGTAGCCCTCGGGTACGGTCACGGTGTCGGCGGTGGAGATGGCCACGCTCTTGAAACCCAGCAGCGCGCCAGTGTGCGTCATGGTGGAGGCGCAGCCGGTCAGCGTCGTGGCCGCACCGGCAGCACCCAGGGCGCCCAGGGGCGACAGCAGGCTGCTGGCGAGGCCACCCAGGCCACCACGCAGCACGGTGCGGCGCGAGGGGAGGGAGACGTCATGAATGCTGGGGTTGGAAGAGCGGTTGCTGTCTTCCATCTGGGAAAAGTCTTTTGCCATCGTGGTGCTCGCTGAAAGGGGAGTGAACGGCTCTGCCGGGTGGCAGGCTTAGCCCGAGTTTTTAGCTTTTGTATGTGACAGATGAGTGACAAAACCTTGACCCCAACGGCAGGCTACATCCGCTAACCTGTGGGGAGCGTTGGAGAATTCACCATGAAACCTGCCGTTCTTGTGCTGGCCTGCAGCCTGGCCCTTCCGGCTCTGGCTGTCGACCTGCCCGCCGTCATTCCGTCCAGTGTCAGTGAGCGCATGGCCTCGGCCCGCGAGGCGATCGGGCGCAAGGGCTGGAGCCGTGCGCAGTACGACCTGAAAGCGGCCCTGCACGACGATCCGGGCAACGCCGATGCCCACAACCTGCTGGCCTACACCTACCGCAAGCAGGACAAGCCGGATCTGCCCAAGGCCTTTGAACACTACAGCATGGCGCTGCAGCTGGACCCGCGCCACAAGGGCGCACACGAGTACATCGGCGAGGCGTATCTGATGGTCCGCAAACCGGAGATGGCCGAGCGCCACCTGGCGGAACTGGAAAAGATCTGCGGCAACCGGGAGTGTGAGGAGTACGAGGACCTGGCCAAGGCGATTGCGGCATTCCGCAAGGCCAGCCCGAAATAAAAAAGGGAGGCCGTGTGGCCTCCCTGTCCGGGTGATATCGCAGCGCCGCAACGGGTGGCGCTGCCGCTGGCTATGGCTCAGGAATTGGGCTTCGCCGCCGGGTGCGGCTGGTCCGGTTTTTCTTCCATGTAGCCCTTGCCGTCCTTCACACCCTTCTTGCCCAGGATTTGCCAGGCCGTACGCTGGTCGACCAGCGCGGCCAAGTACTCCAGCTCCTCGTCGGTGTGGTTGATGGCCTTGGCTGGTGTCAGCAGGCGGCCTTCTTTGGGCTGCACTTCGCCCCAAAAGGCTTGGTGGTAGTCGGAGCGGCTTACGGTCTTGTCGCGGCCGGCGGCCATGTCCACCGTGCCGTAGCAGTTGCAGAAGTAACTGCGCCCGCCCTGGTTCTCAAAGATTTCGGTGTACACGCCGGTGCCACGGATGCCAGCGGTCAGCGTGGGGGTGACGATCTGGCGGCTGCTGCCTTTGCCCCAGACGCTGACCACCGCGCCGGTGACCAAGCGCAGCAGACTGACCGCATTGAGGGTGGCGCCGCGCTCTACTGTCATGCGCGAGTTTTGGCGCACATGGAAGGCCGAGTTGCCGATCACGAAAACCAGGCGCGAGTCCGGGCCGGTGACGATCTCATCGCCGGTCTGGATGGGCTGCTGTGTCAGCAGGCGGCGGCCGTTGACGGTGGCGTCGCCCACGAGTTCGACCACATTGCTGCGCGACTGGGCGTGCGCGGTGGCAAAGCCCCCCATGCTGGTCCACGCGGCAGCGGCCTGCAAGAAGCCGCGGCGCTGGAACCACAGAACTTCATTGTCGCTGCGGCCTTCAAGGGTGTGCTGTGTCATTCGTGTCTCCTGGAGGGGCTTCAAAACAGTCGTCGAACGAGAAATACAGGGAGGCAAAAAACATGGCCGCAGAGATCATGCCGAATGGCATGAGCACCACGCCCAGCATCTGCGGGCTGCCCAGCAGGATGGCTACGCTGCTGACCGCCAGGCCCGCAGTGATCATGAGCAATGCCCAGCTGACTCCGAAGACGGTAAAGGCCCAAAAGTTCCGCATGCAGGCCACCAGGCTGAAAAACAGGCTTTTGACCGGAGGGACCTGGTGCCAGTGCACCAGGGCCGGCGCATGCCAGAACAGCAGCGACACGGGGATATAGAGCACGGTCGCCAGCATGAAGGCGTTTTGGAACGCCTGCTGTTGCACCATCTCTTCGCTCAGGCCGCCGCCGCCCAGGTAGAGGCGGGCAAATTGGCCGCCATCCACCGCTGCGGAAAGGCCCAGCACGACAAACAGCGCCACGGCATAGAGCAGGCCTAGCAGCAGCATCGCGCGCAATTGCTGGCGTCCGGCCCGAAAGGCGGCGAGCAGCACCGTGGGCATGGGAAAGTTGCCTTTGTTGATTTCGCGGGTTGCAGCCATCAACCCCAATGTGGCGGCGGGCAGCAGGGTGAGTGCCACGATGCTGCCCAGTACGGGCAGCAGGCTCAACAGCGTCATGCTCCCCATGAAGAGAAACAGCAGGCCGAGCAGGGCCAGGGGTTGCTTGAAGAAGGCAGCAATGCCCTGTTTGACCCAGGTGGCGCCCTGGCGGGCGGGAACCAGACGCAGCTTCATGCGAGCACCGCCTCTCCGGCTTCCAGCGGGGCCATGCCCAGCGGATGGTTGGCACGTTCGCGCAGCACGCGTTCGAAATGGGTGGGGTCGTGGGGTTTGAGCATGCTGGCTTCGCGCGGCAGGTACCAGTCCCACAAGCGTGAGATCCAGAAGCGCAGGGCGCCGGCGCGCAGCAGGGCGGGCAACAGTTCGCGCTCCTGCGCCGTGAGCGGGCGCACGCTGGCGTAGGCCTGCACAAAGGCGCGCGAGCGCTCCAGGTCAGCCACGCCGGTGGGAAGGTCGATGCACCAGTCGTTGAGGCAGACGGCCAGGTCGAACAACCAGGTGTCCACGCCGGCGAAATAGAAGTCGAAGAAACCACTCAGTTGCGGCGCACCGTCTACCGTTTCGAACATCACGTTGTCGCGGAACAGGTCGGCATGGATGGCGCCGCGCGGCAGGCCGGTGTAGGCGCTGCTGGCGGCCACATGGTTCTGGTACGCCAGTTCGGTTTGCAGCAGCTGGGCTTGGGCGGCTTCCAGGTGCGGCAGTACCACGGGTACGGTTTCGTTCCACCAGGGCAGGCCGCGCAGATTGGGTTGCTGCATGCCAAAGTCGCGCCCGGCCAGGTGCATGCGCGCCAGCATGGCGCCCACCTGGCGGCAGTGTTCCACGCCCGGGGCCAGTTCGCTGCGGCCCTTGAGGCGGTTGACCACGGCGGCGGGCTTGCCGTTCAGGCTGTGCAGCACATCGCCGTCGCGGTTGGCGGCCGGGTCGGGCACTGGCACGCCGTGAAAGGCCAGGTGCTTCATGAGCCGCAGGTAGAACGGCAACTGCTCAAAGCTCAGGCGCTCGAACAGGGTCAGCACATAGGGCGCCTGGTCGGTGGTGACGAAGTAGTTGGTGTTCTCAATGCCGCCGGAGCAACCTTCCAGGGTCTGAAGGTCGCCGAGCTTGAGGGATGCAAGGAATGTGCTGGCCTCGTCGAAGGAGACCTCTGTGTATACAGCCATGTGGTAATTGTAGGGGCGGCTTCCTCGCAGCGACGCAGCGTGGGGGCACAATACCTTTTATGACCGAACCCCGTAAAACCCTGCTGCTGGTCGATGGCTCCAGCTACCTGTACCGCGCCTTTTTTGCCGGTGGCGAGACCATGAGCATCACGCTGCCCGATGGTACGGTGCAGAAGACTGGCGCCATCCGCATCATGATCAACATGATGAACAGTCTGCGCAAGGAGTACCCGGCTGCTTACGTGGCCTGCGTGTTCGATGCCAAGGGCCCGACCTTCCGCGACACCATCTACCCCGAGTACAAGGCGCACCGCGACCCCATGCCCGACGATCTGCGCAGCCAGATTGCGCCCATCCACGAGGTGGTGCGCCACCTGGGCTGGGCCGTGCTGGACGTGCCCGGCGTGGAAGCGGATGACGTGATCGGCACCCTGGCGGTCACCGCAGCAAAGCAGGGCATTGAGGTCATTGTGAGCAGCGGCGACAAGGACCTGGCGCAACTGGTCAACGAACACATCACCATCATCGACACCATGAACGGCAAGCGCCGCGATCTGGCAGGCGTGGAGGCTGAGTTTGGCGTGCCCGCGCACCTGATGCTGGACTACCAGACTCTGGTGGGCGACGCCGTGGACAACGTGCCCGGTGTGCCCAAGGTGGGGCCCAAGACGGCCGTGAAGTGGCTGCAGCAATATGGTTCGCTGCAGGGCGTGGTGGACAACGCGGCCAACATCACCGGCGTGGTGGGCGAGAACCTGCGCAAGTCGCTGGACTGGCTGCCCACGGGGCGCAGCCTGCTCACCATCAAGACAGATTGCGATCTGGCCGGATGGGTGGATGGCCTGCCTGCTATGGATTCGATAGCTGTTCGCGCACAGGATACGGGGGCTCTGCGCACTTTTTACGAAAAATATGGCTTCAAGGGCCTGGCCAAGTCGCTGGGCTCCGATGCGGGTGATACCGCGCCCGCAGCGGCTCCGGCCGCTGCTTCAGCGGCGAGTCCGGGCCTGTTTGATGAACCTGCAGCCGATGCGGCTCCGGCACGCAGAAGCGTGGCCTACGACACGGTGCTGACCTGGGAGGCCTTTGACAGCTGGCTGGCCCGTGTGGAGGCGGCCGATCTGGTGGCGCTGGATACGGAAACCACCTCCATCGATGAAATGGTGGCCGAGGTGGTGGGCGTGTCCTTCAGCGTGGCGCCGGGTGCCGCGGCCTATATTCCGCTGGCGCACCGCTACCCCGGCGCGCCCGACCAGCTGCCGCGCGACGAGGTGCTGGCCCGGCTCAAGCCCTGGCTGGAAAACCCGGCAGCGAAGAAGCTGGGGCAGCACGTCAAGTACGACCGCCATGTGCTGGCCAACCACGGCATTGAAGTGCAGGGCTATGTGCACGACACCATGCTGCAAAGCTATGTGCTGGAGGCGCACAAGCCGCATAACCTCTCCAGCCTGGCGGAACGCCACCTGGGGCGTAGCGGCATCAGCTACGAAGACCTGTGCGGCAAGGGTGCCAACCAGATTCCGTTTGACCAGGTCGACATCGAGAAGGCGGCCGAGTATTCCTGTGAGGATTCGGACCAGACGCTGGATGTGCACCTGGCCCTGTGGCCCCAGATCGAGTCCGACGCCAAGCTGCGCACCATCTACGAGCTGGAGATCGCCAGCAGCGAAACCCTGTACCGCATCGAACGCAACGGCGTGCTGATCGACGCGCCCACGCTGGCCGCGCAAAGCCACGAACTCGGCCAGCGCATCCTGCAGCTGGAGACTGAGGCCTACGAGATCGCCGGCCAACCCTTCAACCTCAGCAGCCCCAAGCAGCTGGGCGAAATCTTCTTCGACAAGCTGGGCATGCCCGTGGTCAAGAAAACGGCCACCGGTGCGCGCAGTACGGACGAAGAGGTGCTGGAAAAGCTGGCCGAGGACTATCCCCTGCCGGCCAAGTTGCTGGAGCACCGCAGCCTCTCCAAGCTCAAAGGAACCTACACCGACAAGCTGGCCCAGCTGGCGCTGCCGCGCACGGGCCGGGTGCACACGCATTACTCGCAGGCAGTGGCGGTGACCGGGCGCCTGTCGAGCAACGACCCCAACCTGCAGAACATCCCGATCCGCACGGCAGAAGGCCGCCGCGTGCGTGAGGCCTTTGTGGCGGCGCCGGGCTGCGTGATCGCCAGCGCCGACTACTCGCAGATCGAGCTGCGCATCATGGCCCACATCAGCGACGATGCGGCCCTGCTCAAGGCCTTCCACGACGGCCTGGACGTGCACCGGGCCACGGCTGCCGAGGTGTTTGGCGTGGCGGTGGACCAGGTGAGCAGCGAGCAGCGCCGCTATGCCAAGGTCATCAACTTCGGCCTGATCTACGGCATGAGCGCCTTCGGCCTGGCGCGCAACCTGGGCATCGACAACACGGCGGCCAAGAACTACATCGCGCGCTATTTCGAGCGCTACCCCGGTGTGAAGCAGTACATGGAGAGCACGCGGGCGATTGCACGGGAAAAAGGCTATGTGGAGACCGTGTTTGGCCGCCGCCTGCAGCTCGCCGGCATCCAGACGGCCAAGGGAGCACTACTGGCAGGGCTGGAGCGTGCGGCCATCAACGCGCCCATGCAGGGCACGGCAGCAGACCTCATCAAGTTCAGCATGAACGCGGTGCAGGCGGTGCTGGACAAGGAGAAAAAAGCCACCAAAATGATCATGCAGGTGCATGATGAACTGGTGTTTGAAGTGCCCGAAGCCGAGGTGGACTGGCTGCGCACCGAGATTCCCCGCCTCATGGCCGGTGTGGCTGCGCTCAAGGTGCCGCTACTGGCAGAAGTTGGGGTTGGCCCTAATTGGGACAAGGCGCATTAAGGTAGACGATGCACTGCTGAACGCAGTGCAGCATAACTAGAAAAGGAGTCAAGCCATGGGACTCAACGGACTCAAGATCGCTACCAAGTTGTGGGCATTTATTGTGCTGGTCATCGCGGCTATCTGCGCGGTGGCGATTGTGGGATTGCTGCGCAGCGCCAGCATCCTCGCGGAAGGGCGGGAACACCAGGCGCTGGTCGAGGAGCTGGTGCAGATCAGCACGGAATGGAATGGTCTGACCATGACCAATGCCGCCCGCAACCAGGCCATCCTGCTGGCCGAGGGCAACGCGGTCAACGACTCCTTCAAGGAACCCATCAACGCCACCAGTGCCCAGATTGGCGAGCTGCAGAAGAAGATCGAGGCCATGCCGCTGACCGATGCGGACAAGGCGCAGATGAAGAAGATCGGCGACCTGCGTAAGGCCGTGATTGACCTGCGCACCAAGGCGCGTGATGCCAAGGCGGGTGGCAATGTCGAGCAGGCCATGCAGATCATGAATGCGCAGTACCTGCCTACCATGGCGGCCTATATCGCGGCCCAGAAGGAAATGGTGGAGCTGCAGAAGAAGCAGCTTGTCGAGGTCAAGACGCAGACCGAAGCCCGCCGCATGGGCAACACCATGGGCATTCTGGTGGGGCTGGCGGTCATCATTGCCGCCATTTTTGCAGGCACGGCCTGGCTGGTCCGTTCCATCCGCGAACCGCTGGCCCAGGCCAACGATCTGGCGGCCCGTATCGCACAGGGGGACTTGAGTTCGGTCATCTCCACCGACCGGGCGGACGAATTTGGAACCCTGCTGGTGTCGCTGCGCGCCATGAACGAATCATTGGCCAGCATGGTGGCGCAGGTGCGCAGCAGCACAGACAGCATCGCCACTGCCAGCGCCGAGATAGCCACTGGCAACAACGACCTGGCCCAGCGCACCGAGCAGACGTCCAGCAACCTGCAGGCTACCGCCTCCAGTATGGACAACCTCACCAATACCGTGCAGCAAAGCGCGGACAACGCACGTCAGGCCAGCTCCCTTGCGGCCAGCGCTTCCAGCGTGGCGCAGCGTGGCGGTGAAGTGGTGACCCAAGTGGTCAGCACCATGCAGGAAATCGACGCCAGCAGCAAGAAGATCAACGACATCATCAGCGTGATCGACGGCATCGCCTTCCAGACCAACATCCTGGCGCTGAATGCCGCGGTGGAAGCCGCCCGTGCGGGCGAGCAGGGCCGTGGTTTCGCCGTGGTGGCCTCTGAGGTCCGTTCACTGGCGGGCCGGTCTGCCGAGGCGGCCAAGGAGATCAAGGGCTTGATCGGTACCTCGGTGGAAAAGGTCGAGTCCGGTACGAAGCTGGTGACGGACGCAGGCGCCACCATGCAGGAGATCGTGCAGAGCGTGCGCCGCGTGGCCGACGTGATTGGTGAAATCACGGCGGCAGCCAATGAACAAAGCTCGGGCATTGCCGGTGTCAACACTGCCATCGCCAATCTGGACCAGATGACGCAGCAGAACGCTGCGTTGGTGGAAGAAAGCGCCGCCGCCGCAGAGAGCCTGCGCGAACAGGCCGACCGCATGAAGCAGGCTGTTGCCGTATTCAAGGTGGCGCCCCGTACAGAGCCCGGCGTGGCGCTGGCCGCTGCGCCGGT
The DNA here is from genome assembly GCF_058802405.1 of Rhodoferax sp. GW822-FHT02D07. Classification (NCBI taxonomy): domain Bacteria; kingdom Pseudomonadati; phylum Pseudomonadota; class Betaproteobacteria; order Burkholderiales; family Comamonadaceae; genus Rhodoferax; species Rhodoferax sp. GW822-FHT02D07. Next base: position 497,144 of record NZ_JBXAOD010000001.1, read on the forward strand.
GCGTTCGGCAGCACCCAAGGCACCGCCCTTCAAGGGCACGGAGCGCCGCACCGGGCCGGACAACGGCCCCGGCGCGCGTACCTCACCCCCGCCAAAACCAACCACCAAGCCCGCAGCTGCCAAGGCTGCAGCCACTGCGTCCACCGTCAAGCCCGCCGCTCCAAAAACTACCCCCAGACCCCCCACGCCCGCAGGCGGCGATGAGGACTGGGAAACCTTCTAATCAGTCAATAACAAACCGGAGGCTCTATGGGCTCTTTCCTTAATAATCTCTCAATCCGCAAGCGCCTCGGTCTGGCTTTTGCCTTGATTCTGGCGCTCTCCTTGGTCGTCATTTTGGTCAGCATTGCGCGTCTGAATTCGGTGGCTGATGCCACAGAGCTGATGGTCCAGGACCCGATCAAGACGGAGCGTCTGGTGGGCGACTGGTACCGCAACATCCATACGGGTGTGCGCCGTACTGCAGCGATTGCCCGTAGTGCCGACCCCGCGCTGGCCGAGTACTTTGCCGAAGACCAGGCGGCGTCCAGCAAATCTTCGTCCGAGTTCCAGAAAGCCCTGGAGCCGCTGATGACTTCCGACGAGGAGAAGACGCTGTACAAGGAAATCGCTGAGCAGCGCAAGATCTATATCGCGGCCCGGGACGAGACAGTGGCTTTGAAGAAAGAAGGCAAGGCCGAGGAGGCCAACAAGGTGCTGGACGAGAAATTCACGCCGGCTTCCAAGGTGTACCTGGCCAAGATGGATGCGATGCTGCAAAGCCAGCGCAATGCCATAGACCAACTGGCCAAAGAGATTCAGGACAACCACACCAGCAGCCGTCGCCTCTTGATTGCGCTGGGTGCTGTGAGTTTGCTGTTAAGCGTGGTGCTGGCCTGGCTGCTATCGGCCTCCATCACCGGTCCGTTGGGCGAGGCCACGGTGGTGGCGCGCAAAGTGGCTGATGGAGACCTGACCGGGGAAATCCGCCACGGTCGCACCGACGAAGTGGGCCAACTGCTCACCACGCTGCACGACATGCAGAGCAACCTGGTGAACGTGGTGAGCAATGTGCGCCGCGGCTCCGAATCGGTGGCGACTGCCAGCTCCGAAATCGCCCAAGGCAACCATGATTTAAGCGCCCGCACCGAACAGCAGGCCAGCGCACTGGAAGAAACCGCTGCGTCCATGGAGGAGCTTAGCTCCACCGTGAAACAGAACGCGGACAACGCCCGCCAGGCCAACCAGCTGGCGATGAATGCTTCTACGGTAGCCGTGCAGGGCGGCGAGGTGGTCGGCCAGGTGGTCGAAACCATGAAAGGCATCAACGAGTCCAGCCGCAAGATTGCCGACATCATTAGCGTCATCGACGGGATCGCCTTCCAGACCAACATCCTGGCCCTCAATGCGGCGGTGGAAGCCGCGCGTGCGGGCGAGCAAGGCCGTGGCTTTGCGGTGGTGGCTTCTGAAGTGCGCAGCCTGGCGGGCCGCTCCGCCGAAGCCGCCAAGGAAATCAAGGCCCTGATTGGCGCCAGCGTAGAACGTGTGGAGCAGGGCACCACGCTGGTCGACAAGGCCGGCGCCACCATGACCGAAGTGGTGAGCAGCATCCGCCGGGTGACTGACATCATGGGCGAAATCAGTGCGGCCAGTGCCGAACAGAGTACCGGTGTGGGCCAGGTGGGCGAGGCTGTGACCCAGATGGACCAGGCTACGCAGCAAAACGCGGCGTTGGTGGAAGAGATGGCCGCAGCCGCCAGCAGCCTCAAGAGCCAGGCGCAGGACCTGGTGCAGGTGGTGGCCGTGTTCAAGCTGGGCAACGAGTCTGCGGGCCATGCTCCGGTGGCGCATCTGCCCGCCAAGGTGCGTTCCAGCGCCCCGGTCGCCCAGCCCTTCAAGGGCACCGAACGGCGCCTGGGCGCCAGCCCGGCCAAACCGGCAGCGCCCAAGCCAGCCGCCGCATCTGCCGCTGCTGCTCCCAAGAAGCCCGTCCCGGCGGCGACCCCCGTGGCGCACGCCAAGCCGGCCGCTGCACCCCAGACTTCCAAGGTGAATACCCCTGCGGGTGGCGACGACGACTGGGAAACTTTCTGAACCCCGGCGGGTCTTTCAAAGCCCCGCCCCAACCGGCAGGAATGTGTTGTGCATACACTTCCTGCTGTTTTTGTTTTCAACCCAGATTCAACCAAGGAGATGGATGTGCTTGATGCCCTGAAAAACGAAGTCAATTCCCTGTTGCCCGGCAAGACCACCGAAGACGGCGCCACCCGCCGCACTGCGCTCAAAGCCGCGCTGGGTGTGGGCTATGCGGCTACGGCCATGCCCATCATGGCCCAGACGGCCATCAAGACGCCGGACACCGGCCTGATCACCGGCACCCCGGTCTACGAGGTCGACAACTACCCCGTGCCTTTCTACTACGCGGCCCCGGCTGGCAAGAAGAACCTGCCTGTGGTCATCGTGGTGCAGGAAATCTTTGGCGTGCACGAGTACATCGCCGACACCTGCCGCCGCTTTGCCAAGGCCGGCTACCTCGCCATCGCGCCCGACCTCTACGCGCGCCAGGGCGATGCCAGCAAGTACACCGACATTGGCAAGCTCATGGCCGAAGTGGTTTCCAAGGTGCCCGATGCCCAGGTGTTGGCCGATATCGACGGCGCCGTGCAATGGGCCAAGGCCAATGGTGGCAACACCCACAAGCTCGCCATCACCGGCTTTTGCTGGGGTGGTCGCATCACCTGGCTGTACGCCGCCCATAACAAGGCGGTCAAGGCCGGTGTGGCTTGGTATGGACGCCTGGTCGGCGCCACCAATGCGCTCACACCCAAGCAGCCCATCGAACTCGCGGCTTCGCTCAAGGCGCCCGTGCTGGGCCTTTACGGCGGACAGGACGGCGGCATTCCGCTGACCACCGTCAACGAGATGAAGGACGCGCTGGCTGCGGCTAAAGGCAATGCGGCAGCGCAGGCTTCCGAGTTTGTGGTCTACCCGCAGGCCCCCCATGCCTTCCACGCGGATTACCGCCCCAGCTACCGCAAGGACGCGGCCGAAGACGGCTTTGCGCGCGCGCTGGCCTGGTTCAAAGCGAAGGGTGTGGCTTGATTCTGGTTGCGATCCTGATTGGAACCCTGGCGGCCGGCATTGGAAGCGTCTGGCTGGCCGCCGCCCTGAGTTTTGGTGCGCTGGGGCGCTACACCCAGCACATGCTGAGTTTGGCAGCCGGGGCCTTGCTGGCTACGGCCTTCATGCACCTGTTGCCCGAGGCCTTTGAGAGCCAGGCTGGCGCACGCGAGCTGTTTTTGCTGCTGCTGCTGGGCTTGGTGTTTTTCTTTCTGCTGGACAAGGCCGAGCTCTGGCACCACGGCCATGAGCACCACCATGGAGAAGATGCGCATGACCATGGCCATGCACACCACCACCATGGTCACGCCCACCATGACCACGCGCATGGCCACGCACCCAGCCGCCCGGCCGGCGCATGGGCCGTTCTGGCCGGTGACAGCGTGCATTGCTTTGGCGATGGCGTGCTGATTGCCTCGGCCTTCATGGCCGATATGCGCCTGGGCGTCATTGCGTCCCTGGCTGTGCTGGCGCACGAGGTGCCGCACCACATGGGTGACCTGGTGGTACTGCGTGCCGGTACGGCCAGCCGTCGCGCGGCGCTCACCAAGGTGTCTTTGGCCGGCGCCGTCACGGCGCTGGGCGGCCTGATGGGCTTCTGGCTGGTGGAGCAGCTGGAGGAATACCTGCCCTTCTTCCTGGTCGTGGCCTCCAGCAGCTTCATCTATGTGGCGCTGGCCGATCTGATTCCGCAACTGCAAAAACGCCTGAGCGCGCGCGAGACCGCCGCCCAAGTGGCTTGGCTGGTTGCGGGCATGGCTTTGGTCACGGCCGTCAGCGGCCTGGCCCACGCGCACTGATGTGGGAATGCCAGCTCGCCGATAGCGAGGTGGCAGTGCTGCAGGCGCAGGGCGTGCAGTTCACGCTGCGCTTTTCGGCCTTGAGCGCGCGAGCCGTGGCAGCGGGGCAGCCCGCGTCGGACTGGGGCTATGCGCTGGGCGTCCTTTTGTGCCTCGAAGGGGCGGAGCTGACGCAGCAAGACCCGCATGCACTGGGCCGGATTGCAAAAGGGCGGCTGGAGCAGGGCGGCGTTGTCGTCCCTGCCTGGGCCTTGCCGGCGCAGCACACCGGGCCGGTTGCGCTGCAGCTGCGTTTTGCCAACGGCGGTCGGCTGGTGGTGCAGGCCCGCAGCTGGCGCAGCGACTTTGTGGATGGCCCCCGTTTTCGCGAGTCCTACGCCTGCTGACTGCCTGAAAACCCCCGCCGCGCGCAAGGTTTCGCACCTTAGTTAAATCAAACGTTTGATTTAACTAGCTAGAATGCGCGGCATGTCCTATGCCCTGAATTCGCCTTCCCCCGTGCCCGTGGCGCCCAAGCCCCTGCGCAGCGACGGGCTGGAAGCCCGCACCCGCCTGCTGGATGCTGCGCTGGTGCTGTTTGCCGACAAGGGCTACGCCAAGACCTCCACGCGCGAGATTGCGCTGGCAGCGCAGGTCAATGTGGCCTCCATCAGCTACTACTTTGGCGACAAGGCCGGCCTGTACCGCGCCGTGTTTTCCGATCCGCGCAGCAACCCTCGCATCGAACCGAACGACATTTGCCGGCCCGACCAGGCGTTGCAAGAGTCCCTGCGGGTGCTACTGTCCGGCTTTACCGAGCCGCTCAAGCAGGGCGCGCAGATGCAGAGCTGCATGAAGCTGCATTTCCGTGAGCTGCTGGAGCCCACCGGCTTGTGGGAGGCGGAAATTGACGACAACATCCGCCCGGCCCATATGGCGTTGGTCGACGTGCTGTGCCGTGAACTGGGCATTGCTGTACCGGACGACGCCGTCCACCGGCTGGCGTTTTCCATCTCTGGCTTGGCCATGATCCTGCACGTCGGAACCGACGTGGTGCAGGCGATTCGCCCAGCGTTGATCGACGGTCCCGCTGCGATTGACACCTATACCGACCATTTGGTGGCCATGGCCATGGCCATGGTGGAGGCTGAAGGCCGCCGCCGCAAGGAATCCCCCTCAGCAACCCTCTGAGTTTTCACTTTGTATTTGTCTATCCACACCATGCATTTGCCAACTTCCCGCCGCATTTCCGGGCTGGCCACGCTGTCGGTCCTGTCCCTGGCGCTTACGGGCTGCGCCATCACCATGCCCGCCACCAAAGTGGATGCCCCGGTTACACCGCAATGGCAGGCGCCCCTGCCGCACCAGGGCACTATCAGCAGCCTCACCCAGTGGTGGCAGCAGCAGGGCGATCCGCTGCTGGTGGAGTTGATTGAAGCGGCGCAGGCCGTCAGCCCCTCCGTGGCGCAGGCGGTGGCCCGTGTCGAATCTGTGCGTGCCCAGCGCACCACGGCCAACGCGGCGCTCTTGCCCAAGGTGGATGCGTCCATCGCCGCCAGCCGCGGCGTGAGCCAGCCGGCCGTGCCGGTGGCGACCACGCAGACCGTGGGCCTGCAGGCCAGCTGGGAGCTGGACCTGGTGGGCGCCAATCGCGCCGTGAGCAAAGCGGCCGATGCGCAGTTCCAGGGCTCGCAGGCCCAGTGGCACGACGCACGCGTCTCTGTGGCGGCCGAAGTGGCCAGCACCTACTACAGCCTCTCCACCTGCCAGCAACTGCTGGACGTGGCGCGCAAGGACTCGGCCTCTCGCCAGGAAACGGCGCGTCTGGCCGATATCAGCACCAGGGCCGGCTTTGCTGCGCCATCGGTGGCCGCATTGGCCCGTGCCAGCGCGGCCGACGGCAGCAGCCGCGTCACCCAGCAAGCCGCCGCTTGCGAGATTGACACCAAGGCCCTGGTGGCCCTGACCGGCCTGGCTGAAGCAGAGTTGAAGCAAAAACTGGCGGTAGCCCTCGCCAAACCTGCGCAAGCAGCTCCTTTTTCTGTAGCGGCCGTGCCGGCCCAGACGCTGACCCAGCGCCCCGATGTGTTTGCTGCGGAGCGCGATGTGGTGGTGGCCAGCGCCCAGGTGGGCAGCGCCAAGGCCCAGCGTTACCCGCGCCTGACCTTGAGCGGCAACGTGGGCGCCATGCGTTACAGCAGCATGGGCACTGAAACGAACCTGGACACCTGGTCCTTCGGCCCGCTGGCCTTGACCCTGCCCATCTTTGACGGCGGTGTGCGCAAGGCCAATGTGGTGGCGGCCGAAGCGGCCTATACCCAGGCCGTGGCCGTGTACCGCGCCAAGGTGCGCCAAGCCGTGCGCGAGGTGGAAGAGGCCCTGGTCAACCTGCAGAGCACGGACGCCCGCAAGCAGGACGCCGAAGTCTCCACCCAGGGCTACGCCGAATCGCTGGCAGCCACGCAGTCGCGCTATGCGCAAGGGTTGGCCAGCCTGGTGGAATTGGAAGATGCCCGCCGCACGGCGCTGGCTTCGCAGTCGGCCCAGCTTTCTTTGGCCCTGGAGCGCAACCGCGCCTGGGTCTCCCTGTACCGCGCCTTGGGTGGCGGCTTCGAGCCCAGCCAGGAATGACGCAGCCCACTCTGTCTGATTGATTTTTAGCGAGATCCTCACCATGAACCGTCTTTTGAACCGCCTTCCCTTTCAGCCCCTGACACTGGGCCTCATGGCCGCCGGCCTGCTGACTCTGGCCGGCCTGGGCCTGCTGGCCACGCGCAGCGAGGCCGCTGATGCGCCCAAGGCTGCCGCCAGTGCCGCAGGCAAGCCCTCGCTCACCGTGACCACCACCACCGCCCAAAGCGGCATGCTGCCCATCAAGCTGGCTGCCAACGGCAGCGTGGCCGCCTGGCAGGAAGCCAGCGTGGGCACCGAGGTGAGCGGCCTGCGTGTGCAGGAGCTGCATGCCGCCGTGGGTGACCATGTGGTGCGCGGCCAGGTGCTGGCCACCTTTGCGGCCGAGAGCGTGCAGGCCGATGTGGCCCTGGCCCGCGCCGCTGTGGCCGAGGCCCAGGCCAATGCCGCCGAAGCCCTGGCCAACGCTGACCGCGCCCGCGCCGTACAGGGCACCGGCGCCCTGAGTGCGCAACAGATCAACCAGTACCTGACTCAGGAGCAGACCGCCAAGGCCCGCGTCGAATCCGCCAAGGCCCAGCTCGATTCGCAGCTGCTGCGCCTCAAGCACACCCAGCTGCTGGCACCTGACAGCGGCACCATCTCGGCGCGTAGCGCCTCGGTGGGTTCGGTGGTGGGCGCCGGGACCGAGATGTTCAAGCTGATCCGCCAGGGACGCCTGGAGTGGCGCGGTGAAGTGACCTCGGCCGAGCTGGGCCGCATCACCGTGGGCACCAATGTGTTGGTGACTTCGCCCACCGGCGCTCAGCTCAAGGGTCGCGTGCGCATGCTGGCCCCCACGGTGGACGCCGCCACGCGCAATGGCCTGGTCTATGTGGACCTGACCGGTGCGGCCACGGGTGGCAAGGCTGCCGCTGGCGCCTTCAAGCCCGGCATGTATGCGCGCGGCGAATTCGAGCTGGGTAGCTCGGGTGCGCTGACGGTGCCGCAAACCGCCGTGGTGGTGCGCGATGGCTTCAGCTATGTGTACCGCGTGGGTGCGGACAACCGCATCGCCCAGCTCAAGGTGCAGACCGGCCGCGTGGTGGGTGACCAGATCGAAGTGCAGAGCGGCGTGAAGCCCGAGGACAAGCTGGTCGCCGTGGGCGGCAGCTTCCTGAGCGAGGGTGACCTCGTCAAGGTGGTGGATGCACCCAAGGCAGATTCCAAGCAAAAACCGACTGCAGCCCCCGCCAAAGCTGCGCAAGAAGCTACGAAATAAGGAGCAAGCCAGATGAATGTTTCTGCTTGGTCAATCAAGAACCCGATACCGGCGGTCATGCTGTTTGTGCTGCTGACGCTGGCGGGCATCATGTCCTTCAACGCCATGAAGGTGCAGCAGTTCCCTGACCTGGAACTGCCCACCGTCTCGGTGTCTGCCAGCCTGCCCGGTGCCGCGCCGGCGCAGCTGGAGACCGAGGTGGCACGCAAGCTGGAGAACGCCATTGCGCCACTGCAAGGCCTGAAGAACATCTACACGCGCGTCTATGACGGCAACGTGTCGGTGACCGCCGAGTTCCGCCTGGAAAAGCCCACGCAGGAAGCGGTGGACGATGTGCGCAGTGCGGTGCAAAGCGTGCGCAGCGATTTGCCCAGCGATGTGCGTGACCCCATTGTCAGCAAGATGAACCTCTCGGGTGCGCCCATCCTGGCGTTCACCATACGCTCCAGCAATATGGACGACGAAGCCCTGAGCTGGTACGTGGACAACACCATCTCGCGCGCCCTGCTGGGTGTACGCGGCGTAGGCTCTGTAGCCCGCGTGGGTGGGGTGACGCGTGAAGTGCAAGTAGCATTGGACCCGCTCAAGCTGCAGGCGCTGGGCGCCACGGCGGCGGACATCTCGCGCCAGCTCAAGCAGGTGCAGACCGAAAGCGCCGGCGGCCGTGCCGACCTGGGTGGCTCCGAGCAACCCATGCGCACCCTGGCCACGGTGGCCACGGTGGAAGAGCTGTCGCGCCTGGAGTTGAGCCTGTCCAGCGGCAAGCGCGTGCGCCTGGACGAGGTCGCCACCGTCAAGGACACGGTGGCCGAGCAACGCAGCATGGCCTTGCTCAATGGCAAGTCCGTGGTGGGCTTTGAAATTACCCGCAGCAAGGGCGCCAGTGAAGTGGAAGTGGGCGCGGCCGTGCACAAGGCGCTGGAAGACCTGAAGGCCCAGCACCCCGACCTGGAACTGACCCAGGCCTTTGACTTTGTGACGCCGGTGCAGGAGGAGTTCGATGCCTCCATGACCATGCTGTACGAAGGCGCGGTGCTGGCCGTGATCGTGGTGTGGTTCTTCCTGCGCAGCTGGCGTGCCACGCTGGTGTCTGCCGTGGCACTGCCGCTGTCGGCCATACCGGCCTTTATTGGCATGAACTACATGGGCTTCACGACCAACATTGTGACGCTGCTGGCGCTCTCGCTGGTGATCGGCATTCTGGTTGACGACGCGATTGTGGAAGTGGAAAACATCGAGCGTCACTTGCGCATGGGCAAGACGCCGTACCAGGCCGCCATGGAAGCGGCGGACGAGATCGGCCTGGCGGTGATCGCCACCACCTTTGCGCTGATCGCCGTGTTCCTGCCCACCGCCTTCATGAGCGGCGTGGTCGGCAAGTTCTTCAAGCAGTTCGGCTGGACCGCCGTGTTCGCGGTGTTCGCCTCACTGGTGGTAGCGCGGGTGCTTACGCCCATGATGGCTGCCTACATCATGAAGCCGTCCACCCATGTCCACGAAGAGCCGACCTGGATGCCGCTGTACCTGCGCATCACGCGCTGGACGCTGAACCACCGCTGGATCACCATGCTCTCGGCCGTAGCCTTCTTTATCGGCTCGCTGATGTTGGTGCCCCTGATTCCGAGTGGCTTCATTCCGCCCGATGACAACTCGCAAACCCAGGTCTATGTGGAACTGCCCCCGGGCAGCACGCTGAGCCAGACCCATGTGGCCGCGGAGCGGGCACGCGAGCTGATCGGCAAGGTGCCCCATGTGAAGAGCGTCTACACCACCATTGGCGGTGGCGCTGTGGGCTCCGACCCCTTCCAGGGGGGTGCCACGGCCGAAGTGCGCAAGGCCACGCTGACGGTGCTGTTGGACGAGCGTGGTGCACGCCCGGTCAAACAGGTGATTGAAGGCGAAATGCGCAGTGCGCTGGCGGAGTTGCCGGGTGCCCGCTTCAAGGTGGGCCTGGGTGGTTCGGGTGAGAAGTACCAGTTGGCTCTGAAGGGTGAAGACCCCGTAGCGCTGGCGCAAGCCGCCGCCGCGGTGGAACGCGACCTGCGCAAGATCCCGGGCCTGGGCAATATCTCGTCCAGCGCCAGCCTGACGCGTGCCGAGATCGCCATTCGCCCAGACTTTGCCAAGGCTGCCGACATGGGCGTGACCAGCAATGCGATTGCCGAAACGCTGCGCATTGCCACCGTGGGTGACTACGAGTCGGCCCTCTCCAAGCTGAACCTGAGCCAGCGCCAGGTACCCATCGTCGTCAAGCTCGACACCGATGCGCGCCAGGACCTGGAGCTGCTGGGCCGCCTGATGGTGCCCGGCGTGAAGGGCCCGGTCATGCTGAGCCAGGTGGCCGCGCTGGAAATGTCGGGTGGCCCCGCCGTGATCAGCCGCCTCAACCGCGTGCGCAACGTGAACTTTGAAGTGGAGCTTTCCGGCGTGCCGCTGGGCGAGGTGACCGAGGCCGTGGCCAAGCTGCCCAGCATCGTGAACATGCCCGCTGGCGTGCAGCAGCTTGAAGTGGGTGATGCCGAAGTGCAGGCTGAAATGGTGGCCGGCTTTGGCTTGGCCATGTTGACCGGCGTGCTGTGTATCTACATCGTGCTGGTGTTGCTGTTCAAGGACTTCCTGCACCCCATCTCCATCATCCCGGCGGTGATCCTGTCCTTTGGTGGTGCCTTCCTGGGCCTGCTGATCACCGGCAAGATGCTGTCCATGCCATCTTTCATCGGGCTGGTGATGCTGATTGGCGTGTCTACCAAGAACTCGATCCTGCTGGTGGAGTACGCCATCATGGCGCAGCGTGAGCATGGCCTGAGTCGTTTTGATGCGCTGATAGACGCCTGCCACAAGCGTGCGCGCCCGATCATCATGACCACCATCGCCATGGTGGCCGGCATGCTGCCGCTGGTGATTGGCCTGGGCCATGCTGACAACAGCTTCCGCGCGCCCATGGCGGCAGCGGTGATCGGCGGACTCATCACCTCCACCGTGTTGAGCCTGCTGGTGACACCGAGCTTCTTCACCATCGTGGACGATATCGAGCACTTCTGGGGCCGCATCAAGGCCAAGGTGTTGCGCCGGCCGCCGGCGGCAACTGCCGTGACCGAGGCACACTGAGCGACATGTTGAAACGGGGCCACAAGGCACCGTTTTTTCAATCGTCGCTGCTGCGTGCCGGCTCCGGCGCCACGCGTGGCAGGGTGATAGTGATGGTGGTGCCTTCGCCAAGCACCGAAGCCACGCTGAGGCGTCCGCCCAGCGTGCGCTTGACCAGGTTGTCCACGATGGACATGCCTAGCCCGGTGCCTCCGCTGCCGATGCGGGTGCTGAAGAAGGGCTGGAACATCTTCTCCAGAATGTCCGGCGCAATGCCGCGCCCGTTGTCACGGCAGACCAGGGTGATTTCCTGTTCGCTGGCTTGCACCTGCAGTTCCACCGTGCCCTGCGCCATGCCTTCAAAGGCGTGCAGGTAGGCGTTGTTCACCAGATTGATGACCACCTGGCCCAGCGGGCCGGGGTAGCTGTCCATGGCAATGCCTTCGGGCACATCCAGCGTGACGTTGTGCGTCTCGCGCTTGAGGCTGGGCGCCAGCGTGTGCAGCACTTCGGCCAGCACCTGGCGCAGGTCGAACTGGCGGCGCTGCTCGCTGGCCTGGTCGGCCGCGACCTGGCGGAAGTTCTTGAGCAGGGCCACGGCGCGCTCCAGGTTGCGCATCAGTAGCGCATTGCCATCGCGCACCTGTTCCACAAACTGTTGCAACGCTGACTTTCGCAGCGTGCCGCTTTCCAGTTGCTGCTGGAAATGGCGGGCCTGGTCGGCCAGGGTGCTGGCCGTCATCAGGCTGTTGCCCATGGGCGTGCCCATCTCGTGGGAGACGCTGGCAATCAGCGTGCCCAGCGTGGCACGGGCCTCACTGCGCGCGGCCTCTTCCTGCATGCGCTGCGAGAGCGAGGCGTTGAGTTCGAGGATGCGGGCCTCGGCTTCTTTGCGCGCGGTGATTTCCAGGTTGGTGCCGGCGAGCAGCCGGGGCTTGCCATCGGCGCTGCGCTCCATGAGGCGGCCACGCGCGCCTATCCAGATCCAGTGGCCATCGCGGTGGCGCAGGCGGTATTCATACTCGACGTGGCTGGTTTTGCCGTCGAAGTGGTCTTGCAGCGCAGCGAAGAAGCCCCGCAGGTCTTCGGGGTGGGTCAGCTCCAGCCAGCGCTCATAAGTGTTGCGCTGCAGCTCGTCCTGAGAGAAGCCCGAGAGGGTGCCCCAGCGCTCGCTGACCTTGAGCGTGCGCTGCTGGTAATCGAACTCCCAGGTGGCCACGCCGGTGCCGTCGATCACGCTTTGCAACTGTTTTTGCTCGCGATAGAGCTGTTCGCGCGCGGCGCGCTCGCGCCGCTGCGAGGCCTCGATGCGCCGGCGGTAGCGCTGCGCGCGCCACAGCGCGGCGGTAATCATCAGCGTGAGTGTGCAACCCGCCAGCAGCAGATAGAGCGCGTAGCTGGCGGCCAGCTCGCGGTAGAAGCTGGGGTGTGGGTGCATCACCAGTTGCCAGGGGCGGGTGGCCATGTCCACTTCCAGCGCCATGTCGTCATGCTCGGCATTGGGCTGGTGTGCTGCCATGGGGTGGTCGCTGCTTTCCATCTGTGCAAACAGCAGGGGCGCGGGCTTGAGTGGTTCGCCGCCCAGGTCAAACACCATGAGGTCCACGCCCAGTGCCTCAGCACGCTGGGCTGCCTCCTGCAGCAGGCGTGGCAGCAACACCGTGGCCTCCACAAAGCCAAGATGGCGCTGCGCCGTATCCACACCGGCCTGGCGTTCGAACACCGGCGCATAGATACGCACCGCCGGTATGTCCCCCTCGTTTTGCGCGGGCAGCAAGCCTGAGGCAACCGGCTTGCCGATCACGCGCGCCTGCAGCTCTTCGGTCGATTCGGACACCTGGGCCGGTTGCCAGCGTAGCTCACCCAGCAGGGGCAGATCGGCCAGCACGCGGCGGCGCAAGCCCTCGAACTGCGGGCTGCGCAGCTGGGGCTGACTTTCCAGCACCAGACTCAACGTGTGGGCGGCTTCGACGGCGCGGCGTATGTCCTGGCGGAGCACATCCTGCACCGTGCGCGCGCTGCTGGCGTGCACGTTCTGCAGGCGCAGCGACTCGGTGGCGCGCAGTGTCAGAAAGGCCAGGGTGCTGCACAGCCCCCCCGCCAGCAGCACGCTGGCCAGCACCAAGCCGTCGCGCAGTGACTTGCTCTGCGCGGGGGCTGCGGGGTCGGTGGGGGTGGGCATCGCAGCGCAGTGTAGCCGCGCTGCGATGCTATGGGGATGGGGGAATCAGCCTTGCGCGACGGGGCGCGAACTGTCGCTGCACCACTCGCTCCAGCTGCCGGCAAACAGGGCCGCGCGGCCCAGGCCGGCAATCTCCATGGCCAGCACATTGGGCACCGCCGTCACGCCGCTGCCGCAGTGGTGCACCACGGCTTGCGCTTCGCGCTGGCCCAGCAGCGCCTCGAACTCGGCGCGCAGCTGGGCAGCGGGCTTGAACTTGCCGTCCGCACCCAGGTTGTTGGTGAACGGGCGGTTCAGCGCGCCGGGAATATGGCCAGCCACCGGGTCCAGCGTCTCCACCTCGCCCTTGAAGCGCGGCAGCGCGCGCGCGTCGATGATGTGCTGGGCCTTACCCAGTTGCTGTTGGACTTCTGTCACGGTGACCAGCCGCGCCGCGGGCGCACCCAGCGCAAAGCTGGTGGCAGCGCGTGGCGTAGGCGCCTCGGTCTGCACCGCACCACCCGCGGCCTGCCATGCCGGAAAGCCGCCATCCAGCACGGCTACGGCTTCATGCCCCAGCCACTTCAGCATCCACCACAGCCGGCCGCAGTAGTGCGCACCCTGGCGGTCATAGACCACCGCTTGCATGCCATTGGCAAACCCCACGCTGCCCAGCCAGGCGGCAAAGGTCTCCCGCGAAGGCAGCGGGTGGCGGCCACCAGATGCCGCAGTCGGGTCACCCTTGGCGCTCAGGTGCTTGTCCAGATGCGCATAGACCGCACCAGGGATGTGCCCCTGGTCGTAGAGGCCAGAGCCCGCAGCCGGGTTGCCCAGGTCAAAGCTGCAGTCAAACACCATCAGGGGCGCGGCGCTGGCCTGGAGGGACTGGAGTTGTTCTACGGAGATGAGGGTGGTATAGGTCATGGTGGTGAGATTATCCATTTGCCTCTGTTGTTTCGTTCGCCGGTTCGTGTAGCCGTGTTCGGCGGCCTCATCGTTCCACCAGACGGTCATCAAATTGGCTGGCGACTACGCATGTAAAGTACGTGCGAAATACCAATGCCACTAGAGGAAAAGCCGCATGCCAATTCGACAAATATTCTCTTTTGCGCTCATCTTGTCCGCTCTCTTGCACTCCGTTGTCTCTCAAGCGCAAAGCACCCCACAGTCGCTGTTAAATGGGGCTTGGCGTCACACAGTTTTGATCCGAAAAATCGGCGATCAATCGCTGGAGCCGCAACAGGTAGCCACTGGTGCGGTACTCGAGTTCAAGTCCGATGGAACATGGGTACTTACGTCGTCACGTTACAAGTCAGCGGGCACGTACATATGGCTGGACAAGGAAAGAATCGAATCTACGGTAGTAGCGTCTGACTTTCTGATGCAAGTCGGTCTTGTCTCCGTCAAGCAAGTTCGAGTGGATGAGAATAGATTGAACTTGATAACGGTTCAGACTGCCGACGATTCAGCAAAATACTTGCCTCCGCTGAAACCAGGATCACCACCATTTCCGAACGTTACTCTGACATCAGTTTTCACACGAGTTGTTGACTGACGTTTGGAAAGATCGACTGATTTGCGCCTGTAGAGAATTTAGCCTTGGCATTTTTCAATAAGCTGAATGTCGAATGTTTTCTGCCCTTGGCTATTCAATGCTCTTCCGCCGGCGTACCCGGCAGCGCCCTGGCCCGCAGAATGGTCGCGATGACTCCGCTGACGACGATCACGCCGATGCCGGCCCAGCCCATGGGGGCGATGTGGTCGCCGAACAGCAGCAGGCTGAAGACGGCGGCAAATACGATGCCCGAGTACTGCATGCTGGCCACGACCAGGGTGGCGCCCTGGCGGTAGGCGCGGGTCATGCACCATTGGCCCAGTGAGGCGAGGATGCCGATGGGGATGACCCAGATGGCGTCTTGCCAGGCCACCTCGCTCCAGGGGGTGACCTGGGTAAACAGCATGCCGGTGCCGCCGACGATGGCGGTGCCGACCGAGAAATAGAACACCGTGCGCTCCTCGGGCTCACCCACCTTGCCCAGCGCCGTGACCTGCATATAGGCCAGCGCCGCGCCCATGCCCGAGAGCAGGCCGACCACGCCGGCAAACAGCTGGTTTTGGTCCATGGTGGGACGCAGCGTCATGATGACGCCGACAAAGCCCATGAGCACCGAGCCGATGAGTGCGCCCTGGGGCTGGTCCTTGCCATAGAGCAGGGCGCCGCCCACCACAAACGCTGCCACCCAGACGCCGCTCATGTAGTTCAGCGTCATGGCGGTGGCCAGGGGCAGGTGGGCGATGGCGTAGAACCACGAGCTCAGCGAGATGACGCCGATGAAGCTGCGCCATACGTGCATCAATGGCACCGGCGTGCTCAGCGTGGCACCGCGCGCGCGCACCACGATGGCCATGAAGATGATGCTGACGATGCCGCGGTAGAACACCAACTCAAAGGTGCCAAAGCTGCTGGATGCGTACTTGATGCCCACGGCCATGAGCGCAAACCAGAACGAGGCCAGAACCATCCAGAGAGCTTGCATCGTTTTTACCTGTCAAATGGGGCTCCAGCCCCCGTCAATACTGCGCAAGCAGCTATGAATTGTATAGCGGTCAGAGGCCGAGCCTGGAGAAGTCGACCTTGCCGCGGTACCACTCATGGAAGTGCTGCATGCCGTCTTCCATGGGGCTTTGGTAGGGGCCAACCTCGTTGTCGCCGCGCGCCAGCAGGGCGGCGCGGCCGGCGTCCATGCGTTCGGCGATCTCGTCATCCTCGATGCAGGTTTCCATATAGGCAGCCTGCTGGGCTTCGACGAATTCGCGCTCGAAGGCGGCGATCTCTTCGGGGTAATAGAACTCCACCATGTTCATGGTCTTGTCCGGTCCCATGGGGTGCAGGGTGGACACGGTCAGCACATGCGGGTACCACTCCACCATGATGTGGGGGTAGTAGGTGAGCCAGATGGCGCCGTACTGCGGGGGCACGCCGCTGCGGTAGTCCAGCAGGGCCTTGTGCCAGCGTTCGTACACCGGGCTGCCGGCCTTGCCCAAGCGGTTGGCCACGCCCACGGTCTGCACCGAGTAGTTGTCCTTGAACTCCCAGCGCAGGTCGTCGCAGGTGACGAACTGGCCCAGCCCGGGGTGGAAGGGGCCAACGTGGTAGTCCTCCAAATAGACCTCAATAAAGGTCTTCCAGTTGTAGTTGCACTCGTGCATCTCGACTTTGTCGAGCACATAACCTTCAAAGCTCAGGTCCGTGCGCGGGCCCATGTGGGCCAGTTGGGCCGCCACATCGATGCCATTGCGTTCGAACAGCAGGCCGTTCCATTCCTGCAGCTTGTAGTTGTTGAGGTTGAGGCAGGGGTCTTGCGCAAAGTGGGGCGCACCGATCAGGGTGCCGCTTTGCGTGCCATTGCCACCCGCGTGGGCGCCGCTGTAGGTCCAGCGGTGCAGGGGGCAGACGATGTTGCCGCTTTGCATGCCCTTGTCATCGTGCGTGAGCGAGCCGCGGCCCTTGAGCATGACGGCCTGGCGGTGGCGGCAGACGTTGGAGATGAGTTCGATGCCGGCGGCGTTGCGCACCAGCGCGCGGCCCTCGTTTTCCTGGGGCAGGGCGTAGTAGTCCCCCACGTTGGGGACGCTCAGGGAGTGCCCCACGTAGCGGGGCCCTTGCTGAAAGATACTTTGCATTTCAAGCGCGTAAAGCGCCGGGTCAAAGTAGCTCGAAACTGGTAGTTGGCTGTTCGCCTGCTGCAGTTGAAGACTTAAATCAGACATGGGTGACCTGACCTAAAGACTCCCCACAGGGGGATGCACCAAAGTGCGCGGTAAAAGGGGGCCGTCCATCCCAGAAGCGGGAGGCCGGAAGCGGGAGGGGCGATTGTACCCGTTTGGGGGCAGATGCCCACATGGCAGGTCGGGGCTTGGGCCTAAAATCGCGGTTTGCTTTTTGAACCCCAGTTCAACCCTACCCATGCCCAAGGCCACCCCCCCGTCCCCCAGCCCAGCTCCCTTGCCCACCAGCTACGAGGCGGCCATGCAGGAGCTCGAAGGTTTGGTCGGGCGTCTGGAGTCGGGCGAGATGCCGCTGGAGCAGCTGCTGGGCGGATACCAGCGCGGTGCGGCGCTGCTGCAGTACTGCCGCGAGCAGCTGCAGGCGGTGGAAGACCAAATCAAGGTGCTGGACGACGGTGCCCTCAAAGCCTGGAAAGCCTGATGCACGCAGCCCTCGCCCCCGAACCCGTGACTTCGTTTGACTTGGACCGCTGGAGCCGCGAACGCCTGAGCCAAGTGGAGCGCGCTCTGGAAACCTGGATCACCGCCGACGCCCCCCAGGGTGCCGACCATGGCGCGCCTGCTGCGCTGGTGGAGGCCATGCGCTACTCCGTGCTCGATGGTGGCAAGCGCCTGCGTCCGCTGCTGGTGCTGGCGGCACACGAGGCGGTGGCCACGGCCGGCCATGGCTGCCCGGCTGCCGCCCTGCGCGCGGCCTGCGCGGTAGAGCTGATCCACGCCTACTCGCTGGTGCACGACGACATGCCCTGCATGGACAACGACGTGCTGCGCCGCGGCAAGCCCACCGTGCATGTGAAGTTTGGCGAAGCCAGTGCCCTGCTGGCCGGTGATGCCCTGCAGGCCCTGGCCTTTGAATTCCTTACGCCCGAGGACGGCTCCGTGCCCGCCGCCGTGCAGGCCCGGCTCTGCGGCCTGCTGGCCCGCGCCGCGGGCAGCGCTGGCATGGCCGGCGGCCAGGCGATTGACCTGGCCAGCGTGGGCCTGCCGCTCACCGAGAGCCAGCTGCGCGAGATGCACCAGCGCAAGACGGGTGCCTTGTTGCAGGGCAGCGTGGTCATGGGCGCCCACTGTGCCCAGCCCGGCCCGCAGGTGCTGGCTGCGCTGGAAGCCTACGGCGCCGCCATCGGCCTGGCCTTCCAGGTGGTGGACGACATCCTCGATGTGACCGCCGACTCGGCCACCCTGGGCAAGACCGCTGGCAAGGACGCCGACAACGACAAGCCCACCTATGTGTCCCTCATGGGGCTGGATGCGAGCAAGGCCTACGCCCAACGCCTGTTGGCCGAAGCCCTGGCCGCTTTGCGGTCCAGCGGTTTGCCAGACACCGCCGCGCTGGAAGCGCTGGCCGGCATGGTGGTGAATCGCGCCAGCTAGTTTTATGGCGAAAAGGCCCCCTAGCCCCCGAATACTATGCGCAAGCAGCTACTAAAAAGATAGCATATGGCTTCCAACGATATCTCCACCACGTCACTGCTTTTCACCATTGACGACCCCGCGGCCCTGCGCCAGTTGCCACGCGCGCAGTTGCGTACGTTGGCCGACGAGCTGCGCCAGTTCCTGCTGCACAGCGTGGCACGCACGGGCGGCCACTTGAGCTCCAACCTGGGCACGGTGGAGCTGACTGTGGCGCTGCACTATGTGTTCAACACGCCCGAAGACCGCGTGGTCTGGGACGTGGGCCACCAGACCTACCCGCACAAGATCCTGACCGGCCGTCGCGACCGCATGGACACGCTGCGCCAGTTCGGCGGCCTCTCCGGCTTCCCGCGCCGCGACGAAAGCGAATACGACACCTTCGGCACCGCCCACTCCAGCACTTCCATCTCGGCCGCGCTGGGCATGGCGTTGGGCGCGCGCATCAAGGGCGAGGACCGCTATTCTGTCGCCGTGATCGGCGATGGCGCCATGACGGCCGGCATGGCCTTTGAGGCGCTGAATAATGCCGGTGTGGAAGACTGCAAGCTGCTGGTCATCCTCAACGACAACGACATGAGCATCAGCCCGCCCGTGGGCGCGCTGAACCGCTACCTGGCCCAGCTGATGAGCGGCCAGTTCTACGCCGCGGCCAAGAACGTGGGCAAGACCGTGCTCAAGGGCGCGCCCCCGCTGTTTGCGCTGGCCAAGCGCATCGAAGAGCAGGCCAAGGGCATGGTGGTGCCGGCGACGCTGTTCGAGAAATTCGGCTTCAACTACATCGGCCCCATCGACGGTCACGACCTCGATTCGCTGATTCCCACGCTGGAGAACATCAAGCAGCTCAAGGGCCCGCAGTTCCTGCACGTGGTCACCAAGAAGGGCCAGGGCTACAAGCTGGCTGAAGCTGACCCCGTGGCCTACCATGGCCCCGGCAAGTTCGATCCGGCCGTGGGCCTGGTCAAGCCCAGCGCGCCTGCCAAGCAGACCTTCACCCAGGTGTTCGGCCAGTGGCTGTGCGACCAGGCGGCCGCTGACGAGCGTTTGGTAGGCATTACGCCTGCCATGCGCGAGGGTTCGGGCATGGTGGAGTTTGAAAAGCGCTTTCCTGCGCGCTATTTCGATGTGGGCATTGCCGAGCAGCATGCGGTTACCTTCGCCGGTGGCCTGGCCTGCGAGGGCCTCAAGCCTGTGGTGGCCATTTACTCCACCTTCCTGCAGCGCGCCTACGACCAGCTCATCCACGACGTGGCATTGCAAAACCTGCCTGTGGTGTTTGCGCTGGACCGCGCGGGTCTGGTGGGCGCAGACGGCGCCACGCATGCGGGTGCGTACGACATTCCCTTCTTGCGTTGCATCCCGAACATGAGCGTGGCCTGCCCGGCGGACGAAAACGAATGCCGCCAGCTGCTGAGTACTGCGTTTGCGCAAAACCACCCGGTGGCCGTGCGCTACCCGCGGGGCAGTGGCGCTGGTGTGGCGGTGCAAAGCAGCCTGGAAGGCTTGCCCTTTGGCAAGGGCGAGATTCGCCGCCAGGGCCGTGGCATTGCCATTCTGGCCTTTGGCACGCTGCTGCAGCCTGCGCTGGTGGCTGCGGAGGCCCTGGGCGCCACCGTGGTCAACATGCGCTGGGCCAAGCCGTTGGATACCGAGCTGTTACAGCAGATGGCGCGCAGCCACCAGGCGCTGGTGACGGTGGAAGAGGGCGCCTTGCAGGGCGGCGCGGGCAGTGCCGTGCTGGAAGCGCTGCAGGCGGCCAACCTCACGCTGCCGGTGTTGCAGCTGGGTCTGAGCGATACCTTCATCGAGCATGGTGACCCTGCCTATCTGCTCAAGCTGCAGGGGCTGGATGCGCAAGGCATTCAGGCTTCCATCACGCAACGTTTTGGTGCATTGCTGGCACCTGCGGCGCGGGCGGCCTGAGCCGCTTTTTTGCTGGCTGGCGGCGACTTCGGGCGCTGGCTTGCAGAATCCTGAACGTCCCGGTTTGTGACGCCCGTGTCGAGGGAAAACCCGCACGGTAGCGGTGTTGTGCGTTCCTACAATCGCGCTTGACTCAATGCAGTCCTTGCGGCTTGGGAGCTCTGTGCCGCGAGATGGTTACAACACAATTACCGGAGTACACCGAATGGATCGTCGTTCAATCATCAAAAACGCGGGTATCGCTGGCGTCCTGGCTGCAGGTGCCGCACCTGCTGTGCATGCACAGGCTGCTGTGCGCTGGCGTCTGGCTTCCAGCTTCCCCAAAGCGCTGGACACCATCTTTGGCGCGGCCGAAACGTTTGCCAAGCACGTGAAGGAAATGTCGGGCGGCAAGTTCGAAATCTCCGTCCACGCTGCTGGTGAAATCGCCCCGGCCTTCGGTGTGGTGGATGCCGTGCAACAGGGTTCCCTGGAATGCGCGCACACCGCTCCCTACTACTTCTTCGGCAAGAACGAAACCTTCGCTCTGGGCTGCGCCATCCCCTTCGGCCTGAACAGCCGCCAGATGACCGCCTGGATGTACCAAGGCAACGGCCTCAAGCTGATGCGCGAGTTCTACGCCAAGTACAACATCGTCAACTTCCCCATGGGCAACACCGGTGCGCAAATGGGCGGCTGGTATCGCAAGGAGATCAAGACCCTGAAGGATCTGCAAGGCCTGAAGTTCCGCACCGGCGGCTTCCCCGGCAAGGTGATGGAAAAGCTGGGTGTTGTGCCCCAGAACATCCCCGGCGGTGAAATCTACACCGCCCTGGAAAAAGGCACCATCGACGCGGCCGAATGGATCGGACCGTATGACGACCAGAAGCTGGGCTTCAACAAGGTTGCTCCCTTCTACTACTACCCCGGCTGGTGGGAAGGCGGCCCGCAACTGGACCTGTTCGTCAACAACAAGGCGTATGACGCCCTGTCGCCCGAGAACAAGGCCATCCTGGAAAACGCTGCGGCCTACGCCCACGTCGACATGCAAGCCAAGTACGATGCCCGTAACCCCGCTGCGCTGAAGCAGCTGGTGGGCAGCGGCACCAAGCTGCGTCCCTTCCCCAACGACGTGCTGGCTGCCGCTTTCAAGGCCGCAGAACAGACCTATGCCGAACTGAACGACAAGAACGAAGACTGGAAGAAGATTTACGCGGACTACGCCAAGTTCCGCGCCGAGTCCAACCTCTGGTTCCGTTTCACCGAAGCCAAGTTCGACAGCTTCATGCAATCGCAAAAGCTGTAAGCCTCGCGCTTGCTGCACAAAAAACCGCGCCTCGGCGCGGTTTTTTTATGGATGTTTCACATCTGCCTTACGAAGGATTGCGCAAAGCTGCCAGCGTCTGTTCCAGTCGCTTGAACTCATCCAGCATGGCCGGGCTGGCTGCGTAGAAGACGAAGATCTTGTTGCTGAAGGTGCGGGTGTACAGGCGTGGCGCAATCAGCCATTCCAGCCCACGGATGCGGATGAGCTTGGCGTAGGCCAGGTCCTTGTAGTCCACACGCTTGCGCCACATCCAGGACTGCTCAATGCCTTGTGCATTGAAGCGCGTGACGCCCAGCACCACAAAGCCCACGGTGTAGGCCATCAAGCCCCAGGGTGCCCACAGCCAGAAGGGGTGTTGGGCCTCGGCCTGCTGCAAGTTCCAGCGGTGCATCTGCCAGGCCCAGAGGCCGGCCGCCGCCAACAGCGCCAGAGCCAGGGCCTTGAAGGCCATGCTGTAGGCTGGACTAACCTGTTCACCACCTTCTGGTGTGAATTCCAGGGCGGCAGTCTTGGGTGGGGAGTTGGACGTGCTGGCTTCAGTGGGAGATTCGGTACTCATGCGAGGGTTCCTGAAAACAAAAAAGGCCCCGTCCGGTAAGGCGGGGCCTGGGGCGGGCAGTGGCTGGGCCACCGCCTGCGGGCTTACTTCTTGAACAGTTCGTCGATTTTCTTCTGTTCGTCTTCGGCTGCCTTGTCGGCGGCGGCATTGGCGTCGGCAGGGGCCTCGCCAGCCTTGAGTTCGGTAGGCACTTGGGGTGGTGCGTCTTCGGGCGGCATTTCGATGACCACCTTGTCGATGTCGACCTTCACCTCTTCGTCCAGGAACATGGTGACCGACTGGGGCAAGAAGATCACGACGACCACCAGAATGATCTGCATCACCACCCAAGGGATGGAGCCGAGGTAAATGTCATTGGAGAGCACGGGCTTGGCGATGCGCTTGTCCTTGAACAGGGTGTCGGCAATGCCGCGCAGGTAGAACAGTGCAAAGCCGAAGGGCGGGTGCATGAAGCTGGTCTGCAGGTTCACGCACAGCAGCACGCCGAACCAGATCAGGTTGATGCCCATCTTGTCAGCCACGGGGGCGAGCATGGGCACGATGATGAAGGCGATCTCGAAGAAGTCCAGGAAGAAGGCCAGGAAGAACACGAAGATGTTCACCACCACCAGGAAGCCGATCTGGCCGCCGGGCAGGCCGGTCAGCAGATGCTCCACCCACTTGGCGCCGTCCACGCCCTGGAAGACCTGGCTGAATACGCGGGAGCCGATCAGGATGAACACCACCATGGCGGTCAGGCGCATGGTGCCGGCCATGGCGTCCCAGATCAGGGCGGGGGTGAGGCGCTTGGACATGGCGGCCAGGATCAGCGCACCGACAACGCCCATGGCACCGGCTTCGGTGGGGGTGGCTATGGCACTGTTCTGGAAAGGCAGGCCGCCCATGGAGCCCAGCACGGCGAAGATCAGGATGGCCGAGGGAATGATGCCGCGCAGGCACTTGGACCACAGAGCCCAACCGTCCAGCGTGCGTTCGCTGCGGGGGATGCCGGGCAGGTAGTCGGGCTTGATGCGGGCAAGCATGAAGGTATAGGCCGCGAACATCAGCACTTGCAGGATGGAAGGTCCCCAGGCGCCCTTGTACATGTCGCCCACGGGCTTGCCGAGCTGGTCGGCCAGCACCACCAGCACCAGCGAAGGCGGCACCAGCTGCGTGATGGTGCCCGAGGCCGCCAGCACGCCGGTGGCGTAGCGCATGTTGTAGTTGTACTTCATCATCACGGGCAGCGAGATGAGGGCCATGGCGATCACCTGGCCAGCCACGGTGCCGGTGATGGCGCCGAGGATGAAGCCCACGATGATGACCGAGTAGCCCACGCCGCCGCGCACCGGGCCAAACAGCTGGCCCATGGAGTCCAGCATGTCCTCAGCCAGGCCACACTTCTCCAGGATGGTGCCCATGAAGGTGAAGAAGGGGATGGCCAGCAGCAGCTCGTTGTTCAGGATGGAGAACAGCGAGATGGGCAGGTTGCCCATGAAGGCGGCGGGGAACCAACCCATTTCAATGGCGTAGAAGCCGCTGGCCAGGCCGAGCGCGGCCAGCGAAAAGGCGACCGGAAAACCGATCAGCATGATGATGACCAAGCCCGCGAACATCAGCGGGGGGAAATGTTCCATTTGCATAGGGAATCCTGGGTATCGGGAGTAGGGTGGGCCGGTGTGTGCAGCGAGGCGTTTACTGCAGGGGCTTCTCGTAGTGCGTGTCCATCTGGTACTTGCCTTGCAGGTAGGCCACGCGCTTGATGATTTCAGCCACGCCCTGGAGCCAGACCATGGCGAATCCCAGGGGCATGGCCAGCACCACGGGCCAGCGGATCAGGCCACCGGCGTTCTGCGACATTTCCTTGGAGACATAGATGCCCCAGAAGTACTGCGAGCACAGGTAGGTCAGCAGGGTGATGACGGGCAGCAGGAAGAACACCAGGCCGAACAGGTCCACATAAACCGGCTTGTTGCCCTTGAGCTTGCCATAGATTAGGTCCACGCGTACGTGTTCGTTGAGTTTGAGCACGATGGGGGCACCCACCATCACGGTGTAGGCAAACAGGTACCACTGGATCTCGATCCAGCCGTTGGACGTGATGTCGAATCCGTAGCGGATAAAGGCATTGCCCGCGCTGATGAGCGCTGCCAGTAGCACCGTCCAGGAGGCGAAGGTGCCCAGCTTGGCGCTGATCCAGTCCACGCCAGCGGCGAGTTTCAATAAAGCATTCACAGGGAGTCTCCAGTAGTCTTGTAGGAAAACGCGGGCGCAGCAAAGGCGCTGGATTCAAGACGTGGATGGTGCCCCAAAACCCCTGTAGAAAGCCTGACGCAATGGCCTAGTGTTTACCCTTAAGTCGTCATGACGGCGTCACGTGGGGCCGCGAACATCCGCGGCACTAGGAGGGAAAACATGGCATGGCTGACAGGGTTGCAGATTCGGTTCCGTTTGGTCTTGTTGCTGCTGTTCGCGGTACTGGCTCTGGCGGGGGTCGGCGGGTTTGCGGCCTGGACAATTGACCGGGAGGCAGACCGCTCCACCGCCTTCATCGATACCGAGTTCGAATCCCTGCAGCTGCTGGGGGCCCTGCGGGCCCATGTGGGGGACGCCAGGCGCCATGAAAAGGACCTGATGCTGAACTTGGGGGATGAGGCCCAGACCGAGCATTTCCAGCAGCAGTGGACCCGCTCCCTGCAGGCCACGCGGCAAACCTTGCAGGAGGTGCAAGCGATTGCCCAGGGCCCCGAAGCACAAACCCTGCAGACGGTGCAGCAGCGCCTGCAGGCCTACGAGGCGGGCTTTAGCGATGTCTTGGGCAAGCTGGCGCGCGGCGAGCTGCACGACCCCTGGGCTGCCAATGCCGCCATGGCGCCGGCTGCGGCTGACATGGGCGCTGCCGAGCAGGCGCTGGCACAGGTCTCACAGGCGATTGCGGGGCGCGCCATACAGCGCCGTGCAGCCCTGGCCCAGACGGCTGGGCAGGCGCCCTGGGTGGTACTGGCGGCGACCGCTGCGGTGGCCGTGGTGGCTGCGGTCCTGGCGCTGGCCATTGTGCGCTCCATTCTCCGGCCCATGCAGGCCCTGCAACGCACGGCGCGGGCCTGGGCCCAGGGTGATTTGCGCCACACAGTGCAGGCCACAGGGCGCGACGAGATCGCCCAGGTGCAGCAGGATCTGGGCCGCATGCACAGTGCGCTATCCGGCTTGCTGCAGCAGGTGCGCTCGGGTGTTGAAGTGGTGAGTGACAACACGGCTGAAATTGCCGGTGCCAATGGCGAGTTGTCGGAGCGTACCGAGCGCGCGGCGGCGGCGCTGCAGCGCACGGCGGTGTCCATTGAGCAGCTCACCCTGTCCGTGCGCCGCACCGCAGACTCGGCCACCCATGCCAGCGGTGCAGCCGATGCCGCCCAGCAGGTAGCCCACCGCGGTGGTGTGGTGGTGGGGCAGGTGGTGCAGACCATGCAGGACATCCATGGTGCCTCGCGCCAGATCGCCGAAATCATTGCCGTCATCGACAGCATTGCCTTCCAGACGAACATTCTCGCGCTCAACGCTGCGGTGGAGGCAGCCCGCGCGGGCGAGCAGGGGCGGGGTTTTGCCGTGGTGGCTAGCGAGGTGCGCAGCCTGGCCGGGCGCTCGGCCCGTGCAGCCCAAGAGATCAAGGCCATCATCCACGCCTCGGTGGAGTCCATCGACCGCGGCGCCACGCTGGTGAACCAGGCAGGACTGACCATGCGCGAGATCGTCGATGGTGTGGGGCACGTGGCACAGGGCATGGAGGCGATCCGCGTTGCGGCGCAGACGCAGCTGGAGGGTATTGGTGCGATTCACACGGCCATGGGCGGCATTGACCAAGCCACGCAGCACAACGCGGCGATGGTGGAAGAGTCGGCGGCTGGCGCCTTGAGCCTGGCGCAGGAAACACAGCACTTGCGCGCAGCGCTGCAGGTGTTTCAGCTGGAGCTCGTGCCCCCGGGTTTGATGAAAAACAAGCCCTTAGCCCTGATAAATTAAGCGCGAGCAGCTATAAAAAGGCTAGCAGACCACATGCCGGCCATGGTCAGAAGCAATGAGCCCAGTAGATGGATGGCCGAGGTTCCCAGCGCCAGTGCATAGCGCTGCTGGCCCAGCATGGTGACCACCTCGGCGGAGAAGCTGGAGAAGGTGGTGAGCGCGCCCAGAAAACCGGTGACCAGTGCCAGCCGCCATGCCGGGTCCAGCTGGGGCAGCGCCTGGAACACTGCCACGCACACGCCGACGAGGTAGCCCCCAATCAGGTTGGCCGCCAGTGTGCCCAGGGGCAGTGTGGTGCCCGCTGCGGCGTTCGCCGGGTTGAGCCACAAGGCCAACTGCCAGCGCGCCAGTGCGCCAGCGGAAGCCCCTGCACAAATGGCCAGGACCGGCAGCATCAGGGTACCGTCCCGAGGTACGCCGCGCCGCTTACGGTCAGCCCTTGGGCTGATAGTTTGGTTGCGGTGGGGGCCTTGATGCGTTTGACGCGGGCCATGAAATCGGCCCAGTCCTTGAACGGCCCGGCCTCGCGCGCCTGCAGGATGCGCGCGGTTTGGCTGGGGCCCAGGCCGCGCAGGCCGTCGAGCTGCGCCTCGGTCGCGTTGTTCACCTCCAGCGCCCAGCCGGACAGGCTCAGCAACAGACCGCTGGTCAGCAGGAACAGGGCGCGTGCGCGGCGCATGGCGTTCAGGCCTTGCGCTTGGCCAGCCACTGCACGTACTTGCCCACGCCTGTTTGCACGTCCACAAACTGGTGGTCGCAGCCGGTGGCGCGCAGGGCCGTCAGGTCGGCCTGGGTGTAGCACTGGTACTTGCCGCGTAGCGCATCGGGGAAGGGCACGTACTCCACCAGGCCCTGGCTGGCAATGTCGGCCAGCGGCAGCGGGGCTTCGCCCTTGAGGCCGCGCATGGCGTTGACCACTGAGCTGGCGACGTCGTTGAAGGGCTGGGCGCGGCCCGAGCCCAGGTTGAAAATGCCGCTCTGGCCGGGGTGGTCAAAGAACCAGAGGTTCACGGCGACCACGTCGTCAATGAAAACGAAGTCGCGCATCTGGCCGCCTTGGGGGTAGCCGCCGTATTCACCAAACAGCTTGACCTTGCCTTCAGCGTTGAACTGGTGGTACTGGTGGAAGGCCACGCTGGCCATGCGGCCCTTGTGCTGCTCGCGCGGGCCATAGACGTTGAAGTAACGGAAGCCCACCACCTGCATGGTCTTGCCGGCCTTGGTGCGTTGGAAGTCGTTGCCGCACTCGCGGCGCATGCGCTGGTCGAACAACAGCTTGGAGTAGCC
This sequence comes from Rhodoferax sp. GW822-FHT02D07, assembly GCF_058802405.1. Taxonomy (NCBI): domain Bacteria; kingdom Pseudomonadati; phylum Pseudomonadota; class Betaproteobacteria; order Burkholderiales; family Comamonadaceae; genus Rhodoferax; species Rhodoferax sp. GW822-FHT02D07. The sequence continues at coordinate 524,435 of NZ_JBXAOD010000001.1, forward strand.
GTAGACGTTGAGCGGGGCTTCGAAGGCCGGATCCTCGCTGAAGGTGTCGGAGCCGCCATAGGTGGCTGCGCTGGAGGCGTACAGCAGGCGCGCGCCGCGCTTCTGGCAGGCCTGGAACAGGTGCCAGGACAGCGTGTAGTTGTTGGCCATCATGTACTTGCCGTCCTGCTCCATGGTGTCACTGCAGGCGCCTTCGTGGAACACGGCTTCGATCTGGCCGTAGTGACCGCCGGCGAACTCGTCGTAGAAGGTGTCGGCGTCTACATAGTCGGCAATCTGCAGGTCGGCCAGGTTGCGGAACTTGTCGCCCTGCTTGAGGTCGTCCACCGCAATGATGTCGGAGAGGCCGCGGGCGTTGAGGCCGGCGATGATGTTGCTGCCAATGAAACCGGCGGCGCCGGTGACCACAATGCGTGTCATGCAAATAGCTCCTCGTAAGACACCGTAGCGGTGCCGAATTTGCCAACCACCAGGCCACCGGCGCGGTTGGCCAAGGGGACGGCTTCGCGCAGGCTCAGGCCCGCGCCCACCAGGGCGGCCATGGTGGCAATGACGGTGTCGCCTGCGCCGGTCACATCAAACACTTCGCGTGCCTGCGCGCTGACGTGCAGTTGGCCCTCTGCGTCAAACAGGGTCATGCCTTCCTCGCTGCGGGTCAGCAGCACGGCGTCCAATTGCAGCTCGGCGCGCAGGGCTTGCACCTTGGTACGCAGATCATCCTCGCTGCTCCAGCCGCCAATCACCTGTTGCAGTTCTGCGCGGTTGGGCGTGATGACGGTGGCCTGCTGGTAGCGCGAATAGTCGCTGCCCTTGGGGTCGATCAGGATGGGTTTGCCTGCCGCACGGGCACGGGCAATCATGTCGCTCACATGGGCCAGACCGCCCTTGCCGTAGTCGGAGAACAGGACCGCTTCGTGTTGTTCCAGCAGTTGGGCAAAGGTGGCAGTCTGTGTAGCCAGTACTTCGTTCTTGGGGGTGTTCTCGAAGTCCAGGCGAATCAGTTGCTGCTGGCGGCCGATGACGCGCAGCTTCACAGTGGTCTTGAGGTCCGCATCACGGCCAAAGTGGGTGCGGATACCGGTGGTGGCCACCAGCGCTTCGAGCTTGTGGCTGGCTTCATCGTCGCCCACCACGGTCAGCAGCGAAGCCTGGGCACCCAGTGTGGCGGCGTTGAAAGCCACGTTGGCCGCGCCACCGCAGCGTTCTTCCTCGCGCGTAATGCGCACCACGGGCACGGGTGCCTCGGGGCTGATGCGGTCCACGGCGCCGTACCAGTAGCGGTCCAGCATCACATCGCCGACCACCAGCACACGGGCCTGGGCCAATCGTTCTTTTGCAATCGTCATCGTTGTCATCTTAGCGGGCGGTGTTCAGAGTTCTTCGACCCGGCGTGCGGGGTAGCTGTCCCAGGCCTGGCAGCCGGGGCATTGCCAGAAGTGCTGCTTGGCCTCAAAGCCGCAGGCGGCGCAGCGGTAGCGTGTAAGCGGTTTGACGGCATGGTCCAGCGCTCGCTGCACCTGCGGATGGAAAGCCTCGTGTTCGAGCTTCTCGCCGGCAATCCATTTGGCGGCTGCCACCAGCGAGGGTTCGGCCTCCAGATGGCGCGCATACCATTCGCGCGCGGTAGGGCCGGGCTGGGTGCCTGCAGCCTCCAGCGCCACGATGGCGTCCAGCACATCCAGCGAGCGGTTGCCGGCATACACCTCTTGCAGCAGGTGCAAGACCGCTTCGCCCTGGCCGCAGGCCAAGGCCTGCTTGGCCAGCAGCGGGGCAATCAAGCCTACGGCGCCGGGTGCCGCATGCAGGGCAGTGATCAGTGTGGCGCAGGCTTTGGCCGGCTGGCCGGTGCCCGCTTGCAGCGAGGCCAGGTCCATGCGCGGGCGCGGGGCCTCGGGCGCAGTCTCCATGGCCTCGTCCAGCAAGGCATGGGCCTGCTCGGTCTGGCCAGCCGCTTGCAGGGTGGCGGCCTGTTCGCAGAGGTAATGCGCCAGCCGACCCTTGAAGCTGCCCTGGCCGCTGTTTTCCAGCTTTTCGGCCACCAGTGCTGCATGCTCCCAGTCGCGCGAGCGTTCGTAGTTGGCCAGTAGAGCCAGGCGGGCTTGGGCTTCGAAGCGCGTGCCTTCGAGTTTCAGCAGCGCCTCTTCGGCGCGGTCCAGCAGGCCGGCCTTGAGGTAGTCCAGCGCCAAGGCATGTTGGGCCCGGTGGCGGTCGTCTTCGCTGAGATCGCCGCGGGACAGCAGGTGTTCGTGCACGCGCACGGCACGCTCGTACTCGCCGCGGCGGCGGAACAGATTGCCCAGTGCGAAGTGCAGTTCGGAGGTGTCGGGGTCGTTCTGTACGGCTTCGATGAAGGCATCAATCGCCTGGTCCTGCTGTTCGTTCAGCAGGAAGTTCAGGCCCTTGAAGTAGGCCTTGGGCGCCTGGCGGTTTTCCAGGCGCAGCTGGCGCAGGTCCAGGCGCGATGCCAGCCACCCCAGTACAAAGGCCACGGGCAGGCCCATGAGGATGAGGGTGATGTCAAAGTCCATGCGGTGGGGGAGTGGGGGTTTTGTCGATCTCTGCGGCCACAGTGGCCAGCGCGTTGGCGGCCTGGTGGCGCGCTTGCTTGGCGGCGCGGCGGTGGCGCCACCAGCGCGGCACCATGCCTAGCACACCGATGGCCACGCCAGCGGCAAAAGTGATCAGCACGATCAGCACCATGGGAGCGGTCCAGCGCGTGCCAAAGAAAAAGTGGACTGTCACGTCACCCTGGTTGTTCAGGGCAAAGGCGAACAGGGTAAAAAAAATGGCCGCTTTAAGTAGCCACTTAAAGAGCCATGCGAGCTGTTTCATTGATCTCCTCGGTGGCGAGGAATTCTAAATCTATTAGTAGCCCCTCACGCAGGGCCGCACCCATGGTGCTCAATCAGCCTTGGGAGTGGATTCCAGCTCGGCGGTGCGTTGGTCTACGGCTTCCCGCAAAGCCTTGCCGGGTTTGAAATGGGGGACACGCTTTTCGGGGATGGCTACGCTTTCGCCGCTGCGCGGATTGCGGCCCATGCGGGGCGGGCGGCGGTTGATGGAGAAGCTGCCAAAGCCGCGAATTTCAATGCGATGGCCTCGGACCAAGGCGTCGTTCATCGCGTCCAAGATGGCCTTCACGGCGAACTCGGCGTCGCGGTGGGTCAGTTGGCTGAAACGGTTGGCCAGTTCTTCAACGAGGTCGGAGCGGGTCATGGCATCAAAAGGTAAGAGAGAAGAAAAAACGACCGGCGCAAGGCTGCAGCCGGTCGTTCGTTCAGGTCAGCAACAACAGATTAGTTGTTGTTGTCCAGCTTGGCGCGCAGCAGGGCGCCCAGGCTGGTGGTGCCTGCATTGCCGGTGCTTTGGTTCAGGCTGGCCATGGCTTCGTTTTGGTCTGCCATGTCCTTGGCCTTGATGGACAACTGGATATTGCGGGTCTTGCGATCCACGTTCACCACTACGGCAGTCACTTCGTCGCCTTCCTTCAGCACGTTGCGTGCGTCTTCGACGCGGTCACGGCTGATTTCGGAGGCGCGCAGGTAGCCAATCACGTCTTCGCCCAGGTCGATTTCAGCGCCCTTGGCATCCACGGTCTTGACCTTGCCGGTCACGGTCTGGCCCTTGTCGTTCACGGACACGAAGGTCGTGAAGGGGTCGGAGTCCAGTTGCTTGATGCCCAGGGAGATGCGCTCGCGGTCCACGTCCACGGCCAGCACGATGGCTTCCACTTCCTGGCCCTTCTTGAACTCGCGCACCGCGGTTTCGCCGGATTCGTTCCAGGACAGGTCGGACAGGTGCACCAAGCCGTCGATACCGGCAGCCAGACCCACGAACACGCCGAAGTCGGTGATGCTCTTGATCGGGCCCTTCACGCGGTCGCCGCGCTTGGTGTTCTGGGCGAATTCTTGCCAGGGGTTGGCCTTGCACTGCTTCATGCCCAGGGAGATACGACGCTTGTCTTCGTCGATTTCCAGAACCATGACTTCGACTTCGTCACCCAGGGCAACGATCTTCGAGGGAGCCACGTTCTTGTTGGTCCAGTCCATTTCGGACACGTGCACCAGACCTTCGATACCGGGTTCCAGTTCCACAAACGCGCCGTAGTCGGCGATGTTGGTGATCTTGCCGAACATGCGGGTACCTTGGGGGTAGCGGCGGTTGACGCCCATCCAGGGGTCGTCGCCCATTTGCTTCAGACCCAGGGACACGCGGTTCTTTTCGGTGTCGAACTTCAGGATCTTGGCAGTGATTTCCTGACCAGCGGTCACCACTTCAGAGGGGTGACGGACGCGGCGCCATGCCATGTCGGTGATGTGCAGCAGGCCGTCGATACCGCCCAGGTCCACGAACGCACCGTATTCGGTGATGTTCTTGACCACGCCTTGCACCACAGAACCTTCTTTCAGGGTGTGCATCAGCTTGGCGCGTTCTTCGCCCATGGAGGCTTCCACCACAGCGCGGCGGCTCAGCACCACGTTGTTGCGCTTGCGGTCCAGCTTGATTACCTTGAATTCCAGGGTCTTGTTTTCATAGGGAGACAGGTCCTTGGTAGGACGTGTGTCGACCAGCGAACCGGGCAGGAAGGCACGGATGCCGTTGACCAGAACGGTCAGGCCGCCCTTGACCTTGCCGGAAGTGGTACCGGTCACGAATTCGCCGGATTCCAGGGCCTTTTCCAGGCTCATCCAGGAAGCCAGACGCTTGGCCTTGTCGCGGGACAGGATGGTGTCGCCATAGCCGTTTTCCACGGAGTCAATGGCCACGGACACGAAGTCACCCACTTGGACTTCGATTTCGCCCTTGTCGCTCTTGAATTCTTCGATTGGCACGTAGGCTTCGGACTTGAGGCCGGCGTTGACAACGACGAAGCTGTGCTCGATGCGGACGACTTCAGCGGTGATGACTTCACCGGTGCGCATTTCCGAGCGTTGTAGCGATTCTTCAAATAGGGCTGCGAAAGATTCAGACATGAGGTTTGCGATTTGCATCGCGGGTTAAGTTATTGAACCCCACCACCAGTGCGCAGACGCGCGAGAGGAGCGATGGGGACCAGTTTGCCCAGCTAGCCGGGGCTAGAAAGGCTGTTTGCCTTGCCACCAGGCCAGCACGGTGTCGACCGACGAAGCGACGGTCAAATCCGAGTTGTCCAGCAGCTGGGCATCTTCTGCAGGCTTCAAGGGCGCAACGGGTCGGGACGAGTCCCGAGCGTCGCGCGCCTCCAAATCGGCACGAAGACTGTCGAGTGTAGCGGGAATTTCCTTTGAAATCAACTGCTTATGGCGCCGTTCGGCGCGGCAGGCGGCGCTGGCCGTCAAATAGACCTTGAGCGGAGCGTCCGGAAAGATCACCGTGCCCATGTCGCGTCCGTCGGCCACCAGGCCGGGCAGCTTGCGAAAACCGCGCTGCAGGTCGATCAGGGCGGCACGCACGGCCGGGAAGGCCGATACCTTGGAGGCGTTCATGCCTGCTTCTTCCGTGCGGATGGCATCGCTCACGTCCTCGTTGGCCAGCCAGATATGGCTGCCTTCGAAGTGGATGGGCAGGCTTTGCAGCAGGCGGACGATGGCGGCTTCATTCGCCACGTCCAGCGCGATGCCGGCGCGGGTCGCGGCCAGCCCGGTGATGCGGTAGAGCGAGCCGGAATCCAGGAAGTGGTAGCCCAATTGCTCTGCCAGCACGGCCGCCAGAGTGCCCTTGCCGGAAGCGGTGGGTCCGTCCACACAGATCACGGGGATGGCATTGGCGGGGGCGGTGGCGACCGAAAACAGGGTTTCGAAGTAGTCCGGGAAGGTCTTGGCCACACACTTGGGATCTTCGATGCGGATGGGCAGGCCGGCCGGATTGAAGGTGGCCAGCGAAAAGCACATGGCGACGCGGTGGTCGTCGTAGGTGTGGATGCTGCCGGTCGTCCAGGCCTCGACGGAGGCGGGCGGTGTCACGCTGATGAAGTCTGTGCCCTCAATCACTGTGGCGCCCAGCTTGCGCAGCTCGGTGGCCATGGCGACGATGCGGTCGGTTTCCTTGACGCGCCAGCTGGCGATGTTGCGCAGCGTGGTGGTGCCCTCGGCGTACAGGGCCATCACGGCCAGCGTCATGGCCGCGTCGGGGATGTGGTTGCAGTCCAGGTCGATGGCCTTGAGCGGCCAGGCACCGCGTTGCACCTGCAACCAGTTGGGGCCGCTCTCGATCTGGGCGCCCATGGCTTGGGCGGCCTCCATGAAGCGGATATCGCCCTGGATGGAGTCGGCGCCCACGCCCTGAATTTTTATGCCATTCTGGCCACTAGCCCCCGTGGAAATTGCGCCAAGCGCTATGAAATAGCTAGCGCTGGAGGCGTCGGCCTCGACATGGATGTCGCCGGGCGACTGCAGCCGCGAGCCTGCGGGAATGGTGAAGCGCTGCCAGCCGTCGCGCTGCACCTGCACGCCAAAGCGCGCCAGCAGGTTCAGCGTGATTTCGATGTAGGGCTTGGAGATCAGCTCACCCACTACCTCGATCACGATGTCCTTGGCGGCCACCAAGGGCAGGGCCATGAGCAGGGCGGTGAGGAACTGGCTGGAGACATCGCCGCGCACCTGGATGGGGGTATCCAGCTTGGGCTGGGCCGTGCCGATGCGCAGGGGCGGGTAGCCCTCATTGCCCAAGTAGTCAATGCCGCAGCCCAATTGGCGCAGCGCGTCCACCAGGTCGCCGATGGGGCGCTCATGCATGCGGGGCACGCCGCTGAGCTCGAAGTCGCCACCCAACACGGCTAGCGCCGCGGTCAGTGGGCGCATCGCGGTGCCCGCGTTGCCCAGGAAGAGCTTGGCCGACGGGTTAGGCAGTTGGCCGCCCAGACCGGTGATGCGCACGACGGCGCCGGATTCTTCCACGCCACAGCCCAAGGTGCGCAGGGCCACCAGCATCACGCGGGTGTCGTCCGAATCCAGCAGGTCGTGGATGGTGGTGGTGCCGGCGCTCATGGCGGCCAGCAGCAGCACGCGGTTGGAAATGCTCTTGGAGCCAGGGAGGGTGACTGCGCCCGCAGCGTGGGCGAGTGGCGGGAGGTCCAGGAAGGCGGTGGAGAACATTATTTGTTGTGCTTGGACGCCATGGTCCAGTTGGCGCGGGTGTTGCTGGCCTGCTCGATGAGGCCCTCGAGGGCATCGCCGTTGCCGCTGGAAATCATCAGCTCCATGGCCTGCAGGGTGCGCTGGAAGACTTTGCTTTGCTCCAGCAGCTCTTCGCGGTTGGAGATCATGATGTCGCGCCAGATCTTGGGGTCGCCGGCTGCAATGCGTGTGAAATCGCGAAAGCCCGGGCCGGCCAGCGAGAGGTAGTCCTTGCCCTGGGGTTGGCTGGAGATGGCGTTCATCAGCGCAAACGCAATCAGGTGCGGCAAGTGGCTGACGGCGGCGAAGGCCGCGTCGTGCTGCTCGGGCGACATCTTGAGCACGCGGCAGCCCAGCGCGGTCCAGACGTCCACGGCCTTTTGCAGCTGGGCGGTCAGGGTGCGCTCGATGGGGGTCAGGATGATCTGCTTGCCGGTGTAGAGGTCGGCGTCAGCGTGCTCCACGCCGGCCAGCTCCTTGCCGGCGATGGGGTGCGCCGGCACAAAGGAGCCAATGTGCTCGCGCAGGCCGCGCCGGCCTGCGTCGATGACGTCACGCTTGGTCGATCCCACATCCATGATCAGCATATTGGGCGTGACCAGGTGTTTGATAGCCTTGAACGTGGATTCTGTGGCGGACACGGGCACGGCCACCAGCACGATGTCGGCACCGGAGACGGCCAGCAGGGCTGAAGGGGCTTCGATGTCAATAACACCCAGCTGGCGTGCGCGTTCGGTGGTGGAGGGCGACTTGCTGTAGCCCACCACGCGCTTGACGAGACCGGCCCGTTTGAGGGCCAGGGCGAACGAGCCGCCCATCAAGCCGCATCCAATCAAGCCAAGCTGTTCAAACATAAGGTGTCCTGGTGTGCATCAATCAGTCGGCCAGCGGGTAGGTACCCAGCACCTTGTAGAAGGCGCAGAGGCTGGACAAGTCCTTGAGGGCCGCCGCCACATGGGGCTGCGACGGGTGGCCCTGCAGGTCGATGTAGAAATAGTATTCCCATTGGCCAGAGCGTGCCGGGCGGGATTCAAAACGGGTCATGGAGACGCCGTGCTGTTTGAGCGGCACCAGCATGTCGTGCACGGCGCCGGGCTTGTTGGGCACGGAGACCACCAGGCTGGTGCAATCCTTGCCCGAAGCCTCGGGGGCGGGCAGCACGCTGGGCAGGCAGACCACCACAAACCGGGTGCGGTTGAAGGCCTCGTCCTGGATGGCGTGCGACGCAATGTGCAGGCCGAATTCGGAGCCTGCACGTTCGCTGGCAATGCCGGCCCAGGCTGGGTTGCTGGCCGCGAGGCGCGCGCCTTCGGCGTTGCTGGAGACCGCGCGGCGTTCGGCGTGGGGCAGGTGGGTGGTGAGCCACTGCTGGCACTGGGCCAGCGCCTGCGGGTGGGCCAGTACCACTTCAATGCCGTCCAGCGAGGCGCTGCTGCGCAGCAAGTGGTGGCGCACCAGCAGGCTGATCTCGCCCACGATGTGCAGCGGAGAGTTGAGCAGCAGGTCCAGCGAGCGGGTCACCACGCCCTCGGTGCTGTTCTCCACGGGAATCACGCCAAATTCGGCGGATCCGGCGGTGGCGGCGTGGAATACCTCGTCGAAGTTGGCGCAAGGCACATGGGTGATGCTGGAGCCAAAGAAGCGCAAGGAGGCTTCTTCGCTGAAGGTGCCTTTGGGGCCCAGGTAGGCCACGCGTTGCGGCGCTTCCAGGGCTCGGCAGGCGGACATGATTTCACGCCAGATGACGGCCACGCTCTCGCTTTTCAGTGCGCCCTGGTTGGCCTGTTGCAGGTTGGAGATGACCTGGGCTTCACGCTCGGGGCGGAAGACAGCCGAGCCTTCTACCTTCTTGATTTCGCCCACCTCGTTGGCGAGCGCCGCGCGGCGGGAGAGCAGGGTCAGCAATTCCTGGTCGACGGCGTCGATCAGGACTCGGAGTTCAGGGAGTGTGCGTGCCATGTGCGAAATAGGGGGTCAGCCGTTGGTGCGCTCAAACTCTTGCATGTAGGCCACCAGGGCCTGCACGCCTTCGAGGGGGATGGCGTTGTAGATGCTGGCGCGCATGCCGCCTACCGACTTGTGGCCCTTGAGCTGCAGCAGTCCGGCGGCCTTGGCGCCCGCAAGGAAGGCGTCGTTGAGCGATTCGTCGCGCAGGTAAAAGGGCACGTTCATGCGCGAGCGCGCGCCGCGGGCGACGCCGTTCATGTAGAAGCCGGTGGAGTCAATCGCTTCGTACAGCAACTCGGCCTTGGCGATGTTGCGCGCTTCCATGGCTGCCACGCCGCCTTGGCGCTTGAGCCACTGGAACACGAGGCCGGCCATGTAGATACTGTAGGTGGGCGGGGTGTTGTACATGGAGCCGTTGTCGGCTACGGTCTTGTAGTCAAAGGCGCTGGGGCAGATCGGCAGGGCGTGGCCCAGCAAGTCTTCGCGCACCACCACCAGCGTCACGCCAGCCGGGCCCAGGTTCTTCTGGGCGCCGCCAAAGGCCAGGCCCACCTTGCTCCAGTCGACCGTGCGCGAAGCGACGTGGGAGGAGAAGTCGATCACCAGCGCGGCGTCGGAGCCCAGTGCCTTGAGGTCGGGCAGGCTCTGGAACTCCACGCCGTTGATGGTTTCGTTGGTGCAAATGTGCACATAGCTGGCCCGGTCGCTGAGTTGCCACGAGGCTGGCGCTGGAATGGCCGTGTAGTTGTCGGCCTTGCCTGAGGCTGCGGTGTGGATCTGGCAGTACTTGCCGGCTTCCTTCAGCGACTTTTCGCTCCAGCTCCCGGTGAGCACAAAGTCCGCCGTGCCGTTGCCACCCGCTGGCGCACGCAGGGCGCTGAGGTTGAGCGGAACGATGGCGTTTTCAGCAAGACCGCCGCCCTGCATGAACAGGATCTTGAAGTTGGCGGGCACCGCCAGCAGCTCGCGCAGATCGGCCTCTGCCTGTTCATAGATGGACAGAAACTCCTTGCCGCGGTGGCTCATCTCCATCACGCCCATGCCACTGCCATGCCAGTCCAGCATCTCGGCGGCGGCTTGTTCCAGCACTTCAGCGGGCATGGCGGCCGGTCCGGCCGAGAAGTTGTAGGGGCGTTGCATGGAGCAGTTTATGTATGAAATATGGCTGTAGCCCTCGTGGAATATGCGCGAGCAGCTATCAAATCAGTAGTAATCAGGCCTTTCCGTCGGCGCTGTCGTCGGCGGCATCGGCTTCGCCTTCGGTCGCATTGGCATCGTTTTCCACGATGCGCTGCAGGCCGCTGAGCTTGGAGCCTTCGTCCAGACCGATCAGCGTCACGCCCTGGGTCGCACGGCCGAGTTCGCGGATCTCGGACACGCGGGTACGCACCAGCACGCCCTTGTCGGTGATCAGCATGATCTCGTCGTCGGCATGTACCAGGGTGGCCGCCACGACCTTGCCGTTGCGCTCGGATTGCTGGATGGCAATCATGCCCTTGGTGCCGCGGCCGTGGCGCGTGTATTCGACGATGGAGGTGCGCTTGCCGTAGCCGTTTTCGGTGGCGGTCAGCACGCTTTGCTGCTCGTCTTCGGCCACCAGCATGGCGATCACGCCCTGGCCTTCGTCGAGCATCATGCCGCGCACACCGCGGGCATTGCGGCCCATGGGGCGCACGTCGTTTTCGTCAAAGCGCACAGCCTTGCCGCCATCGCTGAACAGCATCACATCGTGCTTGCCATCTGTCAGCGCGGCGCCTATCAGGTAGTCGCCCTCGTCCAGGTCCACGGCAATGATGCCGGCCTTGCGCGGGTTGCTGAATTCGTCCAGTGCAGTCTTCTTGACGGTGCCCATGCTGGTCGCCATGAACACGTATTGGTCGGCCGGGAAGGTGCGCTTCTCTCCGGTGAGTGCCAGCACGACGGTGATCTTCTCGCCCTCTTGCAAGGGGAACATGTTGACGATGGGGCGGCCGCGCGAACCGCGCGAACCTGCAGGCACTTCCCAGACTTTGAGCCAGTACAGGCGGCCGCGGTTGGAGAAGCACAAGAGGTAATCGTGGGTGTTGGCCACGAAGAGCTGGTCGACCCAGTCGTCTTCCTTGGTGGCCGTGGCCTGCTTGCCGCGTCCGCCACGCTTCTGCGCGCGGTATTCGTTGAGGGGCTGGCTCTTGATGTAGCCGCTGTGGCTCATGGTCACCACCATGTCGGTGGGGGTGATCAGGTCCTCGGTGGACAGGTCGAAGGAGGAGTGTTCCACCAGGCTGCGGCGCGCACCGATCTTGTTCTGGCCGAACTCCTGCTTCACATGGCCCAGCTCTTCGCCAATGATGGTGGCCACGCGGGCGGGCTTGGCCAGGATATCGAGCAGGTCCTCGATCTCGGCCATCACGTCCTTGTACTCGGCGACGATCTTGTCCTGCTCCAGTCCGGTCAGGCGTTGCAGGCGCATCTGCAGGATTTCCTGGGCCTGGGTCTCGGACAGGCGGTACAGGCCGTCGTTGCCCATGCCGAATTCCTTCTCCAGGCCTTCGGGGCGGTAATCGTCCGCGTTGACCACGCCACCGTCGGCGCGGGTACGGGTGAGCATCTCGCGCACCAGCTTGCTGTCCCAGGGGCGGTTCATCAGCTCCAGCTTGGCCACAGGGGGCGTGGGCGACTCGCGGATGATGCGGATGAAGTCGTCGATATTGGCCAACGCCACAGCCAGGCCTTCCAGTACATGGCCGCGCTCGCGGGCCTTGCGCAGGTTGAAGATGGTGCGGCGGGTCACCACTTCGCGGCGGTGGTCCAGGAAGACCTCGATCAGGTCCTTCAGGTTGCACAGCTTGGGCTGGCCGTTGACCAGCGCCACCATGTTGATGCCGAAGGTGTCCTGCAGCTGGGTCTGCTTGTACAGGTTGTTGAGCACCACCTCGGGCACTTCGCCGCGCTTGAGCTCGATCACCAGACGCATGCCGGACTTGTCCGACTCGTCCTGGATGTGGCTGATGCCTTCGATCTTCTTTTCGTGCACCAGCTCGGCCATGCGCTCCTGCAAGGTCTTCTTGTTCACCTGGTAGGGCAGCTCGTCGACGATGATGGCTTGGCGCTGGCCCTTGTCGATGTCTTCGAAATGGCATTTGGCGCGCATCACCACGCGGCCACGACCGGTGCGGTAGCCATCCTTGACGCCATTGATGCCGTAGATGATGCCGGCGGTGGGGAAGTCGGGTGCCGGAATGATCTCCATGAGATCGTCAATCGACGCCTCCGGGTGTTTGAGCAGGTGCAGGCAGGCGTCCACCACTTCATTCAGGTTGTGTGGCGGAATGTTGGTGGCCATACCCACGGCGATACCGCCCGAGCCGTTGACCAGCAGGTTGGGGATGCGTGTAGGCAGGACCAGCGGTTCTTTTTCGGAACCGTCGTAGTTGGGGCCGAAATCGACGGTTTCCTTGTCCAGATCGGCCAGCAGCTCGTGGGCGATCTTGGCCAGGCGGATTTCGGTGTAACGCATCGCGGCCGCGTTGTCGCCGTCGACCGAGCCGAAGTTGCCCTGGCCGTCCACCAGCATGTGGCGCATGGAGAAATCCTGCGCCATGCGCACGATGGTGTCGTAGACCGACTGGTCACCGTGTGGGTGGTACTTACCGATCACATCCCCTACGATACGTGCGGACTTTTTGTACGCGCGATTCCAGTCGTTGTTGAGTTCGTGCATCGCGAACAGCACGCGGCGGTGCACCGGCTTCAAGCCGTCCCGCGCATCGGGCAGCGCACGCCCGACGATCACGCTCATGGCGTAGTCCAGGTAGCTGCGGCGCATCTCCTCTTCGAGGCTGATGGGCAGGGTTTCTTTGGCGAACTGGGTCATGGGTAGGACAGGGCTATGTCAGGGACAACCTTTGATTCTACGGCTGCCTTGCTGTGGCTTGAGAGCAACAGAGCAAATGCGGCAGAAAGTCACAGTTTTAAGAACGTATATAGATGTTTGAGAAGTGTTGTCCCGCTCTGTGGCACAATCATGTGAACGTCTTTGGTGCGCAAGACTTAGGCGTCACACAATTAGTCGCAGCTTGGCTGCTTGTCCCGATAAAGGAAGGTCTCATGAAGCAATTGAACAAAGTAGCAATCCTGATCGCTACAGCCGCTCTGGCTACCGCCGCTGGTGCCCAAGAAATCCATAACTGGCGCAGTGCTGCCGGCGACGTCTGGAAGAACGCTTCCGGCGAATGCTGGCGTGATGCTAGCTGGACGCCCGCTACGGCCGCTGCCGGCTGCGACGGCGCTCTGGCTGCCAAGCCCGCTGCTGCCGCGCCCGCCGCTGCTCCCGCGCCCGCCGCTGCTCCCGCACCCGCCGCCGCTCCCGCAGCTGCTGCCCCCGCCGCCGCCGCTGCCAGCAAGGTGACCTACGCTGCCGACGCCTTCTTCGACTTCGACAAGTCTGTGCTGAAGCCCGAAGGCAAGGCCAAGCTGGACGACCTGGTGAGCAAGGTCAAGGGAATCAACCTGGAAGTCATCATTGCTGTGGGTCACACCGACGCAACTGGCGCTGACGCTTACAACCAGAAGTTGTCTGTGGCACGTTCCGAAGCCGTCAAGGCTTACCTGGTGTCCAAGGGCATCGAAAAGAACCGCGTCTACACTGAAGGCAAGGGCGAAAAGCAACCCGTTGCTGACAACAAGACCAAGGAAGGCCGCGCCAAGAACCGTCGCGTTGAAATCGAAGTGGTTGGCACACGCGCCAACTAATCTGACGATTTAACGTCTTCGAAAAAACCCGCTTCGGCGGGTTTTTTCATGCCTACGGTTGCCATTGACCATGACTCACACCACAAACGTTGACCCTTCCGAAATCGCGAAATTCTCTGAACTGGCCCACCGCTGGTGGGACGAGGACAGCGAATTTCGCCCCTTGCACCAGATCAACCCCCTGCGCTTGGGCTGGATTCAGTCCTTTGTGCCTCTGCAGGGCCTGCGTGCGCTCGATGTGGGTTGCGGTGGTGGCATCCTGGCTGACTCCATGGCACGTCAGGGCGCTGATGTGACCGGGATAGACCTCTCCGCCAAGGCCTTGCGTGTGGCGCAACTCCATGCGATGGAGGCGGAAACACCACGCATTGCCTACCGTGAAATCAGCGCCGAAGCGTTGGCGGAGGAGTCGCCTGCAGTCTTTGATGTGGTGACTTGCATGGAAATGCTGGAGCATGTGCCAGATCCGGCCTCTGTGGTGCAGGCCTGTTCCACCCTGGTCAAGCCCGGCGGCTGGGTGTTCTTTTCCACGATTAACCGCAATGCCATGGCTTTTTTGCAAGCCATTGTGGGCGCGGAGTATGTGTTGGGCATGCTGCCGCGCGGCACCCATGAGTACGCGAAGATGATCCGCCCCAGCGAGCTCGCCAGTTTCTGCCGCAGTGCCGGGCTGGACCTCTGTGGCAGCAGCGGTCTGGGCTACAACCCGCTGACCCGATACTACGCCCTCAACAACAGTACCCAGGTCAACTACCTCATCGCAACCCGCAAACCGCCAATCCAAGCCTGATGCCTACATTCACCAATATTCAGGCGGTACTGTTCGATCTGGATGGCACGCTGATTGACAGCGCTCCGGACTTGGGCGCTGCCGCCGACAGGATGCGTGTGGACCGGGGCATGCCCTCGCTGCCTGCGGAGCTCTATCGCCCCATGGCTGGGGCTGGTGCGCGTGGCATGTTGCAGATCGCCTTTGGCATGACGCCGCAGGATCCTGATTTTTCCGTCATGCGCGAGGAGTTTTTTGTCAATTATGAGCGCTGCATGACGCAGAGCACCTATGCCTTTGAGGGCGTACCGGCCCTGTTGCAGACCCTGGAGCAGCGTGGTTTGCCCTGGGGCGTGGTCACCAACAAGTCCGAGCGCTTTACCTTGCCACTGACGCGTTCCATGCCTTTGTTTGCGCGTGCGGGCGCAGTGGTCAGCGGTGATACCACCCCGCACGCCAAACCCCACCCGGAACCATTGCTGGAGGCGGCGCGGCGCATGGGTGTGGATCCGGAGGCCTGTGTCTATGTCGGTGATGACGAGCGCGACATCGTGGCCGGACGGGCAGCCGGCATGCGCACGGTCGCTGCGGTGTATGGCTATCTGGGGGCCCAGCACGACACGGCGGCCTGGCAGGCCGATGCAGAAATTAAATCCCCGGCGGCACTCTTGCAATTGCTGGCAGACGCCTAAAATAGAGGGTCTGGGGCTGCACTGGTTTCGACGTGGATTCGGACGCGCAGCAGGGCATGTCGAGCTGAATGCGCTCGTAAAACAGATTCAAACAAACTAACTGCAAACGACGAACGTTTCGCACTCGCTGCTTAATTGCTAGTGAGGCTCACAACAGCAAGCCGATAGGCTGGGCAAGGGCAACGCAAGTTGTCCCGGCTGTGGGCTAATTTCATTCGGCTGGGCCTGCCTTGGGTGACTTAGGGCAGGTCGAGAAAATAGGTTGCTGGCGTCTTGCATAGCGTGCCACTGCGCGATGTAGGAAGCGAGACTCAAATCAGATGGCTACACATGTAGAACTGTTCGAAGAAGGTTTGCGGACGGGGGTTCAAATCCCCCCAGCTCCACCACCATAAAAGGCAAAAGCCGCCCACTAGCAATAGTGGGCGGCTTTTTTCTCGCCTGCTTGGCCCTGATTAGGCTGCCGCGAGGACTTCGCTGTACCGCGGGGGCTGGCAACCGGCACGTTCGCAGTTGATGGCGGCGGCCCTCATGGCATGTTGCAGGGTTTGGGCAACGCGCTTGTCTGAGTCTTCAGGGTGGAGTACCCAGTCGCCCAGGCAGTTGCCCCAGAAGGTATCACCTGCGCCCACCGTATCCACCACCTTGGTAGGTGGGACGTCGGCTTGCGCCGTGCTGCCGTCGACGCTGAGCCAAGCGCCTTCTGCGCCAAAAGTCAGGGCAATGCGGCGCGTACCCTGCGCAACAAAGTGGGCCGCGATAGTGCTGCCGTTGGCGCGGCTGGGATTGGCAAAACCGAGCAACTCCAGGTCTTCGTCGCTGGCTTTGAGCCAGTCTGCATGCTTGGCAACCTCTTGTACGGCTTGTACATAGTGCGCCAGATTGGCGGCAAGCTTGGGACGCAAGTTGATATCCACACTGATGGTCCACCCCAAGGCCTTGGCGCCCTGCAGTACGCCTAGCACTTTGTCATGTTCTGGGGGTACCAGCAGCAGGGAGCCGGTGTGGAGCACGCCCGGTGCGTGACCTTGCAGTCTTTGCAGGACCGCGTCCACGGTGTAATCGCGGTCTGCAATGCCTTCGCGATAAAAGCCGTAACTGGGCTGCCCCTGGTGGATTTGTACGACTGCCAGTGAGGTGGGCAGGGGGGACGCGGGTGCCAATGGGGTGACGCCATCGCGCTGCAGTTGCTGCTGCATGGCTTGCCCGAACTGGTCGGTGGACAAGGGGTTGACGTAGCCTACAGGGGCTCCGCGCAGAGCTGCAGCCCGCGCCATATTGAAGGGGCTGCCGCCCATGAAGGGGCGCAGAGATCCGTCAGGCTGCGCGACGCAGTCCATCAAGGCTTCGCCCAATACCCATATAGATGCTGTCATATCTCTCTCGTTATCTGGTTTTCGCAGCTTAAACCAGCCTGCCTGGCAGAAGTGTGCACGCTGGGGCGAATGTTGATACCTGCTTGCGCCGCCAGGGTATATGGGCCGCGCCGCATTCTGCAAACGTGTATTACATCAGAAAAATTTTTATTAAATCAAGTGGTTTTACTAATATGGTTGGGACGCGAATTCTGGCATGCTCACCGTATCGCTCCAAAGTTCATTCCATGCTTTCATCCTGTTTATCACGCAACTTCTGCTTACCACTGTTATTTCTGTTTCTATTTAATTCTTTGGAGCTTATCGCATGCTAAAAGGTATTGATCCCCTGTTGACGCCAGAGCTGCTCATGCATCTTTCGGCGATGGGGCATGGGGAATGGGTTGCCGTGGTGGATGCCAATTTCACGGCAGACTATTTGAGCGCAGGCAAGCCCTTGGTGCGCCTGCCCGGCAATTCACTGGAGCGGGTAAGTCGCGCCGTGCTCTCGGTTATCCCTCTGGCGGAAGATGTGCAGCGTCCCGCTGCGTACATGCAGGTGTGCCACCAGCCAGAAAGCCACCGGACCGATGCGCAACTGGCGGTTTTGCGCCAGCTGGCGGCTGACGGCTTGCCGGCTGAACGGGTAGAGCCGATTGAGCGCTTTGCTTTTTACGACAAGGTGCGTGGCGCCAGTGTCATTGTGCAGAGTGGTGAGGCCACGGCCTACGGCAACGCCATGTTCTGTAAGGGCGTGATCCTGTGAAGGTAGCGGCATGAAGATTTATCTGGATTCCGCCCAGGTCGGTGCTTGGAAGCTGCCAGCCGGCTGCCCCAAGGTGGCGGGGGTGACCACCAACCCCAGCCTGGTTCATCAGGCCGGGCTGCCAGTCAGTCTCGCCGCGTACCAGGACCTTGTGCGTGCAGCCGCCGACCACGGCTTTGCCGAACTCATGCTGCAGCTACCCAGCTCCGATGTGACGCAGGCAAAAGAGTGGGTGGAGCCCTTGCGGGCGCTGTCGCAACAGCTGTCGGTGCAGCTCACCATCAAGCTGCCATGCATGCCGGACTGGGAAGCGTGCATTCGCTGGCTGCGTTCACAGGATCAGGACATCTTGCTCACCGGCCTGTCCAACCCTGTGCAACTGCTGTGGGCGCGTGACATGCAGGCCCAGTATGTGGCGCCGTACGTGGGGCGCCTTGTCAATGACGGGCGCAATGTCTGGGCTCTGATGCAAGCCTGTGTGGCCCAGCAGGCGCAGGGGCCTCAGCTGCTGGCGGCCAGCATCAAGTCGGCGGATGTGCTGGCGCAACTGATGGCGATGGGGGCTGCGGCGGTGACCCTGCCACCTGCCAGCCTGATTGCCTGGAGCGAAGATGCCTTGACGCAGGCGGCTGTCCAGCAATTCGAGAGAGATATTCAAGCCAGCCTGCGTAGCGCCTGAACGGATTGCCTCAGTCGTTGCGGCTGTCCAGGGGCGTTACGAAAGAGTTCAGCTCCCAGCCCGAGGCCAGCCGGCTCTCGGGGAATTCCGAGGCGAGTGGCGTGAGCCCGGAGGGTGTTGTGCCCTCGGCTTCCTTGCTTTGACGTCGGCGGGTGACCACGGCGTGCAGGTGTTCACGCATGTCCTGGAAGCGCGAGTCCAGCGGTTGGCTGGCGGTGGTGTGGGCGGCTTGCTCGCCCAGAAAGGCTGCGCGAATCTGGCTCAGGTGGGGCAGGTTGGCGGGGTCCACCACCCAGTAGCGGATGCTGCATTGGTCCAGCAGGCTGTGTTTGAGGGTCTGGTTACCGAGGGACAGGCCGTTGGGGCCGGGGACATCCACGCAGCCGATGACTTTGCCATCCAGGCTGCAGATGGTGAATGTGCAATAGACACCGTTGAGCAGCTTGTACCAGTGCGTGGCTTCAGCCTGGTTGGAGGGAGCGGTGAAGCGGGTGACGGGGAGCTTGATCAGGATCTGCTGGTCAAACATGACCTTGGTCAGCCAGATCCAGACTTTGCGCTCCTGGGTGTTGACCAGTGGGCGGGTTTTCAGGGGCCAGCTTGCCGGGATGCGGCGGCGTTGTCGTTCCATGTAGCGGTTGCGCCAGAAGAGCAGGGCGGCACCCAGCAACACCCCCAGTACAAAAGAAAGGAACAGCATCGACACCACCCTGTAAATGAGGCCATCTTTGCGTGGCTTCGTTATTCCAAGGCAGTTTACATGTCGGTGCGCTTTGCGTATATAGCCTCAATGGCCTCCTTGCGCGTCTGCAGCAGTGCAATAAGCTGGGGGTCGAAATGGGTGCCGGCGCCAGCTTGCAGGTAGTCCAGCGCCGCCTCCACGGTCCAGGCCACAGGCTTGTAGCTGCTGGTGTTAACCAGGGCATCGAGCACATCGGCTACCGCAGCGATGCGCCCGGGCAGGCTGATGGCTGTGCCTGCCAGGCCTTGGGGGTAGCCGCTGCCATCCCAGCGCTCATGGTGCTCCAGCGCCATCTGGGCGCCCAAGGTGTGGATGCGGAAGCGCGAGGGTGCCAGCAGGTCATGGCCCGAGCGGGCGTGGGTTTTCATGACGTCCCACTCCTGAGGCGTAAGCGAGCCAGGTTTGGTGAGGATGGCGTCAGGAGTGCTGACCTTGCCCACGTCGTGCAAGGTGGCGGCCACGCGCATCAGCTCGGCATCTTCTTCGCTGCTACCCATGCCAGCAGCCAGCAGCGCGACCACATCGCCCACGCGTTGCAGCGTGAGGGAAGGTTCGCCACTGCGCTGCTCGATGGCGTGCCCCAGCATACCAATGGTGGCGCGCAGGGCCTGCTCGGTGTCCTCGCGCAGCAGCAGGCCGTCGTAGGTGATGGCCACGTTGCGTGCAAATAGCTCCAGCAGCTCATGTGCCTGGCTGCTGACCGCTTCGGCAAACTCCATATAGATCAGGCTTTCACTGCCGGCTTTGGTGCGGAAGTAGCCCGCGTAGTAGCGCTCGCCGTGGTGGCTGGTTTTTTCCTGCAGCGCGCGGGTAATGGCCTCCTGCACGCTATCGGGCAGCTTGCTGACCTCATCATCCACCATGAGCTTGGAGTAGGCCTCGGTGGCAGCCAGCACCTTGAGCTGGCCTTGCGAGGAGGTGTTGGCGGTGTAGGCGGAGACGCGGCTGGCGCACAGGCCCTCGCCATTGAGATCCAGCAGGTAGTTGACCTGCTCCAGCACGGCCGAGGCAAAGCTGCGCAGGTTGCGCGAGTCGCAGACCTCGCTGATGGCTTCGATGGAGCGGCGCAGGCCCTGGCTGGCCTGCTCGATGCGCATGAGGTCGCGGTAGGCGCGCAGCCCAGCGTAGAACACGGTGATGAGCTTGCGCCGTGTGAGGTCGGTCTTTTCCTTGTAGTCGTTGATGTCGTAGTCGCGGATGACCTGTTCTTCGGGGGCTTGGCCGGGTTGGCCGGTGCGCAGGATGATGCGCACATTGAGGTTGCCCAGCTCTTCGCGGATGTGGCGGGCCAGGTCCAGCCCGGCATGTTCGGACTCCATCACCACGTCCAGCAGGATCAGCGCAATGTCATCGCGCTCGGCCAGTACGGTGCGCGCCTCGGCTGCGCTGTAGCAGTGGGTGAAGTGCAGGCTGCGCCCGTCCATCTCGAAGTCCGACATGACCAGCTTGGTGACTTCGTGCACGGCAGGCTCGTCATCCACTACCAGGATCTGCCATGGCGGCAGCGCCTTGCGGTGGCTGGGTTCAACTTGCTCGTCACTAAACACCAAATCATCAGACATGAGGCGGTCTTTCGTTGGGCGGGAACGATTGACAGTCTATCGGATTGTGGCTGCGATACTAGGGCCCATGCAGCTCCAGGAAATACTCTATTCGCAAGGCTTTGGCACACGCCGCGTGTGTGCCGGACTCATCCAGCAGGGCCACGTTCACGTTTATATGCCGGATGGCGATCCAGCCCCCGTGGTTGTTGCGCAAGCAGCTACTGAATTTGTAGCGGAAGGCCTGCGTTTCCGGGTCCAGGGCGTGGAGTGGCAGTACTTCGAAAAGGCCTATCTGGTGTTGCACAAACCCGCGGGCACCGAATGCTCGCAAAAGCCGTCCACCTACCCCAGCATCTACACGCTGTTGCCCTCGCCCTTGCGCATGCGGCCACAGAAGGCTGCCGTGCAGGGTGTGCAGGCGGTGGGGCGGCTGGACCAGGACACGACGGGCATGCTGCTGCTCACTGATGACGGCAAGTTCATCCACAAGATGAGCTCGCCGCGCCACCATGTGCCCAAGGTGTACGAGGTCACTGTCAAGCACGCGCTGGACGACAAGCAGGTGCAGAAGCTGCTGGCCGGTGTGGTGCTGGACGACGACCCGGCGCCCGTGCGTGCTGCGGCCTGCGAGGCGGTGAGCGAGTTCCACCTGCGCCTGACGCTGACGGAAGGCAAGTACCACCAGGTCAAGCGCATGCTGGCCGCCGTGGGCAACCGCGTCGAAGGGCTGCACCGCTCCCGCATCGGTGGCGTGTCATTGCCCTCGGATCTGGCGCCCGGGCAATGGCGCTGGTTGAGTGCGGCCGAGCTGGCCGCGGTACAAGCCAAGGAGTGACCCCATGAATGCCATGCTCGACGCCTTCTGGCGCTCCGTCGCCTATTGCCTGCACCCCAAGGTCATCGGCCTCTCGCTGCTGCCTCTGCTGCTGGTCATCGGCCTGATAGCGGGCTTGGGCTACTTCTATATGGACCCGGCGCTGGCCGCGGTGCAGCGCCTGCTGGAGGCGTCGGACGTGCTCAACCAGATCTGGGCCTGGCTCGAATCGGTGGGCGCCGGCAAGCTCAAGACCGTGCTGGTGCCGCTCATCGTGATCGCGTTGGCCACGCCCGTCATCGTGGTGGCCAGCCTGCTGGTGGTCGCCACGCTGATGACGCCCATGATTGTTCGTCTGGTCACACAGCGCCGCTTTCCTGCCCTGGAGCGTACTGGCGGTGCTTCTTACCTGGTCAGCGTGGTCTGGGGGCTGGTATCCAGTGTTGGCGCCCTGTTCCTGCTGTTGCTGTCCATGCCGCTGTGGCTGTTGCCGCCCCTGGTGCTGGTGCTGCCGCCGCTGATCTGGGGTTGGCTGACCTACCGCGTGCTGGCCTTTGACGCGCTGGCAGACCACGCCACAGCCGATGAGCGTCACGCCCTGATGCGCCGCCATCGCTGGTGGCTGCTTGGCATGGGGGTGTTCACTGGCTACCTGGGCGCGGCGCCCAGCCTGATCTGGTCGGTGGGCTTTGTGGCGGTGGCGCTGGCACCGGTGCTGGTGCCGCTCTCCATCTGGCTCTACACCCTGATCTTCGCTTTCTCTTCCCTGTGGTTCACCCACTACTGCCTGGCGGCCTTGCAGCAAATGCGCTGCGAGCAGGCCACGGCTGCCACCCCCGATCCCGTGGAGCCGGCCATGCTGGAGCCTTCTGCCGAACACCTGGAGCTGCCATGAACTTTGGTCTGCTCATCATCGGAGACGAAATCCTCTCCGGCAAGCGCGCCGACAAGCACCTTGCCAAGGCCATCGAACTACTGGGGGAGCGTGGCCTGCAGGTCGCCTACGCTGACTATGTGGGAGACGACCCGGCGCGCATCACGCAAACCCTGAAGCGAGCCTTTGACTCCGGTGATGTGGTGTTTTCTTTTGGCGGCATAGGTGCGACGCCCGATGACCACACCCGCCAGTGTGCTGCGAGGGCGCTGGGCTTGCCCCTAGTGCTGCACCCGCAGGCCGAAGCCCTGATCTACGAACGCATGCAGGACGTGGCGCGCGAGCAGGGCTTGCCTTATGAGCCCAACCGCGCAGACAACCAGCACCGGCTCAATATGGGCGTGTTTCCGCAGGGGGCCGAGATCATTGCCAACCCGTACAACAAGATTCCCGGTTTCAGCTGCGTGGGCGAGGGAGGAGGGCATGTGCACTTTGTGCCGGGCTTCCCCGTCATGGCCTGGCCCATGGTGGCCTCGGTGCTGGATCGCCGCTATTCCCACCTGTTTGTGCGCGAGGCGCATCTGGAGCGTTCCGTGATCATCTTTGGTGCCATTGAGTCCGCGCTCACGCCCTTGATGGAAGCACTGGAGCGCGAGCACCCGATCAAGGTCTTCAGCCTCCCCAGTGTGGACCACCCCGAATGGGGGCGCCATATTGAGCTGGGCGTCAAGGGGGCGCCGGCGGCGGTGGAGGCGGCTTTCGGGGCGCTGCGCGCGGCTCTTGCAGGTATGGACTTGTCGTTGGGCCCGAACTTGGTGCGCTCTTGAAATTGCATCAATTTGGTGCGTCATTGGATTGCACTTGTTTGGTGCATTCTGGGTGTGTGGCGGGTTACCAGTGCGCTTCTTTACGGTGCGCACCGGAAAATGCCGGCTTTATCGGGGCAAAATAGCCCCGTTTGCCGAAACGCCAGAGCCCTGTGCTTTGGCACAAAAGCTGCATTGTGAGCAGGGCAATTCTTTTTACAACCGTGCAACAGGAGTATTTGATGGCCAAGACCGTCGCAGACGTGATGAAACTGGTGAAAGAGAATGAAGTCAAGTTCGTTGACTTCCGTTTCACCGATACCCGCGGTAAAGAACAGCACGTGACCGTGCCGATTTCCGCTTTCGACGAAGACAAGTTCACATCCGGCCATGCCTTCGACGGTTCCTCCATCGCTGGCTGGAAGGGCATTGAAGCCTCCGACATGCAGTTGATGCCTGACCCCAACACGGCCAACATTGACCCCTTCTTCGAAGAAACCACTCTGTTCCTGCAGTGCGACGTGGTTGAGCCTTCCGACGGCAAGGCCTACGATCGTGACCCCCGCTCCATTGCCAAGCGCGCTGAAGCCTACCTGAAGGCCTCCGGCATGGGTGACACCGCCTACTTCGGACCCGAGCCTGAGTTCTTCCTGTTCGACGGTGTGCGCTGGTCCAACGAACCCGGCAAGGTTGGCTTCGAAATCGAAGAATACGAAGCACCCTGGAACTCCGGCAAACAGCTCGAAGGCGGCAACCGCGGCCACCGTCCCACCACCAAGGGCGGCTACTTCCCCGTTCCTCCCGTCGACAGCACGCAAGACATGCGCGCCGAAATGTCCCTGATCCTCGAATCCCTGGGCATTCCGGTTGAAGTGTTCCACCACGAAGTGGCGGGCGCTGGCCAGAACGAAATCGGCACCAAGTTCTCCACCCTGGTGGAGCGCGCCGACTGGACCCAGAACCTGAAGTACGTGGTCTGGAACGTGGCCAATGCCTACGGCAAGACCGCCACCTTTATGCCCAAGCCCTACGCTGGCGACAACGGTTCCGGCATGCACGTGCACCAATCCATCTGGAAAGACGGCAAGAACCTGTTCGCAGGCGACGGCTACGCTGGCCTGTCTGATTTCGCCCTGTACTACATCGGCGGCATCATCAAGCACGCCCGTGCCCTGAATGCCATCACCAACCCCGGCACCAACAGCTACAAGCGCCTGGTTCCCGGTTTCGAAGCGCCCGTGAAGCTGGCTTACTCTGCCCGCAACCGCTCCGCCTCCATCCGTATTCCCTTTGTGGCAAACCCCAAGGGCCGTCGTATCGAAGCGCGCTTCCCCGATCCATCTGCCAACCCCTACCTCGCTTTCTCTGCACTGATGATGGCCGGTCTGGATGGCGTGGAAAACAAGATCCACCCCGGCGAAGCTGCCACCAAGGACCTCTACCATCTGCCTCCCGAGGAAGATGCAAAGGTGCCGACCGTGTGCCACAGCCTCGACCAGGCCCTGGAATATCTCGACAAGGACCGCGGCTTCCTGACCAAGGGTGGCGTATTCACTGACTCCATGCTCGATGCCTACATCGAACTGAAGATGTCTGAAGTGACCCGTTTCCGCATGGCTCCCCACCCTGTCGAATACGATATGTACTACTCCCTGTAATGTCTGCTGCCTACCCGGCAGCGCTACAGGCAAAAAGGACGGCGCAAGCCGTCCTTTTTTTTGCAAACAAAGTGACACAGATTCCGGTCCAATGCGAATGGATACTGGGGCACTTTTTGTTTTTGGGCACTTTTTGGCGCATACTGAAACAGGCGCCTAGGCTCTGTTGGCGCGGACACTGCATGAAAACCTCTCTTCTCTTTTCCCTGATGGCCTTGGCGTGCGCCGGCAATGCGCTGGCGCAGGACCGCATTTACCGTTGCGGCAACGAGTACACCAACACCGTCAGTGAAGCCCAGGCCAAGAACTGCAAGCTGGTGTCGGGAGGGAACGTGACCGTGGTGCAGGGGACCAAGCCTGCAGCCAATACCGGTGTCAAGGTGGCGTCTAGCGGGAGCACTTCCAGCGCGCCCCGCATTGACTCCGCCGACCAGCGCGCAAAAGACTCCGATGCCCGCCTGATTCTTGAAGCTGAGCTCAAGAAGGCCGAGGCCAAACAGATCGAGTTGCTCAAGGAATACAACAACGGTGAGCCCGAAAAACTGGGCCCCGAAACCCGCAACCACCAGAAATACCTTGACCGTGTTGCTGAACTCAAGGCGGCGATTGCCCGCAACGAGAGCGACATCGCAGGCATTCGCCGTGAGCTGGGCCGTGTGCCTGCCGCAACGACGCCGGTGTCTGTGGCCAAGTAAGCCCACCGCAGCGCGCCTATGGCGCGCCATCCAATCAAGTAGTCACCAGCCGTGAACCGAGCCGAACCTGTTTCTGAACGTTTTGCCAGCTTTGATCTGCTGGCGACACTTGTGGCAGTCGTCCAGGCTGATGCCAGCGTGCTGTTCTCCAATGCCGCGCTCGAAGATGCGCTGGGCACTTCGCGCCGGACCATCATGGGCTCCAGCTTTGCCGAGATGTTCACCGAACCGGCCGTGCTGCAAAGTGCGTTGGAAGGCGCTTCCGAGAATGCCTTTGCCGCGCTGCGTTACGACGCTTGGCTCAAGCGTGCGGGGCTGGAGCCGATGCCGGTCCACGTGATCGTGACGCGTACCGAATTTTCCGAAGACATCATCGTCGAGATGGTGCCGCTGGAGCAGCAGACCCGGCAGGACCGCGAAGAGCGCCTGGCCGAACAGGCCCAGACCAACAAGGAGCTGATCCGCAATCTGGCGCATGAGATTAAGAACCCGCTGGGCGGCATTCGCGGTGCGGCACAGTTGCTTGAGATGGAGATGGAGTCCCCCGAGCTGACCGAGTACACGCAGGTCATCATCCACGAGGCCGACCGCCTGCAAAGTCTGGTGGACCGCCTGCTCGCGCCACACCGTCGCCCGCACCTGGTGGGTGACGTGAACATCCACGAAGTCTGCGAGCGTGTGCGCTCCCTCATCTTGGCGGAGTTCCCCAAGGGACTTCGCGTCGTGCGCGATTACGACATCTCCATTCCCGAGTTCCGTGGCGATCGCGAGCAGTTGATCCAGACCGTGCTCAACATTGCCCACAACGCCTGCCAGGCCCTGGCCGAACGCATCGCGGCAGGGGATGCGAATCTGACATTCCGTACACGTGTGACGCGGCAGGTTACCTTTGGTAAACAGCGCTATCGGTTGGCATTGGAATTGCATGTGATCGACAACGGACCTGGCGTGCCAGATTCGATCAGAGACCGCATTTTTTATCCGCTGGTGTCGGGCAGAGAGGGCGGTTCGGGGCTGGGGCTGACATTGGCGCAAACCTTTGTTCAACAACACCACGGACTGATCGAAGTGGACAGCGTGCCGGGCCGTACGGACTTCAAGATCCTGATTCCGTTACCGTAAACACAAGAACACAAGGGTGCGCCACGACATGAAGCCGATTTGGATCGTAGATGATGACCAGTCCATCCGCTTCGTGCTGGAGAAGGCGCTGTTGCGCGAGCATTTGCCCACGCGCAGCTTTTCCAATCCACGCGATGTATTGAGTGCGCTGGCTACGGCCGCGGACGATGAAGGCCCGCAGATCCTGGTCAGCGACATTCGCATGCCCGGTGGTTCGGGTCTGGACCTGCTCGAAAAAGTCAAAGCCAAACACCCCGGCCTGCCTGTCATCATCATGACGGCCTTCTCGGATCTGGACAGTGCGGTCAGCGCCTTCCAGGGCGGCGCGTTCGAGTACCTGCCCAAGCCCTTCGATCTGCCCAAGGCGGTGGAGCTGATCCGCCGCGCGGTGGAAGAAAGCCAGCGCGAAGAGGTGAGCGAAGAGCGCATGGCCGAGTCGCCCGAGATGCTGGGCCAGGCGCCCGCCATGCAGGACGTATTCCGTGCCATTGGCCGCCTCAGCCAGAGCAATGTCACCGTCATGATCACCGGCGAGTCCGGCTCCGGCAAAGAGCTGGTCGCCCGTGCGCTGCACAAGCACTCGCCGCGCTCCGATGGCCCCTTTGTGGCGATCAACACCGCCGCCATCCCGAAAGACCTGCTGGAGAGCGAGCTGTTCGGCCATGAGCGCGGCGCCTTCACCGGTGCGCAGACCATGCGTCGCGGCCGCTTTGAGCAGGCCGATGGCGGCACGCTGTTTCTCGACGAAATTGGCGACATGCCGTTTGAGTTGCAAACGCGCCTGCTGCGCGTGCTGTCTGACGGGCACTTCTACCGTGTGGGCGGCCACAGTGCCGTCAAGTCGAATGTGCGTGTCATCGCGGCCACCCACCAGAACCTTGAGCAGCGCGTCAAGGACGGGGTCTTCCGTGAAGACTTGTTCCATCGCCTCAACGTGATCCGTCTGCGTCTGCCGGCCCTGCGTGAGCGCAAGGAAGACGTGGCCATGCTGACACGCCATTTCCTGCAACAAAGCGCCAAGCAGCTCGGCGTGGAGCCCAAGCGCATTTCCGACCCGGCCTTGGCCTGGCTGGAAGGCTTTGGCTTCCCTGGCAATGTGCGCCAGCTGGAAAACATCTGCCACTGGCTCACCGTCATGGCACCAGCCCAGGTGATCGAGCGCAAGGACTTGCCGCCCGAAGTCAGCACCGGCCGCGCGGAAAACGGAGAGTCCATTCCGGCCAAGCCTGTGCTTACGGCGGCGCCCGAAGCCCAGCTCAAGGACGTGCCGCTGGAAGCCCACCCGTTGGTCGCTGGCGCTGGCGAACCGGAAGACCTGTCACATGTGCTGGCCCGCGCTGCGGCAGCCCATGGCCCGCTGGAAGGTTGGGAGGCCGAGCTGGAGACCGAAGCGGTCGCCTTGCTGGGTTCCGGCCAGCCCGAGGTGTGGGATACGCTCACGCGCCGTTTCGAGTCGCGCCTGATTCTGGCGGCGCTGGCCAATACCAAGGGCCGCCGCATTGAGGCCGCGCACAAGCTGGGTATTGGTCGCAACACCATTACCCGCAAGATCCAGGAGCTGGGCCTGGAGTAGTTGTTGGTTTTTTTGGCCCTAGCCCCCGTGGAATCTGCGCAAGCAGCTTCTGAAACCATAGCAAAAAGCCGACGCATGCGTCGGCTTTTTTGTGTCAGTTGGCGGGGGCTATTTCCACCACCACCGGCGCGTGGTCACTGGGGCGTTCGTTCTTGCGCGGGGTCTTGTCGATTTCGCAGGAAGTGACACGCGGGCGCAGGGCTTCGCTCACCAGGATGTGGTCGATGCGCAAACCGCGGTTGCGCCGGAAGCCTGCGTCACGGTAGTCCCACCAGCTGAAGCTTTTGGGCGGATGCTCAAACAGGCGGTGGCTGTCGTGCAGGCCCAAGGCGATGAGGGCGCGCAGGTGGTAGCGCTCCTCTTCCGTGCAGTGGATGGTCTCGAACAGGCCTTCGGGGTCCCACACGTCGTCGTCATCAAAGGTGATGTTGTAGTCGCCCATGATGACCAGTTGGGGATGCCGCGTCAGTTCGTCCTTGACCCAGCGGCGCAAGGCAGCCAGCCACTCCATCTTGTACTCAAACTTGTCGCTGCCGGGCTCCTGCCCGTTGGGGAAGTAGGCGCCTATGACGCGAACGCCGTCTACCGTGCCGGTGATGACTCGGGCCATTTCGTCGTCAAAACCGGGGATGTTCTTGAGTACGTCGGTGGCTGGCGTGCGGGTGAGCAGGGCTACGCCGTTGTAGGTTTTCTGGCCAAACCATTGGGCCTGGTAGCCGGCGGCGGCAAAGGCATCTGCGGGGAACTTGTCGTCGGTGAGCTTGAGTTCCTGCAGCGCCAGCACGTCCACCGGATTGGTGGCCAGCCAGTCCAGCACCTGTGGCAGGCGCACGCCCAAAGAGTTCACGTTCCAGGTGGCAAGTTTCATGGGGAGGATGGTGTTAGGCGGGTGGGGCGCACCCGTGGCGAATGCCACAATGGGTGTCCGATACGGTTGCGGCGCATTTTCGCATCTTGCGCCGCAGCCACCGCCTGACTGGTCTTCGTTTTTCCGGATTCCTTTCCCCATGCAAGCCATGTCTCCCGCTTTGTCCCAGTGCCCCGGCTGCCAGCAGGCGTTGCACCATGCTGTTCTGGAAGGACATTACGGCAAGTCGGTGGAGGTGGACTTGTGCACCACCTGCCATCTGGTCTGGTTCGATGTGTTTGAGTCGGTGCGACTGTCCGGCCTTGGCTGGCTGCAGTTGCTGCGGGACATGCTGGATCCAGCGAGCACCTCGGCGGTTTTGCCTGCCCGCATGGCCTGTGTGCGCTGCAGCGCCGCGCTGGTGCCCGTGCGCAACCAGACGCGCTTTGGCCGCACGGCAGCGCTGGAGTGCCGCGTGGGGCATGGGCAGTTGCAAACCCTGACCCACCTGCTGGCGGAGCGTGGCCTGTTGCGCGCCGTGCTGCCTGCGGATCGCAGTGCCCTGGCCCGGCAGGGTCGGTCGCTGGTGTGCATGCAATGCGGCGCTGGCGACCATGCTGCTGGCGCCGAACAGTGCGCGTATTGCACCAGTCCGCTGTTGATGGTGGATCTGCCCCGGCTGGTCTCGGCCTTGCTGGTGCGCCACGGCAGCACGGTGGTGGGTGTTGAGGGCGTCAAGCCGCTGGCGCTGGCCTGCCAGGGCTGCGGCCAGCCGCTGGACCCTGCGGGGCAGGCCCACTGTCCGCGCTGCCACCACGCCGTGGTGTGGACCGAGCTGCGCAGCATTCGGCCCCTGCTGGATGCGGTAGAGCCCTTGTTGCGGGCGACGCCTGCCCGCAAGCCGCTGGGGCCCTGGATGGGGCGTAAATCGGGGGATTACCGCGCCACCCAATTCCACCGCACGCTGGGGCTTTTCAAATCCGCGTTTGGCAAGGCAGACAGCACGCCGGAAGACGACTTGCCGGAAAGCTTGCCGAGGCATCTGGCCAAGCTGGTGTTTGGGCTGGTGCTGATGTGGCTGCTGTTTGGAGGCTGGCGCTAGCCTCGGGGCCGGACAGTGTTGCGCGCCAGGTAACTGGCATGCCAGGCCAGAAAGTCTTCTGCCGGCATGGGCTTGGCAATGAGGTAACCCTGCGCGATGTCGCAGCCCAGCGCGACCAACTGGTCCCACTGGGCCTGGGTTTCCACACCCTCGGCCACGGTCTTGCGGCCCAGGTCGTGGGCTAGGTCGATGGTGGAGCGCACGATCAGTGCAGAGTCCTTGTCGTGGTCGAGATGGCGCACAAAGGACTGGTCAATCTTGATGTACTCCACCGGCAGTTTCTGCAGGTAACTCAGCGAGGAGTAGCCGGTGCCGAAGTCGTCGATGTAGAGGGATATGCCGCTTTCGCGCAGGCTGTGCAGCACGCGCAGCGCCAGCTCGGCGTCTGCCATGACGGCGCTTTCGGTGATCTCCAGCTCCAGCCAACTGGCCTGGGTACCCAGGGTGGTTTGCCAGTCGCGAATCTTGCCCAACAGGCTTTCGTCGTGCAGATTGCGGGCCGAGAGGTTCACCGCGATCGGTAGCGGGTGATTCTGGCGCTCCCACTCCTGCGTCTGGCGCATGGCGGTTTCGATCACCCATTCGGTCAGCGGCTGGATCAGGCCGGTGTGTTCGGCCAGCTCGATGAACTCGCCCGGGGGTACCAGGCCGCGCGTAGGGTGCTGCCAGCGCACCAGGCCTTCGGCGCCGCAGACCTCGCCGCTGTGGAAGGAGACCTTGGGCTGCACGTACAGGCGCAGCTCGCCCGACCGGATGGCGTGCTGCAGCTCGCCGGCCATGTTCAGGCGGTAGGAGCGGTTGGGGTTGTTCACCGGGTCGAAGACGACCAGCGCCACGCCACGTTTCTTGGCCTGGTGCATGGCGATGTCCGTGTGGCGGTACAGATCGTGCGTGGTACGCCCGTGGTCGGGGAACAGGCTCAGCCCCATCTTGGCCGACACCTGCAATGAAATGCCGGCTACCGGGAAGGGCTGTGACAGCTGGGTCTCCAGCTGCTGGGCGGTCTCCAGTGCGGCAGCCAGGTCGCAGCCGGGCAGCAGCATGGCGAACTCATCGCCGCGCAGGCGTGCCACCTGGGCTTGCAGAGGGGCAGCGGCCACCACGCGCGCGCCAAAGTCGCGCAGGATCTGGTCTCCCTGGCTGAAGCCCAGCGCGTCGTTGATCTCGCTCAAGCGCTCCACATTCGCCTGTATCACGGCAAAACGCCGGGGCTGGTGCGTACTGGCCTCGATGGCGGCATTGAGCAGCTCGGTGAAATGGAATTCGTTGGGCAGGCCGGTTAGCGCGTCGGAGCGCGTCATGCGGTACATGGTGTCCTGGAACTCCTGCTGCGCTGCGCGGGCGCGCAGCGTGGCGATGCCGAAGGCCAGATCATCGGCCGACTCACCCAGCAGCGCGATTTCTTCCTTCTCGAAGTCCAGCGCCCGCGCGTCATGGATGAACAGTGCACCAGTCAGAACGCCATCGATGCGTATGGGGCAGGCAATGCCGGCCTGGTGGACGCCGGGCAGGGCAGATATGGTGCAGTGCCCGCGCATGCGCAGTTCGTCCATACGCTGGCTGGCCTCGGCGCTGTCGGCGCTCCAGTGCACTTGCAGCGCCGATAGGGCGGTCTCCAGGCCGCTGTGGGCCATGGCGCGCAGGGAGCGGCCGGCGTCGTCCAGATAGGCGACCACTGCCGCGCTGTAGCCTCCGGTATTGACGATGGCATCGCACATGCTTTGCAGCAGCCCGTGTTCATGCGTGGCACGCAACATGGTGCGGTTGCCGGCGCTCAGGGTGCGCAGGCCGCGCGTGGCCTGTTCCAGCTCTTCCACGCGCTGGGCCAGTTCCCGGTTCAGGCCCTGGATCTGTTCTTCGTTGCGCTTGCGCTCGGTGATGTCGGTCCCCAGCATGTAGTAACCGACCACGGTGCCTGCCGCGTCGCGCTTGGGGGTGTATTCGATGGCCTGCCAGACCTCGGGCGAAGGGTGCCAGTCGTAGCTCTGTTTTTCGCCCTTCAGCGCCTGGGTGATCAGCGGTGCAGCGACGGCATAGCGCTCGTCGCCCAGAATCTCCTGCACCGTGCAGCCCACGATGTCGTTGCGTCCTGGGGCAAAGCGTGCGTGGTACTGCTGGTTGACGTACACATAGCGCTGCTGCGCGTTTACGTAGGCAATCATGGCTGGCATGGTGCTGATCACGCCTTGCAGGTGCTCCTGCGTTTCGCGCAATTGGCTAGTGCGCTGCTGCACGCGCAACTCCAGTTCGGCATTCTGCTGCTGCACGGCCCGCCGCGCCTGACGCGGCAGGGTTTCATCGCGAAACACCAGCACCACCCCGGTGATGGTGCCGTCGGCATCGCGGATAGGGGCGGCACTGTCGGCAATCGGGCATTGCGAGCCATCGCGGTGCAGCAGCGCGGTGTGGTTGGCCAGCTCCTGCACCTGGCCCGTGGCGAGGGCGCGCGCCACAGGTAGCTCCATAGGCATGTGGGTACCCTCGTGCACGATGCGGAACACCTCTTCGATCAGGCGCCCCCGGGCTTCGGCCAGCGGCCAGCCGGTGAGCTGCTCGGCCACCATGTTCATGCGGGTGACGCGCCCCTCGGTGTCGGTGGCCAGCACGCCGTCGCCAATCGAGTGCAGGGTGGTGGCCAGGCTTTGCTCGCTCAGCGCCAGTGCGCGTTGGCTGGCCTGAGTCAGTTGCAGTTGGCGGCGGATGAGGATATAGGTGGTGGATAGCAGGGCCAGCAGTAGGAGTGCCACCACGGCGCCCACGCCAATCAGGGTGCTGCGGGTATGGGCCTGGGCCAGGTCGCGTTCGGTGAGTAGCCGGTTTTCCTCCCTCTCCATGTCCGCCAGCAGCCTGTAGGTGCGTTCGCGGGTTGCCTGGATAGGCGCGGCAGCGACGTAGGCGTTGGCAGCCTCTGCCCCCTGTGTCTTGCGCAGGGCTTCCACCTCGCGCGAGATGCGCATGCGTTCATTGAGCACTTCGCGCAGTTGGGCCCAGTTGTGCTGCTGCAGCGGGTTGTCGCTGGTCAGCCGCAGCAGCTCGCGCATCTGTTCTTCGCGCATGGCGGTGCGGGTGTTGCGATCCACCAGGAAGTTGTTGTTCCCGGTGACGCGGTAGTTCTGGGTGCTGATTTCGATCTGCAGGGTGTCGCCCCGGACCTGGGCCAGCCGGCTGATCACCTCATGGGTGTGGCCGACCATGTGGGCGGCCTCGCCAGCATCGCCGGCCAGTTTCCAGGTCGCACTGAACAACCCGGCCACCACCACAGCGGCAGCCACGAAAGCCGCCAGCACCTTGGTTTCGAAGCTGGAATATGTGCGCACAGAGTCCCTGGGTCCCTGACATGTGACGCATCAATTCTGCACCAGTCGGCGTGAATGTTCTACTGCTGCATTCCTGGCGGCAAGAGGTCCAAAAAAAGCCCCGCATGCGGGGACGCGTGCGGGGCGGGGCGTGGGAGGACATCAAGGTCCCTGGGTCGCTCAAGGGCGGACGGCGATCTCATTCTTCACCGCTTTGACGCCCTTCACACCGCGAGCAATCGTTTCGGCAGTGGACTTCTCATTGGCGTTCTTGGCAAAGCCCGAAAGCATCACCGTACCGTTGAGCGTCTCGACGCTTATCGCTGCGGCGTCCACGGACTTGTTCTCGACAAAACGGCTCTTAACCGTGGTGGTGATGGCCGCATCGTCCACATAGGCGCCCACGGTTTGCTGGTCGCGGGTGACGGCGCAGCCTGCCGTGAAGAGCAGGGCGAGGGTGGTGAAAATAATGGCAAGGGTTGCGCGCATGTCCATGGTGAATCTCCGGTTGAAGTGGAAGAAATGGGAAAAACAGAAGCAGTGACGAGCCCCACTGCCGGTGGGCGGAACGGTGGCACTTCGCCGCGCTACAGCGTTACGAGGCAAGGCCCCGCGTCATTTGAGAATGCCAAACAGGGCACTGACGACGGCCAGGACCAGAAAGATGAAGAACAGGATTTTTGCGATGCCAATGGCACTGGCGGCAATACCGCCAAAACCAAACAGGGCCGCAATCAGGGCGATGACAAAAAAGACGACGGCGTAGTGCAACATATGCAGCTCCTCCAGGGGGCGCACCCGGTGTGGATGCGATGGAGCCAGTGTCGTGCGCCGGGCTGCTGAAGGCGATAGGGCAGCTTGCCGTATGCCTGTGGGGAAAGTGCGCGAGTGCGTGTAGGACTGTGCTGACAGCCCGGCATGAATGGCCGAGGGACTACTCCGCGGCTGGTGACGACTCCGGAATGCGGGCCTGGATGCGCGTACCTTGGCCCGGTGCGGACACCAGCCGCAGGGTGCCACCTTCGGCTTCCACGCGGAAACGCATGCCAACCAGGCCGTGCGCCGACAGAGGTTGTTGGCGGGTATCAAAACCCACGCCATCGTCGCGCACGGTGATCTCCACCATGCCGTCCTGGCCCCGCAGGCTGACCCACACATGGCTGGCGCGCGCGTACTTCGTGATGTTGGTAATGGCCTCCTGGACCAGGCGATACACCGTTAGCTCGGCCGCGGCCGACAGCTCTACGGGTTCCAGGTCGGCATGCACTTCCACCCCCGACCGCTCCGCGTACTCGCGCACCAGGATGTCGAGCGCAGCCACCAGTCCCAAGTTGCTCAGGGAGGAGGGGCGCAGGTCTTCAATGATGCGGCGACCCAGTGCGATGCCGCTGTTGAGCGTGTCCACCAGATGGGCCAGCAGCGCCAGCGTTTCTGCCGGTGCTTGCGACAGCCGGGAGCGGATGCGCGCGGCGTCCAGCTTGGCGGAGGTGAGCAGGGATCCCAGGTCGTCGTGCAGGTCGCGTGCCAGCCGGTGGCGTTCATCTTCGCGGGCCGTTTGCAGGTGGCGCGTCAGCCGGGTCAGGTCGTTGGTGCGCTGCATCACTTCCACCTCCAGCCGGTCGCGCTCCTGCTGCACGGCGCGCTGGTGCTCCTGTTGCTGGAGTTTCAGGGCCATCAGCTGGCGCAGGTAAAAGATCAGCCCGATCAGGCTCAGGGCACTCAGCAGGGCCACGCCAATGCGCCCCAGCATCAGGGTCTGGAACAGCTCGGCGCGCCGCGCGACCACCGTTTGGGTCTGGTAGGCCAACAGCTCGGTGCTGACGGCGCGTACGGCATCCATCTTCTCCCGGCCAATGTCGGTGAGCAGGATTTCCTTGCCTGCCTGGCCATTGCCTTTCTCGAACAGCTCCAGGGTCAGTGCCAGTTCCGACAGTTTGGTGTCAGTCAGCTCGTGCAGGCGCTTGAGCAGCGCGCGCGATTCGGTGTCGGCGCCGTAGTAGCTGTCGAGCTGGTGGTAGGCCTCGTCAATGCGCACCAGTGCTTTTTCATAGGGCTGCAGGTATTCCTTGCGGCGCGTCAGCAGGTAGCCGCGCTGGCCTGTTTCGGCATCCAGCATGCTGCGCTCCAGATTCTGGATCTGGGTACGCGCAGCGCCCATGGCGTTCAGGCTTTCCAGGGTGGCGATGGACTGGGAGTACGAACCCTCGCTGACAAAGATCATGGCCGCCGCCGCTGCGCAGGCAAGCGCGAGCACCACGGGGTGGCGTTGGAGGATGGCGAGGGCTCTCATGCGGTAGGTGCTTGGTAAATTATGGGATCATTCAGCATGAAACTTCGTTGCACCCCATGATCCGAATCGCCATTGTGGATGACCATGCCATGGTCCGTGCCGGGCTGCGGCAGTTCTTTGCGGATGAGCAGGACTTTTCCGTGGTGGCCGAGGCCGCCAACGGCCGCGAGGCGCTGGACGTGGTGCGCCAAGGCGAACTGGACGTGATGGTGATGGATATTTCCATGCCCGATCAAAGCGGGGTTGACGCCCTGGTAGCGATCAAGGCCCGCGCGCCGGACTTGCCGGTGCTGATCCTGAGCGGCTTTTCCGAGGTGCATTACGCCACAACCATGTTGCGCCACGGTGCCAGTGGCTACCTGAACAAGGACTGCGACCCGGCTGACATCATCACGGCCATCCGCACCGTGTACCGGGGGCGCAAATACATCACTCCGGGCGTGGCCGAACTGCTGGCCGAGGGGTTGGGCGGCAACAGCGACAAGCTGCCGCACGAGCAACTGTCGGAGCGCGAGCTGCAGGTCTTCCTGCGGCTGGCCCGCGGAGAAACCGTGGGGAATATTGCCGAGAGCATGTCACTGAGCATGAAGACGGTGAGCACCTACCGCACCCGGGTCATGGAGAAAATGGGGCTGGAGTCCAACAGCGACCTGACTTACTACGGGCTGAAGAACGGGCTGATCCAATAGGGCGCCCATCAGCGCGCTCACGTGCCCAGTGCGGCAGGGCCCGTGGTGCCATGCCCCATCGCCAGGTCACTGCAATACTGGATCAGCGCATCGATCTCGGTGGATTTGTCAAACACCCGCTTGGCGCCCAAGGCCAGGCATTTGGCGCGCATGTCCTTGGTCGCGTAATTGCTCAGTACCACCATGGCGCAGTCCGGCTCCAGCTGTTGCGCAGCCTGCAATACGCCCAGGCCCGATCCGCGTTTGAGGAAGAGGTCAACGATGACCAACTGCACGGCATGGTCCGGCTGCGCGAGCCATTGCTTGGCGTGCCACTCGTCCTCAGCCATTCCAACCACCTGTACCGGCGTGAGTTCCTCCAGCGTGGCGACCAGGTTTTGCTGGATTACCGGGCTGTCTTCGACGAGAAAAGTCCTGAGCGCGGGCATGGATGGATTGTGTGGTGGCAGATTGATAGCTAGTGTGCACGCAAGTGCCCGTACTTGCTATGGGTGGGGAGCGCGATTTGGTGTCGGACCAATCCTACAAAAAGTGGCGGCCTCGTCCGCTAGTACCCTGGCGCCGCATTTCTGATACTGGAGCCATCAGACATCGCCGATGTCGATCACACGAGGTGCTTCCATGAAACATTCCACAACATCCACGCTTTCCACTGCGGTGCTCGCTCTGGTCCTGTTGGGCCTGGGCGGCTGCTCGGGCATGACAGCCCGTGAAAGAAGCACGGCCACCGGTGCCGTGATTGGCGGTGCCGTCGGCGCTGTCACGGGCGGTGGTGCCCTGGGCACGGCCGCCGGCGCTGCGGCCGGCGGCGTGATCGGTCATGAACTGGGCAAGAAGTAAACCGGAGGCTGGCTCTGGCGGCGCATGCGCCGCTAGGGTCAGATGTGGAGTACGGCGAGGGCGCCCACCAGCACCCCAAGGCCGCCTGCGCCAAACATGGCGTATTCCAGCCACTTCTTCTTGGTCAGCAGGGCAATTGCCGCCAGCGCGATGGCGATCTGCAGCACCGTGGTGGCCTGGGCCCAACGGTGGTGCAGATGCATCTGTGCTTCGCTCTGGTGGTCCCACTCGCTGGCCTCTGCTTCCAGAGCGTCAGCCTTGTCCTTGATCTCGCCTTTTTCCTTTTCGTAGCGGTCTACCTTGGCTTGGTACTTGGTCTTGTCCTCTTCCTTGGGGGCCAGGTCGCGGGCCAGTTCGGCCAGGGACTGCTTGGTGCTCTTGGCCTGGAAGAAATTCCATTGGTTGGAGGCTTCGGTCTTCTTGATGGCCGCGTTGTTCTTGTAAAGGCCCGCATTGGCCTGGGTGGCGCCGCCCATGTAGCCAAACAGGGCGCCTACGGTGGCGATGATGGCGGTGAACAGCGCGATCTGGTTGATCATCCCGCCGTTGCCATGGCCACCATGCGAGTCACCATGGCCGCCGCCTTGCGTGGCGTGCTCCAGCTCATGGTCGTGGGGGCCGTGGACGTGAAAACCTGCACCTGACATGTCTCAAACTTCTCCTGTACGTGTATAGGTCACAAAACTGAAGGGCAGGCCACTGGCCGCCACATGCGATTCGCGGGCAGTCTCCTGCCACGCAGTCCCCAAGGTGGGGGCGAAGGCATCGCCTTCAAAGTCTTTGTCAATTTCCGTGACGACTGCGCTGTGGGCCAAGGGCTCGGCCAGTGTGTAGAGCTGGGCGCCTCCAATCACCCACACATCGGGCGATTGCTCGCAAAGTTGTAGCGCCTCGCTCAGATTCTGAGCGGGCTGGGCCCCATTTTCTTGCCAATCTGTCTGGCGTGTGACGACGATGTTGGCGCGTCCGGGCAGGGGGCGAAATTTGGGTGGGAGCGAGTCCCAGGTCTTGCGCCCCATGATGACGGGGCAGCCCAGCGTGGTCCGCTTGAAGTGCGCCAGGTCTTCGGGCAAATGCCAGGGCAGGGTGCCGTTGATGCCAATGACACCATTGGCCGCACGGGCGTAGATGAGGTGCAGGCGTGGGCTGGTGGTCGTGGACATAGGTTGAGGATTATCGGTGCTGGACGGGCGCGGTCTGCACCTGGCTGGCAGACAGCGCAAACTCTTCCAGCAGCCAGCTACGCAGTGTCTCCAGCGCTGGCCAATCGCGCAATTCGCTGGGGTGTACCAACCACAGTGCGCGGCGCGAGTTCTCCACCAATTCCACGGGTGACAGTTGAATCAATCGGCCGGCCCGCAGCGCGTCCGCGGCCATGAGCTGGCGCCCCAGGGCGATGCCCATGCCTTGCTCTGCTGCTTGCAGCATCATGCCCATGTCGTTGAACGAGGCGACTGGCGTGGCATGGCAGGGATGCCCAGCCTGTGCAAACCACTGCTCCCAAGTTTCACTGTCACCCAGCAGAGGTTCTTGCAGCAAGGCTTCAGGGGCGCAGTTGAGCAGACGCTGGGCAAAGGTCGGGGCTGCCACCACCACCACGGGCGATTGCACCAGCCGGATGCTCTCCAGTCCGGGCCAGGGTCCGGGGCCTTGGCGCAGGGCAGCGTGAAAGCCTTCGCGTTTCAAATCGACCAATTGCAGGGAGGTGTGTAGATCGAGGGTGATGTCGGGATGCCGGGCTTGCCAGCGTGCCATGCGCGGCAGCAACCAACGCTGGGCAAACGAAGGCAGAACGGTGATGCGCAACTGCTGTGCTGTGCCTTGGGCAAGAGTGGCTGCCACGCGTGCCCCCTCGGCAATTTGTGCCAGCGCGGGTTCGACAGCGCGCAGGAAGCCGGTACCTGCCGCATTCAGAACCAGTCGGCGTCCGCGCCGCTCAAAGAGAGAAAACCCGAGTTGCTCCTCCAAGAGCTTGATCTGCTGGCTCACGGCGCTGTGCGTCAGGTGCAGTTGTTCGGCGGTGGCGCGCAGGCTGGGCAATTGGGCTGCAGCCTGGAAAGTGGGCAGCAGTTGCAGAGAAATGCGACTCATATTGGTAAGTATATCTTTCCAATATGGTCGGAAACTATCGCTTTTTGACCTTGGTATGGATGGTTAGGCTTACCAGTTATCTGATGCTGGAGTTAGGCCATGGAAAAAACGTCTGTTCCCTTTGTTGTGCAAGTTCCGCCCTACCGGGCTGCTACCAATCCCGCCCTGGGTCTCCGTGGGTTGGCCGCCATGTTGGGCGGGCTGCTCGCCAAACTCAGCCAGCGGTGGCGCGCACAGCCGCTGGACGTGTCCACCCTAGGTACCCATATGCAGCGCGATTTGAACTTGCATGACGCCTGTGACGGCGGGCTGCAGGCGCAAAAAGCATGGCAGACGTACGAGCACTACCGTGATTCCCGCTCTTGGCGGAATCCCTTGTAGACGAGATCAGCGAACGGTTGGGCGCGTGGCAGGGGCAATCACACGGCCACTGGCGCTTTGATGGCGGCGTGGCTCTCGTAGCCCAGCACCTCAAAGTCCTCAAACTGGTAGTCGAAGATGCTTTCGGGTTTGCGTTTGATATGCAGCGTGGGGTAGGCCAGCGGCGCGCGGCTCAGTTGCAGCTCCACCTGCTCGTGGTGGTTGCTGTAGATGTGGCAGTCGCCACCGGTCCAGATGAAGTCACCCACGTCCAGGTCGCATTGTTGCGCGACCATGTGAGTGAGCAGGGCGTAGCTGGCGATGTTGAAGGGCACACCCAGGAAAATGTCGGCACTGCGCTGATACAGCTGGCAGCTAAGCTTGCCGCGTCCGCCCTCTGTCTCGGCCGGGGCCACATAAAACTGGAAGAAGGCATGGCAGGGCATGAGCGCCATTTTGGAGAGCTCGGCCACGTTCCAGGCGCTGACGATGATGCGGCGGCTGTCGGGGTTGGACTTGAGCGTCTTGATGACGTCGGCGATCTGGTCAATATGGCCGCCGTCCGGCGTGGGCCAGCTGCGCCACTGCACGCCATACACCGGGCCCAGGTCGCCGGTTTCGGGATTGGCCCACTCGTCCCAAATGGAGACATTGCGTTCCTTGAGCCAGTTGTTGTTGCTGGAACCGGTCAGGAACCACAGAAGCTCCTGGATGATGGAGCGCAGGTGCACCTTCTTGGTGGTCACCAGCGGGAAGCCCTCGTTGAGGTCAAATCGCATCTGGTAGCCAAACACGCTCTTGGTGCCGGTACCCGTGCGGTCGGATTTGGTCACGCCTGTGGTGTACACGTGGCGCATGAAGTCTTCGTACTGGCTGCGCACGGGGCGCGGTGCGGTGGCTTGGGTCATGCCGCCATTTTAGGGACTCAGGTGAGGCGATCCAGCCAGCCGGTAATCAGCAGCAAACCGATCAGCAGAACCACCACTACCGGCATCACGGCGGACAGGCCCGCCCAGGTGGCCAGCAGGCCAAAGGCCGCGGGAATGATGGAGCCACCCACGTAGGAGAAGGTCATCTGCCGTCCGATCACGGTGCGGGCCACATCGTCGGGGAAGCGGCGTGCTGTTTCATGCATCAGGGAGGGGAAGATGGGCGCGCAGCCCAGGCCCATGAGCACCAGACCGATTTGCGAGACGGCGCCCAGCAGGCTGTGCGCGGCAAACACCGCGGCACCCACGGTCGCCAGGCCCAGCCCCAAGCGCACCAGGCGGCGGTTGCCCAAGCGGTTGGCAATCAGGCCTACGCCAAAGCGGCCTGCGGTGATGGAGCCAAAGTAGACCGACACCCAGACCCCGGCCTCGGCCTGCGCCACGCCCCGGCTGTTGACCAGAATGCTGGCGGCCCACAGGCCGGTGCCCATTTCAGCGGCGACGTAAAACAGAAAGCTTACCGGCGCCAGCCACAGGGCCAGGGTGCTTTGCGGCTTGAAGGTGGCCGCGCCGTGCTCGCCATCTTCCTTGGGCGGGGTGGCGTGTTCCTTGGCCCAGAGCGACAGGGTGCACCACAGCACCACGGCCAGGCTCAGCTGCATGAAGCCGATGGTCTGCACGCCAGCCGCCCAGCCGCTGGTGGCCAGGGCCAGGCCCATGATGAGCGGGCCGGTGGTGGCGCCAACGCCCCAGAAACCGTGCAGCCAGTTCATGTGGCGCGAGGAATAGTGGGCGGCGACAAAGTGGTTCAGGCTGGCGTCCACTGCGCCGGCGCCCAGGCCCAGCGGAATGCCCAGGGCCACCAGCCAACCAAAGCTGGGCGCATGGGCAAAGCCCAGCAGTGCCAGCGCGGTCATCAGGCAGCTGGTGGCCACCACGGCCCCGGTTCCAATGCGCTTGGCAATGGCGCCCGCAAAAAAGCTGGCGGTGGCCGAGCACACCGTCATGGTGATGGTGATGGCGCCCACCGCGGCCAGGGGCTGGCCCATGTCGGTGCGGATGGCCGGCCAGGCCACGCCCAGGATGCCGTCGGGCAGGCCCAGGCTGATGAAGGACACGTAGACGATGCCCAGAAGGATGAGGTGTGCCACGACGGGATCCTGAAAATTGAAGGGTGAAGGATGGCCTCAGTTTATATAAATGGGGCCTCTATCCGGCGTGGGATATGTGCAAGCAGCTACTCAATTGATAGCACTCTGCCTGGATTCATCAGATTTTTCGGGTCTAACGCCCCCTTGATGGCGCGCATGACGTTCAGGGCCACAGGCGATTTGTGGTGTGTCAGCTTCTCGCGCTTGAGGCTGCCAATGCCGTGTTCGGCCGAGATGGAGCCGCGGTAGCGGTCCACCACCTCGTACACCAAGGTGTTGATGGGGCCTTCCTGATCGCGCAGAAAGGTCTCGGCATCGGTGCCGGCCGGGGCCTGCACGTTGTAGTGCAGGTTGCCGTCGCCCAAGTGGCCGTAGTTGACCAAGCGTGCGCCGGGGAAGTGTTGCTCCAGCAGGGCATCGGTCTCGCGCACAAAGGCGGGAATGCGCGACACCGCAATCGAGATGTCGTGCTTGATGTTGAGCCCTTCTTGCGCCTGCGCCAGCGGAATGCTCTCGCGGATGTGCCATAGCGCGCGGGCCTGAGCGATGTTTTCTGCCACCACGGTGTCGAGCACGCAGCCCTGTTCCAGCGCGGCTTCCAGCAGGCGCTCGAACTGCTCACGGGCATGGCTTTCGGATTCGTGGTCGGAGTTCTCCAAAACAACGCAGTAGGGCGACATGCCGCCAAAGGGCACGTTCTGCTGCGGGAAGTGCTTGCGCACCAGGCCCAGTGCAAAGTCCCCCATGACCTCAAAACCGGTCAGCCCCGCGTTGAGGTGCTGGTGTGCCAGGCCCAGCAGTTCCACGGCCGCTTCCAGCGAGGGCACGGCGGCAAAGGCGGTGAGCTGGGCGGCGGGCAGGGGGTAGATGCGCAGCGTGGCTGCCGTGATCACGCCCAGCGTACCTTCCGAGCCGATGAACAGGTGTCGCAGGTCGTAGCCGGTGTTGTCCTTGCGCAGGCCGCTCAGGCCGTCCCACACCTCGCCTTGTGCCGTCACCACTTCCAGGCCCAGGCACAGCTCGCGGGTGTTGCCGTAGCGGACGACCTGGGTGCCGCCCGCATTGGTAGCCAGGTTGCCGCCTATGGTGCAGCTGCCTTCGGCGGCCAGGCTCAGGGGGAAGAGAAAGCCTTCCTTCTCGCAGGCCTCCTGCAGGGTTTGTAGCACGCAGCCGGCTTCCACGGTGACGGTGAGGTTGGCAGCGTCGATGGTGCGGATGCGATTGAGGCGCTGCAGGCTCAGCAGCACCTGGGTGCCGCTGGCATCGGGGATGGAACCCACCACCATGCCGGTGTTGCCACCTTGGGGCACCAGGCTCACGCCCGCAGAGGCGCAGGCCTGCACCACGGCGGCGACTTCGGCGGTGGTGCCGGGGCGCACCACGGCCAGGGCGCGGCCGCGTTCGCGCTTGCGCCAGTCTTGTTCGTAGGCGGTGAGGTCGCCTTCGGTGAGCACATGGGCATCGCCCACGATGGCGCGCAGCGCATCGCGCAAAGTGTCGTGTGAGGTCATGGGGTGTCGGTCGCGGGTTGGGCCTTGGCGTGCTTGAGCCGCAGGCGGATGTGGACAGTGCAGGCCACAAACAGCAGCAGGCACAGCAGAATTTCAAGCAATGCCAGCCAGTTGCCGGGCGCGCGGTCGCTCCAGGCGCGCACCACACCTTCGGTGAAGTACAGCCACACCATCAGGCTGAGCCAGCGGTAGGTGTACATGCGGTTTTTGAGCAAACCGGCCAGCGGCAAGCACAGGGGCAGCACTTTGAGGGCCAGCGTGCCGCTGCCGGTAGGGGCCAGCCAGAGCTCCCAGGCCAAGCCCAGAAGGATGAGGGCCAGGGTGCTGGCCACTGCGATCTGGCGGCTGTAGCGGACGGCGAAGAGGGGGTGTGGAGAAGGAGATGCGGACATGGTCAGCCATGGAGCTTAAAACAAAAGGCCATCGCGCCGGTATTCGCCCTCTTGCGGTACCAAGGCCATGAGGATAGATTGCCTCAATATTGCTATTACTACTGTCGACACGGAGGTCTTGCCATGGCATGGAACCGGTCTGGTCGTTGGATGGTGGTCGGCGCCTGCATGGCGCTGGCAGCCTTGGGTGTGCGGGCAGAGTGTTCGCGCGTGGTCATATCCTCAGACCCTGCGTACCCGCCGCTGCACTGGTATGACGGTGAAACCCTGCAGGGCGCCAGCATCGAAATCGCCAAGCGCGTTCTGAGCGATCTGAAAATTCCCTACGAGGTGCGCTACCTGGGGCCTTTCCCGCGCGTGATGGCCCTGGCCGAGCGCGGAGAGGTGGATATGGTGGTCACCCTGAAGAAAACGCCCGAGCGCGAGGCCTTTCTGCTCTATCCCAAGACCCCGGCGCTTTCCAACCCGGTGGCGGTGTTTGGCTTCCGCGAGCGGCCGTTCGTGTTCAGGGAGCGCAGTGACCTGGTCGGCTTGCGCGGAGGCATCACACGCGGCAATGTGTTTGGCAATGGTTTGGACGAGTACATCCGCGAATGGCTGAAGGTGGAGGAGTCCAGCAGCCCTGAGAGCAATTTCGACAAGCTGGCCTTGGGCCGGTTGGACTACTTCATCACCGGCTTTTATACGGGCATGGCCCTGCTGCTCAAGCGGGGGGACGAGGAACGCTTCGCGGTCAAGGAGCCATTTCTGAGCGACTCGCCCAACTTTGTGGCCCTGACACGCAATGGCAAGTGCGCTGGAAAGATTGAACAGGTGGATGCCCAACTGGCGATGATGAAGAAGAACGGCGTGCTGGAAGACCTGATCCGCAAGAGCTTCCAGCTCTGGAAGGCGCGTCCCCAGATGGTGGACAGGTAGCGCCCCGCCGCTGGTGACG
Source organism: Rhodoferax sp. GW822-FHT02D07 (assembly GCF_058802405.1). Lineage (NCBI taxonomy): Bacteria > Pseudomonadati > Pseudomonadota > Betaproteobacteria > Burkholderiales > Comamonadaceae > Rhodoferax > Rhodoferax sp. GW822-FHT02D07. The sequence goes on from NZ_JBXAOD010000001.1 coordinate 568,731, forward strand.
GTGGCATGATGGCGGGATGCAATGGATTGACCGTATCAAGCCTTGGCTGCAGGATGTAGCGAGCTTCCCCTGGCGGGATGCCGCCGTCATTCTGCGCGAGCGCTTCCGCGAAGACCGGTTGGGGCTGACGGCCAGCAGCCTGACCTTCACCACCACCATCGCGCTGGTGCCCCTGATCACCGTAGCGCTGGCCATCTTCACGGCCTTCCCGATGTTCGCCAAGTTCCAGGATGTGCTGCAGAAGTGGTTGATCGAGAGCCTGGTGCCGGACAACATCGCCCGACAAGTGCTGGGCTATCTCAACCAGTTTGCCGGCAAGGCAAGTCGCCTGGGTGTGGCGGGTTTAGCCATCCTGCTGGGCACGGCGTTGGCGCTGATCTTCACGATCGACCGCACGCTCAACAGCATCTGGCGCGTGCGCAAGCCGCGGCCCTTTGCCCAGCGCGTGCTGATCTACTGGGCAGCCATGACGCTGGGTCCGCTGCTGCTGGGCGCCAGCCTGTCCATGACCTCTTATGCCATCAGCGCGTCCAAGGGCGTGGTGGGGGGCTTGCCTGGCGGCGTGAGCCTGCTGCTGGACAGCCTGCAGTTCGTGCTGGTGGCGGCGGGCATGGCCGCCATGTTCCACTTCGTCCCCAACACGCAGGTGCGCTGGGGCCATGCCTGGATGGGCGGGGTGTTTGTGGCCGCCGGCATGGAGCTGGCGCGCAAGGGGCTGGCGCTGTACCTGAGCAAGGTGCCCACTTACTCGGTCGTGTACGGCGCCTTTGCCACGGTGCCCATCCTGCTGGTCTGGATCTACGTGGCTTGGGTCATCGTGCTGCTAGGGGCCGCGCTGACGGCCTATGTGCCCAGCCTGCTGGCCGGCGTGCCGCGGCGTAAATTGGCACATGGCTGGCAATTCCAGCTCGCGTTGGAGGCGCTGCAACAGCTGGATCGGGCGCGCGGGCGCGGGGACAAGGGCCTGACGCTGACCCAGTTGCGGATTGCGCTGGAGGTGGACCCTTTGCGGCTGGAGCCGGTGCTGCGCAAGCTGGTGGAGCTGGACTGGCTGGGGCAGCTCGACGAAGCCAATGGCCCCTACGCCCAGGCGCGCTATGTGCTGCTGGCCGACCCGGAGACCGCCACGCTGGAGCCGGTCATGCGGGCCCTGTTGCTGAGCCCGGATGCCGTGACCGAGAATTTATGGCGAATCGGCCGCTGGCCCTCTACAACACTGCGCGAGGCACTACAAAAAGCCTAGCGTTGGGTGCGTGTTTGGGGGCTCGCTATTTTGGGGAGCTGTCCCTGCTTGCTGTCTGGCCTGTCCAGGTATTACGCACTTTCATCCCATCTCAGGTGGGTCATCGGCTCATAGGCTTATCGTTTTGAATTGAGCATCAGCTGTCGCAGTAAAGAACTCTTTAGTGAGAGCTTCTTCAGCGTTCCGATCTATGGCAGGCGCAGTTGGCGTCGCCCAGCCCTTGCACATTGCCTCTGGCAACGTGCTCTTGCGCTGGATTAGATCGTGCTTGGCAAACAACTCTGCAATCCAGTCTACAAATACGCGCACTTTGTTGCTCAAGTGCCGGTTGGGGGGATAGACAACGTACATGGGCTTGGCTTCAGTGCACCAACCTGTAAAGAGCGGCTCCAGCCTGCCATTGCTGATGTGGTCTTGAATCAGGAAGGTCGCGGTGTACAACACACCCAAGCCCGCAAGCGCCGCCGTCACGCCCGCGTTCGAGTCGTTGACCGAGAGTTGGTGTTTGCCGTGGATCTCGATCGAGCCGCCTTCGCTGTGCAGCGTGAAGGCGTACAGCTTGCCGTCGCGCGGCGACGCATAGCGGATCATCGTGTGCTGGGTTTCCAGCTCGCTGGGGTGCTGGGGTACACCTGCGCGCTTCAGGTACTCCGGTGATGCGCAGGTCATCATGTAGAACTCGCCGATGCGGCGCGCCACCAGCGACTGGTCGGTGATCTCGCCGCCGCGCACGACGCAGTCCACGTTCTCGGCAATGAGGTCGATCGGCCTGTCACTCACTCCCAGGTCGAGCTGGATGTCGGGGTAGCGCGCATAGAAATCTGGCAGCGCCGGAATGATGATGGCCAAGCCCAGCGACGAGGGAACATCCACCTTCAACTTGCCGCGCGGGCTGGCCTTGGCGCGCGACATGCTCGACTCCAGCTCCTCCACCTCACCGAGCAAACGGCTGGCCTGTTCGTAATACGCCGCGCCGTCCACCGTCACCGTGACCATGCGGGTTGTGCGGTTCAGCAGCTTGGTGTCCAGCTCCTTTTCCAGGTCCTGGATCAGGCGGGTCACGGAGGCTTTGGGCACGCCCATCGAGTCCGCAGCCTTGGTAAAGGTGCCAGCTTCGACGACGCGCACAAAGGCCTGCATGGCGGAAAACTTGTCCATAGGAATCCTGTGAAATAGGGGTGATGCCGGCTCATTGTTTCACTGGTGAAATAAAGTTTATCGAAAAACGCTATTTATTGCTGAAGCAATGATCCCTACATTCTGCTGCATCGCAACAAAGTGGAGCCGATTTCCGGCCCGGCAAGATGCAAAGCCCCCAACAACCCACCGCTACTGCAGGCCATTCCGCCGCGGCATGGGTTGAAAAACAGATCCCGACCGGCCTGGTCCCGCCGGCCAGCCCACTGTTGAGAGTGCGGTTTTACGGCCAGCATGACCCTTCGGCCACCGGTCCCGCGCCCTTGGTGGTGCACTTCCACGCCGGGGCGTTTGTCGCCGGCTCGCTGGAAGAGGGCGGTTGCGTGCCCCGTTTGCTGGCGGCGTCTGGTGCGGTCGTCATGTCGCTGGACTATCCGCTGGCCCCGACCAACCCGTTTCCCCAGGCGATTGAGACCGGTTACGCCGCGCTGGCCTGGGCCTTCAAATCCCGGCAACGGTTGGCCGGCAAGGGCGCTCCCGTGTTTCTCGCGGGCGAAGAGGCCGGCGGCAATCTGGCTGCGGCGGTGGCGCTGATGGCGCGGGATCGGCATGGCCCCGAGCTGGCCGGGCAGATTCTGCTGTCGCCGATGTTGGACCCATGCATGGCAACCGCATCCCTGCGCGATGCCGATGCCGGCCCGGTCGGGTGCGTCTGGACCGATGGCTGGAACCAGTACCTCGCCCGTGTCGACAACGCAGGCCACCCCTACGCCGCGCCCGGCAATGCGATGCGCCTGAACGGCCTGCCTCCAACCCTGTTGCTGACCGCACAAGATGATCCGCTGCGCGACGAAGCGCTGGCCTACGCCGATCGCCTGCGCGTGTTTGGTCGCCTGGTGCATGCGGCCGTGCTGCCCGGCCCCACAAGTTGGCCCAGCAGCTATCTGGAGCCCGCCGATGAGGCCCGCGAACAGTGCGCGTGGTCGGCGGGCGTGCAACAGCAGTTCCAGGGCTTCTTTGCCGCGTTCAGCGAAGGCAGCGCAGCCATCGCAGCAGACGCGCCAATGCACTAGCCCACCGCATTTCACCGCTCCCAATTTCATTCGTTATTTTTTGAAGGACTGACCACCATGCAAACCATCCGTCTCCACACCCCCCGCCGCCGCCTGCTGGCGATTGCCGCCGCCGTACTGGCCTTGGGCGGTGGTGCCGCTGGCATCCTGGGCGCTAGCAGTTCGCGCGCACAAGCTCCTGCCGCAGAGGCGCCTGCCACGCCGGTATCGGTCGCCACCGTGGTGCAAAGCGAGGTCGCTGCGTGGGAAGAGTTCTCCGGGCGTCTCGAAGCCGTCGAGCGTGTGGATATTCGCCCGCGTGTCGCCGGCACGCTGCAGGCCGTGCACTTCCGCGAAGGCGCCCTCGTCAAGAAGGGGGACCTGCTGCTGACGATTGATCCCGCACCCTATGCTGCGGATGTGCAGCGTGCCGAAGCGCAAGTCGCCGCCGCACAAGCCAAGGCCGCGCAGGCCAAGGGCGAGCAGGAACGCGCGCAGCGCCTGTGGAGCGAGCAGGCCATCTCCCGACGCGATTTCGAAGAGCGCGGCAATGGCCAGCGCGAGGCCGATGCCAACCTGCGCGCCGCCCAAGCCGCGCTGCAATCTGCGCAGCTCAACCTGGACTACACCCAAGTCCGTGCGCCGGTCTCCGGTCGCGTTGGCAAGCTGGAGTTGACCGTGGGCAACCTGGTCGCTGCAGGCCCGGGCGCGCCGGTGTTGACGACGCTGGTATCCGTCAGCCCGATCTACGCCAGTTTCGATGCTGATGAGCAAGTTGTTGCCAAGGCCCTGAAAGACGTCAACGCTGGCGGTGACCGCAAGCTGGAGCGCATCCCCGTGCAGATGGGCACCTCCGCCAGCAGCGATACACCGTTCAACGGCAAGCTGCAATTGGTCGACAACCAGGTCGATGCCAAGAGCGGCACCGTGCGCGCACGCGCTGTGTTCGACAACAAAGATGGGCAACTGATGCCCGGCCAGTTCGCGCGTATCCGGATGGGGCAGGCGACGAAGGCCATGGCACTGCTGATCAACGAGCGCGCGGTGGGCACTGACCAGAACAAGAAATTCGTGATGGTTGTGGGTGCAGACAACAAGGCGCAGTACCGTGAAGTCACGTTGGGTGCATCGGTAAATGGCTTGCGCGTCATCAAGAGTGGACTGGCTGCCAATGAGCGCATCGTCGTCAACGGTTTGCAGCGCATTCGCCCCGGCGCGCTGGTCGCACCCCAGGTGGTCGAAATGGCGGCCAAGGGTGAGCTCGCAAACGGCGACAAGGTCATAAAAGTCGCGCAGCAGTAAGTCTGGACCCGTTCCTTCTCGTCCCATCGAACAAAAAGAACTGCCATGAATCTTTCCAAATTTTTCATTGACCGGCCGATCTTTGCCGGCGTGCTGTCACTGCTGATGCTGATAGCTGGTCTGGTCGCGTTGCGCGGCCTGCCGATTTCCGAATACCCGGAAGTCGCGCCGCCCACCATCGTCGTGCGGGCCCAGTACCCCGGCGCCAACCCCAAGGTGATCGCCGAGACGGTGGCTACGCCGCTGGAGGAATCCATCAACGGCGTCGAAGGCATGCTCTACATGAACAGCCAGGCCACGACCGATGGCGTGATGACACTGTCTGTGACCTTCAAGCTGGGAACCGACCCCGACAAGGCGCAACAGATGGTGCAAAACCGCGTCTCGCAAGCCGAGCCGCGTCTGCCCGAAGAAGTGCGCCGCTTGGGTGTCAACACCGTCAAGAGCTCGCCCAACATCACGATGGTGGTGCACCTGGTGTCGCCCAATGACCGCTACGACATCAACTACCTGCGCAACTACGCAGTGCTGAACGTCAAAGACCGCCTCGCCCGCATCCAGGGCGTGGGTCAGGTGCAAGTCTTCGGTGGTGGCGACTATTCCATGCGCGTCTGGCTCGATCCGCAAAAGGTCGCGCAGCGCGGTCTGTCGGCGAGCGACGTAGTGGCTGCCATCCGCGGTCAAAATGTGCAGGCCGCTGCCGGCGTGGTTGGCGCATCGCCTGGCTTGGCCGGTGTGGACATGCAGTTGTCCATCAACGCGCAAGGCCGTTTGCAAAATGAAGAAGAGTTTGGCGACATCATCGTCAAGACCGGTGCGGATGGTGCCATCACCCGCCTGCGCGACATCGGTCGCCTGGAGCTGGGCGCTGCTGACTACGCACTGCGCTCACTGCTGAACAACAAGCCTGCGGTTGGCATGGGCGTGTTTCAGGCGCCCGGCTCCAACTCGCTTGAAATCTCCAGCGCAGTGCGCAAGACCATGGACGAGTTGTCGAAGAGCATGCCTGAAGGCGTGGAGTACCGCATTGCGTATGACCCGACGCAGTTTGTACGGGCCTCCATCAGCTCGGTGATCCACACCCTGTTGGAAGCGATCGCGCTGGTGGTGCTGGTGGTTATCTTGTTCCTGCAGACTTGGCGCGCCTCCATCATCCCGCTTCTGGCAGTTCCGGTGTCCGTCGTCGGTACCTTTGCGGTGTTGCATCTGCTGGGCTTCTCCATCAATGCCTTGAGTCTCTTTGGCCTGGTGCTGGCGATTGGTATCGTCGTCGATGACGCCATCGTCGTGGTCGAAAACGTCGAGCGCAATATCGGCGACGGCCTGAGCCCGCGTGAGGCGACCTACCGCGCGATGCGCGAAGTCTCTGGTCCCATCATCGCCATTGCACTGGTGCTGGTGGCCGTGTTTGTGCCGCTGGCCTTCATCAGCGGCCTCACCGGTCAGTTCTACCGCCAGTTCGCGGTGACGATTGCGATCTCGACCGTGATCTCGGCCATCAACTCGCTGACGCTGTCGCCCGCATTGGCTGCTTTGCTGCTCAAGGGCCACGACGCGCCGAAAGACGCGCTGACACGCGGCATGGACAAGGTCTTCGGTCGCTTCTTCGCCGCTTTTAACCGCATGTTCAGCCGCGGTGCCAATGGCTACAGCAACGGCGTCAAAACCGCCATCTCGCGCAAAACTGCCATGCTGGCTGTCTACCTGATGCTGGCCGCTGCGACGGTGGGCTTGTTCAAGATGGTGCCGGGTGGCTTTGTGCCATCGCAAGACAAGCAATACCTGATCGGTTTTGCGCAGCTGCCCGACGGCGCCACGCTGGACCGCACCGAAGACGTGATCCAGCGCATGGGCGACATCATGAAGAAGAACCCCAACGTCGAAGACGCGATCGCCTTCCCGGGCCTGTCGATCAACGGCTTCACCAACAGCTCCAACTCGGGCATCGTGTTTGCCACGCTCAAGCCGTTTGCCGAACGTACGCACAAGGATCAGAGCGGCGGCGCTGTCGCTGGCCAGCTGAACCAGGCCTTTGGTGGCATCCAGGACGCCTTCATCGTGATGTTCCCGCCGCCACCGGTAGAGGGCTTGGGTACGACGGGCGGCTTCAAGCTCCAACTGGAAGACCGTGCATCGCTGGGCTACGACGCCATGGACGTGGCCGTGAAGGCCTTCATGGGCAAGGTGTACCAGTCGCCTGAACTGGCGGGCGCCTTCACCAGTTGGCAGGTCAATGTGCCGCAGCTGTATGCCGACATCGACCGCGCCAAGGCACGCCAGCTCAATGTGCCGGTGACGGACATTTTCGACACCATGCAGATTTACCTCGGCAGCCTGTACGCCAACGACTTCAACAAGTTTGGTCGCACCTACAGCGTTCGGGTGCAAGCCGATGCAGCCTATCGCGCACGGGCTGAAGACGTAGGTCTGCTCAAAGTACGTTCGACGACCGGCGAGATGGTCCCCCTGTCGGCGCTGATGAAGGTGCAGTCCAGCTTTGGCCCCGAGCGTGCCATGCGCTACAACGGTTACCTCTCTGCTGATGTGAGCGGTGGTCCCGCTCCTGGCTATTCTTCCGGCCAGGCCCAGGCAGCGATCGAGCGCATCGCTGCGGAGACCTTGCCCAAAGGCATCAGCTTCGAATGGACTGAACTGACCTACCAGGAAATATTGGCAGGTAACTCCGCGGTGCTCGTGTTTCCATTGGCAATTTTGCTGGTCTTCCTGGTGCTGGCTGCACAGTATGAGAGCCTGACGCTGCCCATCGCCATCATCCTGATCGTGCCCATGGGTCTGCTCGCTGCGATGACTGGCGTATGGATCTCTGGCGGTGAGAACAACGTCTTTACACAGATAGGACTCATGGTTTTGGTGGGCTTGTCAGCAAAGAACGCGATTCTCATCGTTGAATTTGCACGGGAACTGGAGTTTGCCGGTCGCACACCGCTACAAGCGGCTGTTGAAGCCAGTCGCCTGCGACTGCGCCCCATTCTGATGACCTCTTTGGCTTTTGTGATGGGGGTACTGCCGCTGGTGCTGTCGACTGGCGCAGGTGCCGAAATGCGCTCCGCCATGGGTGTGGCGGTGTTCTCGGGAATGATTGGTGTGACGGCCTTTGGTCTCTTTCTGACACCGGTGTTCTACGTTGCCCTGCGCGCCATGGCGGGTAACCGTCCACTTAAGTTGCACGGCGAAGTGCCCCACATCGCAGAAGCGATCGGCTCTGGTGGTGGTACCAGCGGTACCTTGCACCCGCTGCCCGCAGCACCGCTCAAGCTGCATGAATAACAAAAGCAGTCGAATTGAAAGCCAAAAGAGTTCCTTATGACCCACACCTACAAAAAATTGCGCACGTCGCTGGCACCGCTTGCCATGTCCTTGGTTCTGGCCGGTTGCGCAAGTTCTGCCAAAGTCGATACATCGAGAGTGCTTGCCGCACCTGCTGCTTTCAAGGAAAGCGCTAGTGTGGTGACGACCACCAGGGCTACCCCTCAAGTTGAGGGGCAGTGGTGGCTGGTCTTTGCCGATCCGGTGCTCGACGGCTTGATCGCCAAGGCCAACGGCAACAACAGCAGCATTCAAGTGGCCGCAGGGAGGCTGTCGCAGGCGCGGGCGCTAGCGGGCCAAGTGGATTCCAATCGCTCACCGCAAATTGGTGTTGGCGTTGGGGCCACCCGTCAAAGCGACTTAACGACGAAAAACCTGCCGCAGACCGCAGTGAGCGTTGGAGCCAATCTGTCGTACGAGGTGGATTTATTAGGCAAACTCTCAGGTAGCGCGAATGCCGCGTCGCTGGACGCGGCTTCGCGTGAGGCACTGCTGCGTAGCACGCAGCTGTTGGTCCAGGCCGACGTTGCGCAGACCTACCTGAGCCTGCGTGCGCTGGATACCGAACGTGAGTTGGTACGCAGCACCTTGCAGGCCTACCAAAACACTGTGCGCCTGACGGAAGTGCGCTTCAAGGAGGGGGATGTGTCCGAACTGGACCTCGCCCGCGTGCGTAGCGAAGCCGCATCAACAGAATCCGAGGCACTGACGCTGGACCAGCGTCGCGCAGTTCTCGAACATGCGCTTGCCGTACTGGTAGGAGAAGTCGCGTCGAGTTTTGAGCTCGCGCCTACCACCTGGTCTAGCGCCTTGCCCGAGATACCTGCTGGCGTACCCAGCACTGTGCTGACGCGCAGGCCCGATATTGTCGCCGCACAAAAAGGCCTTGAGGCCGCGCAAGCCCGGGTAGGTGTGGCCGAGGCGGCATGGTTTCCGACATTCTCGTTAACGGCCAACGCTGGCTCCGCGTCGCCCGAAATCCAGGACCTTTTCAAACTCTCTACCCAAGCCTGGGGAGTGGGAGCGCTGCTATCGTTACCCATCTTCGACGGTGGTAAACGCAAGGCCGTCGTGCAGGGCGCCAATGCAGACCTGACCATCGCACTCTCAAACTACCGTGAGCAAGTACTTGTAGCCTTCCGAGATGTCGAAGACCAACTCGCGACGCTGCGTCTGCTGGCGGACCAGTTCGATGCCCAATCTCGCTCGGTCGCATCCAGCAGTCGAGCCACTTTGCTTTCTGGCTCCCGCTATCGCAATGGCCTTACCAGCCAGCTCGATCTGCTGGATGCGCAACGCAGTGAATTGCGCAACCGCCGGCAGGCTTTACAGGTGAAAGCGGCGCAATACATGGCGACTGTCGGCCTGATACGGGCTATGGGTGGGGGGTGGGTTTAGGGCTCAACACGTGACTGACCAGCCAGGGGACAACAAGTCCGTGACTTTTTTAACCTAATGCCGTCGCCGGCTTTTGAAGCGGACCGGCTCGCATTCTTCACTATTGGCTGGTGTGTTTGCGCTGCATCTTTTGGATGCGACTCCCCTTTAGACCTCAGCTATCAAGTCAACGAAAAAATCGAGAACGAGACGTTTGCGCGCACCATGGGTTGCAGCGCGAAATAGGCGCCTCAAGCGACCACGACCTTATTGCGCCCTCCCGCTTTAGCTGCATACAGGGCCGCGTCGGCCCGCAGCAGCACGGTTTGCCAGTCTGCGTCCAGCTCCGAGGCCATGGCCAGCCCCAAGCTTGCGGTGACAGGGATGGCCTGGCCTTGGTCTTTGCATTCCAGTGTTTCAACGCCCCGGCGGAGTCGGTTTGCCACCGCCAGTGCTTCTGGTGCAGAGGTTTCGGGCAGTAAAAGTGCAAATTCCTCGCCACCGTAGCGCGCAAAAACGTCGTGCTCACGCAGCATGCCCTGGATGTATTGCGCGCAGGTCACCAAGACTTCATCGCCCATGGCGTGACCGTGGCGGTCGTTGATGCTTTTGAAGTGGTCCAGGTCGATGAGTACCAAGGCTGCCCGCGGTCCAGGGTGTCGGGGCAACTCCGACAAGAACCAGCGCCGGTTGCCTATCCCCGTGAGCGGATCGGTCTGAGCCTGGCGCTGCAGCCGCCGCTGTGCGCGTTCGTTTACCAGCGTGACAGTGAGTAGGGCGATCCCGAAATTGCTCAGTATTTCCAGAAAGAATACGTCTGCCACGCTGAATAGCAAATCACTACCGTTCAGCAGGCTGGCGAGACGCACGGCAAAGAAAAGCGCACCCAACAATATGCAAAAGGCCAGTGGCTTGCGCGAAGGCAGGTACTCGACGCGTGCATTGCGCTGCACCTTGTAGGCTGTGAGAGCCAAGCCCATGGTGGCGTATGCGTAATAGACGAGTCCACGCATTTTTGCCTCATACGGGAAGCCCGTGGCCAGCCCTGTTAATGCCAGACCCAAAGGCAGTATCAGTAGCCAGCGCGTCTGTCGCCATCGCCAGCGCCCGGCAAGCTCGGAGAATCCGGCCCACAGTAGGGTGTACCCCAGAGTAGCGCAGAGGAGGCTGATGTGTGGACGGATTGGTGCTGGCAACTGGATCTGGCCAGGGTGTGTGCCAGTCGGCGTGAAGGTATATCCGCCCGCCAGGAAGACGAAGGCTAACGCCAGCATGCCAATGCCACGTGTGCCGAAGGATTGCCTGCGCAATTGCACAAATACCAGAGCACCCAGGACGAAGGATATCTGGTGCAGGAACAAAACCGTGGGGAGGTGAATGTTTGCCGCCATCTACCTAGGCCTTTGCGGTTTGCGCGTTGCCATGCAACTGCACGCCATTGCGTCCAGCCGCTTTAGCGGCATACATTGCTTGGTCGGCGTTTTGCAACAAAGCCTGCCAGGTGCAGCCTGTTTCTGGCGTTATTGCCACACCCATGCTGGCCGTCACGGTGATGCGCTGGCCCTCATGCGCACATTCCAGCTCGGTGATGCGCAGGCGCAAGCGTTCTGCGGTCTCCACTGCCTCTTTACGCTGAACATCTGGCAGGTAGAGGACGAATTCCTCACCACCAAAGCGCGCAAAAACTGCGTCGGTTGGGGCCTCGGCTTGCACCAACTGCGCACTGGCGACGAGAACAGTATCGCCCCCAGCATGGCCGAATTCGTCGTTAATGCGTTTGAAATGGTCGAGATCAATCAGTACCACTGCAGCGTTCGGCGGAGGAAGCGAGGGCAATTGGGCAAGAAAGCCGCGACGGTTGCCAACACCGGTCAGGGGATCGGTGTCGGCAATCAGCCGCAGGTGGCGCTGGGCCCTGTCGTTAACCAGCGCGATGGTCAGGAGGCTGATTGCAAAGTGACAAATGATTCCGAAAAAGAAAGCATTGGCTACCTTGCGCACAGTGTCTGTGTCCTGGTGCAGGTTGACCAGGTTCAGCAGATAGATGGCCGCGCTAAGCACTAGGCTGCACGCCAGCAGGGGGCGCGTCGGCAAGGGTTCTGCGCGGCTTTGTCGCTGAATGGCGTGCGCGGCCGACAACAGCGCTGCGATCGCGTAGCTGTGAAAAACAGTGGCTCTGACCTGGTTATCCAGTGGAAAACCGGTTGCCAGACCTAGCAACGCAATGACCGCCGGCAGAAGCAGCGTCCACCGACTCTGGTGCCAGTCCATCGTGCCGGCCAGTGCGTTGAAGCCGGTCCATAACAGGGTGTAGCCCAACGTGCCCAGCAGCAGGCTGAGATGGGGCCACAGCCCAAGATTTGCGGGAAGGTGGTCCGTCAGGCTCGCGATCGTGCTGCCTCCCGCCAAGCAGGCAAAGCTCAGCGCCAGCAGACCCAAGCCCATTGGTTTCTCGGATTGATGGCGCACATGCAGGAATACCAGCGCGCCGATGATCAGGCCAGTGGTATTGAGCAGCAAGACCGTCGGTAATTCAATTTCAAACGCCATGTCGTCGTGTTGACCCCTGCTGGGCAGGTTGGTCTTGTGTGCTGCAAAGTTTGAATGGGGTGAATCCGGCCGGTGGGTCTGATGCAACCGATTCTAGAAGTTGATTGTGAAATGCCTTGAACTGGTGTCACTCCCCCCGCGCCCTATGTGGTGCCGATGCAGCCTGGCCGAAATGCAAGACTGACTGATGCATCGGTGGCTCCTGCTGTCTTCACCATCCCAGACGTTCAATGACAGCTTTGAATAGTTCACTTCAAAAGGACTTTGGCTAAAACTTTATGGACTTTAGGGCGTATTGCATCCGGTTTGGTCTGCGTATCGTTCACCCCATCGCAACCAACCTACTGGAATTTCCATGAAAACTGTCCTCATCACCGGCGCCTCGTCTGGCTACGGCCTGCAAACCGCCTTGCATTTCCACGCCAAGGGCTGGAACGTCATTGCCACCATGCGCAAGCCACAAGCAGGCATCTTGCCCGCATCGGACCGCATGCACGTCCTGGCACTCGATGTCACACAAGCCGAGAGCATTGCCGCAACGGTACAGGCCACCGGCCCGATCGACCTGCTGGTCAATAACGCCGGCATCGGCGCCATGGGCGCACTGGAGGCCACGCCCCTGTCGACGGTCCGCGAGCTGTTCGAGACCAACACCTTTGGCGTCATCGCCATGATGCAGGCAGTCATTCCCCAGTTCCGGCAACGCCAGGCTGGTGCCATCGTGAATGTGACATCAAGCACCACGCTGGCATCGTTCCCTTTGGCAAGTGCGTACACCGCCAGCAAAACGGCGATCGATGGGCTCACTGGCTCCGTGGCGCACGAGCTCGCCGCCTTCAATATCCGGATCAAGCTGGTCGAGCCGGGCTACGGCCCCGGCACCCGCTTCACCGAAAACGGCGGTGACCGCATGCAGGGCCTCATTCCTGCGGCATACCAATCGTTTGCGGCGTCCATCTTTGCTGCATTCGCCAAGCCGGGCCCGGTCACCACGGCACAAGATGTGGCGAAAGTCGTTTGGGAGGCCGCGCACGACACATCGCCACGGCTGCATTTTGCCGCTGGCGCAGACGCCATCGCGCTTGCCAACGCCCAGCGTAAATAAGTACAGAGGCCGCCATGAACCGCTTCAACACCCTGCACCTGCGCGCCGTCTGCTTGGCTCTGCTGACACCGTTGGGTCTGGCTGGCTGTGCCGGCAGCGCCACACACGCCGACCTGGCGCCTCGCACCCTTGCAGACGTCCAGCGCAGTGTGTCCCGCAAGCCAGTGGCAACGGGCAAGCCCAGTATCTCCCTCGTACTGGGTGGCGGCGGTTTGCGCGGCTTTGCACATCTGGGTGTGCTTCGTGCCCTTGACGAAGCGGGCATAGAACCCGATATCGTGGTGGGTACCTCGGCAGGCGCGGTGGTCGGTGCGGCCTATGCCAGCGGCATACCGGTTCGGCAGATTGAGTCCATTGCACGTGAAGTGAAGCTCTCTTCATTGATCGACTTCACATTCAGCAAAAGCGGACTCATGCGCGGCGACAACATTGCGAGTTGGGTCAATACCATGACCTCCAACGTGCCCATAGAAAAGTTTCCACGACGGTTTGCCGCCGTGGCCACTGACCTGGACAGCGGCCAAGCGATGCTGTTGGACCGGGGGCAGGCTGGCATCGCCGTGCAGGCTTCCGCAGCGGTACCAGGGCCCACGGTTCCCATTGCGTACAAAAATGGCCATTTGGTGGATGGCGGTATCAGCAGCCTTGTTCCAGTGCGGTTCGCACGCGCTATGGGCGCAGATTTCGTGATCGCCGTGGACATCTACTGCACAGGCCCTGCCAGCAACGGCCTGGCAGTGCCGTCGATTCTGCTGCGCGTCACGCGCGTGCAGAGCTGCGCGGTGGCTGCGCCGGAAATGGCTGAGGCCGACATCCTCATTGCACCGCCTGTCAGTGTGCCTGGCATGTCTGCCAAAGACGATCAGGAGCAGGCTATCGCGGCTGGGTACAAGGCTACGGTAAAGGCACTTGCGGGCATGAAGTCGGCACAACTCGGTGCGTACTAACCTAAAGCGCCATCCCGGTTTTCCTGCGTGATAGAGTGATTTTTTGTTCAGCAAACGACCGGACACCACGATGAGCGACCCATTGACCGAAGTCGTCAGGCTGCTGCAGCCCCATGCCGTGTTTGCCAACCCCATCAGTGGCAAGGGAGACTGGGCCATTCGGTATTCCGAGTACGGCCAGCCCAGTTTTTGCATCATGCTGGAAGGCAACTGCCTCCTTGCGGTAGACGGTCATGAGCCCATCACCATCTGCGCGGGCGACTTCGTGCTGCTGCCGAGCACGCCGGCCTTCACGATCTCAAGCGCCAATCCTGCCCCCTGCGTGCACATTGATCCGAAGACCATGCCGGCCGGCGCGGAAGAGAAACGCTACGGTGCGCAAGGTGGCCAAGCTGACATGCGTTCACTGGGCGGAGCCTTCTTGTTCGACAACGCGGACCCCAAGCTGCTGGTCTCCTTGCTGCCCGGGGTGGTGCATGTTCAAAACTCGCCTCGCTTGGCGCAGCTGGTGCAGATGTTGGGCGAGGAGTACATGGGCCAGAAACCGGGCTGTGAATTCATGCTCTCGCGGCTCATTGGGATGATGCTGGTGGAAGCAATGCGCTCTACCACCACAGGCAGCGCACCACCCGGGCTGTTGCGCGGCTTGGGGGACGTACGGCTGGCACCCGCCCTGAAACAGCTGCATGCCCGGGTGGACCATGGGTGGACGGTGGGTGAGCTCGCGCATGCCGCGGCGCTATCCAGGTCTGCTTTCTTCGACCGCTTTACCAGGGCAGTCGGTGTCGCACCGATGGAGTACCTGCTTTCGTGGCGTATGGAAATTGCCAAGGACCTGCTGCGTAGGGAGGGACTGGGTGTATCTGCCGTGGCCGAGCGCGTGGGCTACGGGTCCACCAGCACATTCAGCGTGGCCTTCAGCCGCCATGTCGGGCAATCGCCGAGTCGCTACGCCTTACATCGTGACCTGACAGCAGCCACTTTCCAATGACTTATCCTGGTCCCAAGTGAATCTTGTTCGCCAATCGCTGAAGCAGCTGCGCACGCTTTGAAGAAAAAGTCAATTGGCCCTCATGAAATATCCGCGAGCAGCTACTAAATAGATAGCGCTTCTCGGTTTCAAGCCTGCTCAGGCTACCGTCTCAAAATCGGATCTTCCCCGTCCATAGGTCTTTGTACATGCACCAGTCGCCCATGAAGCTGTAGAGCGGACGCTTGAAGCTGGCGGGCTTGTTCTTCTCGAAGCCGAAGTGGCCCACCCAGGCAAAACCGTAGCCGCAGAGCAGGCCGTAGAGCAGGTACTGCGGCTTGCCGGTGGCTAGCAGCATGGCCAGGCACACCAGCGTGAGCGTGGAGCCCACAAAGTGCAGGCGTCGGCAGGTGCGGTTGCTATGTTCGCCCAGGTAGAAGGGGTAGAACTCCGCGAAGCTGTGGAAGCTGCGCGGGTCAACGGTGGCCGGCGCGGAGGCAGGGTTGCTGGCGTTCATGGACACTCTCCTGATGGGGAATGCGCCATGGTCAGGCTGTGGACCCGCGCTGGCAAGCGCGTTTGCCCTAGGGCCTTGCCAGAAACTGTCGCATGGCGGACAGGGTCTGCTCCGGCGCCTCCGTCATCTGGTGGTGGCCCACGGGCAGGGTTTGCAGCTCGGTACGGGTCGGCCGCTGGCGTGCGGCGGTCAGCAGGGTCTGCGCGGCCTTGGGCGTGGTCATCTGGTCCTGTGCGCCCAACACAAACAGCACGGGGCACTGCACCTGCGCCATGGCCTCTTCACCATGGGCGTAGCGGTCGCAGGCGGCAAAGCCGCGGTGGAACACATTGACTGCCGGGTTGCTGGCCAGCACACGCCGGCCCAGCGCCATGCCGCTGCCAAAGACCCAGGTGCCCGGCCCCAATGCGGAGGGAGGGGCCGCCAGCGTGCTGCGCGAGAACACATTGATCATGGTCAGCGCCTTCTCGGGTTCGTTCAGCGAACTCTCCAGCAGTGCGGGCGACACCTTCATGGGATAGGCCGTGCCCACCAGGATCAGGTGGGTGGCGCGTTCCTTCAAACGCGAGGCGGCCTCCAGCGCGATTAGCGAGCCCCAGCTATGGCCCACCAGTGCAGCTTTTTCTATGCCCGCTGCATCCAGCAACGCGACGATGAAGTCTGCGGCCTGCTCCACGGTGTCGGGCGCCTCACCGCCGCTACGGCAGTGGCCGGGCAGGTCCACGGCCAGCACGTTGTAGCCGTGGTGGGCCAGGTAGCGGCTCTGCAGAATCCACACGCTGTGGTCGTTGAGCACGCCGTGGATAAAGACGACGGTGGGCTTGGCGGCATCGAAGGGCTTGCCACCGGTGTAGCAGTAGGCGGTGGTGCCGTTGACGGTGACGTTCATGCTGCTTTCTCCGCCGCCTTGAGGGCACGCTTGAGGTCGTCAATCAGGTCGTCTGCGTCTTCCAACCCGATGGACAGGCGAATGGTGCCCTGGGTGATGCCTGCGCCGGCCAGGGCCTCGTCGGTCATGCGGAAGTGGGTGGTGCTGGCCGGGTGGATCACCAGGCTGCGGCAGTCCCCCACATTGGCCAGGTGGCTGAACACCTTCAGGGTTTCGATGAACTTCTTGCCTTGCTCGCGGTTGCCCTTCAGGTCAAAGCTGAACACCGAACCCGCGCCTTTGGGCAAGAGTTTTTGCGCCAGCGCATGGCTAGGGTGGCTCTCCAGCAGTGGGTGGCCCACGCGGCCCACAAACGGCTGGCTGGCCAAAAATTGCACTACTTTTTCGGTGTTGCGCATGTGGCGCTCCATGCGCAGGCTCAGGGTTTCGATGCCTTGCAGGATCAGCCAAGCCGTGTGCGGGCTCATGCAGGCGCCAAAGTCGCGCAGGCCCTCGCGCCGCGCGCGCAGCAGGAAGGCACCCACGGTGCTTTCCTCGCTGAAATTCATGTTGTGAAAGCCCTCATAGGGCGCGGCCAGCTCGGCAAACTTGCCACTGGTCTCAAACGCGCGTGCCCAATCAAAGCTGCCGCTGTCCACCACCACGCCGCCAATGACGGTGCCGTGGCCGCTGAGGAACTTGGTGGCCGAGTGGTAAACCAGATCGGCACCTTGCGAGAGCGGCTGCACCAGCCAAGGCGAGGTGAGGGTGGAGTCCACCAGCAGCGGTACGCCGGCCTCGTGCGCAATCTGCGCGATGGTGGGCGTGTCCAGCACGTCCAGTCCGGGGTTGCCCACGGTCTCGCCAAAGAAAAGGCGCGTGTTGGGCCGCACGGCGGCGCGCCAGCCATCCACATCGCCGGGTTTCACAAAGGTGGTGTCGATGCCGAAGCGGCGCAGCGTGTAGTGCAGCAGGTTTTGCGATCCGCCGTAGAGCGCGGTGCTGGCGACGATGTGGCCGCCCGCGCCCATGAGCGTGGCCACGGCCAGGTGCAGCGCGGCCTGGCCGCTGGCCGTGGCAATGGCACCTATGCCACCTTCCAGCGCGGCCATGCGCTGCTCGAACACCGCGTTGGTGGGGTTGCTGATGCGGCTGTAGACATGGCCCGCGCGCTCCAGATTGAACAGCGACTGCGCATGCTCGCTGGACTCGAACACAAACGAGGTGGTGAGGTGGATGGGCACCGCACGGGCGCCCGTGGTGGGGTCGGGCGCGGCACCGGCGTGCAGGGCCAGGGTGTCAAAGCCGGGGTCAGCGTAACCAGGCATGGGGTTCTCCGGTGAAAGTCACTTGGTAATCGGGATGAAACTGCGGCATTGTGGGCTATATTTGATGTTCAGTTTCAACCCCAGTGTCACGAGGAAGTCCCCATGAAAGTCAGCGATATCCTGCGCGTTAAAGGCGGTACGCTTTTCACCACCACGCCGGAAGACACTCTGGCCGATGCCGCCCAGCTCATGGCCGAAAAGGACATTGGCTCACTGGTCGTGATTTCCCACGGGTTGGTGGTGGGCATGCTGACCTTCCGCGAAGTGATCCAGGCCGTGGTCAAGAACGGTGGCAGCTTTGGCACCACCACCGTCTACCGTGCCATGGACCCCGGCCCGCTGACCTGCACCATGGAAACCGAAATGGACGAGGTGCGCCGCATGATGCTGGACCGCCACGCGCGCTACATGCCCGTCATCGACAATCGCATGCTCATGGGCGTGATCAGCTTCTACGACGTGGCCCGCGCCGTGGTGGACAGCCAGAACTTCGAGAACAAGATGCTCAAGGCCTACATCCGCGATTGGCCCGAAGGCGAAAACGAGAAGCCCGAGGCTGAGAACACTTAGCCTTCGCTAGAGTGGATCATGTCCCGCACCCGCGGGTAGATCTGCTGGTTCCACTTGCGCCCGCTGAACACACCATAGTGCCCCACACCGGTTTGCACATGGTGTGTTTTTCTATAGGGGCGTACGCTGCTGCAGAGGTCTTGCGCAGCTACCGTCTGGCCGACTGAACAGATATCGTCGCGTTCGCCTTCCACCGTCATCAGCGCGGTGCGGCGGATGGCGGCCGGATTTACGGTGCGGCCCCGGTACTGCAGCTTGCCCAGCGGCAGGTCGTAGGTCTGAAACACCTTCTCCACGGTCTCCAGGTAGAACTCGGCGGGCAGGTCGTTCACCGCCAGGTACTCGTCGTAGAACACGCGGATCACGTTCGCTTTTTCCAGCTCACCGTTGACCAGGTGTTCGTACAGATCCTTGAAGGATTGCTTGTGCCGGTCCAGGTTCATGCTAAGAAAGGCGCTGAGCTGTACAAAGCCCGGATACACGCGACGCATGTAGCCCGCATGCGGCAGCGGCACATGGCTGATGAGGTTTTTCTCAAACCAGTCGATCGGTTTGCTGGTAGCCAGCTTGTTCACTTCGGTGGGGTTGACGCGGCAGTCCACCGGCCCAGCCATGAGTGTGAGGCTGCGGGGCTGGGCTGGGTCGTCATCCTCGGCCATGATGGCCGTGGCCGCCAGCGCCGCCACGCAGGGCTGGCAGACCGCCATCACATGCGTGCCAAGCCCAATGGTCTGGGTGAAGCGGATCATGTGGTCGATGTAGTCGTCCAGCCCGAAGGGGCCGTGACGCAGCGCCACGTCGCGGGCGTTGTGCCAGTCGGTGATGTACACGTCATGGTCTTGCAGCAGGGTGCGCGCGGTTTCGCGCAACAGGGTGGCAAAGTGGCCCGAGAGCGGCGCCACGAGCAGCACGCGCGGCTGCGGCTCGCCTCCTTCCTTGCGAAAGTGCAGCAGCGTGCCAAAGGGCAGGCTCAGCACTGCTTCCTCAGTGACAGGCACCTCTTGTGCGCCCACCGTGACGCTGTGGATGCCGTAGGCCGGGCGCGTGTGGGTCAGGCGCATGCGTGAGAACACCTCCATGCCAGCGGCCATCTTGCGCAACATGCTGCCTTCGGTCTGGTTCATCCACAGGGAGGCGCCCAGACTTTGCGCGATCAGGCGCAGCGGGGAGCTCAGGTCGGACTGGGTTTGGTAGGCCTGGTACAGCATGGTGGTCCTGCAGTGGGGCGGCTTGTGGCCGGATGGACTAATGCAGGCAAGTTACGGGCCAGGCTTGTTGGCACAAGGCTTGCAGCGTTGCGGCTCTTACGTCCCCTGCAGGAGCACCTTCCATGGCCACCAAAGCGGTTTTGACCATTAGCAGCAAAAACTACGGCGCCTGGGCGCTGCGCGGTTGGTTGATGGCCAAGCTGGCGGGGCTGGACTTCACTGAAAAGGTGATCTCCCCGGAAGATCCGGCCATGCGGGCCGAAATGCTGCTGCTCTCCAGCAGCATGCTGGTGCCTTTTCTGCAGCACAACGGCGTCACCGTCTGGGACACGCTGGCGATTGGCGAGTACCTCAACGAGATCAAGCCCAAGGCCCAGTTGCTGCCAGCCGACGTCAAAGCCCGCGCCCACTGCCGCGCGGTGTGTGGCGAGATGCATTCTGGCTTTGCGTCCATGCGCGGCTCGCTGCCCATGAACATCAAGGCGCATTTTCCCAAGTTCAAGGTCTGGTCGCGCGCCCAGGCCGATATCGATCGTGTGCTCGCCATCTGGAAGGACTGCCTGCAGCACTATGGTGGCCCCTACCTTTTTGGCAAACAGCCCTGCCTGGCCGACGCCATGTACGCGCCGGTGGTGACGCGTTTCATGACCTACGACGTCGCCATTGACAAGGAGGCGGCCGCCTATTGCAAACGCATCCTAGCGCTGCCTGCCATGCAGGAGTGGATTGCCGCTGCGAAGGCCGAGCCCGAGGAAATCGACGAGCTCGACGCTGAATTCTGACAACTATTTCCAGGGTGTAGGCGCCGGTACGGCGCAGACCGGGTCTACATCAATGGACTTGAAGTCCGCTGGCGAGACGATTTCCAGGTACTCCATGTCGGGTGAGTAGTCGAACAGAAAGTGGCGTATGCCTGGCCGTTGGTGCACCACGTCGCCGGCCTGGACCAGGGTTTCCTTATCCTCGTACATGAACTTGGCCCAGCCCTTGGTCATGATCACGATCTGGAAGTCCGCCTCATGACGGTGCCAGCCGGTGCCTGTTTCTGGTGCCATGTTGGCCTTGACAAGGTGTGCAATCACCTTGCCGTGCGTGGCCTCGGCCACGCCGAGGTCGCGGTACAAGAAAAAATCGCGCAGTCCGCCGGAGACAAATTCGGTGTCAGTGGGCTTGACGTGGGAAAACTGCGTGCTGGTGCGGTCTAGCATGGCTCACTCCTGTTCAAAACGGGCGGTTCACACTGAAATGGTGCGCTGCAGCATCATGCATAAACCATTCCAGTTACCACCCGGGCACAGAGTGGGCCGTGCCCGTCTGGGATAATCTGGTTCCATGAGCGGCAACACCTTCGGACACACCTTCACCGTCACCAACTTTGGTGAATCCCACGGCCCGGCCATTGGCTGCATCATTGACGGCTGTCCCCCCGGCATGGAGCTGTCCGAAGCCGACATCCAGATCGACCTGGACCGTCGTCGCCCTGGCACCAGCCGCCATGTGACGCAGCGCAACGAGCCCGATGCGGTGCAAATCCTCAGTGGCGTGTATGAAGGCAAGACCACGGGCACGCCGATTGCGCTGCTGATCCAGAACACCGACCAGCGCAGCAAGGACTACGGCAACATACTGCAGAGCTTCCGCCCCGGCCACGCCGACTACAGCTACTTCCAGAAATACGGCATCCGCGACCCACGTGGCGGTGGCCGCTCCAGCGCCCGCTTGACCGCCCCCATGGTGGCAGCTGGCGCGGTGGCCAAGAAGTGGCTCAAGGAAAAGTTTGGTACCGAGTTCCGCGGCTGCATGACCCAAGTTGGCGAGCTGCCGATTGCCTTCGAGAGCTGGGACCACGTGCCTAACAACCCCTTCTTCGCCCCAGTGGCCGACGTGCAGGCCCTGGAGGACTATATGGACGCGCTGCGCAAGGCGGGAGACTCCTGCGGCGCCAAGGTGCGCGTGACCGCGACCAACGTGCCCGTGGGGCTGGGTGAGCCGCTGTTTGACAAGATGGACGCCGACATTGCCTACGCCATGATGGGTATCAACGCCGTGAAAGGCGTGGAAATTGGCGCCGGCTTTGCCAGCGTGGCCCAGCGCGGCACGACGCATGGCGACAGCCTGACCCCTAACGGTTTTGCCAGCAATAACGCCGGCGGCGTGCTGGGTGGCATCACCACCGGGCAAGACCTGGAGGTGAGCATTGCCATCAAGCCCACCAGCTCCATCATCACGCCGCGCGCCTCGATTGATGTGGAGGGCAACCCCACCGAAGTCATCACCAAGGGCCGCCACGACCCTTGCGTGGGCATTCGTGCTACCCCCATTGCCGAGGCCATGCTGGCCCTGGTGGTGATGGACCATGCCTTGCGCCACCGTGCGCAGTGCGGGGACGTGGTGCCCGCGCTCACACCTATCTCAAGCAGCGTGTGAGCGCTGCGGCGCAAGCCGCGGCCCCGGTCAGCGGGCGCCGCAACATCCTGCCCTACGCCGCGTTGACGGCGGCCTACAGCACGCATGCGGGCTTCTTCACGCCGTTTCTGCCGCTGTGGCTCAAGAGCCTGGGCCTGAGCATCGCCATCATCAGCGTGCTCACCTCCATCCAGGCCGCCACGCGCATGTTTGCGCCCTATGCCTGGGGCGCGCTCAGCGACCGTACCGGTGAACGTGCCAGGTTGCTGCGCTGGGGTTCCCTGATCGCACTGATCGCCTCCGCCGGGCTCTGGTTTCCTGGTGGTGGTGTGGCTTGGCTGGCAGTGGTGATGCTGGTGATGTTTGCGCAGACCAGCGGCATGATGCCCATGACGGAGGCCGCAGTGGCGCAGGTGGTGAGCCAGGGCGGGGTGTTTGATACCAAACTCTATGGCCGGGTGCGCCTGTGGGGCTCGCTGGGTTTCATGCTGGCCGTATTGGGTGCGGGTGCGCTGTTCGAGCGTGTGGGCATGGGTAGTTTTCCGCTGATCGTGACCATCAGCCTCGTGGTGCTGGTGGTGTTTACCCACCGCCTGCCGGACGTGAAGGAAGCCCACCACGCAAGCGCGGCGCGTGAGTCTGCCCCCATAGGCCCCGTGCTGGCACAGCCGGCGGTGCGCTGGTTCTTTGCCTCGGCCTTCTTCCACGTGCTCTCCCACATGGGCATCTACACCTTCTTCTCGCTCTATATGGACTCGCTGGGTTACAGCAAGACCATGATCGGGCTGCTGTGGGCCGTATCGGTCACGGTGGAGATTGGCTGGTTCTTCACCCAGAGCCGCTGGATGCCGCGCCTGAGTCTGCCGGGCTGGCTGGTGCTGTGCGCGGGCGTCATGATTGCGCGCATGGGCGTAACAGCCTCGCTGGCTTCCACGCTGTGGGTGCTGGTGATTGCGCAGGCCTTTCACGCACTGACTTTTGCCGCCCACCACAGCACCTGTATCGCGCTGGTGTCACAGCATTTCCCTGGTAGCCTGCGCGGCCGTGGGCAGGCGCTGTACATCATCATCGGTTACGGCATTCCCGGCGTGCTCGGTGGTCTGCTGGGCGGGCAGTTGAGCCAGCACCTGGGGCTGGCCAGCGTGTTCTGGGGCACCTCTGCCATGGCGGTGCTGGCCATGGCCTGCGCCTGGCAGGTCTGGCGCCTGCATGCTGTGGGTGATCATGTTGCAAGCCCCGAAGCCGGATAGTTTTTTGACAAGGACATACCCATGAAAACCGCTTTCATCCTGAACGGCCCCAACCTCAACCTGCTGGGTACCCGCGAGCCCCAGGTCTACGGCTCGGCCACGCTGGCCGATGTGCAGGTGCTGTGCGAGCGCGCCTGCCTGGAACAGGGCTTCAAGCTCGACTTCCGCCAAAGCAACCACGAAGGCACGCTGGTGGACTGGCTGCAGGAAGCCGGTCGCCTGCACGCCAAGGGTGAGCTGGCGGGCGTGATCCTGAACGCCGGCGCCTACACCCACACCAGCGTCGCGCTGCATGACGCCATCAAGGGCACCGGCATCACGCTGATCGAGCTGCACATCAGCAATGTGCACGCCCGCGAAGCCTTCCGCCACCACTCCTACATCTCGCCTGCGGCCAAGGCGGTGATGGCGGGTTTTGGGGTGAACGGTTACCCCTTGGCAGTAGCTGCGCTGGCTGGCATGCAATAAGGGTGGGTTGCAGGCCTTTCAGGCCTCCAGCCCCCATGAAATATGCGCGAGAAGCTATAAAAACAATAGTGTCTGACGCGCGCTGAAGCGCTAAATCGTGGATCTTTCTACGGCGCCGTGAGCACCGAAACCCCCAGGTTCCGAAACCCGCGCACGGTTGCCGCAGCCGTTCCTGCTGGCACCACCAGCGCCGCCAGTGTGGTCACTGGTGCAATCACAAAGGCAGACGCTGCCATCAGCTTCTCACTGGATGCCAGCACCACGGTCTCCGCAGCGCGCGCACTCAGCGCGCGTTTCACATCCGCTTCTTCCCCGTCTCCCGTGCTCAAGCCCGCTTCCGGGTGCACGCCGGTCACGCCCATGAAAAACAGGTCGGCGCGGTAGCGTGCCGCGGCTTCCATGACCGCAGTGCCCATGTTGACCATGGAGTGGCGGTACAGCCGCCCGCCTAGCATGATGATGTCCACGTGGGCGTGTTGCGCCAGTGCCACGGCCACCGTGGGGCTGTGGGTGACGATGGTGGCGCGCAGGTCTGGCGCCAGGTGGCGTGCCACCTGCAGGGCGGTGGTACCGCCGTCCAGCAGCACCAGTTGCCCGGGCTTGACCATGGCGGCCCCGGCGCGGCCCAACGCCACCTTGTCGGCGGGGGATACGGCGCTGCGCGTGTTCAGGTCGGCCACTGCGGCGGAGGCGGGCAGGGCGCCGCCGTGCACGCGTAGCAGCTTGCCTTCCTGTGCCAGTTCGCGCAGGTCACGCCGGATGGTGTCTTCCGAGGTGCCCAGTTCGGTGGCGAGTGTCTTGGCCAGGATTTGTCCTTCTGCGGCGAGGCGCGAGAGGATCAGTTGCTTGCGTTGGGTGGTCAGCATCGGGGCATTGTAATTGCATGAAATTACTTGATAATGCACGATATTGCATATTCGGGAAGTAAACATGAGCACAGCAGATTTACAGCTCGCCGCTGCACCGGCGGTGCGCATCGTCGGGAGCGAGCTGCTTTCGGACAACTGGTACACGCTGAAGAAAACCACTTTCGACTTCCAGCGCCGCGACGGCAGCTGGCAGCGCCTGAGCCGCGAAACCTATGACCGTGGCAATGGAGCGGTGCTGTTGCTGTTCAACGCCGAGCGCGGCACAGTCATCCTCACGCGCCAGTTCCGCTTGCCGGCCTTTGTGAATGGCTGCGCGGACGGAATGCTGATCGAGGCCTGCGCCGGTTTACTCGATGGCGATGACCCGGAGGCCTGCATACGGCGTGAGGTGGAAGAGGAGACGGGCTTTCGCATCGAATCCCCGCGTAAGCTGTTTGCGGCGTACATGAGCCCTGGCTCGGTGACCGAGAAGCTGCACTTCTTCGTCGCGCACTACGAGCCGCACCAGCAGACCGGGGAAGGCGGTGGTCTGGCGCAGGAGGGGGAGGACATTGAGGTGCTGGAACTCCCGCTGGCGCAGGCGCTGGCCATGGTGCGGAGTGGTGCCATCGAGGATGGCAAGACCATCATGCTGCTGCAGCACGCAGCGCTGACGGGGCTGGAAAGCTTGGGCTAGTGCCAGGCCGGCGTGGCGAAGGCCTGCGCCAGAAAGTCCACCATGGCGCGCACCTTGCCCGGCAGGTGCTTGCGGCTGGGGTAGACCGCATGCACGCCCAGTGTGGGGCCGCGCAGCTCGGGCAGCACGCGCACCAGTCGGCCGGTGCGCAGGTCGGCACCGACCAGAAAGCCGGGCTGGAAGATCAGGCCCTGATCGGCCAGTGCCGTAGCGCGGCAGGTGTCGCCGCTGTTGGCGCGCAGGCGCGGGTGAGTGTGCACGCTGTGCGCCTGGCCCTGGGCGTCCTGCAAGGTCCAGACATCACCGCCCGACCACCAGGAATAGGCCATGACACTGTGTTGGGCCACATCGTCCAGCGTCTGGATGGGCGGGGCCTTGCGCAGATAGGCTGGTGATGCGCACATCACAACCTCATCCTGCGCCAGCGTGCGCGAGACCAGAGAGGAGTTGGCCATGAGCGCAATGCGCACGGCCATGTCATAGCCTTCGTCGACCAGGTCGACCACGCGGTCGGTGAGCGTGATGTCCAGCTCCACCTGCGGGTGCAGTTTCAGGAATTCACCCCACAACGGCGCCAGATGCAGATTGCCAAAGGTCAGCGGCGCGTTGATCTTGAGCCGGCCACTGGCCACGCCCGCGCCTGCGCTCACCGCGGCATTGGCATCACCCAGGTCTTCGAGGATCTGGCGGCAGCGCTCCACATAGTCGCTGCCCGCGTCGGTCAGCGAAAGGCGGCGTGTGGTGCGGTTGAGCAGGCGGGTGCCCAGGCTGGCTTCCAGCTCCAGCACCAGGCGGGAGACCACGGCCTTGGAGGTGTCGAGCCGCTGCGCCGCCTGCACAAAGCTGCCGGCCTGCACCACAGCCACAAAGGCCTGCATCTGTCGGAACTGGTCCATGGCGGCAGGCCTTGTGCGTCAGGGCACGACGGTGGTGAACAGATAAGTCGCCAGCAGCACCAGGTGCACCGTGCCCTGCAGCACGGTGGTTCGCCCGGTACTGAGCGACAGCGTGCTCACGAACAAGGAGAGCAGCAACAGCACGCTGGCTTTGATGTCCAGGCCCAGCGTCAGCGTCCAGCCGGTGGCGAGCGACACGATGGCCACGGCCGGGATGGTCAGGCCGATGCTGGCCAGGGCCGAACCCAGCGCCAGGTTTAGGCTGGTCTGCAGGCGGTTGGCGCGCGCCGCGCGGAAGGCGGCCAGCCCTTCGGGCAACAGCACGACCATGGCGATGATGATCCCGACTACCGCCTTGGGCGCGCCGGCGCTGGCGACTGCGCCTTCGATGGTAGGGGCCAGGGCCTTCGCCAACAGCACCACGGCCACCAGCGCCAGCAGCAGCAGGCCCGCGCTGGCAGCCGCCAGCTTGCCTTGCGGCGGCGCGGCATGGGCGTCTTCGTCGGCCTTGGCCTCGGGGGGTAAAAAGTAGTCGCGGTGGCGCACCGCCTGCACCAGCACAAAGGTGCCATAGAGCACCAGCGAAACCACGGCCACAAAGGCCAGCTGGCTGGGGCTGTACATGGGGCCGGGCGTGGTGGTGGTGTAGTTCGGCAGCACCAGCGTCAGCACCGCAATGGCGGCCAGCGTGGTCAGCGAGGCGCTCACACCGAGCTGGCCAAAGGTCTGCTCCCGGTAGCGGCTGCCGCCCACCAGCAGGCACATGCCCACGATGCCGTTGAGGATGAGCATGACGGCGGCAAACACGGTGTCGCGCGCCAGTGCCGTGGTCTCGGGGCCGCCGGCCAGCATCATGGAAACGATGAGCGCCACCTCAATGACGGTGATGGCCAGCGCCAGCACCAGCGTACCGTAGGGCTCGCCCACCTTGTGCGCCACCACCTCCGCATGGTGCACGGCGGAGAGCACGGTACCCACCAGTGTGGCTGCCAGCAGCAGCACCCACCAGCCGCCAGTGGGACCTAGCAGGCTGGCGCCCAGCAAGGCCCAACCCGCCAGGGGCCAGGCAACGGACCAGAGGGGCAGGGGAGCGTGTTGGGCCATGGGCAGCTTTCTGAAGTCAATGAACAAGGGCTTAGGGGCCTATTGTCAACAAAACAGAGACATTGAATCAATGTCTTCCTTATTTATCTTTGAATTGTGGGCTTTTACAGTGAAGCCATTGTGATTCACCCTTGAGAAATTAGCCATGACATCCTTGCCCAGCCTTTTTGTTTCCCATGGTGCGCCCTTGTTTGCGGTGGAGCCCGGCACAACCGGCCCGGCCCTGCAAGCCTGGGGCACCACGCTGCCCACAGCGCTGCGCGGCATCGTCATCATGTCCCCGCACTGGATGGCGCGCAGCCCAGCCGTCATGACCACGGCCCAGCCCGAGACCTGGCACGACTTCGGCGGCTTTCCGCCTGCGCTTTATGCCTTGCAGTACCCGGCACCGGGCAACCCGGCTTTGGGGCAGGAAGTAATGGGCCTGCTGCAGGCGGCCGGCATCACCGCCAAGGCGGATGACACCCGCCCGCTGGACCACGGCACCTGGGTGCCGCTGATGCACATGCTGCCGCAGGCCCAGGTGCCCGTGGTGCAGGTCGCGTTGCCGCTGGGCTGGGGGCCGCGCGAGGTGTATGCCATGGGTGCCGCCCTGGCGGGCCTGCGCGAGCAGGGCGTGCTGGTCATGGGCTCCGGCTCCATGACGCACAACCTTTCCGAGTTCTTTGGCGGGGAACGCGCCGTGGCGCCCTACGTGACCGAGTTCAGCCGCTGGATCGAGGCGCGCCTCAGTGCGGGCGATCTGGAATCCCTGTTCCAGTACCGCAGCCTGGCGCCACATGCCAGCCGCGCCCACCCGACGGAAGACCACTTCCTGCCCCTGTTCTTTGCGCTGGGCGCGGCGGGCAAGGAGGCGCGGCCGGACTACCTGAGTCGCGAGGTGATGTACAGCATGCTGGCCATGGATAGCTTTACTTTGCAATAACGGAAAAATCGAAAAATAGCGTTTTATTTTCGATTATTTCGATTATTGGAGGTTTTTTGGCGACAATGGAGGCCTGACCACTTGTGAGCAGCCCTGCGCTGAATCGCCATGCTTGCCTCTGTTGCCACCCCCGCCGCGCCCTACCGGCTGCCCGCACTGGACGGCCTGTTTGAACAGTTCAAAACCACGTTCGCGCAGCATGTGGAGGTGGAAGACGGTGCGCAGGGCCGGGTGCTCCGGGTGGCGGGGCAGGAGTTGTGGGTGCGCGAGCCCGACGGGAGCGCCCAGGCCTTGCAGACCACGGTGTGCGAGCGCCTGGCCGAGGTCGCGGCCTACGGCATGGCCACCGCCCTGAGCGATGCCTCTGCCCAGGGCCGCAGCCAGCGCATGGAGTTGATCAGCGCCCTGGCCATGCTGGAGGTGACGGCAGGCGGCGCACAGGCGCAGGCTGCTCATCGCCGGGGCGAACATGCAGGCGATTTGCTTACCACTGCCGAAGTGGCCGCCCAACTGGGCATGAGCCGGCCCTATGTCTCCATGCTCTGTGACCAGGGCAAGCTGGGTGAGGTCACCCGTTCCGAGGGCGGCCACCGCCGCATTACCAAACTGGCGGTGGAAGAGTATGTACGCCAGCACGGCACTCCCGCTCGCCCCCGCGCCGCGCCCTGAGACAGGAGTCCTGCCGTGCACCACTCGATTAGTTTGATTACCACCTTGGCCGCCGGTTTCGGGCTGGCGCTGGTGCTGGGTTTTGTGGCTGCCCGCCTCAAGCTGCCGGCCCTGGTGGGCTACCTGCTGGCCGGCATCGTGATCGGTCCGGCCACGCCGGGCTTTGTGGCCGACGCGCAGATTGCTTCGCAACTGGCCGAGGTGGGCGTGATGTTGCTGATGTTCGGTGTGGGCCTGCACTTCTCCATCGACGACCTCATGGCCGTGCGCAAGATCGCGCTGCCCGGCGCCATCGTGCAGATTCTGGTCGCCACGGCGCTGGGTGCGGGCGTGGCGCTGTTCTGGGGCTGGTCCATCGGAGCGGCGCTGGTGTTTGGCATTTCGCTGTCGGTGGCCAGTACGGTGGTGCTGCTCAAGGCGCTGGAAAGCCAAGGCCTGACCGACGCAGCCGATGGCCGCATCGCCATCGGCTGGCTGGTGGTGGAAGACCTGGCCATGGTGCTGGTGCTGGTGCTCTTGCCAGCGCTGGCCCCTTCGCTGGGCGGTGCCGCATCCACCTCCGAACGTAGCACCACCATGACCATCCTGATTACCCTGGCCCAGGTGGGTGGTTTTGTCGCCTTCATGCTGGTGGTGGGGCGGCGCCTGTTCCCGTGGATCCTCTGGCAGGTGACCAAGACCGGTTCGCGCGAGCTGTTCACGCTGTGCGTGGTGGCGGCTGCGGTGAGCATTGCCTATGGCTCGGCAGCATTGTTCGGCGTGTCCTTCGCGCTGGGGGCTTTCTTTGCCGGCATGGTGATGCGCGAGTCGGAATTCAGTGCGCGCGCGGCCGAGCAGACGCTGCCGTTGCAAGACGCGTTTGCGGTGTTGTTCTTCGTGTCGGTGGGCATGTTGTTCGACCCCATGGTGCTGGTCGAAGAACCGCTGCATGTATTGGCCACCGTGGCCGTCATCGTGTTTGGCAAGACGCTGGCGGCCGCGCTGCTGGTACTGGCCCTGGGGTACCCGGCGCGCACGGCGTTGGTGGTGGCGGCCAGCCTGGCGCAGGTGGGGGAGTTCTCCTTCATCCTGGCCGGCCTGGGCATGGCGTTGGACCTGCTGCCCAAGGAGGGCAACAGCCTGATCCTGGCCGGCGCGCTGATCTCCATTGCGCTCAACCCCGTGGTGTTTGGCACGGTGCAGCCCTTGTTGCAATGGTTGCAACGCCACCCGAAGCTGGCGGCGCGGTTGGAGCTGGCTTCCAACCCGCTGGCCGAGCTGCCCATGAGTACCGAGGCCAAGTACCTGGCCAACCAGGTGGTCATCGTCGGTTGGGGCCGCGTGGGCAAGCTAATTGCCCGCGCCCTGACCAAGCAAGGCGTGCCCTTTGTGGTGGCCGAGTCCAACCGCGAGTCGGTCGAGTCCCTGCGGACCAAGGGCATTCCCGCTGTTTGGGGCGACGCCACCGAGCCCGCAGTGCTCATCCAGGCCCATATCCGCGACGCGCACGCACTGGTCATCGCCACGCCCGACACGGTGCAAGTGCGCGGCATGGTGGAGACGGCCCGTGCGCTGAACCCCGACATCCATGTCGTGGTGCGCAGCCACAACGCCGAAGAAGCCGAGCGCCTGGAGCAGGACGGAGCGGGTACGGTGTTCGTGGGGGAAACCGAGCTGGCCAAGTCCATGACGGCGCATGTGATGGAGCTGGTGGTGCCGGCGGCGTCAGCTTCGCGTCACTAAATTGCAGGGGCTTTGTTTTTCAAGTGCGTTTTAGGCCTTTAGCCCCCATGGAATATGCGCAAGTAGCTATTATTTTGATAGCTATCTGCGTCGGAAAAGAGCCGGGTAGCCGGGGTTATTGAGGGTTTGTCCCGAGGGCGGGCTGGGCTACACTGGTTCGGGCCAGCGTACCAGCGCTCCATCAATCTCTACCCCGGGATGCGTATGCAGTTCTTCAAATCCATGTCGGTCGCCACGCGTTTGTGTCTGACCTCTTCCATCGTTCTCCTGCTGCTGCTGGGGGTGTTGTTCACGGGGCATAGTGCCCTGGGCCGGGTCGCCGCGCAGGCTCGCCAGTTCGAGACGGTCGTGTCGGAAGCCCAGACCACCATGGTGGTGCTGGCCGTGGCGGCGGTGGTGGTGGGTATCGTGTCCACGCTCAACCAGGTGCGCAGCATTTCAGCGCCGCTGGCCGATGCCATCCTGATTGCGGAGACTGTGGCCTCGGGCGATTTGAGCCACGATTTCGAGAACTCCCGTGGTGGCGAATTCGGGCGATTGCTCGACGCCATGGGCACCATGGAAGACACCTTGACCGATCTGGTCACCCAGATCAAGGAGAGTACGGAGCCGCTAGGGGCGTCGTCCCAGGACATTGTGCAGAGCAGCAACGACTTGCTGCAACACACCCGTATGCAGTCGGACGCCCTGAGCTCCACCGCCACCAGCATGTCGGAACTCACCTCCACCGTGCAGGAAAATGCCCAGCGCGCCCAAAGCGCCAGCACCCTGGCCGTCAATGCGTCCGACATCGCTCAGCGTGGCGGCCAGGTGGTGGATGAGGTGGTGCACACCATGCACGCCATTACCGACAGTTCGCGCAAGGTGGTGGATATCATTGCCGTGATCGAAGGCATCTCGTTCCAGACCAACATCCTGGCGCTGAACGCGGCCGTGGAAGCGGCCCGTGCTGGCGAGC
Source organism: Rhodoferax sp. GW822-FHT02D07 (assembly GCF_058802405.1). NCBI lineage: Bacteria > Pseudomonadati > Pseudomonadota > Betaproteobacteria > Burkholderiales > Comamonadaceae > Rhodoferax > Rhodoferax sp. GW822-FHT02D07. The sequence continues at coordinate 600,175 of NZ_JBXAOD010000001.1, forward strand.
AGGGCCGCGGCTTTGCCGTGGTGGCCAGCGAAGTGCGCAGCCTGGCCGGGCGCAGCGCCGAGGCCGCCAAGGAAATCCGCGAACTCATCAGCCATTCCGCCCAGCAGGTGGAGAGCGGCTCGCAGTTGGTGGGCCGTGCCGGCAACACCATGCAGGACATCGTGGGCGCGGTGCGCCAGGTGACGGACATCCTGGGTGAAATCTCTGCCGCTTCGCTGCAGCAAAGCCAGAGCGTGCAGCAGGTCGCGCAGGCCGTGGTGCAGATGCAGGCCGAAACCAGCCACAACACGCAGCAAGTGGGCCACGCGGCCTCTGCCGCCACGGCCATGAGCGAGCGCGTCAGCGACTTGCAGAAGGCTGTGGATCAGTTCAAGGTTTGAGGGCGGATTCCGGCGCGTTCAGCAGCTTCTGAAAGCGCCCGTCGGCCTTCATGGCTTTGAGCACCGCGTCAAAGCGAGGCGCCAGCTCTGCGTTGCGCCGGTGCAGTACATGGTAGGAATAGCTGTTTGTAAGCACCGGCCCCACGCGCTCCACGCCCTCCAGTTGCAGCCCGTTTTGCGGCAGCAGCTGGGTACTGGTGACCAGGGCCACCTCAAAGCGGTCTGCAGCCAGCATCTTGAGCAGGGTGTCCGCAGAGTTGGCCGCCGTGGCCTGCCAGCCACGTGCCTGCACGAATTCCTCCGCCAGCTTGGAGCCCCGCGTGAAACCCAAGGCACGCTGCTTGAGTTCGTCCACGCCTTTGAAGCCCAGGCCTGAGCCCCGCTTCACATAGGCAAAGAGTTCGGTACGGCGTATGGGCTCGGTGGTGCAGAGCAGATTGGGGTACATCTTCTCCACCCCCTCGACGCGCATCACGTCGGCATCAAAGCGGCCCGCATTGGCCTCCACAATCGCCCGTTCGGACGGCAACAACTCAAAGACGGGTGTGATTCCCAGCTCGGCATAGACAGCGCGCACCAGTGGCACCAAGGACGCGGTGGCCTCGTTGCAGGCGATGCGGTAAACCGCTTGCGCATGCACACGCGGGACCAGACAGGTCACAGACAGCGCAGTGAACAGGCGTCTTTTCATGGCATGCAGCCCTCCATCCCTGAAGAAAGCGCATGGTAGCGCTTGTGTGCAGGAATGGTTGTAACAAAGCTACAGCGATGCAGCCACCAGGTAGCGCTGCCCACCGGCCTGTTTGGCCTGGTACATGGCATGGTCGGCGGCCAGTTGCAGGGGGTGGGGCGACGCCGTGCCATCACCGAGCGCAATGCCAATGGAGGCACCCAGTATGTGGGTCTGCCCCTCCAGGGTCATGGGCAGTGCAATGGTGGCCAGGCATTTCGTAGCGACCGAGATGGCCGCTTGTCGCGCGATTTCCGGGTCCGCATCCAGGTCTGCCAGCAGTACCGCAAATTCATCGCCACCGATGCGTGCCAGGGTATCGGACTCCCGCACCGTCGCGTTCAGGCGCCGTGCCACTTCCACCAATGCCTGGTCGCCTGCGGCGTGCCCCTGTTGGTCATTGATGGGCTTGAAACGGTCCAGGTCAATACACAAAAATGCCACGCGGCCGCCATTGCGGTGCGCACGGGCCAAGGCCTGGACAAGCCTGTCGGCCAGGAGCGCGCGGTTGGGCAAGTCGGTCAGCACATCGTGGTGGGCCATGTGCACCATGTGAGACTGGCTGCTCTGCAACTTGGCCAGCAGGCGGTTGAAGGCCTCTGTCAAATGCCCCACCTCGTCATGTCGCGCCACCGCAAGCGGGGCCAGCGGCACCTCACCGCGGGTCATGCGGTCGGCTTCCTGGGCTGCCCGCAGCAGGGGCCGCAGGGCGTAGTACAGCAAAGTGCTGGCAACCGCAATGAAGAGTAGAAGCGCCAGACCACCGTGCAATGCCATGAATTGCTTGGTACGCGCAAGGACGGACAGGGCCTCCGTGGTGGGCAGGCGGGCCACCACAAACCAGCCGGTGCTGGGCACGGAGGCTATGGCCGATATTTCTTCCACCCCAAACGCGTTGACGGTCGTGCCCGTGCCCCGGTAGCCCTGCATGGCCCGGTCATGCAAAAGGTTGGCGCCGGTCTGTGGCGTGGGCTTGAGCACCATGCCGGGCACGGTGGACGCGATGAACTGCTTGTCGCGCGGGGAGATCAACAAAAAGCCTCCCTGTTTGCCAATACGGTCCTGATCCGTGAACGAGAGAAACCCCGGAGCCGCCAGCGCAGTCACACCCATCAGCACGGCGCGTACCTTGCCCGAGGCGTCCTTGACCGGGGCCGACATCGGGAGGACGGCATCTTGGTCGCCGGCGTTGCGTATGGGGTGTCCCACGGTCCAAGCGCCGAATCGCACGGCCTCGAACAGATCCGTCTTTCCACTGCCTTGCAGCATCGTGTTGTCGGGGGCAGTTGAACTGGCCAGTACCTTGCCGCCAGGCGTGTAGGCGACAAAACCATGCGAGAACAGCGGCTGATACTGCTGACGCATTGCCAGCCAGGCTTGCAGGGCCGCAGGGCGCTGCAGCAAGTCCAGTGGCAGCGTACTGGCCATCTGGATCAACATGTTCCGTCGTTCAAGCACCTTCTGGTCCACTTCGCGGGCCACATAGTTGGCCAGGGTGAGCTGCTGCGTGGACATCACTGCGGTGATGTCTTCCCGCAGGTAGCTGGTCAGGGCCAGGTAACGCGCCAGATTGCCAACGACCAGAAGACAAATGCCAAAGAAAATAATGCGAGTCGCAATGCTGTTGGCGAAGCGGGGGAAGGTCATGCGGCCATGATAATTGGCTCAGCACTCCACAATGTTGACCGCCAGCCCGCCGCGCGCCGTTTCCTTGTACTTGGTCTTCATGTCGGCGCCGGTTTCGCGCATGGTCTTGATGACCTTGTCCAGGCTGACGAAGTGGCTGCCGTCGCCGCGCAGGGCCATGCGGGCGGCGTTGATGGCCTTGACGGAGGCGATGGCGTTGCGTTCGATGCAGGGGATCTGCACCAAGCCGCCCACCGGGTCGCAGGTCAGGCCCAGGTGGTGCTCCATGCCGATCTCGGCCGCGTTTTCCACCTGTTGCGGCGTGCCGCCCATCACAGCGCATAGCGCGGCAGCGGCCATGCTGCAGGCCACGCCCACCTCGCCCTGGCAGCCGACCTCGGCGCCGCTGATACTGGCGTTCTCCTTGTAGAGGATGCCGATGGCAGCGGCGGTGAGCAGGAAGTCGATGACGCCCGCGTCGTTGGCTCCCGGAACAAAGCGCGTGTAGTAGTGCAGCACGGCGGGGATGATGCCGGCCGCGCCATTGGTGGGCGCGGTGACCACGCGGCCGCCAGCGGCGTTTTCCTCGTTCACCGCCAGGGCGTAGAGGTTGACCCAGTCCAGCACCTGCAGCGGGTCGCGCAGGGCTTCCTCGGGCTTGGCGACGAGCGCATCGCGCAGCGCCTTGGCGCGGCGCTTGACCTTGAAACCACCGGGCAGCACGCCCTCGGTGGCGCAGCCGCGCTGTACGCAGGCCTGCATCACCTGCCAGATGCGTAGCAGGCCTGCGTCGATCTCGGCGTCGCTGCGCCAGTGCTGTTCGTTGCGGCGCATCACTTGCGCAATGCTGAGGCCATGCTGCCCGGTGAGCTGCAGCAGTTGCTCGCCGCTGGTGAAGGGCAGGGGCAGCACGGTGGCATCGGGCGCAATCACTTTCTGCCGCGTGCCATCGGCCGCCACCTCGTCACTGACGATGAAACCGCCGCCCACCGAGTAGTAGATGCGCTCGGACAGTTGATTGCCCGCCGCGTCCAGCGCCACAAAGCGCATGCCATTGGCGTGGAAGGGCAGGGGCGCGCGCATGAAGAGCAGGTCGTCCTTCTCTTGGAAGTCAATCGCATGCTCGCCGCCCAGCGTAATGCGCTTGCCGGCGCGGATCTGTGCCAGCGTGGGCGCAATCTGTTCCACCTCTACCGTGTCGGGTTCGTGTCCGCACAGACCTAGCAGCACCGCCACATCGCTGGCGTGGCCCTTGCCGGTGGCGCCCAGCGAGCCATGCAGCCAGCATCGCACCGTGGTGGTCTGCGCCAGCAGCCCGCTGTGCTGCAGACGCCCCACAAACTGCCGCGCCGCCCGCATGGGCCCCACGGTGTGGGAGCTGCTGGGGCCGATGCCGATCTTGAACAGGTCAAATACAGAGACTGCCATGGGGGCTCCTATTGCGGTGAGTGTGAAACGATTGCGTCAGGCTGCCAAGTGCTGTTGCACATGGCCCGCCAGCTGGTGTGCGGTGATGGCGGAGAGCGTCCAGCCCAGGTGGCCGTGGCCGGTGTTGTAGAACACGTTGGCGCGGCGGCCGCGGCCCACGCGTGGCAGCATGTTGGGCATCATGGGGCGCAGGCCGGCCCAGGGCTCAGCGCGGCGCGTGCTCACGCCAGGGAAGCACTGGTTCACCCAGTTCACCAGCGGGCGGATGCGGTCGGCGCGGATGTCGTGGTTGATGCCGTTGAACTCGGCCGTGCCCGCCACGCGGAAACGGTCTTGCCCCAAGCGGCTGGTGACCAGCTTGGTTTCGTCGTCCAACAGGCTCACCTGTGGCGCGGCTTGCTGGCTGGCCTCGTCCGTCATGTGCACGGTGATCGAGTAGCCCTTGACCGGGTAGACGTTCAGGCTGTCCCCCAGTTGCGCGGCAATGCCACGTCCATACACCCCGGCGCAGACCACCAGGCCGTCGAACACGCGGGTCTCCACGCCATCGGCGTGACGCAGCGTGAGCTGGGCGCTGTGGCCATCGGCATAGGCGCTTTGCACTTCATGGCCGTAAAGGAACTTCACGCCATGCCGCACGCAGGCCTGGGCCAGCCCCTGGGTGTACTTGTGAATGTCGCCAGTGGAATCGCTCTCGGTGTAGTAGCCGCCAAAGTACTGGCCTTGCAGCGTGGGCTCGATGGTGCGCATTTCCTCGGGTGTAACGGCACGGCGCGTGAGGCCGCCTGCGGCCAGCAGCGTGGAGACCTTGCCCGCGTGTTCGAAGCTCGCCTTGTTGCGGTAAATGTGCAGGATGCCTTTGCGCTTGTGGTCGAAGTCAATGCCTTCCTTCTCCGCCCAGCCAAACAGGTGCTCACGCGCTGCAATGGCCAGGCGTGTAGTGGCCTCGGTGTTGTCGCGGTACTTGGGTATGGCGGCCACAAACTCGGCCATCCAGCGCAGCTTGTGCCAGCTGGGCTTGGGGTTCATGAGCAGGGGCGCGTCGTTCTTGAACATCCACTTCAGCCCTTTGACCAGGGTGCTGGGGTGGGTCCAGACCTCGGCGTTGGAGGCCGACAGCTGGCCGCCGTTGGCATAGGACGTTTCCATGCCCGCATAGCGGTTCTTCTCGATCAGGGTGACCTGGTAGCCGGCCTGGGCCAGGGTGTAGGCGCTGGTGACGCCGGTGATGCCGCCGCCGATGATGGCTATGTGTTTCATAAAGCACTCTCTTCAAGAACAGTCGCAAACAAAGAAGTCGCCGACCCACACACCGTGTGCAGGTGACGACCCCCTCTGTTTGAGACCTGAGAGATTCGCCGCAGGCCTTTTGGGCCCGTGGCTTGCTCCTGCGGTGTGCCGCGGGACTGTCCGCAGCAGCTCTTCAGAGTGCTCAGGGATTCGAGATCCCTACCGCAGCGGTCCTGGGTGCCTGAGAGTTTCCGGGGTGGTTGCTCCTTCGGCGCTGGTGCTTTTGACGGCACCAGGCTCTCCCGCTACGGTGCCAGGTCTGGCCTGGCCAGGGTGGCTGCACGCAATGCAGTGCCGCCCTGATATTTCCAACTTAGCTTTCCGCGTATTCCGTCAACGGCACGCAGCTGCAGAACAGGTTGCGGTCACCATAGACGTTGTCCACACGGCCCACGCTGGGCCAGTACTTGCCGGCCTTGAGGCTGGCCACCGGGAAGGCGCCCACTTCGCGGCTGTAGGGGCGGTTCCATTCGGCGCCCATCAAGCTGGCGGCGGTATGGGGAGCATGCTTCAAGGGGTTGTTGTCTTGTGGCCAGCTTCCGGCTTCGACTTGTGCAATTTCGCCACGGATGGCGATCATGGCGCTGATAAAGCGGTCCAGCTCGGCCAGGGTCTCGCTCTCGGTGGGCTCCACCATCAGCGTGTTGGGCACCGGGAAGCTCAGTGTCGGCGCGTGGAAGCCATAGTCCATCAAACGCTTGGCCACGTCTTCGGCCATCACGCCGCAGGTGTCCTTGAAGCCGCGCAGGTCCAAGATGCATTCGTGCGCCACATGGCCGTTGGCCGATGCGTACAGCGTGGGGTAGTGGTCCGCCAGGCGTGCGCTGATGTAGTTGGCGGCCAGGATGGCGGCTTCGGTGGCGTGCTGCAGGCCGTCCGGGCCCATCATGCGGCAGTACATCCAGCTGATGGGCAGCACGGCCGCATTGCCCAGGGGCGCCGCGGATACCGCGCCGGTGCCAGGCACACCGCCGGTGGCGTGACCGGGCAGGAAGGGCACCAGATCTTCAACCACGCACACGGGGCCGACACCGGGGCCGCCACCGCCATGGGGAATGCAGAAGGTCTTGTGCAGGTTCAGGTGGCTCACGTCGCCGCCAAACTCGCCGGGCGCAGCCACACCCACCAGGGCGTTCATGTTGGCGCCGTCCACATAGACGCGGCCGCCATGCTGGTGCACCAGGGCGCACAGGTCTTTCACCTGCGTTTCGAACACGCCGTGCGTGCTGGGGTAGGTGATCATCACGCAGGCCAGGTTGGCGCTGTGCTGCTCGCATTTGGCGCGCAGGTCGTCCAGGTCCACATTGCCCATGTCGTCGCACTTGGTCACCACCACGGTCATGCCCACCATCTGCGCGCTGGCCGGGTTGGTGCCATGCGCGCTGCTGGGGATCAGGCAGATGTTGCGGTGCGCGTTGCCCTTGCTGGCGTGGAAAGCCTGGATGGCCAGCAGGCCGGCATATTCACCTTGCGAACCCGCATTGGGCTGCAGGCTGATGCCGGCGTAGCCCGTGGCGGCGCACAGCCAGGCGCGCAGTTGTGCGTCCAGCTCGGTGTAGCCCAGGCGCTGGTCGGCGGGGGCAAAGGGATGGATGTTCGCAAACTCGGGCCAGGTGATGGGGATCATCTCGCTGGTCGCGTTGAGCTTCATGGTGCAGGAACCCAGCGGGATCATGCTGCGGTCCAGCGCCAGGTCCTTGTCGCTCAGTGCGCGGATGTAGCGCAGCATGCCGGTCTCACTGTGGTGGGTGTTGAACACCGGGTGGGTCAGGAACTTGGATTTGCGGCGCAGCGCTGCGGGGATCAGCGAGTCCACGCTGCCTTCCAACGCTTCCACGCTGGGCAGGGCCTGGCCGTCTTTGGCAAACAGGCTCCAGACCAGAGCCAGATCGTCACGCGTGGTGGTTTCGTCCAGGCTGATGCAGAGGTAGTCTTCAAAGTAAATCCGCAGGTTAGCCCCCGCAGAAACTGCGCGAGCAGCTATGGTTTTGGTAGCGCCGTCAGTCTTCAGTGTGACCGTGTCAAAGGTGGCCTGGGCGCGCACCGGGGCTCCCAGTTGCTCCAGACCCTTGGCCAGAATGGCGGTGAACTTGGCCACACGCTGGGCGATGCGTGTCAGGCCTTCGGGGCCGTGGTACACGGCGTACATGCTGGCGATGACGGCCGGCAACACCTGCGCGGTACAGATGTTGGAGGTGGCTTTTTCGCGGCGGATGTGCTGCTCGCGCGTCTGTAGCGCCAGACGGTAGGCGGGATTGCCGTGGGTGTCGATGCTGACACCGACGATGCGGCCGGGCAGGGAGCGCTTGTATTCGTCGCGGCAAGCCATGTAGGCGGCGTGCGGGCCACCGTTGCACAGCGGCATGCCAAAGCGTTGGGTGGTGCCGACCACAATGTCGGCGTCAAATTCGCCGGGCGGTGTCAGCAGTGTGAGCGCCAGCAGGTCGGCCGCCACGATGAAGGCGGCTTGCTTGCCGTGCACCAGTGCCACATCGGCGCGCAGGTCGTCGATGCGGCCGCTGGTGGCGGGGTACTGGGCCAGCACGGCGAAGTAGTCGCCAGCCAGCGCAGCTTCCCACTCGGCGGCCGAGTTGGCCAGTTGCACGGTGATGCCCAGCGGCTTGGCGCGGGTCTGGATCACTTCAATGGTTTGCGGGTGGCAGTCGCCAGCCACCACAAAGATGTTGCTCTTGCTTTTGACCGAGCGCTTGGCCAGCGTCATGGCTTCGGCGGCGGCGGTGGCTTCGTCCAACATGGAGGCGTTGGCCATGGGCATGCCGGTCAGGTCGCAGACCATGGTCTGGAAGTTGACCAGCGCTTCCATGCGGCCCTGCGAAATCTCGGCCTGGTAGGGCGTGTAGGCCGTGTACCAGGCGGGGTTTTCCAGGATGTTGCGCAGGATCACGCCGGGTGTGTGCGTGCCGTAGTAGCCCTGGCCGATAAAGCTCTTGAGCACCTTGTTCTTGCCTGCCAGCACCTTGATCTCGGCCAGCGCTTGCGCCTCGGTGATGGCCGCGGGAATGGCCATTTGGCTGGAGCGCGCAATCGCACGCGGCACGATGCTGTCGATCAGCGTACGGCGAGAGGTCTCGCCGATGGCCTTGAGCATCAGCGCTTCGTCGGTCGCGTCGATGCCGATGTGGCGTGCGTGGAATTCGCTGGCGTTTTCCAGCTGGGCGAGAGTGGGGGCAGAGGTCGTGGGCATGGTGTTCAGCTTCGGTAGGGCAGGCGGGGCAATCGAAACCGGGGCCGCTGAGGTTGCGGCCCCGTACAAGTCTTAACTTGCAGAGAATGCGTTGTAGCTGGTCTCGTCCATCAGAGCGTCCAGCTCGGAGGCGTTGGACAGCTTGACCTTGAAGAACCAGCCGGCGCCCAGCGGGTCGGTGTTGGCCAGAGCAGGGTCGGCGCGCAGGGCTTCGTTGACTTCGGTGATCTCGCCAGTCACGGGCATGTAGACGTCGGCGGCGGCCTTGACGGACTCCACCACGCCGGCCACGGCCTTGGCGTCGATGGCGGCGCCCACTTCGGGCAGGTCCACAAACACCACGTCGCCCAGCGCGTCCTGCGCGTGGTGGGTGATGCCGACGGTGGCGATGTCGCCGTCAATCTTGAGCCATTCGTGGTCGGGGGTGTATTTGATGGTCATGGGGAACTCCTGAAAACGTGAAATGCGGTGAATAAAAACCAAAAACTGACACTGCCAACAGCGACTGTAGCCGCTGCCGGCGACGGATTAGCCGTGTTTAGCCACGGTAGTAGCGCGTGGGCACAAAGGGCATGGCGCTGACTTCCATGGGAACGGGCTTGCCGCGCACGATGGCCACCACCTTGCTGCCTATAGCCGCCCAGGCAGCGTCCACATAGCCCATGGCGACGGGTTTGTCGATGGTGGGGCCCAGCAGGCCGCTGGTGACTTCGCCAATTTTGTTGCCTGCACCGTCTTGCAGCTCGGTGTGGTCCCGCACGGGAATGCGCTCCAAGGCGATCAGTCCTACGCGCTTTCTCGTTCCTTTTTGGGTTGTAGCCCCCGTGGAATCTGCGAGAGCAGCTAGTATTTTTGTAGCACCCGGGAAGCCACCCTCGCGTGCACCACCGGCGCGTCGCACCTTCTGCATAGCCCACAGCAGGCTGGCCTCCACTGGATTGGTGGTGGTGTCGATGTCATTGCCATAGAGGCACAGCCCGGCTTCCAGACGCAGGGAATTGCGTGCGCCCAAGCCGATGGGCTTGACTTCGGGTTGGGCCAGCAGGGCGCGGGCCAGCGCCTCGGCGTGATCGTTGTGGACGGAGATCTCGAACCCGTCTTCGCCGGTGTAGCCGCTGCGGGTCAAAAACACGTCAATCTTCTGGGTACCGGTGTCGACCGTGAAGTTGCCGCCGGTCATGAACACCAGCTTTTCCACACCCGGCGCCAGGCGGGAGAGGGCGGTGACGGCTTGCGGGCCTTGCAGCGCCAGCAGCGCGTAGTCGGGCAGGGGGACGACCTGGCAACGGTTGCCGATTTTGGCCTGGATGTGGGCAATGTCGCCCACCTTGCAGGCGCCGTTGACGATGACGAAGAGCTCGTTGTTGCCCTTGTTGAAAAACATCAAGTCGTCAATGATGGTGCCTTCGTCGGTCAGTAGCAGGCCGTAGCGTTGCTTGCCAACGGGCAGATCGATCACGTCCACTGGCATCAGGGTTTCGAAGGCTGCCGCAGCGTCCGGGCCGACCAGGCGCAGCTGGCCCATGTGCGAGACGTCGAACAGACCGGCGGCATTGCGCGTGTGGTGATGCTCGGCCATCAGGCCGACGGGGTATTGCACGGGCATGGAGTAGCCGGCAAAGGGCACCATGCGGGCGCCGAGTTCGATGTGCAGGGCGTTGAGCGGGGTGGTCAGCAAAGAGGTGTCGGTGGCGGACATGCAATTCCTTGGGGGCAACTGGGTTTCCGGGGCTGATGCAAATTCCGCACCCGTGCCCTGGGCTGCCCCTACTGTCCGCTTTACCTGAGAGATTCGCCGGGCCTGCGTGCAAGGTGTTGCGAAACACGGTGCACCGACTGCGGTTTGCTCCTTCGGTGGACTGCAAAGCCTGCAGCCTCTCTCCAGTGGGGTGTCGCTGGTGGCCAAGCCGCCAGCGGATGTCAGTCCTTTTGCCTGAGCGTTCTGACCGCTGCAATCAGCCGTCCTGCGCCTTCGGCGGCTTCCGCGCGGGAAGCTCTCTCCTGACTAGGCGGAATTCTAAACCACGCCGTGTCCAGAAGGCTTGAAACCGGTGCCTAGGGAGCGTCGCGCAGCTTGTAGGGCACCCGTTTTGCGTGGCGCGTATAGAGCAGTGCGATGGCTTGCTGCACCTGTGGCACGGTGCGCGCAATCGCTTCCAGCTCCTGCGCCAGCGCGGGGTCGGCGGCACAGCCCTCCAAGTAGACCACCCGGCCTTGCACCGTGACCCACAGCGTGGATCTGTCAGTGATGCTCGGCCGTTGCAAGGCGGTCTTCAGGGCCTCAGCGATGGCCGGATCGTTGGCGTAGGCATTGGGTTGGTCGCACTGGCCCGACAGCCAGCAGGTGGTACCGCGCTCTGCGCGGTGATGGCTTTGTGCGCGCTTTTCTGCCTCGGTGATGAAGGGGCCGGCGGGCAAGGGGCAATGCGGGACGGCGCTGGACACCTGGAAGAACGGGTCCTCGAACCAATTCTGGCGGTCTTGCGCGCTGCAGATCTGCCAATTGGCGGCCAAGAGCAGCAAGGCCCAGAGATGCCTGGGGCGGGCGGGATGGAAAAGGGGCTGGGACAACATGGCCGGTGCTTGCGGATTACCGGTTGACCCACCGCAAGAGCGCCATGCCTTGTGCTCCTCTACACTGCCCTGCTTCATTGCTGGATTTTGTCTGCGACATGCTTCTTGTGCTCCGACTCGCCGTGCTGGGTGGGTATTTTCTGGTGGCTTCGGCCATCAACTTCGTCATCTGTCTGGCCCGCCCCTTCAACCCAGACAACTCGCGGCTGTGCGGCTGGCTGTATTCCGCGCCGGCGCTGCGCATTCTGGGGCTTGAGGTCAGGCTGGACACGGCGGATATGTTGGCGCAACCGAACCCTTTCGTCATCGTGGCCAACCACCAGTCCAACTGGGACCTGTTTGTGCTGGGCTGCGCCGTTCCGCGACGCACTGTTTCGCTGGGCAAGAAGAGCCTCAAATGGATTCCCATCTTCGGGCAGATCTACTGGCAGGCCGGCAACATTCTCATTGACCGGGGCAATGCTTTCAAGGCCAAGCAGGCGATGCTGAGAACTACGGACGTGATGCTGAACGAAGACACCTCCATCTGGGTGTTCCCGGAAGGCACGCGCAACCTGGGGCGGGGGCTGCTGCCCTTCAAAAAAGGGGCTTTCCAGATGGCCATCAATGCGGGTGTGCCCATCGTCCCTTTGTGCTGTAGCAACTACAAGGCCGGCATGCGTCTGAACCGCTGGCGCAGTGGCCGAATCGTCATCAAGACCCTGCCACCCATCCCCACTGCAGGGCTCACGCTGGCTGATATGCCTGCCCTTATGGAGCGTTGCCGCGCCGGCATGCTGGCCTGTTTGGAAACACTGGACACCGCTACACAGAACTGAGTGCTGCAATAGCGGCACGATCCCCTGTCTTTTTGCGGCCTGTGCGCAACGTGTCAGCCCGGAACTAACTGGACTGCGTTGTATCCCAAGGCATATACTGAATTTGAGTGAGTGCAGGTTAGTTGGTTTGTAGGTTCCTGTGTCGTTATCACTAGCAGGGGGTCTTATGGACGCGATTGGTAACTATGTAGCCCGCTACGCGTGCAGCCGCGAAGAGGAGCTCAGCCTGGACGAGTATCTGGCGGAGTGCAAACGCAATCCGCTGGCCTACGCCACTGCGGCAGAGCGCATGCTGCACGCCATCGGCGAGCCCGAGCTGGTGGACACACGCAAGGAGCCGCGCCTCTCGCGCATCTTTGCCAACAAACTCATCAAGGTCTATCCGGCTTTCTCGGAGTTCTACGGCATGGAGGACGCCATCGAGCAGGTGGTGAGCTACTTCCGCCACGCTGCGCAAGGTCTGGAAGAACGCAAACAGATTCTGTATCTGCTGGGCCCGGTGGGCGGCGGCAAGAGCTCTCTGGCTGAGCGGCTCAAATACCTCATGCAGCAGGTGCCTTTCTATGCGATCAAGGGATCGCCCGTGAACGAAAGCCCGCTGGGCCTGTTTGATGCGGGTGAAGACGGCCCCGTGCTGCGTGACAACTTCGGCATTCCCATCCGCTACCTGCAGCGCATTCTGTCGCCCTGGGCGGTCAAGCGTCTGGACGAGTTTGGCGGCGACATCCGCAAATTCCGCGTAGTCAAGCGCTACCCCAGCACGCTCAAGCAGATTGGTGTGGCCAAGACCGAGCCCGGGGACGAAAACAACCAGGACATTTCTTCGCTGGTCGGCAAGGTCGATATCCGCAAGCTGGAAAATTTTTCGCAGGACGACCCCGACGCCTACAGCTTCTCCGGCGGCCTGTGCTTGGCCAACCAGGGTTTGCTGGAGTTTGTGGAAATGTTCAAGGCGCCCATCAAGGTACTGCACCCGCTGCTGACGGCCACGCAAGAAGGTAATTTCAAGGGTACCGAGGGCTTTGGTGCGATCCCGTTCGACGGCGTGGTGCTGGCGCACAGCAACGAGAGCGAATGGAAAGCCTTTCGCAACAACAAGCACAACGAGGCTTTTCTGGACCGCATCTACATCGTCAAGGTGCCGTATTGCCTGCGCGTGAGCGAGGAAGTGAAGATCTATGAAAAGCTGATCCGCGAGTCGTCCTTGGGTGAGGCCAAGTGCGCACCCGGAACGCTCAAGATGATGAGCCAGTTCGCCGTGCTCACGCGCCTGAAGGAACCGGAGAACTCCAGCCTGTTCAGCAAGATGGAGGTCTACGACGGCGAAAGCCTCAAGGACACCGACCCACGCGCCAAGAGCTACCATGAGTACCGGGACTACGCGGGCATGGACGAGGGCATGACAGGCGTGTCCACGCGCTTTGCGTTCAAGATCCTCTCCAAGGTCTTCAACTTCGACAGCGCCGAGGTCGCCGCCAATCCGGTGCACCTTATGTATGTGCTGGAGCAGCAGATCGAGCGCGAGCAGTTTCCCGGCGAGCTGGAGCAGAAATACACAGGCTTCATCAAGGAGCTGCTGGCGCCACGGTATGCGGAGTTCATCGGGAAGGAGATTCAGACTGCCTATCTGGAGAGCTACAGCGAGTACGGTCAGAACATCTTTGACCGCTACGTGATCTACGCCGACTACTGGATCCAGGACAACGAGTACCGCGACTCCGACACCGGCGAGGTGTTTGACCGCGCCGCTCTCAACGCCGAGCTGGAGAAGATCGAAAAGCCCGCGGGCATTGCCAACCCCAAGGACTTTCGCAACGAGATTGTCAACTTCGTGCTTCGCGCACGCGCCAACAACCAGGGCAAGAACCCGGCCTGGACCAGCTACGAGAAGCTGCGCCAGGTGATAGAGAAGAAGATGTTCTCCAACACCGAGGAGCTGCTGCCCGTCATCAGCTTCAACGCCAAGGCCAGTGCCGAAGACGCCAAGAAGCACGAAGATTTTGTGACCCGCATGGTTGAGAAGGGCTACACGGCCAAACAGGTCCGCCTGCTGTGCGAGTGGTACCTGCGCGTGCGCAAGAGTTCCTAAGGAGTCTGTGACGAACGCCTGATCAGAAAGGTTGTATGGCCCTGCACATCGTTGACCGCCGGCTGGCGGGCAAGAACAAGTCCATTGGCAACCGGGAGCGCTTTTTGCGTCGCCACCAGGACCAGATCCGCGAGGCGGTGCGCAAGGCAGTCACCGGGCGCGGCATCCGCGACATGGAGCAGGCCGAGAACGTCAGTATTCCCAAGAAGGACATCAACGAGCCCTTCTTTCACCATGGCCAGGGAGGCGTGCACGACACGGTGCACCCGGGCAACACCGACTACCTGCGCGGCGACCGCATCCAGCGCCCGCAGGGCGGCGGCCAGGGCCGTGGCAAGGGCCAGGCGAGTGACAGCGGGGAGGGCGAAGACGACTTTGTCTTCACGCTGAGCAAGGAAGAGTTCATGCAGGTCTTCTTCGAAGGCCTGGCGCTGCCCCATCTGTTGCGCACCCAGCTTGGTGAAACGCCCGAGTGGAAGACCCACCGCGCCGGCTACACGCGTGACGGTACACCCAACAACCTTCACATCGTGCGCTCCATGCGTGGCGCACTGGGCCGGCGCCTAGCCCTGGGGGCAGGCGTGCGGCGCGAGCTGGCCGACAAGCGCGCCCAGCTGCAGGCGCTGGAGCGCGCACCCGATGGCCATGTGGTGGAGATACGCACGATGCGTGCGGAGATTTTGGCGCTGGAGTTGCGCTTGCGCAGCATTCCCTATCTGGACCCGCTGGATTTGCGTTTCCGGGGCCGCGTGAAGACGCCCGTGCCCACGGCCAAAGCGGTGATGTTTTGCCTCATGGATGTGTCGGGTTCCATGGACGAGGAACGCAAGGGCTTGTCCAAGCAGTTCTTCATCCTGCTTTACCTGTTTCTCACGCGGCATTACGAACGCATTGACATCGTCTTCATCCGCCACCACACCCAGGCGCAGGAAGTGGATGAAGACACCTTCTTCCACGCCACCGAGAGCGGTGGCACTGTGGTCAGCAGCGCGCTGGAGCTGATGCAGAAGATCCAGGAGCAACGCTACCCGCCCGGCGAGTGGAACATCTATGGCGCCCAGGCCAGCGACGGCGACAACTTCACCAATGACAGCGGACGCTGCCGCGAGCTGCTGGAAGACGGCTTGCTCTCCAAGTGCCGCTACTTTGCCTATGTGCAGGTGGCCGAGATTGAGCAAAACTTGTGGGAAGAATATGCTGAGGTGGCCGAGCGCCATGCCAACTTCGCCATGCGCAAGGTGATCACGCCGTCGGATATTTATCCCGTGTTCCGCGACCTGTTCAAGAAGGAAGGAGCCACGGCATGAGCGATTCCTTGCCCATCCTGGCGCCGCGCACCGTGGAGCACCGTCATCTGGACAACCCTGCGCGCATTCCACCCGGTGGTGAGCGGCGCGCACGCACCGTGCTGCAGCAGCCCGGGCCCGCACCCGCGCGCCCGGAGCGGCCCTTGCCCGACCCCAGCGACTGGACCTTCGAGCTGCTGGAGCGCTACCACGACGTGATCCGCGATACGGCGGCGCGCTTTGGCCTGGATACCTATGCCAACCAGCTCGAAATCATCACCGCCGAGCAGATGATGGATGCCTATGCCAGCGTGGGCATGCCCATCCACTACCGGCACTGGAGCTATGGCAAGGAATTCATTGCGACGGACAAGCGTTACCGGCGCGGCCACATGGGGCTGGCCTACGAGATCGTCATCAATTCCGACCCTTGCATCAGTTATCTGATGGAAGAGAACACCACGGCGATGCAGGCCCTGGTGATTGCGCATGCGGCTTATGGGCACAACAGCTTCTTCAAGGGCAACTACCTGTTCCGCATGTGGACCGATGCCTCCAGCATCATCGACTACCTGGTGTTTGCGCGCCGCTTCATTAGCGAATGCGAGGAGCGTCACGGGTTGGAGACGGTGGAGCTGTTCCTGGATTCCTGCCACGCGCTGGCCGGCTTTGGCGTGGACCACTATCGTCGGCCCAGCAAGAAAAGCCTGGCCCAGGAGCTCAGCGAGCGGCGCGCGCGCGAGGCCTACGCGCAGCAGCAGGTCAACGACCTCTGGCGCACGCTGCCCAAGGCCGCCGACAAGCCCGGCGATGCACCGGAGAATCAGCGCTTCCCGGCCGAGCCGCAGGAGAACCTGCTTTATTTCATTGAGAAAAACGCGCCGCTGCTGGAGCCCTGGCAGCGCGAGGTGATACGGCTGGTGCGCAAGATCGCGCAGTATTTCTATCCGCAGCGCCAGACCCAGGTGATGAACGAGGGCTGGGCCACCTTCTGGCACCACAAGCTGCTCAACACCATGTACGACGACGGTTTCCTGTCAGACGGCATCATGATGGAGTGGCTGAGCTCGCACACCAATGTGATCTACCAGCCACCCGTGGGCCACCGTGCCTACAGCGGTATCAACCCCTATGCGCTGGGCTTTGCGATGTACACCGACATTCAGCGCATCTGTGTGGCACCCACCGACGAAGACCGCCACTGGTTCCCCGACATTGCGGGCCGCCCCTGGTTGCCCACGCTGGACCATGCCATGCGCAACTTCAAGGACGAGAGCTTCATCGGCCAGTACCTCAGCCCCAAGCTCATGCGCGACCTGCGCCTGTTTGCCATCCACGATGACGAAAAAGCCAGCGAGCTGCAGGTCGCCGCCATCCACGACGACACGGGTTACCAGGCACTGCGCCAGACCCTGTCGCAGCAGTACGACCGCGGCACGCGTGAGCCCAATATCCAGGTCTGGAACGTGAACCTGCGCGGCGACCGCACGCTGACTCTGCGTCACACCCAGTTCCAGAACCGGCCGCTGAGCGATGGCACCCTGGAGGTGCTCAAGCACGCGGCGCGGCTGTGGGGCTTTGGCGTGGCGCTGGAGAGCGTGAATGCGGCGGGTAACGTCACGCAGCAATGGAGCGTGGCTGCGCCAGCGTGAGGGAACGGTGGGGCTCAAAAGAAAACGGGGCCGATGGCCCCGCTTTCTTTTTACATCCCCGCGTAGTTGGGGCCGCCGCCACCTTCCGGTGTGACCCAGACGATGTTCTGGGTCGGATCCTTGATGTCACAGGTCTTGCAGTGCACGCAGTTCTGCGCGTTGATCTGCAGGCGGTCGGTGTTGTCCTCATTCTTCACGAACTCGTAGACGCCGGCCGGGCAGTAGCGGGCTTCGGGGCCAGCGTACTTGGCGAGGTTGATGCTCACGGGCACCGAGGCGTCCTTGAGTGTCAAATGGGCAGGTTGTTGTTCCTCGTGGTTGGTGTTGCTGATGAACACGCTGGAGAGGCGGTCGAAGGTCAGCTTGCCATCGGGCTTGGGGTAGACGATGGGCTTGCATTCGACAGCTGGCTTGAGGTACTGGTGATCGGCTTTGTCCCGGCGCAGGGTCCAGGGAATGTGGCCGCGCAGGATCAGCTGTTCGAAGCCGTTCATGACGGTGGCCACGGTCAGGCCGTACTTGAACCAGTTCTTGAAGTTGCGGTCCTTGTTCAGCTCGGTGTGCAGCCAGCTCTTCTCGAAGGCTTCGGGGTAGGCGCCCAGCTCGTCGTGCTGGCGGCCGCCGACTACAGCTTCATAGGCTGCCTCTGCGGCCAGCATGCCGGTCTTGATGGCGGCATGGCTGCCTTTGATGCGGCCCACGTTCAGATAGCCCGCGTTGCAACCCACCAGGCAG
Organism: Rhodoferax sp. GW822-FHT02D07; assembly: GCF_058802405.1. NCBI lineage: Bacteria > Pseudomonadati > Pseudomonadota > Betaproteobacteria > Burkholderiales > Comamonadaceae > Rhodoferax > Rhodoferax sp. GW822-FHT02D07. Next base: position 617,988 of record NZ_JBXAOD010000001.1, read on the forward strand.
CCACCCGGGAACACGGTCTTGGGCAGGGCGTTGATGCCGCTGGCATTGATGGCCCGTGCGCCGTAGGAGAGGCGCTTGGCGGTGATCTCGCCCTTCTCGTTTTCGAAGTAGTAGCGGATGTTGGGATGGGTCTTCCAGCGCTGGAATTCTTCGAACGGGCTCAGGTAGGGGTTGGAATAGCCCAGGCCGGTGACAAAGCCCAGCGCGACCTTGTTGCCCTCCAGGTGGTAGAGAAAGGCGCCGCCGTAGGTGTCGGACTCCATGGGCCAGCCGGCCGTGTGCATCACAAAGCCGGGCTTGTGGCGGCTGGGATCGATTTCCCAGAGTTCCTTGATGCCGATACCGAAGCTTTGCGGATCACGGCCCTCGTCGAGCTTGAACTTGGCGATGAGCTGCTTGCCCAGGTGGCCGCGCGCGCCTTCGGCAAAGACGGTGTACTTGCCCAGCAATTCCATGCCGAGTTGGAAGTTGTCGGTCGGCTCGCCGTCCTTGCCTACGCCCATATTGCCGGTGGCCACGCCTTTGACCGAGCCGTCGTCGTTGTAGAGCACTTCGGCGCCAGTAAAGCCGGGGAAGATTTCCACGCCCAAGGCTTCAGCCTGCTCGGCGAGCCATTTGGTCACGGCACCCAGGCTCACGATGTAGTTGCCGTGGTTTTGCGCAAACGGGGGCAGGAACAGATTGGGGGCGCGGAAGGATGCTTTCTCGCCCAAGAAGATGTAGGCGTCATCGGTGACGGGCTGGTTCAGCGGTGCGCCGCGTTCCTTCCAGTCGGGGAACAATTCGCTCAGGGCCTTGGGATCCATGATGGCGCCCGAGAGAATGTGCGCGCCGGGCTCGGAACCCTTCTCCAGCACCACCACGGACACATCGGTGCCCTTCTCGGCGGCGAGCTGTTTGAGGCGTATCGCCGTGGCCAGACCACCGGGGCCGCCGCCGACGATGACGACGTCGTACTCCATGGATTCACGGGGGCCGAACTGGGCCAGAATTTCCTGGTTTGTCATGGGTTGTCTCGCTTGATAATGGGTGGTGTGCGAAGCCTTCGGTGCTTGCAGGGGCGTACCGCCTCGGTGCCCGATTTTATTCGCGGAATTTACAAAAAAGAACGATCGTTCTTTTTATTTCGAGGAGGCACTCTAAATGGCATACAGCATTGATCTTTCAGGGCGTGTGGCGTTCATCACGGGCGCTTCCAGCGGATTGGGCGCGCAGTTTGCCAAAACGCTGGCGGCAGCGGGCGCTGCTGTGGTGCTGGCCAGCCGCCGGGTGGACAGACTCAAGGATCTGCGCGCGCAGATTGAAGGCGCGGGCGGAGACGCCCACGTGGTGGAGCTGGACGTTACCGACCAGGATTCCATCAAGGCTGCCGTGGCGCGGGCGGAAACAGAAGTCGGGTCCATCGACATCCTCGTCAACAACTCCGGTGTCAGCACCACCCAGCGCTTGCAGGATGTGTCGTCGGAAGATTACGACTTCATGTTCAACACCAATGTGAAGGGCGCGTTCTTTGTGGCGCAGGAGGTTGGCAAGCGCATGCTGGCCCGCGCCAAGGGCGCAGCGCCCGGCACCTACACGGGCGGGCGCATCGTCAACGTGGCATCCATGGCGGGATTGCGGGTGTTGCCGCAAATCGGCGTCTACTGCATGAGCAAGGCAGCGGTCATCCAGATGACCAAGGCCCAGGCACTGGAGTGGGGCAAGTTCGGCATTAATGTGAATGCCTTGTGCCCGGGCTATATCGACACCGAGATCAATCACCATCACTGGCAGACGGACGCGGGGCAGAAGCTGGTGCAGATGCTGCCGCGCAAGCGCATCGGCCAGCCCAGGGATCTGGATGCGATCCTCGTCACCCTGTGTTCCGACCAGAGCCATTTCATCAATGGCGCGGTGATTGCGGCGGATGACGGATTCGGCATTTGAACTGGCTTTGCGGTTGGCATAGAGGTAAAAGCCGCCTCTAGCCCCCGCCAAATGTGCGCAAGCAGCTATGGTTTCAATAGCGGGCCAAGGCGAGGCTGTGTGCACCGCCTTGGCGATGATGCTTACTTCGGTGCCAAGCGAATGGCGCCATCCAGACGAATCACTTCGCCGTTGAGCATGTCATTCTCGAAAATGTGCACCGCCAGCTTGGCGTAGTCCTGCGGCGTGCCCAGGCGGGAAGGGAAGGGCACACCGGCGGCCAGCGCGTCTTGTACTTCCTGCGGCATGGAGAACAGCATGGGGGTACCGAAGATGCCGGGGGCGATGGTCATGTTGCGGATGCCGTTGCGCGCCAGGTCGCGGGCAATCGGCAGGGTCATGCCCACCACACCACCCTTGGAGGCGCTGTACGCTGCCTGGCCGATCTGGCCGTCGTAGGCGGCAACGGAGGCCGTGGAAATCATGGCGCCGCGTTCGCCCGTCGCTTCCGGTTCGTTCTTGCTCATGGCTTCGGCAGCCAGTCGGATCATGTTGAAGCTGCCGATCAGGTTCACCGTGATGGTCTTGCTGAAGGAGGCGAGGGCGTGCGCGCCGTTCTTGCCTACCGTCTTTTCTGCAGGGGCAATGCCGGCGCAGTTCACCAGGCCCATGAGCTTGCCCATGGACACGGCCTTGGCCACCACGGCTTGGCCGTCGGCTTCATTGCTGACGTCGCATTTCACAAAGGCGCCGCCAATGTCCTTGGCAATGGCCTCACCCTTTTCGGCCTGCATGTCGGCGATGACCACCTTGCCGCCCTTGGCCGCCAGCATGCGTGCCGTGCCTTCGCCCAAACCCGATGCGCCACCGGTCACGATGAAGACTTTGCCTGCGATGTCCATGGATAACTCCTTGTGTTGATGAGTGTGTTTACGTTTACGTAAACGTCAATTATGGCGCAGCAATTGCACGTTTTGTGTTTGCGAAGATCGGGGGGCCTCAGATTGCTGCTATACTTCGGCCTCTCGAATACTGTAGGCGCATAGCTCAGCTGGTTAGAGCACCACCTTGACATGGTGGGGGTCGTTGGTTCGAGTCCAATTGCGCCTACCAATTTTCTCAGTATCGAAGACTGCAAGCACCTCACGGCAACGTCAGGTGCTTTTTTCTTGCCCGTTCTTTATATCCCCGCTGCGCCGCCCATACTTCTAGAATCGCGCGCATGGCCGCATTCACCATCTTCTTCTGTGGGACCGGGTCGAACAGCTACGACTTTGCGAACACGAACTACCACCAGGGGGAGTTGATCTCCACACTTGCGAAGAACCATGCGGGCCATGAGTTTGTCGACTGGATCATTGTGGACGGCCCCGGTAGCGGCAATATTCAGGAGGCCGAAAAATGGGTCCCTGCGGGCAACTACTCAGGCATCCGCGGTGCCTTGCAGGGCAAGGGCTGGGAAGAAAACGTCAAGCACGCAGTTGCGGTACTGATCGGCACGAACTACGAAGAGCGCGCCACCCACACTCGCACGGAGAAGCGCATTCTGCGAGAAGCGGGTGTTGGCGTGGACACGGTGGAGCGCACGGGCAAGCTGGGGCGTGCGCTTTTGGGCACTACCAAAACAGTGCAATACGACCTGCATGCGCGCATTTCGCCGCAAGCCCTGCAGCAGCGCAAGATCCAGATCATGCGCAAGAACAAGCTGGTGGATTGCGTCAATGTGGTGGGCTGGAGCCGTGGTGGAGTGACTTGCCACATGTTCGCCAATGCGTTGGCGGAAACCGAAGGCTGGTCACACATACCGGTCAACATCTTTGCTTGTGATCCTGTGCCGGGTTCGGGCAACTTTGACGCCCACCGCATCCGTTTGGGCAGCAATGTCAAACGCTACGTGGCGATCTACGCCGCTGATGAACGGTCCCGCGGTTTCTCGCCCGTTTTGCCTGCGCTGGCGCCCAATACGGAGTTTTTCATCACCACCATGCCGGGCCGGCATGCAACGCTGGTAGGCAATGCCAGTAATGACGGTGGCAAGGGCGTCAACACGCTTTTCGGACCTGGCCGGGTAACGCGTGATCTGGCGGAGCGGTTTCTGCAAGTCTGGGGTGCCAAACTCCACAACACGCTCAGGCTGAGCGAATTCGAAATACTTGCCAGCTACGAAGAGATGCTAGCCCAGGGTGATGTCTACAGCGCGATGCGCGATGTGTCGTACACGGGATTGACCCAATCGGATCGGGCGGTTGGCGTGGGAGATGGCACTTGGCGGACCTTTGGCAGCTCGCACACGCTGTCCCGGGAAACGGTGTTTGCCAATTTGCACCACCGTTGGGTATTCGAGCGCAATTTCTCTCGGCTTTACGCTGCGCTGTTTGGCAACCAGAAGCTCACGGCCGAGCAGGTAACCTTGGAGCTCAAGCGTATTGCCTTCCAGTACCCGAATCTCCACAAACGGCTCAAGAGCATTCCCATCCAATTGCGTTGATGGCCATGCCCTGCGCTAGGGTTATCCTAGGTCAGTCACACTGAAGTCCACCCCTAGAATGTGTTGCAGTGCAACACTTCTTTGACCTTCTTTCCTAGCAGCGGCGATCTCAATGCAAAAATCCAGTCCCAAAGATTCCAAGACGTCGCAACGGGTTATCAAGAAATACCCCAACCGCCGCCTCTACGACACTGATACCTCCACCTACATCACGCTGGCCGAGATCAAGCGCTTGGTGATGGACAGCGAGGTCTTCACCGTGGTGGATGCCAAGTCGGGTGAAGACATCACGCGCAGCATCCTGCTGCAAATCATCCTAGAAGAAGAGGCCAGTGGCTCCCCCATGTTCACCACATCGGTACTCTCCAACATCATTCGTTTCTACGGTCATGCCATGCAGGGGCTGATGGGTGGGTACCTGGAGAAAAACATGCAGGCGCTGATGGACATGCAAGCACCCATGGTGCAGGGCGTGATGGGCAACAACATGTTCCAGCAGATGCAGGAGCAAATGCAGAAGCAGGCCGAGCAGTTCTTGGGCTCTTTCGGCATCAAGCGCTGACCCAAGGGGCTGTACCACGCCTGTCTGGGCGTCAGGGCCGATTGCTGGGACAATACGGGGATGAGCGAAGTTTTATCCCCTGTCAGTACCACTCCCGCCCCCAAAGTGGGCTTTGTAAGCCTTGGCTGCCCCAAAGCGCTTACCGATTCTGAGCTGATCCTCACGCAACTGAGCGCCGAGGGTTACCAAACCTCCAAAACCTTCCAGGGCGCTGACCTGGTCATCGTCAACACCTGCGGCTTTATTGACGACGCCGTCAAGGAGAGTCTGGACACGATTGGCGAGGCGCTGGCCGAGAACGGCCGCGTCATCGTCACGGGTTGCCTGGGCGCCAAGACCACCGAAGGTGGCGAAAACATGGTGCTCCAGATGCATCCCAAGGTGCTGGCTGTCACAGGACCGCATGCCACCCAGGAGGTGATGGATGCGGTGCACACCAATCTGCCCAAGCCGCACGATCCTTTCCTGGATCTGGTTCCGCAATCGTTTGGGGCCGCAGGCATCAAGCTCACGCCGCGTCACTACGCCTACCTGAAGATCAGTGAAGGCTGTAACCACCGCTGCACCTTCTGCATCATTCCCAGCATGCGTGGTGATCTGGTGTCACGCCCGATCGGCGACGTGCTCAAAGAGGCCAAGGCCTTGTTTGAAGGCGGTGTGAAGGAGTTGCTGGTGATCAGCCAGGACACTTCGGCCTATGGTGTGGATGTGAAATACCGCACCGGCTTCTGGGAAGGTAAGCCGGTCAAGACTCGCATGCTGGAGCTGGTGCAGACCTTGGGTGAGCTGGCCCAGCCCTACGGCGCCTGGGTGCGCTTGCACTATGTCTACCCGTATCCAAGCGTGGATGCGGTGCTGCCGCTGATGGCCAGCGGCCTCGTGCTGCCGTACCTGGATGTCCCGCTGCAGCACAGCCATCCCGATGTGTTGCGCCGCATGAAGCGACCGGCCAGTGGCGAGAAAAATCTCGAACGCATTCAGCAATGGCGCGAGGTCTGCCCCGAGCTGGTGATTCGCAGCACCTTCATCGCCGGCTTCCCCGGTGAGACCGAAGAAGAGTTTCAGCATTTGCTGGACTTTCTGGAAGAGGCGCAGATTGACCGTGCCGGTTGCTTTGCCTACAGCCCGGTGGATGGAGCGACAGCGAATGAGTTGCCCGGCATGTTGCCAGCAGAGGTGCGTGAAGAACGGCGTGCGCGTTTCATGGAAGTGGCCGAACGGGTGTCGGCTGCACGTCTGCGCCGTCGCATCGGTGCCACCATGCAAGTGCTGGTCGATTCGGCGCCGGGCCTGGGTAAAAAGGGTGGAGTAGGCCGCAGCTATGCGGATGCGCCGGAGATTGATGGCGTGGTGCGCTTGCTGCCGCCAGAAAAAATCAGCAAGACCCTGAAGGTGGGTGAATTCACCAAGGCCCGCATCGTCGCAACCGAAGGCCACGACCTGGTGGCTCAGCCGATCTAAAAGATGGATAAAGCAAAGGGCTTCTGAGTGAAGCCCTTTGCATGGGAAAGTACAAAAGAAAAAGGCCTGTGATTTTCATCACAGGCCTGATCTATTAGGTGGTGCCCAGGAGAAGACTCGAACTTCCACGGTCTTGCAACCGCTAGCACCTGAAGCTAGTGCGTCTACCAATTTCGCCACCTGGGCAACGAATCGAAGTATAGCACTGAAAAAATGCCGTTTTGGTTTTGCCCCAGATTTTTTGAAAATTGTGTGACACGTAAGACGCCAGCCGCGCGCGCTATGTGCAGTCTTGTTTCTGACGCATACTTATATCCACGAGCAAAATTCTGAACCGGCCCGGGCTTCTCATGAAAGCGAGAGATTTCATTAAAAACGTTAGCCAAACCAGCGGCCTGCTGGACGAAGTAGAAGGGATTGTTCAGGGTCACCGCGACGGGCACGGTTTTGTGTCCCGTGACGACGGCGCACCGGACATCTATTTGCCCCCCAATGAAATGCGTGCGGTGCTGCACAAGGACCGCGTCAAGGTACGCATCGTTCGCAGCGATCGCAAGGGCCGGCCCGAGGGCCGTGTGGTGGAGATCATGGAGCGATCTACCCAGCCCATCATTGGTCGCCTGCTGCAGGAAAGCGGCGTCTGGCTGGTGGCCCCCGAAGACAAGCGCTACGGACAGGATGTGCTGATTCCCAAGGGGGCCACCAGTGTGGCCAAGCCTGGTCAGGTGGTGGTGGTCGAGTTGATCGAGCCGCCGGCCCTGTTCGGCCAGCCCGTGGGGCGCATCAAGGAAGTGCTGGGCGAGGTGGACGACCCCGGCATGGAAATCGAGATCGCGGTGCGCAAATACAGCGTGCCGCATGAGTTCTCGGATGCCTGCGTGGCCTTGGCGCGCACGCTGCCTGACAAAGTGCGCCCACAGGACAAGGCCCAGCGCATCGATCTGACGGATGTGCCGCTGGTCACCATTGACGGTGAGGATGCGCGCGATTTCGACGATGCCGTGTATTGCGAGCCGGCCACCAAGGGCCGCGGCAAAACGGCCTTGAAAGGCTGGCGCCTGCTGGTGGCGATTGCCGATGTGAGCCACTACGTGGAAACCGGCTCGGCCATCGATGTGGACGCCTACGACCGTGCCACCAGTGTGTATTTCCCGCGCCGCGTGATTCCCATGCTGCCCGAGAAGCTCTCCAACGGCCTGTGCTCGCTGAACCCCGAGGTCGACCGTCTTTGCATGGTCTGCGACATGTTTGTCACGGCCGATGGCGAGGTAGACGCGTACCAGTTTTACCCTGCGGTAATGTGGAGCCATGCGCGCTTTACCTACACCGAGGTGGCCGCTATCCTGGGCAACACGCGCGGCCCCGAGGCCAGTAAGCGGCGCGAGTTGGTACCGCACCTGCTCAATCTGCATGGCGTGTACCAGGCCCTGCTCAAGTCGCGCCAGAAGCGCGGCGCGGTGGACTTTGAGACCACCGAGACGCAAATCGTCTGCGACGAGAACGGCCGCATCGAAAAAATCGTGCCGCGCACGCGCAACACGGCGCACCGCCTGATTGAAGAGGCCATGCTGGCGGCCAACGTCTGCAGCGCCGACTTCATCGCCCAGAACAAGCACCCCGGATTGTTTCGTGTGCATGAAGGCCCCACGCCCGAGAAGCAGGAAATCCTGCGCAACTACCTCAAGGCAACCGGTGTGGGCATGACGATTGGCGAGAACCCCAAGCCCGGCGAGTTCCAGGCCATTGCCACGGCCACCAAGGACCGGCCCGACGCGCAGCAGATCCATTCCATGCTGCTGCGCTCCATGTCGCAGGCCATTTACACGCCGATCAATAGCGGCCACTTTGGTCTGGCTTTTGATGCCTATACCCACTTCACGAGCCCGATCCGTCGCTACCCGGATCTGCTGGTGCACCGCGTCATCAAGGCGATTCTGGCTAAGGTCAAGTACCAGCTCCCGGCGCTGCCCACGCCCGGCGAGGCGCATGCCAAGCTGGCGCGTCGTCTGGAAAAGAATCTGGCAAGCCGGGTGGCCCAACCTGCGACCAAGCCCAAGAAGCCCAATGCTGAGGGCATGGCTTGGCAGGCAGCAGGTTTGCATTGCAGCGCCAACGAGCGCCGCGCTGACGAGGCCAGCCGCGATGTGGAAGCCTGGCTCAAGTGCAAATACATGCGCGAGCATTTGGGCGAGGAGTACTCCGGTGTGGTCAGTTCTGCCACCACGTTCGGCCTGTTTGTCACGCTGGACGCGATGTATGTGGAAGGGTTGGTGCACATCACCGAGTTGGGCGGAGAGTACTTCCGCTTCGACGAGGCGCGCCAGGAGCTGCGCGGTGAGCGTACGGGCATTCGCTATGCCATTGGCACGCGCGTGCGCATCCAGGTGAGCCGGGTAGACCTCGATGGCCGCAAAATCGATTTCCGTCTGGTGCAGGAAGGCCAGAGCCTGCAGCCGCGGGCCAGTGCGGACAAGGGAGGCGCACGCGATGCCAAGGCGCGCCCCGAGTTTGGCGACCGGAGTGAGTCCGACGGCGGCGCGGCGTTCAAGGGCAAGGCGCGTCAGCGCTCGGGCGCCAAGTCGTCGCGCAATGCCCGCGCGGGTGAGAAGACTACGGGAGCATCCAAGAAAGCCTCCAAGAAGCGCCGCTGAGGTTTCGAGACTGCGCGTTTGCTATCGAATTGGTAGCTGCTCGCGCAGTTTTTACAGGGGCTAGATCCGTATTTCTCTTATAAGGCTTCAGCCAAGCGATCGGCAGATAGTGTGCTGCTTGCCGGCCAGCTGTCGGCCACTGCGCCATGCCGGTAGCAGGCTTGCTGCGCGGCCATGGGGGCGCTCAGGCCCTGCGCCATCAAACTTCCCGTCAGTCCGGCCAAAACGTCGCCGGTGCCTGCACTGGCCAGACGCGCGTTGCCGGTGGGGTTGATGTGGGGTGGTATGCCCGGGCTGGCAATGATGCTGCCAGAGCCTTTGAGTACCACGGTGCAGCGGAGTCGTTCTGCCAGGGCTTGGGCTTGGGCAAGACGGTCTGCCTGAACTTTGGCGGTGCTGCAGCCGAGCAAGCGAGCTGCTTCCAAGGGGTGTGGCGTGATCACTGTGCTGCCGCTGGTGCGCTGGGCCAGCAGGGTCTGCCAGTCTGGTTGGGTGGCCAGCGCATTCAGTGCGTCCGCATCCAGCACCAGCTGTTGGGCCTGCTCGATCAGCATGGGCAGGTACCGGCCGATGACCATGCCACCACCGCAGCCGGCCACCACTGCCAATGTGTTCAATGGGAGTTGTTCTACCGCCCGCTGCATCAGCACCGGATGGATGGCAAAAAGGGCCTGGTGTTGTGCCCCATCCAGCAGCGCGAGGTACACCCGCCCCGCGCCCCCGTGCAAGGCAGCCGAGCCCGCCAGCACCGCCGCGCCCACCATGCCCTGATCACCGCCCACCACGGCCACATCGCCAAAGCTGCCCTTGTGGCTGCCATGCGGGCGCGGCAGGGCGGCAGGCGCAGCACTCAGCCAGGCGCTGGGGAGCTGCGGGGCCGCGCTTCCGAGTGTGTGCAACCAGATGTCGCCGCAGGCATCGCGCCCCTGTGCAGTGAACAGGCCTGGCTTGAGCGCGAGCAGGGACAGGGTGGCCCGGGCCTGAACGCATGCACCCGGGGTGGCGCCGGTATCGGCTTGCAGGCCGCTGGGCAAGTCTGCGGCGATGATGTTCCCCTTGCCGGCCCCCATGGCTTGGATGGCCGCCAGTGTGGCTCCGCGGGGCGCCTCGCGCAGGCCGATGCCGAGCAGGGCGTCGATGCAGCAATCCCACTGGGCTGGTGGGGCAGGGTGGATGGGGACGCCTGCCGCCTGGGCGCGTTGCAGGGCTTGCCCTGCGTCGACTGGCAGCGGTGTGTTGCCCTCCGGCAGCGAGACGTACACGGTTTTTCCCCAGCGCTGCAGGTGGATGGCGGCCTCCAGGCCGTCTCCTCCGTTGTTGCCCCGGCCGCAGGCGATCCACACGGTTGTTGCATGTGGGTAGTAGGCTAGGGTGAGTTGCGCCAGTGCCAAGCCTGCGCGCTGCATGAGCTGCTGTGGCGCCAGGGCGCGGGCAGTTTCGGTTTCCAGTGTGCGCAGCGGGGCTACCCTTATCAGTGGGTAGCTGCGGGCGTGGCGCGGGCCCTCGGGGCCCAGCACCCATTCAAAATTCGTAGACATCGCCCTCTCGGGCCAGACGGATATCCATGCCCTGCGTCAGCGCGGCATTGCTGCTGAGGGCTTCGGCAAAGGCGGCCTCCAGTGCGTCGTCGCTGCGCGTGGGCTCGTGGTGGGTGCAGAACAGCAGCTTGGCGCCGGCCGCATGGGCGCTGGCGATGCTGCTGCTGAAGGTGCCGTGGCCCCAGCCCTTCTTGGACGGGTACTCGGCATCGGTGTAGGAGCTGTCGGCGATGTAGACATCCACGCCGCGGATCGCATCCTGGATTGAGCGCTCCTTCTCGTCCACAAATACCTGGTACTCGGCGTAGGCCTCGTCACCGGGTTCGTAGATGTTGTAGGGCGGCTCATGGTCGCCCGTGAAGAAGACGGACTTGCCATTGCACTCGATGCGGTAGCCGAAGTCGATGACGGGGTGGTTGAGCAGGCAGGGTGTGACGGTGGCCGAGCCGATCTGGATGGGCTGGTCGGGCATCAGCGTGACGTACTCGATGCGCGCCTTCATCTCGGCTTCGCGCACCGGGAAGTAGCTGTATTGCAGTTGCACCGCCATGACCTGTTCAATACCCTTGCCAGAGACCGGGTCGAAGCAGCCGTGCAGGCGCAGCGTGTTGCCGGGAATGAAGTTGGGAATGAAGAAGGGCAGGCCCTGGATATGGTCCCAGTGCGAGTGGGTGATCAGCACATTGGCCGTGACCGGCATCTCGGCCAGCAGGGTTTGCGAGAGCGGAAAGATGCCGGTGCCGGCGTCCAGGATGATGAGTTCGTTGTTGTCGGTGCGAATCTCGATACAGGTGGTGTTGCCACCGTAGCGCACGGTCTTGGGGCCCGGCGAGGCAATGGACCCACGAACTCCCCAGAACTTCACCTTCATGCGGTTTCCTTCACAACTTGGCAAACACCTGGGCTTCCTGGAACAGCGCGTCCAGATTGCCCATGGACGCGATGACCGCATCCAGGTCACCTCCCAGCCGTTTCTGCAGAAAGGGTGGCAGCTCCTCAATTTTGTGGTTGCCACCAAAGCCGTAGTGCAGCTTCTTGCTGATCTGATTGGCGGCGAACACGCAGGCAATCATGTCCGTGTCCTTGAGGTCGTCCACGCGCTGGTGGCGAATGGTTGCAATCAGGTGGGGCGCGAAACGCCATTTCTCGACCAGCATGGCGCCCACCACGGCGTGGTCGGCACCGATGGTGGTTTGCAGTGCGGTGTGCAGCGAACTCTGGTCGGCAGCGCTCATTTCCAGCGCGGCGCGGAACTCCTCGGGCATGAACTGGGCGAATACCACCTTGCCGAAATCGTGCAGCAGGCCGGCAATGAAGCAGTCCATGGGGTCGGCATCGTCGACCTTGAGGGCCAGCTGTTTGGCGATGCCGGCTGTGGCCAGGGAGTGCAGCAGGTACTGCTGCACGTCGAATCCGGCCGCATTGTCTTTGGGCAGCATACCGATGGCGGCAATGCTCAGCGCCAAGTTCTTGATGGTGTTAAAGCCCAAGTAGACGACGGCATGGCCGATCGATGTCACCTGCTTGGGCAGGCTGTAGTAGGAGGAATTGACGACCTTGAGCACCTTGACGGTGACAACCGGGTCCTTGTCGATCACCTCCACCAGGTCCTTGGGCTTGCTGTTGACGTCGCGCGTCAGCTCCAGAATGCGTTGCACGCTTTTGGGAAAAGCGGGCATGCCATCCACGGCGGCGGTGAGTTTTTGCGAAAGTTCAGGACTCATGGTGAAAGCATCTCTCTCGTTCCATTGTGTCAGCACCGCGCGCCGCCAGACAATAGTTTTTTAGCGGGCAAAGCGGCTTGGCAGCAACGGTGCAGCGTCTATCGTGGTGTTGAGCCCACCAATCTGGTCGGCCAGCAGGCGCGCCGAGCCACACGCCCAGGTCCAGCCGCAGGCGCCGTGGCTCAGGTTGAGCGAAAGATGCTGCAGTCCGCTGGGACCCACGGCAGGCAGGCCATCGCGCGTGAGGTGGCGGCTGCCGTGCCAGACCTGGGTGCCTGCGGGGTAGTTGGCTGCGCCGGGGAAGTACTGCTCCAGCGCGCGGTACATGGCGTTGACAGTCTTGCTGTCTTTGGCGGCAGGCTTGGAGCCCAGTTCGGCGCCCGCGCTTACACGGATCCGATTGCCCAGGCGGTTGATGAGCAGGTCGTCGTGCAAATCGTGGATGGCACTGCGGGGTGCATTGAGTGGCTCGCGCACCGCCACGCTGAGCGCATAGCCATGCAGTTCCTGGGTGGGGATGTGCAGGGAGAAGCGGGCCAGCAAAGCCTTGGGGACCTGATGGGTGCAGAGCACGACGTGCTCGGTACGGGCGGTTTCGGTGCCGCGCGGCGTGGCTAGGGTCAGCAAGGGCTGGGGCTGGAGTGTGATGTCCTGTACCTCCACGCCTAGTTGGTACTGCACGCCCATTTTTTGGGTCTCATTTTTGAGCTCCAGCGCGAACTGGCGGCAGTTCATGACCAGATCGCCCGTGAGCCAGAGTGCGGCGTGCAGCAGTGCATCGCTGTGCAAGGCTGGTTCCTGGGCGCGCGCTTCGTCTGGCGTCAGCACTTTGCAGGCAATGCCCTCGGCTTTGAGTGTTTCCAGTGCGGGCTGCAGTCGCTGCAGGGCCTGCTCGGAGCGAAGCAACACCATGTGGCCATCACTGCGCTCGATCTCCATCTGGTGGCGTTCGACAATGCCCAGCAGTTGCTCGGTGCTGTAGCGCGCGAGCTGACGGCCGGTGGTTTGCAGCTGGGTCGCTACCTCGGGTCGGTGGGCCTGGGTCCAGCGCCACAGGGACTGCATCTGCTGCCAGGACCGCCAGGGGCGGCGCGAGAGGCGCCGTCCAGTGTCCAGAAAGCGCATGAAACCGTTGCCCCGGCTACTGGGCGCAGCAAAGGGCATGAGCAGGCTGGGCGCGATCAGGCCGCTGTTGGCAAAACTGGCTTCTTCACAGGCAGCCGCGGATTTGTCAAAAACTGTGACATGGTGGCCGTCCTGGGCCAGTTCATAGGCTGTGGCAATGCCGATGACACCGGCGCCCACTACTGCAATTTTCATTGTTGCTTTCAGATACTTTTTCGCAAACCCGGGGCTTGCATTGCAGGGTATTTTTTCACAAGCGCGCCCCGATTTTGAGCCGCCGCCGGATTTGCTCCAGAAAAACGGCAATCCGGCGGTCTTTTTCGTGCAGCCCCCGCGTGGTATACTCGATGGGCTTTGCCAAGCGTGCATTCGCACACGGCATAAGCAATCACAAACCGGCCCAGCCAAGGTGTTGTGCCTGCCAGACCTTTGAAGTTGAGCAGGCGCGATGAGCGGGCCGGATTTAAGACCTAACCTTTGGAGTTAATCATGGCAGTTACTATGCGCGAAATGCTGGAAGCCGGCGTTCACTTTGGACACCAAACCCGCTTCTGGAACCCCAAGATGGCCCCCTTCATCTTCGGCCATCGCAACAAGATTCACATCATCAACCTGGAAAAATCCCTGCCGATGTTCCAGGAGGCCGCCAAGTTCGTGCGCCAACTGTCCGCCAAGCGCGGCACCATCCTGATGGTGGGTACCAAGCGCCAAGCCCGCGAAATCGTCGCCGCTGAAGCCCAGCGTGCTGGCGTTCCCTTTGTTGACCAGCGTTGGCTGGGCGGCATGCTGACCAACTTTAAAACGGTCAAGACCTCCATCAAGCGCCTCAAGGACATGAAGGTTCAGCAAGAAGCCGGTCTGGACAGCATGAGCAAGAAGGAGCAGCTGATGTTCGCCCGTGAACTGGAAAAGCTGGAAAAAGACATCGGCGGCATTCAGGACATGAACACCCTGCCTGACGCGATCTTCGTGATCGACGTGGGTTACCACAAGATCGCCGTGGCCGAAGCCCGCAAGCTGGGCATTCCCCTGATCGGCGTGGTCGACTCCAACCACTCTCCCGAAGGCATCGACTACGTGATCCCCGGTAATGATGACTCCTCCAAGGCTGTGACGCTGTACGCCCGTGGCATCGCCGACGCGATTCTGGAAGGCCGCGCCAACGCCGTGGACGACGTGGTCAAGGCAGTCTCTGCTGAAAGCGAAGACGAATTCGTCGAAGTGAGCGAAGCCTCCGCCTAAGGCGAGCCCGCACCCTTCAAAAGGGGGCTTTGTTGCCCCCTTTTTTTAGCTCTTACTTAAACTACTGAATTACGGAGAATCTAAATGGCAGCAATTACAGCAAGCTTGGTGGCAGAACTGCGCGGCAAGACCGACGCCCCCATGATGGAATGCAAAAAGGCCTTGACCGAAGCCGAAGGCGATATGGTCAAAGCCGAAGAGATCCTGCGTGTCAAGCTCGGCAGCAAAGCCGGCAAGGCCGCTGCCCGCGTGACCGCTGAAGGTGTGGTCGCCGTCGCTACCCACGGTGCCGCTGGCGCCCTGCTGGAAGTGAACTGCGAAACCGACTTCGTCACCAAGAACGACAGCTTCCTGGGCCTGGCCAATGCCGCCGCCGCCCTGATCGCTGAGTACAACCCCGCTGACGTGGCCGCCCTGGGCGCCTTGGCTTATACGCAAGATGGCTTCGGCCCCACGCTGGAAGACGTGCGCAAGGGGTTGATCGGCAAGATCGGCGAAAACATGTCTTTCCGCCGCTTCAAGCGCTTCGATGGCGCCACCAAGCTGGCCTCGTACCTGCACGGCACCCGCATTGGCGTGGTGGTCGAGTTCGATGGCGAAGAAGTCGCTGCCAAGGACGTCGCCATGCACGTGGCCGCCATGAAGCCCGTCTCCCTGTCGGCTGACCAAGTGCCCGCCGAGCTGGTGGAGCGTGAGCGTTCCGTTGCAGCTGCCAAGGCGGCCGAAGACGCTGCTGTGGCAACCGCTGCCGGCAAGCCCGTGCAATCCGCAGAAATCGTTGCCAAGCGCATCGAAGGTGGCGTGCAGAAGTTCCTGAAGGAAGTTTCGCTGTTCAACCAGCCCTTCGTGAAGAACGACAAGCAGACCGTGGAACAAATGCTCAAGGCCGCCGGCACTACCGTCAAGGGCTTCACGCTCTACGTGGTGGGCGAAGGCATTGAGAAGAAGGTGGACGACTTCGCTGCTGAAGTGGCCGCCCAGGTTGCTGCTGCCAAGCAAGCGGCCTGATTTTCGTCTCGACCTGTTTTCATCACCACTTTCAAGGAGTCGCCCATGAGCCAAGACCGCCCCGCCTACAAACGCATTTTGCTGAAGTTGTCGGGTGAGGCGCTCATGGGGGACGACCAGTTCGGTATCAACCGCGACACGATCGTCCGTATGGTCGACGAGGTGGCCGAGGTGACCCGTCTGGGCGTGGAAGTGGCGGTGGTGATTGGTGGCGGCAACATTTTCCGCGGCGTGGCTGGTGGCTCCGTGGGCATGGATCGTGCCACGGCCGACTACATGGGCATGCTGGCCACGGTGATGAACGCCTTGGCGCTGGGCGACACCATGAACAAGGCAGGCCTGACGGCACGCGTGATGTCGGCCATCGGCATCGAGCAGGTGGTGGAACCCTATGTGCGTCCCAAGGCCTTGCAGTACCTCGAAGAGGGCAAGGTCGTGATCTTTGCCGCAGGCACTGGCAACCCCTTCTTCACGACGGACACCGCCGCCGCCTTGCGTGGTGCCGAGATCGGTGCCGAGATCGTGCTCAAGGCGACCAAGGTGGATGGCGTGTATACCGCCGATCCGAAGAAAGACCCATCTGCCACGCGCTATTCGACACTCACGTTCGATGCCGCCATGTCCCAGAATCTGGGCATCATGGATGCTGCCGCGTTCGCCCTGTGCCGTGACCAGAAGCTGCCTATCAAGGTATTCTCCATTTTCAAGCACGGCGCATTGAAGCGTGTGGTTCTGGGCGAGGATGAAGGCACCCTGGTGCATGTTTGAGCCCGCAGGCTGTTAAGCAAAGGAAGACACCATGTCGATTGCAGACATCAAAAAGAGCCTTGAAAACAAGATGGATCAGTCCATCGCGGCGCTCAAGAACAATCTGACCAAGATTCGCACCGGCCGCGCTAACCCGGCGTTGCTCGACACCGTGCAGGTGGACTACTACGGCTCTATGGTGCCGCTCAGCCAGGTGGCCAACCTGTCGCTGATCGACGCGCGCACCATCAGCGTGCAGCCTTGGGAGAAGAACATGGCTCCCAAGATTGAGAAAGCCATCCGCGACAGCGACCTGGGTCTGAACCCTTCCAGCATCGGTGAATTGATCCGCGTGCCCATGCCGGCCATGACCGAAGAGCGCCGCCGCGAGCTGACCAAGGTGGTGCGTTCCGAAGGTGAGGGCGCCAAGGTGGCGGTGCGCAATCTGCGCCGCGATGCCAACGAAGCCGTGAAAAAGCTGGTCAAGGACAAGCTGGCTTCCGAGGATGACCAGAAGCGTTGCGAGGCCGATGTGCAAAAGCTCACCGACAAGCACATTGCTGAAGTCGACAAGCTGGTGGCAGGTAAAGAACAGGACATCATGGCCGTCTGACGGCCGGGTCTGCTATGGCACTCCCTGAGGCCGGGCCACACCATGTGGCCATTGTCATGGATGGCAATGGGCGCTGGGCCTCCAAGCGCTTTCTGCCGCGTATCGCTGGCCACAAGCAGGGCGTAGACGCCCTCAAGCGCATCGTGCGCGCATGTGCGCAGCGCCACATCGCGGTGCTTACGGTGTTTGCCTTTTCTTCCGAAAACTGGAACCGCCCGCAGGAGGAGGTCTCCGGCCTCATGGATCTGCTGGCCGGTGCGCTGGCGCGTGAGGTTTCGCAGCTCAAGAGCGACGGCGTCTGCTTGCGCTTTGTGGGTGATCGTTCCGGCTTGTCCGAGCGTGTGCGCGAAGGGCTGGAGCGCGCCGAGCAGGACACCGTGGGCAACCAGTTGCTCACGCTGAATGTCTGCTTCAATTACGGTGGCCGCTGGGATATTGCCCAGGCTGCGGCGCAACTGGCCGCACGCGGCGAGGCCATCACCGAAGATGCCTTGTCGCAGGCCATGGCGCTGGCCCATGTGCCCGACCCTGATCTGCTGATACGTACTGGTGGTGAATTCCGCATCAGTAACTTCTTGCTCTGGCAGTCGGCCTATACCGAGCTGTATTTCAGTCCGGCCTTCTGGCCTGACTTTGATGAAGCGGCGCTGGACTTGGCGCTGGCCGAATACCGTGCGCGCGAGCGCCGTTTCGGCAAGACATCGGCCCAGGTCACGCCTACAAACCACGCTTAAAAAGGAGTGCCCATGCTGTGGCAAAGAGTCATTACTGCGGTGCTGCTGTTGGCGGTGCTGTTGCCGGCGGTTTTCTATCCCGCGCCCTGGGTTTTTTCCTTGGTGGCCACCGTGTTGATCGCCGCAGGTGGCTGGGAGTGGGCACGGCTCAACCAGATCGGTGGCGCCGGGGCCTGGGTCACGGGCGCGGTCTGCGCGGTGGTCTGTCTGCTTTCGTTGGCTGGGCTGACTGCCCCGGTGCAAGGGGAGGCGCTGTGGCTGCTGGTGGCGGCCATCTGGGTGCTGGGCGGCAGCTGGATGCTGCTGCGTGGCGTGGGTTACTGGGTGCAGGTGCCGAAGGTCTTGCGCTGGGTGCTGGGCGTGGCCTGCCTGTGTGCGGCCTGGCTGGCAGTGACGCAGGCTCGGGTGGTCGGCATCAACTTTCTTTTCTCGGTGTTGGTGTTGGTCTGGGCTGCGGATATTGGCGCCTACTTCGCCGGGCGCGGCCTCGGCGGCAAGCTGTTCGTTCGGAAGTTGGCCCCCTCCATTAGTCCGGGGAAGACTTGGGAAGGTGTGCTTGGCGGACTGATGGCGGTTTTAGTGGTGGGTTTTCTTTGGATGCTGGCAGATCAACATTGGGTGCTGGATAGCCTGAGCATCTACAGCCGTCTGTGGCAGCGGGGGGGCGGGTTGATGGTGTTGGCTTTGGTCTGGTTGGCTGCTTGGAGCGTAGTCGGTGACTTGCTCGAGTCGCTTATCAAACGCAGCGCCGGCGTGAAAGACAGCAGCGGCCTGCTGCCCGGCCACGGTGGTGTACTGGACCGTCTGGACGCACTCTTGCCTGTGCTGCCCATGGCGATGATGCTGCAGGCCGTATGAGCACCCTCCGTCGTCGTGTGGTGGTGCTGGGCTCCACCGGCTCCATTGGCGTGAACACCTTGGATGTGATGGCGCGCCACCCGGATCAGTTTGAAGCGTTTGCCCTCACCGCATCTACCAATGTGAAAGTCATGCTGGAGCAATGCGTGCGTCACCGGCCGCAGTTTGCGGTTATGGTCAATGCGGCCCAGGCGCACGAACTCCGGTCGGGTCTAGCGGCGGCGCAACTGCGTACGGAGGTGCTGGAAGGTCCGGCGGCGCTGGAATGGGTTTCCGAGCACCCTGATGCCGATACCGTGATGGCGGCCATCGTGGGCGCGGCTGGTCTGCCGGCCTGTATGGCGGCGGCGCGCGCGGGCAAGCGCCTGCTGCTGGCCAACAAGGAGGCCCTGGTAGTAGGCGGGCAACTCTTCATGGACGCGGTGCAGGCCGGCGGCGCCACGCTGTTGCCCATAGACAGCGAGCACTCGGCCATCTTCCAGTCTCTGCCCGATGACAGAGCACTCTGGGCTAGCACGGTGGACAAGATCATCCTCACCGCCTCGGGCGGACCTTTCCGCACACGGGCACCCGAGTCGCTGGCTGAGGTCACGCCCGAGCAGGCCTGTGCACACCCTAACTGGGTCATGGGGCGCAAGATTTCGGTGGATTCGGCCACCATGATGAACAAGGCGCTGGAGGTGATAGAGGCGCGCTATCTGTTTGGTGTGTCACCCGAACGTATCGAGGTGGTGATTCATCCGCAAAGCGTAATCCATTCCATGGTGCAATTTGTCGACCACTCGGTCGTGGCCCAGCTGGGTACGCCCGACATGCGCGGCCCTATCGCCTATGGCCTGTCGTGGCCGCAGCGCGTGGTCTCAGGTTCGGCTGCGATTGACTTCTCCACCTTGGCCGGCCTGAGCTTTGAGGCGGTGCACGCCCATGATCACCCGCAGCGCTTCCCGGGCCTGCAACTGGCCTGGGATGCCATGGCGGGCCCGCAGGGCAGCACGGCGGTCCTCAATGCGGCCAATGAGGTGGCGGTGGCGGCTTTTCTGGAGGGCCAGATTCGCTTCGATCACATTCACACAGTCAATGCGCAGGTGCTGGAGACCTGCCGCTTCGCGGCGCCCGCGTCGATTGGTGATCTGCTGGAGATTGACCGCGCGGCCCGGGAACTTGCCCGACAGCAGGTGCATCAACTGGCACACTGAGTCCAGAGGATGTCATGCTGACCATTGCCGCCTTTCTTTTTGCAATTGCCATACTGATTGCTGTACATGAGTGGGGGCACTACCGCGTAGCCGTGGCCTGCGGTGTCAAGGTGCTGCGTTTTTCCATCGGCTTTGGCCCACGCCTGTGGGGTTGGACTTCACCACGCAGCGGCACCGAGTTTGTGCTCTGCGCTTTGCCGCTGGGTGGCTATGTCAAGATGCTCGACGAGCGCGAAGGCGAGGTGGCGCCCGAAGAACGGTACCGCGCCTTCAATACCCAGCGCGTGCGCGTGCGCGCCGCTATCGTGGCGGCCGGGCCCCTGGCCAACCTCCTGTTGGCCATCTTGTTGTACAGCGCCGTCCATTGGACCGGCTCCACCCAATTGGAAGCCCAGCTGTCCCAGCCTTTGTCAGGCTCGGTGGCGGCGCAGGCTGGCTTTGTGGGCGAAGAGCGCGTGCTGGCGGCGGGCTTTGCTGAAGAGGCGCTGGAGCCGGTGCGCTCCTACGAGGATTTCCGTTGGTGGTTGATGCAGGCCGCGCTGGCCCAGGGCACGCTGTGGCTGGAGTTTGAGCGGGCGGGCACGGTCCAGCGGCAGCCGCTGAACCTGAGTGGGCTCGATGCTGGCAATGCCGATGCGCGTCTGTTTCGTGCGATTGGCTGGCAGGCGCCCTATGCGCCGCCTCAGATTGGTGAACTCACGCCTGGGGCCGCAGCCGAGGTCGCCGGCCTGCAGCCCGGCGACCTGGTGCTGCGCGTGAACGGCGCACCTGTTGTCGACGCGGCCCAGTTGCGCGAGCAGATCCGTGTTTCTGGCCAGCAGGGCCCAGCGTCGCCCCAGCAATGGGAGGTACAGCGCGAGGGCCGGACTGTGCTGCTGACGGTCACACCACGTCAGAAGACGGTGGGGGGGCTGACAGTGGGGCGTATCGGCGCCGTGGTGGGTACCGCGCCGGCCACCGTGGTGGTGCGTTACGGTCCTTGGGAAGGCCTGAGTAAGGCGCTGGACCGCACGTGGGAAGTGTCCGCCCTGTCGCTCAAGATGATGGGCAAGATGCTGGTCGGCCAGGCCTCGCTCAAAAACCTCAGCGGGCCGATCACGATTGCGGACTATGCGGGCAAGTCGGCGGCCGTGGGCTGGTCGCAATACTTGGTCTTTCTGGCCCTCATCAGCATCAGTCTGGGGGTACTCAACTTGCTGCCGGTGCCGGTCCTCGATGGGGGGCACCTGATGTATTATCTTTGGGAGTCGCTGACGGGTAGGCCAGTGTCTGAGGCATGGATGGGCTACCTCCAGCGTGCCGGCGTCGGGCTACTCATGGCAATGATGGTCATTGCGGTATTCAACGATGTGGCGCAACTTCTGAGTTAACTCGCGAGTTGGGCGCAGGCCCTCTGGCCGCGTGGTCCACCCTATTACAACTGGCAACTATGCATTTCAAACGATCTTCTTTGCGCGCCCTAGCCTGTTCGTTGGCAGTTGGGCTTGCAGCCCAAGCGGCGCTGGCCTTGGAGCCTTTTTCGGTGCGCGATATCCGCGTGGAGGGTTTGCAGCGTGTGGAAGCCGGGACAATTTTTGCTTCGATTCCGGTGCGCGTGGGCGATACCTATACCGATGAGAAGGCCGCGGCCTCGATCCGTGCGCTGTTCGGGTTGGGCCTGTTCAAGGACGTGCGCATCGAAGCCAACAACGGCGTGCTGGTGGTTGTCGTCGAAGAGCGCCCGACCATTGCCGATGTGGACTTCACCGGTACGCGGGAGTTCGACAAGGATGTACTGAAGAAGGCGCTGCGGGAGACTGGCCTCACAGAGGGGCGTCCCTTTGACAAAGCCCTAGTGGACCGTGCCGAGCAGGAACTCAAGCGCCAATACATCAATAAGAGTATGTATGCCACCGAGGTGGTGACCACGGTGACACCGATCGAGCGCAACCGCGTCAACCTGAGCTTTGCGGTGGTGGAGGGTGAGACCGCCAAGATCAGCGATATCAAGATCATAGGTGCCAAGGCGTTTTCCCAAAGCACTTTGCGTGACTTGTTTGACTCTGATACCGGCAGTTGGCTGAGCTGGTACACCAAATCCAATCGCTATTCGCGGACCAAGCTCAATGCGGATATCGAGACGATGCGCTCCTATTACCTGTCCCGGGGGTATCTAGAGTTCAAGGTGGATTCGACGCAGGTGGCCATTTCTCCCAACAAGCAAGATATCGATATCACCATCAACGTCACGGAAGGTGAGCGCTTTGCGGTGTCTGGCATCAAGTTGGCAGGCAATTACCTGGGCAAGGATGAGGAGTTTCAGTCCTTGGTGGCCATCAAGGCGGGTGAAGCATACAACGCGAATGAGGTGACGCAAACCACCAAGGCCTTCAACGACTACTTTGCCAATTTTGGCTATGCCTTTGCCCGTACGGAGGCTCGCACGGACATTGACCGCAGTACCAACCGCGTAGCCATCACACTGGCAGCAGAACCATCCCGCCGTGTCTATGTGCGTCGCATCAACGTCGCTGGCAACGATAGAACACGTGATGAGGTTATTCGTCGTGAGTTCCGTCAGTTGGAGGCGGCTTGGTATGACGGTGAAAAGATTCGTCAATCGCGTAATCGGGTAGACCGTCTGGGGTACTTCACGGAAGTGGGCATTGATACTCAGGAGGTTTCCGGTGCGCCTGATCAGGTAGACCTGACTGTCAATGTGACGGAAAAGCCTACTGGTAGCATCAGTTTGGGAGCGGGTCTTTCGAGCGCAGATGGCTTGGGTTTGTCTTTTGGCTTCAAGCAGGAGAATGCTTTCGGCTCAGGCAACTCGCTGGGTGTTGAGCTCAATACCAGCAAGACCAATCGCACTGTGGTGTTCAGCACCACAAATCCCTATTTCACCGAAGATGGTGTGTCGCGCACCATCGATGTGTACCAGCGTACCTCGCGTCCTTACGACGATGTGGATACCTATGCCATTGAAAGCACCGGTGCCTCCATACGTTTTGGCATTCCCTTTACCGATTCTGATACGGTGTTTTTGGGCGTAGGCGTGGACCGTACCCGCATCATTCCGGGTACGCTGTTACCCGCCGTGTATCAAGACTTTGCCAATGAGTTTGGTTACAGCGCCAATGCGATTCCGCTGACTTTGGGTTGGTCGCGTGATACGCGAGACAGCGCACTGGTTCCCAGTACTGGCAAGGTCATGCGTACCAGCGCGGAGTGGAGCGTCGGCGGCGACTTGCGCTATGCGCGTGGAACTGCCCAGTACCAGCAATTCTTCCCTCTGAGCCGCAAGGTGACTGCAGCGTTTAACACCGAAGTCTCGCTCGGTGCAGCCACAGGTAGCGGGACCTATCCGGTGTTCAAGAATTATTATGCGGGCGGCTTGGGTTCTGTCCGCGGCTTTGAGCAAGGCAGCCTGACGACAGGAGCCCAGCGTGCCGGCTCTTTGACGGCCACCGGTGGTACCAAGCGTTTTACGGTGAGTGGTGAAGTTTTGGCGCCTTTGCCTGGCGGGGGTAACGACCGCACTTTGCGCATGTATGGGTTTGTCGATGCTGGCGGTATTTATGGTGCAGACGAATCCATCCAGTTAGGTGATATGCGTTCTTCTTACGGTGTGGGTATTAGCTGGATCTCTCCGGTTGGGCCCCTTCGTCTTGCTTTTGCCCGTCCCATCACCAAGTTTGATGGCGATAAAATCCAAACTCTTCAATTCCAGATCGGAACCACTTTCTAATGAAACACGTTACAGCAATGTGGGCTATCGCCTTGGCCATGGCATTGGCCACAGTGGGTGCCCATGCGCAAGATTCCAAAATCGGGTACATCAACACGCAGCGTATTACCACCGAGTCTGCGCCTGCCAAAGCAGCGCAGGCCAAGCTGGAGCAGGAGTTCTCCAAGCGCCAGAAAGAGCTGGCTGACCAGCAGCAGTCGCTCAAGACCATGAGCGAACGTTTTGAGCGTGATGCGCCTACGTTGACGGAAACGCAACGTGCGACCCGTCAAAAAGAATTTGCAGAACAAAGCCGAGACTTTCAGCGCAAGCAGCGCGAGTTCCAGGAAGACCTCAATGGTCGCCGCAATGAAGAGCTGCAGCAGGTGCTGGACAAAGCCAACAAGGCCGTCAAACAAGTTGCGGAAGCTGAAAAATACGATCTGGTGATTCAGGAGGTGGTGTACAGCAATACGCGCCACGACATCACTGATAAGGTTCTCAAGATTCTCAATTCCGGCGCCAAGTAAATCTTGGTCGGCCGCTCGCGGGGGGAACGCATGGACCTCGCTTCCATCGTGAATGCGCTAGGTGGTGAGCTGCACGGTGATGCAGCTGCCGTCATCACGGGCTTGGCCCCGTTAGAGGCCGCCACCTCAAGCCAGCTTAGCTTTCTTAGCAATCCCAAATACCAGCTACAGCTGGCGGCTTCTGAGGCCGCCTGTGTGATTGTGGCGCCTGCCATGCAGGACGCTGCAATGGCGCGCGGCGCCTGCATCGTCACGCCCAATCCCTATCTGTACTTTGCCAAGGCCACGCAGCTCTGGAAGCAGTACCTCGACCGGTTGCGTGCCGTTGCGACACCTGCAGGCATTCACCCCAGTGCTGCGGTGGATCCCCGTGCCGTGGTAGATGCCTCGGCCCGCATCGGTCCCTTGTGTGTGGTGGAGGCGGGTGCGCGCATTGGGGCGGGTACCGTGCTCAAATCCCGTGTCACGGTTGGTGAGGACTGTGTGGTGGGTGAGCGTTGCCTGCTGCATCCCGGCGTGGTGATTGGCGCAGACGGTTTCGGTTTTGCCCCTGATGGGGAGCGCTGGGAGAAAATTGAGCAGCTTGGTGCTGTTCAGATCGGCAACGATGTGGAGATTGGTGCCAACACCTGTATTGACCGTGGCGCGCTGCAGGACACCGTGATCGAAGATGGCGTGAAGCTGGACAATTTGATCCAGATTGGCCACAACGTCCGCGTAGGTCGCAACACGGCCATGGCCGGCTGTGTGGGCGTGGCGGGCTCTGCCACGATCGGCCCCAACTGCACCATTGGTGGCGGCGCTATCGTGCTGGGCCACTTGACCATCGGCGCCAATGTGCATATCTCTGCGGCCACTGTGGTCAGCAAATCCATTCTCAAGCCCGGTCAGTACACCGGCATCTTCCCGATTGATGAAAACGCTTCGTGGGAGCGCAATGCTGTAACTCTCAAGCAGTTGCACAGCCTGCGCGACCGTATCAAAACCCTGGAAAAAGAGTTACAAAAATCATGATGGACATCCACAAAATTCTCAAGCAGCTGCCCCACCGTTACCCCTTTCTGCTGGTGGATCGGGTGGTGGAGCTGGACAAGGGCAAGACCATCAAGGCCTTGAAGAACGTCACGATCAACGAGCCTTTCTTTGAAGGCCACTTCCCGCATCGTCCCGTGATGCCTGGCGTGCTGATGCTGGAAGCCCTAGCACAGGCCGCGGCCCTGTTGGCCTTTGACGCACTGGACACCTCGCCCAACGAAAACACGGTGTATTACTTTGCCGGCATCGATGGTGCGCGTTTCAAGCGTCCCGTGGAGCCGGGGGACCAGCTCATTCTGAATGTGGAAATGCTGCGCATGAAGGCTGGTATCTTCAAGTTCAAGGCCAGCGCCACCGTGGGTGACGAACTGGCTTGCGAAGCCGAGCTGACCTGCGCCATGCGCAGCATTGCCTGAGGAGCGTTCGCGTGAGCAACATCCACGCTACCGCCATCATCGACCCCAAGGCCGAGCTCGACAGCTCGGTGACCGTGGGGCCTTACACCGTCATCGGCCCCCATGTGCGCATTGGTGCCGGCACCACGGTGGGGCCGCACTGCGTGATCGAAGGCCACACCACGATCGGGCAAGATAACCGTATTTTCCAGTTCAACTCGCTGGGCGCAATTCCGCAGGACAAGAAGTACGCGGGCGAGCCCTGCGAGCTGATCATTGGTGACCGCAACACCATCCGCGAGTTTTGCACCTTCAACATCGGCTCGCCCGGTGACATCGGCAAGACGGTGCTGGGCAATGACAACTGGGTCATGGCCTATGTGCATCTGGCGCACGACTGCGTGGTCGGCAACAACACTATTTTTGCCAACAACTCGCAGCTGGCGGGCCATGTGCAGGTGGACGACTGGGTGATCCTGGGCGGCTTTACTGTGGTGCACCAGTTCGTGCGCATTGGCGCGCATGCGATGACGGCCATGTGCTCCTTGCTGTTTGCCGATGTGCCGCCTTTCGTGATGTGCCAGGGCCAGCCCGCCGCCGCACGCTCCATGAACTTCGAAGGCCTGCGCCGCCGTGGTTTCTCGGCCGAGCGCATCAGCGGCGTCAAGGCCATGCACAAGGCCCTGTACCGTGACGACCTGACGCTGGAGCAGGCCCGGCTGCGCATTGCCGAGCTGGAAGCTGCCAACCCCGCAACCGTCCCCGACGTGGCCATGATGAATGGCTTCCTGGACGGCGTGTCGGCCCAGCGCGGCATCGTGCGCTAAGCCTGCCGCGCGCGCAGTATGGAGCCTTCACGCGCCCCCGCGGCGGCCCCTATGCTGGCCATGGTGGCCGGAGAGGCTTCGGGCGACCTGCTGGCCGGTCTGCTGCTGCAGGGCGTGCGCCGGCGCTGGCCTGACCTGAGTGCCGAGGGCATCGGCGGCCCGCAGATGGCCAAACAGGGTTTTGCTGCCTGGTGGCCGCACCACAAGCTGGCCGTGCACGGCTTCAGCTGGGAGCTGCTCAAGCGTTACCGCGAGATCGTGGGCATACGCCGGCAACTGGGCGACCGTTTGCTCGGCGCCAGGCCCGATGTCTTCATCGGCGTGGATGCCCCGGATTTCAATCTGGATCTGGAAGCCCGCCTCAAGGGGCAGGGCGTCAAGACGGTGCACTTTGTCTGTCCCTCCATCTGGGCCTGGCGCCCGGAGCGGGTCGAAAAGATCCACCGCAGTGCGGACCACGTACTGTGCCTGTTCCCCTTTGAGCCCGCTTTGCTGGCCGCCCATGGCATCGCCGCCACCTATGTGGGGCACCCACTGGCCAACGTCATTCCTATGGAGCCGGACAAGGCGGCCGCGCGTCACGCGCTGGGTTTGGCGGATGAGGACAAGGTGGTCGCCATCCTGCCGGGCAGCCGCCAGTCCGAGATCCGTCACCTGGCTTTGCGCTTCTTTCGGGCTGCAGCCCTCGTCCAATCTGCGCAAGCAGCTACGAAATTCATAGTGCCCTGTGTGCCGGGTCTGCTGCCGGAGATTGAAAAGCTGGCGCAGCAAAGCGGCATGAAGGGCCGCCTGCAACTGCTCAGCGGACAGTCGCACACCGCGCTGGCAGCCTGCGACGTGACGCTGATTGCCAGCGGCACCGCCACGCTGGAGGCTGCGCTGTTCAAGCGCCCCATGGTCATTGGCTACCACATGGCCTGGTTGTCCTGGCAGATCATGCGGCGCAAACGCCTGCAGCCCTGGGTGGGCCTGCCCAACATCCTGTGCGAGCGCTTTGTGGTGCCCGAGCTGCTGCAAGACGCTGCCACGCCCGAGGCGCTGGCGCGGGAAGTCCTGGCCTGGCTGGATGCCCCCCGCAACAACCCTGCGAAAATGGCGGACCTGTATTCCACCTTCTCCGCCCTGCACACCAGCCTGCAGCGCGACACCGCTACCCTTGCCGCCGATGCCATCGAAAAAGTTCTCCAAGCCTGAGCCTGCCCGTCAGGTCGCTTTTACCTGGGACCTGCCGGGTCTGGTGGCAGGTGTGGACGAAGCGGGCAGGGGCCCGCTGGCCGGGCCTGTGGTGGCGGCCGCCGTCATCTTGGACGACTTGAACCCGATTGCCGGTCTCAATGATTCCAAGAAGCTCACCGCGCTCAAACGCGAGAAGCTGTTTGACGAAATTCGCGCCAAGGCCCTGTGCTGTTCCATCGCCCAGGCGAGCGTGGAAGAGATTGACCAGATCAACATCCTGCAAGCCACCATGCTGGCCATGCGCCGCGCCGTGGAGGGCCTGCGCCTCAAGCCCGCCAAAGTGCTGGTGGACGGCAATCGTCTGCCGGTGCTGGATGTGCTGGCCGAAGCTATTGTGCGTGGTGATGCCACCGTGCCCGCTATCTCCGCTGCCTCTATCCTGGCCAAGGTCACGCGCGACCGCTGGTGTGCCACGCTGGATCAGCAGTACCCACAATACGGCTTTGCCGGCCACAAGGGTTATGGCACGGCAGAGCACCTGGCCGCGCTCCAGGCCCACGGCGCATGCCCCGAACACCGCAAGACCTTCGCGCCCGTCACTCAGGTGCTGCATATTTCCCCATGAGTGAACCTGTCTTCATCACCTCGCGCGAGAACGCGCTGCTCAAGGAGTTGCGCAAGCTCAGCACGGACAACACTGCCTACCGCAAGGCCGGGCGCTTCTGGGTGGAGGGCGACCACTTGTGCGGCGCGGCGTTGCACCGTGGCCTGAAACCTGCCGTGCTGGTGGTTTCAGAGTCATTTCTACCGCTAGCCCCCGTGGAATATGCGCGAGCAGCTACAAAAATCATAGTGATTCCCGATGCGCTGTTCCGCGAACTGAGCGGGCTGGAGTCGCCCGCCAAGGTCGGCTTTGTGCTGGAGTTGTCGCTGGATACCGCGCTGCAGCCCGGCGCCGCCACTGTGATCCTAGACCGCGTGCAGGATGCCGGCAATGTGGGTTCCATTCTGCGCAGCGCGGGTGCCTTTGGTTTCCGCCAAGTGCTGGCGCTCAAGGGCACCGCAGCGCTCTGGAGTCCCAAGGTGCTGCGCGCTGGCATGGGCGCGCACTTTGGCCTGCAGCTGGTCGAAGGCCTGGAGCTGTCTGATCTGGACGCCTTGAAGGTTCCCCTGGTGGTCACGAGCTCCCACCAGGGCGATCTGGTGCAGAAGCTGGACTTGCCGCACCCCTGCGCCTGGGCCATGGGCCACGAAGGGCAGGGCGTCTCGGCCGAATTGATGGCGCGCGCCCGCGTGTTCGCCCGCATTGGCCAGCCAGGGGGCGAGGAGTCGCTCAATGTAGCGGCGGCGGCGGCGATTTGCCTGCATGCCAGCAGCCTGAAACTTGCGCCCAACTGACCCGGGCCTGCCAGCCTCCGCTATAATGGGAGGCTTTCCAGAAAACAGCCGTCCCAAGCGCAGTTCAAGCAACATTCCCTCATAAAAAGCACCCGCCAGGAGCCATTCTTGGTGTGGCACTCGCCAAGAGATCTTCTTGAGCGCGTTTGGGCGTACCCGTAACCCATTCGGAGAAACCAGTGCTTTTGTCTCTCAAGGGAATCACCCCACCCGCCATCCTGGCGCTCGCAGACGGCACGGTCTATATTGGCAATTCCATCGGAGCCGCCGGCTCCACCGTCGGTGAGGTGGTGTTCAACACCTCCATGACCGGCTACCAGGAGATCCTCACAGATCCCAGCTATTGCCAGCAGATCGTCACCCTGACCTACCCCCACATCGGCAACTACGGCATCAACCCCGAGGACGTGGAGTCCAACAAGGTCTATGCCGCTGGTCTCATCATCAAAGACCTGCCCTTGGTCGCCAGCAACTTCCGCAAGACCCAGACGCTGACCGAATACCTGGTCGCCGAAGGCACCGTGGCAATTGCTAACCTCGACACCCGCCAACTGACCCGCCAACTGCGCACCCAGGGCGCGCAAAACGGCTGCATCCTGGCGCTGGCCGCCGGTGAGTCCGTCACCAAGGAAGTCATCGAAAAGGCGGTGGCTGCTGCCAAGGGCGCGCCCAGCATGGCTGGTCTGGACTTGGCCAAGGTGGTCTCCAGCAAGGTCAGCTACGGCTGGACCGAGGCTGAGTGGACACTGGGTGAAGGCTATGGCCAGCAAACCGCTCCCAAGTTCCACGTGGTGGCTTACGACTTCGGTGTGAAGAAAAACATCCTGCGCATGTTGGCCGAACGTGGCTGCAAGGTCACTGTGGTGCCCGCACAGACCTCTGCCGCGGAGGTGCTCAAGCTCAGCCCCAACGGCATCTTCCTGTCCAACGGCCCTGGCGACCCGGAGCCTTGCGACTACGCGATTGCTGCGGCCAAGGAGCTCATAGAGACCGGTACGCCCACCTTCGGCATCTGCCTGGGCCACCAGATCATGGCCCTGGCCAGCGGGGCAAAGACCTTCAAGATGAAGTTCGGCCACCACGGCGCCAACCATCCGGTCAAGGACCTGGATAGTGGCCGCGTCTCCATCACCAGCCAGAACCACGGTTTTGCGGTGGACGAGAAGAGCTTGCCGGCCAACCTGCGCCCCACGCACATCAGCCTGTTCGACAACACGCTGCAGGGCCTGGAGCGCACCGACAAGCCGGCCTTCTGCTTCCAGGGGCACCCCGAAGCATCGCCCGGCCCGCACGACATCGGCTACCTGTTTGACCGCTTTATCAGCGAGATGAAAAAACGCGCATGAGCTTCTACGGTGTCACCGACCTCTGGACCTACGTGATAGGCGCTATCGGCATCATTTTGTTGCCAGGCCCGAACTCGCTCTATGTTCTGTCGGTAGCCACCGTACGCGGCGTGAAAGCGGGCTACCAGGGCGCTTGTGGCGTGTTTGTGGGCGACACCATTTTGCTGGTGTTCACCGCGCTGGGCGCTGCCAGCCTCCTGCGTACCTACCCGCCGTTGTTCATGGTGGTGAAGTACGCGGGCGCGGCCTACCTGACCTGGGTGGGCGTGAACCTGCTGATCGCCGCTTTCAAGAAGTGGCGCAGTGCGGATGTGGCGGACCTGTCGGCGCAGACGGCCGTGGCCGAAGCGGCAGCCAATATGCAGCAGCCCTTCAAGCGCGCCCTGGTCATCAGCCTGCTCAACCCCAAGGCCATCCTGTTCCTGCTGTCCTTCTTCGTGCAGTTCATTGACCCGAACTACGACACGCCCGCGATTCCCTTCCTGATCCTGGGCTCCATCATCATGGTCTTCAGCGCGCTGTACCTGTCCGCCCTGATTTTTGCCGGCGCCCGCCTGGCCCAGGGCTTTGGTCGCCGCAAGCGCCTCTCCGCCAGCCTGTCCAGTGCCGTGGGCGGCCTGTTCATGTGGTTTGGCGCCAAGCTGGCCACCGCCAGTCTGAATTAATTTGAAAAGCAAAGAGCACCCGAAATGCCAAAACGTACTGACATCAAGAGCATCCTGATCATTGGCGCTGGCCCCATCATCATTGGCCAAGCCTGCGAGTTCGACTACTCCGGCGTGCAAGCGTGCAAGGCCCTGCGTGAAGAGGGCTACAAGGTCATCCTGATCAACAGCAACCCCGCCACGATCATGACCGACCCGGCCACGGCCGACGTCACCTACATTGAACCCATCACCTGGCAAACTGTCGAGAAGATCATCGCCAAGGAAAAGCCCGACGCCATCCTGCCCACCATGGGCGGCCAGACCGCGCTGAACTGCGCGCTGGACCTCTGGCACCACGGCGTGCTGGACAAATACAAGGTCGAGCTGATCGGCGCTACGCCCGAAGCCATTGACAAGGCCGAAGACCGCCTCAAGTTCAAGGACGCCATGACCAAGATCGGTCTGGGTTCTGCACGTTCGGGCATCGCCCACAGCATGGATGAAGCCTGGGCGGTGCAGAAGTCGGTCGGCTTCCCTACGGTCATCCGCCCCAGCTTCACGCTGGGCGGCACGGGCGGCGGCATTGCCTACAACTCTGAAGAATTCGAGACCATCTGCAAGCGCGGCCTGGAAGCCTCGCCTACTAACGAGTTATTGATTGAAGAGTCCCTGCTCGGCTGGAAAGAGTACGAGATGGAAGTGGTGCGCGACAAGGCGGACAACTGCATCATCGTCTGCTCGATTGAAAACCTGGACCCCATGGGCGTGCACACCGGTGACTCCATCACCGTGGCCCCTGCACAAACGCTGACCGACAAGGAATACCAGATCCTGCGCAACGCCTCGCTGGCCGTGCTGCGCGAGATCGGGGTGGACACCGGTGGGTCGAACGTGCAGTTCTCCATCAACCCCAAGGACGGCCGCATGGTCGTCATCGAGATGAACCCGCGCGTCTCGCGCTCCTCGGCGCTGGCCTCCAAGGCCACCGGCTTTCCCATTGCCAAGGTGGCGGCCAAACTGGCCGTCGGCTTCACGCTGGACGAGCTGCGCAACGACATCACGGGTGGCGCCACGCCCGCGTCCTTCGAGCCCAGCATTGACTACGTGGTCACCAAGATCCCGCGCTTTGCGTTCGAAAAATTCCCCGCTGCCGACAGCCGCCTGACCACCCAGATGAAGTCGGTCGGTGAAGTGATGGCAATGGGTCGTACCTTCCAGGAGTCCTTCCAGAAAGCCCTGCGTGGCCTGGAAGTCGGCGTGGACGGCATGAACGAGAAGACCCAGGACCGAGAAGTACTGGAGAAGGAGCTGGGCGAACCCGGCCCCGAGCGCATCTGGTACGTGGGTGACGCCTTTGCCCAGGGCATGAGCGTGGACGAAGTGTTTGCGCTGACCAAGATCGACCCCTGGTTCCTGGT
This sequence comes from Rhodoferax sp. GW822-FHT02D07, assembly GCF_058802405.1. Lineage (NCBI taxonomy): Bacteria > Pseudomonadati > Pseudomonadota > Betaproteobacteria > Burkholderiales > Comamonadaceae > Rhodoferax > Rhodoferax sp. GW822-FHT02D07. Next base: position 650,318 of record NZ_JBXAOD010000001.1, read on the forward strand.
GCAGATCGAACAGATCGTGAAGCTGGAGCTCGAAATCGAGCGCCTGCCCCAGCCCGCCAGCGGCTCTGCGCTGGACAAAATTGACGCGGCTACGCTGCGCGGCCTCAAGCAAAAAGGTTTCTCGGACCGCCGCCTGGCCAAGCAGTTCAAGACAACTGACAAGGCTGTGCGTGAAAAGCGCCGCGCCCTGGGCGTGCGCCCCGTCTACAAACGTGTGGACACGTGTGCGGCCGAGTTTGCGACCAACACCGCATACATGTACTCCACCTACGAGGCCGAAGGCTCCGAGTGCGAAGCCGCGCCGACCGACAAGAAAAAAATCATGGTGCTGGGCGGTGGCCCCAACCGCATCGGCCAAGGCATCGAATTTGACTATTGCTGCGTGCACGCGGCGCTGGCCATGCGCGAAGACGGCTACGAGACCATCATGGTCAACTGCAATCCCGAAACCGTGTCCACCGACTACGACACTTCCGACCGCCTGTACTTCGAGCCCCTGACGCTGGAAGACGTGCTGGAAATCGTGGACAAGGAAAAGCCTGTGGGCGTGATCGTGCAGTACGGTGGCCAGACACCCCTGAAGCTTGCGCTGGATTTGGAAGCCAATGGAGTGCCCATCATCGGCACCACGCCCGACATGATTGATGCGGCCGAAGACCGTGAGCGCTTCCAGAAGCTGTTGCACGAACTCAAGCTGCGCCAGCCGCCCAACGCCACGGCCCGTACCGAGCCCGAAGCGCTGGAAAAGGCCGCTGCCCTGGGCTACCCCCTGGTGGTACGCCCCAGCTATGTGCTGGGTGGCCGCGCCATGGAAATCGTGCACGAGCAGCGCGACCTGGAACGCTACATGCGCGAAGCCGTCAAGGTCAGCAACGATTCGCCCGTGCTGCTGGACCGTTTCCTGAACGACGCCATCGAGTGCGACGTGGACTGCATCCGTGACAGTTCTGGCGCCACCTTCATCGGCGGCGTGATGGAACATATCGAGCAGGCCGGCGTGCACAGCGGTGACTCCGCCTGCTCGCTGCCTCCTTACAGCCTGGCTTCCGACACCGTGGCCGAACTCAAGCGCCAGTCTGCCGCCATGGCTGGTGCACTGAATGTGGTGGGTCTGATGAACGTGCAGTTCGCCATCCAGCAGGTCGACGGCAAGGACGTGATCTACGTGCTGGAAGTGAACCCCCGCGCCAGCCGCACCGTGCCCTATGTCTCCAAGGCCACGGGCATTCAGCTGGCCAAGGTGGCCGCTCGCTGCATGGCCGGCCAGACCCTGGCCAGCCAGGGCATCACCAAGGAAGTGACACCGCCATACTTCAGCGTCAAGGAAGCTGTGTTCCCCTTCGTCAAGTTCCCCGGTGTGGACACCATCCTCGGCCCCGAGATGAAGTCCACTGGTGAGGTGATGGGCGTGGGCGCCACCTTTGGCGAGGCCTTTGTGAAGAGCCAGTTGGGTGCTGGCGCCAAGCTGCCGCGCGGTGGCAAGGCCTTCATTTCCGTCAAGCAGGCTGACAAGCCGCGCGCCGTGGAAGTGGCGCGCAAGCTCGCCGCCCAGGGCTTCGAGATCGTGGCCACCAAGGGCACCGCAGCGGCCATCACGGCAGCGGGCGTGGCCTGCGGCGTGGTGAACAAGGTGGCCGAAGGCCGCCCGCACATCGTGGACATGATCAAGAACGAGGAAATCTCCATGGTCGTCAACACCGTGGAAGAGCGCCGCAACGCGATCGCCGATTCCCGCCAGATCCGCACCTCGGCGCTGCTGGCCCGCGTGACGACGTACACCACCATCGCCGGTGCCGAAGCCGCAGTGGAAGGCATGAAGTACCTGGACAGCCTGGGCGTGATTTCGGTGCAGGAGATGCACGCCGAACTTCAGGCCTGAATGCTTGGATAAGTTGGCATAATCCTGCCAACTGCATGGGACAGTGCCGCGCGCAAGCGCCGCACTGTCCTTGTACTTTGAGGCCCCCAAAAACCCAGCAAGAGACACCATGGCAACCTATCCCATTACCAAGCGCGGCGCAGAAATGCTCAAGGCCGAGCTGCACAAACTCAAGACCGTGGAGCGTCCCTCGGTCATCCAGGCGATCGCCGAAGCGCGGGCGCAGGGCGACCTGAGCGAGAACGCCGACTACGACGCGGCCAAGGAACGCCAAGGCTTCATCGAAGGCCGTATCCAGGAAGTGGAGGGCAAGCTGTCCGCTGCCCAGGTAATCGATCCCTCCGGCATCCAGGCCGATGGCCGCGTGGTGTTTGGCGCCACGGTGGAACTGGAAGACGAGGACACGGGCGACCGCGTCAAGTACCAGATCGTGGGCGAAGACGAGGCCGACCTCAAGCAGGGGCTCATTAACATCAATTCCCCGATCGCGCGCGCACTGATCGGCAAGGAAGAGGGTGACACCGCCGTGGTGCAGGCCCCGGGCGGCGAACGCGCCTACGAAGTCGTGGCCGTCCACTACATCTGAGATGCGCCAGCTCCCGCTCTGGATTGCCGCAGCCTGGGCCATGAGCCTGAGCATGCTGGGCTTTCTGGTGGTGCCCATGCTGTTTGTGCACCTGCCAACGCCCGCGATGGCCGGGCAGATGGCGGCCAAGCTGTTCACGGCACAGACCTGGGTGTCGGTGGCCTGTGGCGTCCTGCTGCTTCTCACTTTCAGGTCTCACAAGGCGCTAGCCCCTGTGGATACTGCGCAAGCAGCTACGCTTTTTGTAGTGGCCGGCGTGCTGCTGGCCCTGCTGGTGGAACTGGCGGTCGCTCCGCGCATCGTGGCCCACGAAAACCTGGCGCTGTGGCACAAGGTTGGCACCGCCATGTACTTTGGCCAATGGGTGTGTGCATTGCTGGTGTTTGGCAAGCTGGTCCGAGCGGCATCGCTGCCACCCGTGGTGGAGCAGACATAAAAAAACGGAGCCTTCGGGCTCCGTTTTCATTGGGGGGGTCAGCAGTTCAGGTCTGGCTGCGTTTCTTCACGCTGGTCTGGGGCTTGGGTTTGGCGCGTTTGATGTTGCCGCCGGGCGTCAGGCGCTGGTTGCCCAGCACGCGCAGGGTCTTCACTTCGGGGCGCTGGCCGGCCTTGCCGAATTTGAGCACCTTGAAGTCGCGCGGACCGGGCTTGCGGTCCTCATCCACGGTCTTTTCCTTGACGGGCTTGGGGCGCCACAGCACAAGCAGCTTGCCAATGTGCTGAATGGGGGCGGCATTGAGCTCGTCGGCCAGGGTCTTGAGCATCTCATCGCGGGCCAGGCGGTCGTCGGAGAACACCCGCACCTTGATCAGGCCATGGGCGTTGAGGGCGGCATCGATTTCTTTTTTGACGTTGGCTGTCAGGCCATCGCCGCCCACCAGGACCACGGGGTCCAGGTGGTGGGCCTCAGCGCGATGGTCTTTGCGCTGGGCAGGAGTCAGTTGAATTTGGGGCATACCCGTATTATCGGCGCAATGCTGCTTGGGCGATATGGACTCTTGCGTCCATCAGCTTGGCGACAGGTCCGTGACCCGCTGGACCTGGCATTTGTCCAGCATGCGCTGTGCCACGGCATCCTGCGGGAAGCGCGCCAGAATGGCGGCATAGGCTTCCGCTGCACCCACAAAGTCGTTGTCCGCATAGCGGGCATAGGCTTCCACCGTCAGATTGCAGAGGCGGACTTCCTCGGGCGTGGCGGCGGTTTCTGCATCGCCATCACGGATGGCTAGCAGCTCGTAGACCAGCAGTTCGCCCTTGCGGCCTTTGACCGTGACCGTATCGATGGGGCGTAGCCACAGGCGCTCGCCCGCCGCCCGGTAGACCGCGTGGCTCACGCAGACCCAGGTGCCCAGTTCCTTGTTCATGCCTTCCAGGCGTGCGGCCACGTTCACGCCGTCGCCCATCACGGTGTAGCTCACCCGTTCGGCTGAACCTACGTTGCCGACCAGCACCGAGTCGCTGTGGATGCCTATGCGCACCCTGAGGGGGGACATGGACTGCGATGCCCACTCCTGGTTGCGCAGTGCCATGCGGCGCTGTGAGCGCACCGCAGCCACGCAGGCCAGGTAGGCGTGGTTCTCCAGCGGGTTGGGCGCGCCCCAGAACGCCATCACCGCATCGCCAATGTATTTGTCCACCGTGCCGTGTTCCTGTTCGATGGATTCGGTCACGCTTGCAAAATAGTCCGACACGCGGGACAGCAACTGCTGCGAGGGTTCGGACTCCGACAGGGTGGAGAAGCCTTCCAGGTCGGTAAAGAACAGCGTGAGGTAGCGGCTCTCCACGCCCAGGCGCGTACCTTGGCCCGAGTCGATCAATTGCTTGACCAGTCCGCGGGGCACGTAGGAAGTGAACGACTCCAAGCCCCGTGTCAGCGTGAACACGGCCTTGGCCAGATGGCTGATTTCGGCAATGCGTGACTCCACCATGGGGGCCTGCAGGAACTCGAAATTACGGACATGCACCACCTCATCGGCCAGCTGCTCGATGGGACGGGACAGCGCGCGGGACAGGCGGTAAATCAGCGCCAGTTGCAGGCAGAACACCAGGGCTCCAAAGATCAGCAGCCGGCGGTTGGTTTCCTTGATGCCGCCCACAAAGTCGTCGGTGGGCGCGATGATGAGCAGCTCCCAGGGCTTCTTGAAGTCCTTGGGGAAGGGCGAGAAGATGCCGATGTACTCGGTGTTGTCCGGCCCGGCGGTGAAGTGAAAGCGATCGGTGCCGCTGCGGATGCGCTCGGCCAGGGCGGCTGTCACCCGCACATCGCCCAGCTTGCTGAGCTGGTTCTGCACCAGTTCCTTGTCCTTGAGCGTGAGGCCTCGTTCAAACTCGGGGTGGGCGATCACGCCGCCATGGTCGTCGGCGACGATGGTGACGCTGTTGGGGCTGACGCGGTTGTCCGACAGAAAGCGCGACAGGGTCTTGAGCGTGAGGTCGATGGAGAACACGCCGGTAGTCTGCGTACTGGAGACGATGGGTGCGGTGACCGTGATCCCCAGCTCGCCCGAACTCGCAAAAGGGTAGACGTCGGAGACCGTGAGCGTTTGCAGGCGCACGGCCTCCTTGTAGTAGCCGCGTGTGCGCGGGTCATAGGTCACCGGGCCGGCATCCTGGCCCAGCACGTTGCCCCAGGCGCCATGGAAGCGGTAGTGGTCTTGCGCCTCGGTGCCGGTGGGGATGTTGCGCTTGTCGATGAAGCGCTCGACGATCTGCGTGCCTTCGGGTACCGGCTTGTCCAGCACCGGGCGGCCCGGCACCACGCGGCGCACCTGGCGGAAGCTGCCGTCGTCAAAGGCCGCGTAGGCGGCGTAGACAGCCTCATTGGAGGCGACGATTTCGTGCAGGTAGTCCGAGGCGTTGGGCTCGCGGAAATAGTCGGGCTTGTCGCGCATCAGCGTGCCGGCGGCGCGTGCATTGCTGATGAAGGGGTTGAGTAGGCGTTCGGCGTTGTGGAAGTTCTCGCGTACCGACTTTTCGATGAACTTGTTCGAGTAGTCCTCAATGAGCAGCGCGTTGGCCCGGTAGCTCACCACCAAAAAAGCAATGATGACGGGCAGCGTCAGCACGACAAACAGCCAACTGATAGTGACGTGAAGTTTGACGTTGCGTTGGAACAGGGGCATGCCTTCCTCTCGATGGGGCGCCTTGCTGCAGCGAAGGCAAACGCTCAACTATAGAGGAGAAGGGTGACAACTTGTAAGCGAAAAGCCGGAAAAGCCGGACAATCAGGGCCTTCCTGGAAAACCTGCATGAAAACACCTGCCAAGGGCAAAAAGGTCAACAAGGCCTGGCTGCACGACCACATCAACGATCCCTACGTCAAGCTGGCGAACAAGGAGGGCTACCGCGCCCGTGCCGCCTACAAACTCAAGGAAATTGATGAAACCCTGCAACTAGTGCGTCCCGGCCAGTTGGTGGTGGACCTGGGTTGCACCCCGGGTGCCTGGAGCCAGTACCTGCGCCGGCGTCTCTCGCCACAGGGGGCGGCCGTGGGCGCGCTGGATGGTGCCATCATCGGTCTGGACCTGTTGCCCATGGATCCTATCGAAGGCGTCACCTTTATCCAAGGCGACTTCCGCGAAGAGGCCACGCTGGCCCAACTGCAGGAGGCTCTGGGCGGCCAGCAGGCCGATCTGGTGGTGTCGGACATGGCGCCCAACCTCTCGGGCATCTCGTCGGCCGACGCGGCGCGCGTGGAATATCTGATCGAGCTGGCCATCGATTTTGCCCAGAGCCACATGAAGCCGCAGGGTGCGCTGGTGGCCAAAGTATTCCATGGAGCGAGCTACAACGAAGTGGTGCAGCGCTTCAAGGCCGCCTTTGTCACCGTCAAGACGCTCAAACCCAAGGCCTCGCGCGACCGTTCATCGGAAACCTTCCTGATCGGCCTGGGCCTCAAAAGCCGTTAAATACTTGTCATATTCCCATGCTCTTTCTATGGCTGTAGGCGGCGAAAAAGGCGCTTTCACGGCTTGAAACGCCTAAAATGGGTCCCAAGTACGCAAGGTCCGTCTACTTGCGGCAGTATTGGAGCTTCGCTTGAACAATCAATGGTTTTCTAAAGTTGCAGTGTGGTTGGTGGTGGCCTTCGTGCTGTTCGCCGTCTTCAAGCAGTTTGACTCCCGCAATGCGGCCTCCGGTTCCGTGGCCTATTCCGATTTCCTGGAACAGGTCCGCAGCAAGCAAATCAAGTCCGCCGTTATTCCCGAAGGCGTGGGTGGTGGCGAGATCGTGGCTGAAACCACCGATGGCCGCCGCATTCGCACCAACGCCACCAATCTGGACCGCGGTCTGGTCAGCGACCTGATCGCCAACAACGTCAAGTTCGACGTCAAGCAGCGCGAAGAGCAATCCCTCCTGATGACCCTGCTGATCAGCTACGGGCCCATCCTGCTGCTGATCGGTGCCTGGCTGTATTTCATGCGCCAGATGCAAGGCGGTGGCAAGGGCGGCGCGTTCAGCTTCGGCAAGAGCAAGGCCCGCCTGCTCGATGAGAACACCAACACCGTGACCTTTGCTGACGTGGCTGGCTGTGACGAAGCGAAGGAAGAAGTGAAGGAGGTCGTGGACTTCCTGAAAGATCCCTCCAAGTTCCAGAAGCTGGGTGGTCGTATTCCGCGCGGCTTGCTGCTGGTCGGCCCTCCCGGTACCGGCAAGACGCTGCTGGCCAAGTCCATTGCGGGTGAAGCCAAGGTGCCGTTCTTCAGCATTTCGGGTTCCGACTTTGTGGAAATGTTTGTCGGCGTGGGTGCCTCCCGCGTGCGCGATATGTTCGAAAACGCGAAGAAGAACGCGCCCTGCATCATCTTCATCGACGAAATCGACGCCGTGGGCCGCCAGCGTGGCGCGGGCCTAGGCGGTGGCAATGACGAACGCGAGCAGACCCTCAACCAGATGCTGGTGGAGATGGACGGCTTTGAGACCAACGTCGGTGTGATCGTGGTGGCTGCCACCAACCGCCCTGACATTCTGGACGCCGCTTTGCTGCGCCCCGGTCGTTTCGACCGCCAGGTCTATGTGACCTTGCCCGACATCCGTGGCCGCGAGCAGATCCTGAACGTGCACATGCGCAAGGTGCCGCTGGGCCAGGACGTGAGCGCCATGACCATTGCCCGCGGCACGCCCGGCATGAGCGGTGCTGATCTGGCCAACCTGTGCAACGAAGCTGCCTTGATGGCAGCCCGTCGCAATGCGCGCCTGGTCGAGATGCAGGACTTCGAGAAGGCCAAGGACAAGATCATCATGGGCCCCGAGCGCAAGACCATGGTCATGCCCGAAGAAGAGCGCAAGAACACGGCTTACCACGAGTCTGGCCACGCCCTGATCGGCAAGCTGCTGCCCAAGTGCGACCCGGTGCACAAGGTCACCATCATTCCCCGTGGCCGTGCCCTGGGTGTGACCATGAGCCTGCCCGCGCAAGACCGCTACAGCTACGACAGCGAATTCATGCTGAACCAGATCAGCATGCTGTTTGGTGGCCGTATTGCCGAAGAAGTGTTCATGAACCAGATGACCACCGGCGCCAGTAACGACTTTGAACGTGCCACCTCCATCGCCCGCGACATGGTGACCCGCTACGGCATGACCGATGCGCTGGGCCCCATGGTCTACGCCGAGAATGAGGGTGAAGTGTTCCTGGGCCGCAGTGTGACCAAGACCACCAGCATGAGCGAACAGACCATGCAGAAGGTGGACTCCGAGGTGCGTCGCATCATCGACCAGCAGTACGCCCTGGCGCGCAAGCTGATCGAGGATAACAAGGACAAGATGCACGCCATGGCCAAGGCCCTGCTGGAGTGGGAAACCATAGACACTGAGCAATTGGACGACATCATGGCCGGCAAGGAGCCTCGTCCGCCCAAGGACTGGACACCGCGCAGCCCCAACAATGGTGGCGGCGGCAGCGGTGGCGCTCCGGCGGTGGCGGCGGATCCCGCACCCAGCGCAGCCTGAGGCTGCTTTACCTGATTCACAGGGCCTTCGGGCCCTGTGTTCTTTTAGGGGCAGCAGCCCCGGTTTTTCGCACGGCGAAAGCAGATAATTCCGCCCATGTTCTGGCAAACCTCCCGATTCGCCATCGACCTCAGCACCCCCAAGGTGATGGGCATCGTCAACGTCACGCCCGACTCGTTCTCGGACGGCGGCCAGTTTGCCGCGCGTGATTCAGCCCAGGCCCATTGCGAGCGCATGCTCAAGGATGGCGCCCATATTCTGGACATAGGCGGCGAATCCACCCGGCCCGGCGCACTGCCTGTGCCGCTGGAGGAAGAGCTTGCGCGCGTGCTGCCGGTCATCCGCCATGCGGTGACGCTGGGCGTGCCAGTTTCGATCGACACCTACAAGCCTGCGGTGATGCAGGCCGCGCTGGATCTGGGTGCCGACATCGTCAACGACATCTGGGCCCTGCGCTGGCGCGACGGGCAGGGTGGCCCCACGGGCGAATCCGTGGTGGCGGCACATCCGAACTGCGGCGTCTGCCTGATGCATATGCACCGCGACCCGCAGTCCATGCAGGTGGCGCCCATGGAGGGCGATGTGGTACCGCAGGTGCTATCGTTTTTGGAGCTGCTCGCGCAGAATCTACGGGGGCTGGGAGTCAATCAGGCCCGTATTTGCCTGGACCCGGGCATTGGCTTTGGCAAGACCGTGCAACAGAATTTTGCGTTGCTGGCGCGCCAGGCTCAGGCAGTACCCGCGGGCTACCCGGTGCTGGCCGGCTGGTCGCGCAAATCCTCGCTGGCGGCAGTGACGCAGACCTCGCTGAGCAATGCGGCCAGCATGGACGTGGACCAGCGCCGCGCGCCCAGCATCACGGCCGCCGTACTGGCCGTGCAGAACGGCGCCCACGTGGTGCGCGTGCACGATGTGCGCGACACCGTGGCCGCGCTCAAGGTATTGGCCGCAGCCCAGTCTGCAGCCTGAGCCACCCCGACATAGACAACAACACACAACAGGAATTTCAATGGGACGACAGTATTTCGGTACCGACGGCATTCGCGGTACCGTGGGGCAGGCCCCTATCACCCCCGACTTTGTGCTGCGCCTGGCGCATGCCGTAGGCCATGTGCTCAAGGAAACCGAGGCACGCCCCACGGTGCTGATTGGCAAGGACACCCGTATCTCGGGTTACATGCTGGAGAGCGCGCTGGAGAGTGGCTTCAATTCGGCTGGTGTGGATGTGGTTCTGCTCGGCCCGCTGCCCACACCGGGCGTGGCCTACCTGACGCGGGCGCAGCGCGCCTCGCTGGGGGTTGTCATCAGCGCCAGCCACAACCCCTTTGCCGACAACGGCATCAAGTTCTTCAGTGCCAAGGGCAGCAAGCTGTCTGACGCCTGGGAACTTGCGGTGGAAGCCGAGCTGGAAAAGCCGCCCGTCTGGGTGGACTCGGCCAGCCTGGGCAAGAGCCGCCGCCTGGACGATGCCGCCGGCCGCTACATCGAGTTCTGCAAGAGCACCTTTGACAAGGAACTCACGCTCAAGGGTCTGAAGATCGTGGTGGACGCCGCGCATGGCGCTGCCTATCACATTGCCCCCAAGGTGTTCCATGAGCTGGGCGCCGAAGTCATTGCGATTGGCTGCTCGCCCGATGGCCTGAACATCAACAAGGGCGTGGGTGCGACCCACCCCGAGGCGTTGGTCGCCGCCGTGAAAGAGCACAAAGCCGACTTTGGTGTGGCGCTAGACGGTGATGCCGACCGCCTGCAACTGGTGGATGCCGATGGACGCCTCTACAACGGCGACGAGCTGCTCTATCTGATGGCCGACGACCGCCTGGGCCGCGACGAGCATGTGCCCGGCGTGGTGGGCACGCTGATGACCAACATGGCCGTGGAAGTGGCGCTAAAGCAGCGCGGCGTGCAGTTTGTGCGTGCCAAGGTGGGCGACCGCTATGTGCTGGAGGATCTGGAGAAACACAAGTGGCTGTTGGGAGGCGAAGGCTCGGGCCACCTGCTGGCGCTGGACAAGCACACCACGGGTGACGGTCTGGTATCGGCCCTGCAGGTGCTGCAGGCCTGTGTGCGCAGCGAGAAAACCCTGGCCCAGTTGCTGCAGGGCGTGACCCTGTTCCCGCAGACCCTGATCAATGTGCGCCTGACCCCGGGTCAGGACTGGAAGAGCAATGCGCGCATGACCGAAGAGACCCAGGCGGCCGAAGCTGCGCTGGGCGACACCGGCCGCGTGCTCATCCGTGCCAGCGGCACCGAGCCCCTGGTGCGCGTGATGGTGGAAGCCCGCGAAGCTGCCCAAGCCCAGAGTTGGGCTCAGCGCATTGCCGACACCCTGAAAGCCTGACTCCATGACGAACGCCATCCGCGTGGTCCGTGCCGACTACGCCAACCCCGTGCACGCTGCGGCCCTGGTCATGCTGCTCGATGCCTATGCGATTGACCCCATGGGTGGTGGTGAGGGCCTGAGCGACTTTGCCAAAGCCAATCTGGTGCCCTCGCTGGCAGCGCGTCCGCATGCTTTCAGCGTGTTGGCTTTTGCATCCAACGACGACTCCACGCCCGTGGGGCTGGTGAACTGCATCGAAGGACTGTCCACCTTCATGTGCAAGCCGCTGGTGAATGTGCACGACGTGGCGGTGCTGCCCGGCTACCGCGGCCAGCGCATTGGCGAGCAGATGCTGGCGCTGGTGGAGCAGATCGCCGTGGAGCGCGGCGCCTGCAAGATGACGCTGGAAGTGCTGTCCGGCAACAAGGGCGCCGAGAAGTTGTACCAGCGCGTGGGCTTTGCCTACTACCAGCTGGACCCGGCCATGGGCCAGGCGGGCTTCATGCAGAAGTGGTTGGGTTGAACGGAGCACGCCATGTTCAAGATCTACTGGACTGACCACGCGCAACAGGCCCACGGCTGCGAGACCGATGACCTGTCGCAGGCGCTGCAGATCACCAAGGAGAAGCGTGACGCCGGCTTCAGCTTTGTGACCATGGCTAGCGAGAACCCACAGAGCGTGGGCAAGCCCGGGGTGGACGCCGTGGTCGACGGAAAGACCCCTGACGGGCACGACTACGACTGGTCCAAGGCGGGTCGCGCGGGCAAGCCGCGCAAAGGCGATCAGGTCATTACGAAAAAAGACTTCTGACCGGCGTATCCGGGCCGGGTACACAGAAAATACGCCTCTAGCCCCCGTGGATGTTGCGTAAGAAGCTATGTTTTTCGTAGCACATTGAACGGGCTGCCGCACGTGGTGGCATCGGTATCCTGTTCACATGACTGCAAGTCTGGGACCCACATCACTGGAGCAAAACCACCGCCAGCCGTGCGGAAGTTGGTGGTCTGCCCGCTGTAGGTGCGGGCGGCCAGCAGTTGCACGCGTCCCGCATAGGTGTAAGCGCGCAGGTCAAACTTCAGCTCGGTGGCTGTATCACCCACCTGCATGGCGCGCAGGGGTGGCGGTACCAGTGCCTGGGCAATGTAGTCGCCTTGCAGAATCTGCTCCCAGACTTTTTTGATGAGCTTGTCGCCGCGGTAGACCGCACGGGCGCCAAAACCATCCAGTGGTTTGAAGAACAGGTGTTTGCGTTGCTCCCAAAGCGCCGCCGCGTTCTCGGCACTGACGCGTTCGCAGGCAGGTACCGTGGCCAGCAGGGTGTGCTGGTCCGCAGGCGGCACGCCCAAGGACTGCAGCGCAGCAGCTTGGCCCAGCGTGACCAGGTGCTGTTTGTTGGCACGCAAGGCATGGGCACGCGGGTGGGGCGTCACCGCCACTGCGGTGTCCCGGTAGGCCTGGGCCAGTGCGGCGTGGGCGGGGTCTGACAGGTCAAAGTCGGTCAGGCGGTTGTAGACCAGGTCCAAGGCCAGTGCACCGGCGTAGAGCACACCGTCGCGCAGTTGCAGACGGGTAGGATCAATGACCACGGCCTGCATGCCGTGGCGCTGGAACAGCTCGGCAAACAAGGCGAACTCGGGCGCGAGGTACTGGCTCTGCGGCGCTTCGTCCACGATGGCGATGCTGCGCAAGGGGCGCGGTGCCTGCCCGCGCACGTGGTTGAACAAGTTCCACTCGGCTTGGAACATGGCCACGAACTCGTCCTCCAGCGTGGCCATGTTGCGGTAGGCGTTGAGTGCCGGGTTCATCAGCCCGCAGCAGACGGCCTGCGCGCGCAGCAACACCGCGTTGAGCATGGCACCGCCCGCGTTGGTGTTGATCTCAATGAGTTGGGGGCCTTGGGGTGTGAGGTGAAAGTCGTAGCCCATGAACACGCCCAGCGGGCCGTGGTCTGCATGGGCGATAGCGCTGGCGCCCGGCAGCACGTGCTGCGCCCAGGCGGGCAGAGACAAGGTGCGCTCCAGCGCTGCCACTGCCGCTTGCACCGCCTGCACCGTGGCGTGGGAGGCAAACACTGCCGTGTTGGCAAACAGGTGCGGGTGGGTGTGGGCCAAGGTGGCGGCTACATCGCGCAGGCCCGCATCGCGGCTCAGCTCCTGGCGCAGTTGCTCCGCGTCCAGGGTCTGGCATCGGCAGCCGTGGTTCAGTGCATCGGCCAGGGCGGTGGGTGGGTTGTGCATGGTAGATGGTGAATGGCTACAGGCTGCGTTGATTGACCCGTTGCATCAGTTGCTCCGCGCTTTCTTTGCGCTCGCTGTAGCGGTCCACGAGGTAGGGTGAGGCATCGCGGGTAAGCAGGGTGAACTTCATCAGCTCCTCCATCACATCGACCACACGGTCAAAGTAGGCAGAGGGCTTCATGCGATCGTCGTCGCCGAATTCCATGAACGCCTTGGCCACCGAGCTTTGGTTGGGGATGGTGAGCATGCGCATCCAGCGGCCCAGCACGCGCATCTGGTTGACGGCGTTAAAGCTTTGCGAGCCGCCGCTCACCTGCATCACCGCCAGCGTTTTGCCCTGGGTGGGACGCACCGCGCCGCTATTGAGCGGTATCCAGTCGATCTGCGCTTTCATGATGCCGGTCATGGCGCCGTGCCGTTCGGGCGAGGTCCAGACCATACCCTCAGACCACTGCGTCAGCTCGCGCAGCTCTTGCACCTTGGGGTGGGTGTCAGGCGCGTCGTCGGGCAGGGGCAGGCCGCCGGGGTTGAAGATGCGGGTTTCGGCGCCCATGGCCTGCAGCAGGCGGGCGGCCTCTTCGGTCAGCAACCGGCTGAAGGACCGGGGTCGCAGCGAACCGTAGAGCAGCGCTATGCGCGGGGCGTGGCTGGACGGCGTTGGCCGCAGCGCGGTGGCATCCGGCAGGCGAAAGTGCGCAGCCTCCAGTTGGGGTAGGGAGCTCAGCAACTCAGACACGTTCGCCCTTGGCATTGACCACTGCTTCGCCGTCCTCTTTGGTGAACGCTGCTTGTTGTGCGTTGGGCAGGATGTCCAGCACCAGCTCGGACGGTCTGCACAGACGGGTGCTCAGGGGCGTTTCCACCACGGGGCGGTTGATGAGGATGGGGTGGGCCAGCATGAAATCCAGCAACTCGTCGTCGGTCCACTTGGGGTTGCCCAAGTCCAGCTCTGCATAGGGCGTACCTTTTTCGCGCAGCAGCGGGCGTGGGCCGGTGCCCATAGCAGTCAGCAACTCTTGCAGGCGGGCCTTGGTGGGTGGGGTCTTGAGGTATTCAATAACAGTGGGCTCCACGCCACTGTTGCGGATCATGGCCAGTGTGTTGCGCGAGGTGCCGCAGGCAGGGTTGTGAAAAATGGTGATGGTCATACAGAAGTATTCTTGGGAGAAAGTGCTTGGGCCAAGGCTACGCCGAGAGCAGCGCCTACGGCTTGCACCAGCACAAAGCCGATGGCGCTGGCCGGTGCAATGCCGGCAAAGGTGTCGCTGAACATGCGGCCCATGACGGCCGCCGGGTTGGCAAACGAGGTGCTGGCGGTGAACCAGTAGGCCGCGCCGATGTAGCAGGCCACCAGCGCCGGGGCTTTGCCCTTGGGTGCCCGCAGGATGGTGAACAGCAGCCCGCCGGTAGCCACCGCTTCCGCCACCCACTGGCCCCAGCCGGTGAACTGGCCCGCAGCGTCCCAGCCGCCGCGCAGGTGTTGGCTGAAGTGCAGCAGCGGCAGCTCGAACATGGCGTTGGCCAGGGCTGCACCGGCCACCGCACCAGAGAGTTGAGCTGCTATAAAAAGCGTAGCTGCTCGCGCACTATTCTCAGGCGTTAGTTGCCCTTTTGACCACATTACGAGAGTGACCAGCGGGTTGAAGTGGGCGCCGCTCACGGGGCCCAGGCTTTCAATCAGCACGTACAGCGCAAACACCGTGGCCAGGGTGTTGGCCAGCAGGGCGACGCCGTCGTTGCCGCCACTGATGCGCTGGGCCATGATGCCTGAGCCGATGACGGCGCAGAGCAGGGCGGCGGTGCCAGCGAACTCTGCAAGTAGTTGCTTGGGCAGTGGAGTCGGTTCGCTCATCTTGATGCCAGCTCCTTGGCCGTTTGCTGGAGCACCATGACACTGAGCTTTTCTTCCGGCAGGTTGACCAGCAGGTCCAAGCGGCGGCGGATGGCGTGCAAGGTGTGCTTGAAAGCTTCTGCCTTCTGTTCGTCGCTGCCGTCGCCTGCAGACGGGTCTGCGTAGCCCCAGTGGGCGGTGGCGGGTTTGCCGGGCCAGAAGGGGCAGACTTCGCCGGCGGCGTTATCGCATACGGTGATGATCAGGTCCATGTGGGGGGCGTCGGGCAGGGCGAACTCGTCCCAGCTTTTGCTGCGCAGGCCTTCCACGCTGATGCCGGCATTGCGCAGGGTTTGCAGGCCGATGGGGTTGGGTTGCTGATTTTCGCGCGGGCTGCTGCCAGCGGAGAAGCCCTTGAAGCGACCGCCGCCGATGTGGTTGAGCGTGGCCTCAGCCAGGATGCTGCGGGCAGAGTTGTGGGTACACAAGAAGAGGACGTTGAGGGGCAATGTGGACATATTGGCTCCTGGTTTGATGGGAAAAAGGGATGTTTGCTATGAATTCAGTAGTTGCTTGCGCATGATCTATAAGGGCTGGGGGCTATTTGGTTTGTAAATGCGGGGCGGAGCTAACAGCTGGTGCAGCCTGCTGCGCCTGTGCCCTCGGTTACCTCGCAGCTTTCGCCCTGGCAGCAATGCATGGTCATGTAGGCCAGCAGGCCGTTCATATGTGCAAAGTTGGCGCGGTAAATCAGGTTGCGGCCACGCTGTTCGATGTCTACCAGCCCCGAGTGGGCCAGCTCCTTGAGGTGAAAGGACAGGGCGCTGGGCGCACTGTCGAGCTGCTGGGCCAGAGTGCCGGGCGTCAGGCCCTCCGGGCCTGCCACCACCAGCGCCTTGAAGGCACGCAGGCGCTGGGCCTGGGCCAGGGCGGTCAGGGCTTTGAGGGCCTGGGGTTCGTCAAAGGCTGTGGTGTTCATATTTCAATAATACTTGAAATATTGAATCGTTCAATACATCGCTGCGCAATGTCATAAAAGCTTCATGCAACTGCCATGTATGGGTCACAGGCGCTCTTCACACTTCCCGGTCAGTGCAATCACGCTCAAGGAAGGGGACAAGAATGCCAACAACATCCGCCGCAGCCGTGCCTACGCTGGCCTCGCCCACACTGCATCCGATCGCGGTGCAGACCGCAACCACCACCTCCGCGCGCAGCGGCATCGAAGTCTCCTGGGCCAAGCACCAGGATGAAGTCCGCGCCGCCCAGCGCCTGCGCCACGATGTCTTCGCTGGCGAAATGGGTGCCCGCCTGAGCACCAACATTCCCGGTCACGACGTGGACCTGTTCGACAACTTCTGCGAACACCTGCTGGTGCGCGACCAGGCCAGCGGCCAGGTCATCGGCACCTACCGCGTGCTCACGCCTACCCAGGCCAAGCGCGTGGGCAGTTTCTACAGCGACACCGAATTTGACCTGACCCGCCTGCGCAGCCTGCGCGAACGCATGGTGGAGCTGGGCCGCAGCTGCGTGCACCCGGACCACCGCCACGGCGGCGTCATCATGGCGCTGTGGGGCGCGTTGGCTGAATTCATGGTGCGCAATCAGCTCGACACCATGATTGGTTGCGCCAGCATCCCCATGCTGCACAACGGCGTGGTCAGCGGCGACGTGGCGGCCAGCATTTGGCGCCAGGTTGAAGCCACGCACCTCGCCCCCATCGAATACCACGTGCGGCCACGCCTGCCGCTCCCCATTGAGCAGTTGGACAGCACTCTGGACGTGGAGCCACCCGCGCTGATCAAAGGCTACCTGCGCTTGGGTGCCAAGGTGCTGGGGGCTCCGGCTTGGGACCCGGACTTCAACACGGCCGACTTGCCGATGCTCATGCGCATCGCCGATCTGCCTTCCCGCTACCGCAAGCACTTCCTGGGGGCCTGATGCGCACCGCCTTCGACGCTCTGGGAGCCAACTGGCAGGGTTTGGCGCCAGGCGCCGAAGCCGATGACGACGAAGCGGGCCACCGCCGCTACCGCGCGGTGTTTGTGTCCGACATCCACCTGGGCACCGCCGGTTGCCAGGCCAAGCCGCTGTTGGACTTTCTGAAGCACCATCCCAGTGACCACCTCTATCTGGTGGGCGACATCGTGGACGGTTGGCAGCTGCGCCGCCGCTGGTTCTGGCCGCAGGCGCACAACGATGTGGTGCAAAAGCTGTTGCGCCGTGCACGCAAGGGCTGCCGCGTGGTCTTCATCCCTGGCAACCATGACGAGTTTGCCCGCGGCTTCGTGGGCCACCAGTTTGGCGGTATCGAGGTACACGAAGACACGGTGCACACCACCGCTGATGGCCGCACGCTGTGGGTCACGCATGGCGACTACTTCGATGGCGTGATCCAGTGCGCCAAGTGGCTGGCTTACCTGGGTGACAACGCCTACGAGTTCACCCTCAAGCTCAACCGCTACCTCAACACCCTGCGCGCACGCATGGGCCTGCCGTACTGGTCGCTGTCGGCCTACCTCAAGCACAAGGTCAAGAAGGCCCTGAACTACGTGACCGACTTCGAGAAGGCCGTGGCCCAGGAGGCGCGCCGCCGCGGCCACGATGGCGTGGTCTGCGGCCACATCCACCATGCCGAGATGCGCACCATCGACGGCACGCTGTACTGCAACGATGGCGACTGGGTGGAAAGCCGCACCGCCCTGGTGGAGCACATGGACGGCCAGCTCGAACTCATTTATTGGGCCGGCACTGCTAGCCCGCCGGCCACCGCCGTGGCCACCCCCGCCCTGCAGGAAACCCACGCATGAAACTCGCCCTGATTACCGACGCATGGCAGCCCCAGGTCAACGGGGTGGTGACCACCCTGGTGGAACTGGTGCGCGAACTCGAAGGCCTGGGCCATGTGGTGGAAGTGATTCACCCTGGCCTGTTCAAGACCCGGCCTTGTCCGGGCTACGCGGGCATTGACCTCGCAGTGCGCCCCGGCAAGGCGCTGGCGCAGATGCTGGATGCCGGCGCACACGACGCCATTCACCTCGCTACCGAAGGCCCGCTGGGTTGGGCTGCGCGCAGCTACTGCCGAAAGCACAAGCTGGCTTTCACCACGGCCTACCACACGCGTTTTCCCGAGATCCTGCAGGCTGCGCTCAAGATTCCGCTGTGGATGGGCTACGCCTTGTTCCGCCACTTCCACAAGCCCTCGTCGGGCGTGATGGTGCCCACGCCCAGCGTGCTGCGCATGCTGGATGCACAGGGCTTTCGCAAGCTGCGCAGTTGGACGCACGGGGTGGATGTGCAGCTCTTCCCCTACCAGGAGGAGCCGCGCGTGTATGCGCCGCTGGGCCTGCTGGCGCGGCCGGTGTCGCTGTTTGTGGGCCGCGTGTCCTACGAGAAGAATATTGACGCCTTCCTGCAAATGGACGTGCCTGGCACCAAGATCGTCTGCGGCGTGGGCCCGCTGGAAGCGGACCTGAAGGCGCGTTACCCCCATGTGCGCTGGCTGGGCGTGTTGCCGCGTGACGAGCTGGCCAAGGTCTATGCCGCAGCCGATGTGTTTGTCATGCCAAGCCGGTCTGAGACCTTCGGCCTGGTGATGCTGGAGGCCATGGCCTGCGGCACGCCCGTGGCAGCCTACCCGGTGGAGGGGCCCAACGAGGTGGTGGGTTCCCCAACACAGGGCGGGGTGTTGCAGGAAGACCTGACCCAGGCCTGGTATGGCGCGCTCTCGGTGCCGCGCCATGAGGCACGCGCCCGGGCGCTGCACTTTGGCTGGGCCTATGCGGCCTTGCTGTTTGCGGGCCATCTGGTGCCGGCGCGGGCCAGTACGGCGGTGTCCCCGGCGGCTGTGCGGGATGTCACATCACTGTCATCTTAGGCGTCAACAATTCTTCACCGTTGTGTCATAAATGGGTGAATCTCCATGTTGTCCGCTCTTAGCAAGCGCCTGGTCAAGCCTGCGCTCGCCGCCCCCGATCTGCTGGATAGGGACCACAGCCTCCTCGCGTTCAATGAGCGTGTGCTGGACTGGGCAATACGTTCCGATGTCCCGCTGCTGGAGCGCCTGAGGTACCTCTGCATCGTCTCCAGCAACCTGGACGAGTTTTTTGAGGTGCGCGCCGAGCCGCATCTTTCGGCCAAGCAGACGAATGACCACAAGGGCCAGTTCACAGTCGCTTCATTCGAGCGACTGGCCGATGCGCTGCACACGCTGGTAGCCCGCCAGTACACGCTCTACAACGAGCAGCTGATGCCCGCCTTTGCTAAGGCTGGCATCCGAATCGTCTCGCATGGTGAGCGCACGGCGGCGCAGCGTGCCTGGGTGAAGCAATATTTTGAGCGCGAAGTGCGCCCGCTGCTGATTCCCGTGGGGCTGGACCCCTCGCACCCGTTTCCGCAGGTAGCCAACAAGTCACTCAACTTCATTGTGCGCCTGGGCGGCAAGGACGCCTTCGGGCGTGAGAATGAGATCGCCATCGTCAAGGTGCCGCGCGTGCTGCCGCGCCTGATCCGCATGCCTGACAAGGGTGCCGGCAAGCAGGCGCTGTTTGTTTCGTTGTCCAGCGTGATCCGCGCGCATTTGGCGGAGCTGTTTCCGGGCCGTGTGGTGGGGCAGTTTTCACAATTCCGCGTGACGCGCCATTCCGACCTTGCGGTGGACGAGGACGATGTGCAGAACCTGCGTACCGCACTGCGGCAGGGCTTGGTGCACCGGCACTACGGCCAGGCCGTGCGCCTGGAAGTTTCGGCCGGGTGCTCCGAGCATCTGGCGAGCTTTCTGCTCAAGCAGTTTTCGCTTCCGGCCCAAGCTTTGTTCCGCGTGCATGGCCCGGTCAATCTGGCCCGACTCACCCAGCTGATTGATCTGGTGCAGCGGCCCGACCTTTGTTTCCCGGGCTACCGGGCGTCCTACCCGGCCCAGTTGCAGAGCGGGCAGTCCATCTTTGCCCAGCTGCGCCAGGGTGACATCCTCATGCACCAGCCCTTCGAGAGCTTCGACGGGGTGCTGGCCTTTTTGCGCGAGGCGGTCAATGACCCGCAGGTACTGGCCATCAAGCAGACCATTTACCGCACGGGTGCCGACTCCGAGCTCATGGACCTGCTGCGCGAAGCAGTGCGCCGCGGCAAGGAAGTGACCGTGGTGGTGGAGCTCAAGGCGCGGTTTGACGAAGAAGCCAACATCAACTGGGCCGAGATGCTGGAATCCATCGGGGCGCAGGTGGTGTACGGCGTGGTGGGCCTGAAGACGCACGCCAAGATGATGCTGATCACACGGCGCGAGGGCAAATCACTCAAGCGCTACGGCCATCTCTCCACCGGCAACTACAACCCGCGCACGGCGCGCCTGTACACCGACATCAGCCATCTCACGGCCGATGCCGCCATCACAACCGACATGGAACACGTGTTCGTGCATCTGGCTGGCCAAAGCAAGCTGCCGCCGCTCTCCCGACTCTGGATGGCGCCGTTTCATCTGCACCGCAAGCTAATCGCGCGTATTGATGCCTTGGGGGAGGCTGCGCGCAAGGGCGAGTCCACCCGCATCGTGGCCAAGATGAATTCGCTGACCGACGAAGACCTGATCCGCAGCCTGATGCGTGCGGGCGAGGCCGGCGTGAAGATCGACCTCGTCGTGCGTGGCGCCTGCATGCTGCCCGCCCAGGTGCCGGGGCGTACCGAGAACATCCGGGTGCGCTCGGTGATCGGCCGCTTTCTGGAGCACTCGCGGGTGTTTTACTTCCGCCAGGGCGAGGGGGAAGAGCTCTACCTGTCCAGCGCCGACTGGATGAACCGCAACATGGTGCGGCGTGTGGAGCTGGCCTGGCCGGTGACGGATGCTGCTTTGCGCCAGCGCATTGTGGACGAGTGCCTGGTGGCCTATTTGCATGACGGCGTGGACGCCTGGGAGCTGGGGGGCGATGGCCGGTACCAGCGGGTGCAGGCGGGGGCGCACGCCCATGGTGCCCAGGCCGCACTCATGGCCCGCTACGGACGCAACGACAAGGCCTGAACAACAAGGGAGAGGGAGCGATGGATTTGATTCTCTGGCGCCACGCGGAAGCCATAGACCTGGATCTGGTAGGCGACGACATGCTGCGTACCCTGAGCAGCAAGGGTGACAAGCAGGCAGCCCGCATGGCGGCCTGGTTGGATAGGCAATTACCGGATGGCGCCAAGATCTGGGCCAGCCCGGCGGCGCGTACCGAGCAGACCGCACAGGCCCTGGGCCGCAAGTTCAAGACCCATGCAGCGCTGGCCCCCTTGGGCAATGTGGATGGCCTGCTGGACTTGGTGCAGTGGCCCCATGCCAAGGGCTGCGTGGTGGTGGTCGGCCACCAGCCTACGCTGGGCCAGACGATCTCCCGCCTTCTGGGTCTCAACGAGGCGGAATGTGCGATCAAGAAAGGCGCGGTCTGGTGGTTGCGCCACCGGGAGCGCGAGGGCAGCGGCCAAACCGTGGTCGTGACCGTGCAGTCCCCCGAGCTGCTCTAAAGGCCTCAGGCCTTCTTGGTCTTGGCCGGGCGGCCGGTCTTCAGGCTGGGCACTGCCAGCAGGGCCTGCTTGAAGGCGGCATCCGACAGGGCGGCGATGGCCTTGACGCCGGCGCGGATCAGTTCGGTCTTCTTGACCGGGTTGCCCAGTTTGGCGGCGCGCAGCTTGAGCACGTCCAGCACGTCGTATTCGGGCTTGGGAATGGTGAAGCTGTCGCGCACCATCTTGGGCTTCTTGACCTTGGCAACCTTGGGTGCTGCAACCGGTTTGGCGGCTGCGGGCTTGGCAACGGCTTTCTTGGTGACGCTGGCCGCAGCCTTCTTGGCGGCAGGTGTCTTGGCCTTCACGGCAGCCTTGGGTTTGGCTTTGGCAGCAGGGCGGGCAACAGGCTTGGCCGCAGCTTTGGGTGCTGCCGCGGGGGCAGTCTTTTTGCTGGCAGCGGCCTTGACGGGCGCGGGTGTTGCGGTGGTGGGGGCAGCGGGCTTGTCGGTCGAAGTCACGTGAAAAATCCTTTGAAAAGTAAAACGGTATATACAGTTTATACCGTTTATAAAATTCTCAAAAATGCAGTGTCACACCACTGTCATCGGGGCTTCATACGATGGGCGGCCCTATGTGTTCTGGAGATTGCGCCATGCACTCACAGCCTCTGCGTTTGGTGTCCAGCAATGCACCGGCGAACGCCGTGCCCGGGCCTTTGCAATCGGTGTTGCAGGCCGGTAGCCTGTACCCGGTGTTCCAACCCATCGTGAATCTCGCCGATGCCTCGATCCATGCCCACGAGGCCTTGATCCGTGGCCCTGCCGGCACCCCACTCCACACGCCAGACGCACTGCTGCGTGCAGCAGCAGAGGAGGACCTGCGCTACGAGTTCGAGAACGCCTGCGTGGTGGCCACCCTGCCGACCTGGGGGCAGTTGCGCGGTGGAGGCCGGCTGTTTGTGAATATCAGCGCCAACGCGCTGACCCGCATCTTCAACCTGCGCGGGCGTGAGGGCTTGCTGCGCTGGATTCTCGATCTGCGCGTGATGCCGCGTACCCTGGTCCTGGAGATCACGGAGCACGAGCGGGTGGACAGCATGGACCGTCTGGCCGAGGTGGTGCAGGAGATCCGCTCGGCCGGCGTGTCACTGGCGCTGGATGACTTTGGCGATGGCCATTCCAGCCTGCGCCTGTGGTCCCAGCTCAAGCCCGAGGTGGTGAAGATCGACAAGTACTTCACGCGCAACATCAGCGCCCATGGGGACAAGCTGCGCACCATCCAGGCCCTGCAGCAGATTGCCACCGTGTTTGGCAGTTCGCTGGTGGCCGAGGGGATAGAGACCGCGGAAGACCTGCGCGTGCTGCGCGACTTGGGTATCGAGTACGGGCAGGGCTATTTTCTGGGTCACCCGGACCGCAAGCCGATGAAGTACCTGGGGGCTGAGCCCCAGCGCGTGCTCAGCGAACGGCAGGTGGCGGTGTTTCCCGAACTGGGCCGCATGTCCCAGGGGGGGCACCTGCGCAGCCTGTCTCTGTTGCGCGCGCCCACAGTGACGCCGGAGACGCACAACGATGCCCTGGCCGAGATTTTCCTGGAGCACCCCACGTTGCATGCCGTGGCCATGCTGGAGGGCGAGCGGCCGGTGGGCATCATCAACCGCGCCCTGTTCATGAATGAGTACAGCAAGCTCTACTACCGCGAAGTGTGGGGCCGCAAGCCCTGCGCGGTGCATGCCAACCGGGAGCCACGCCTGATCGAACGCGAGCACAGCGTGGACGAGCTGGTCGGTATCCTGACCTCGCAGGACCAGCGCTACCTGAACGATGGCTTCATCGCCACCGAGAATGGCCACTACATGGGCCTGGGCACCGGCGACCAGCTGGTGCGCTCCGTGACGGAGACGCGCATCGAAGCGGCACGCCACGCCAATCCGCTGACCTTTTTGCCCGGCAACATTCCCATCAGCCAGCACATGGAACGCCTGCTCAAAAAGCAGGTGCGCTTCGTGGCTTGCTATGCCGATCTCAACAACTTCAAGCCATTCAACGACTACTACGGCTACTGGCGCGGCGACGAGATGATCCGCTTGCTGGCACGCGTGGCCATGGAGCAGTGCGATTCGCAGCGTGACTTCCTGGGCCATGTGGGGGGTGACGATTTCATCCTGCTCTTCCAGAGTCCCGACTGGAAAGTGCGTTGCGAGCGTCTGGTGGAGGAGTTTGCAGAGCGTGCGCTGGCCATGTTTGATGACGAGGCGCGGGAGCGGGGTGGCATCGAGGCCGAAGACCGCCACGGCGTGATGCGCTTCTTTCCCTGCACCACGCTGTCGGTAGGGGCAGTGGTGATTGATGGTGCGCAGTTCACACGGGTGGAGGATGTGGCCAATCTGGCGGCCATGGCCAAGCATGCGGCCAAGCAGGCGGGGGTGGGGCTGTTTGAGCGGGATGCTGTGGTTTAAGTCTTCGGTGTGTTTAAAAAACGAAGACCCCAAAAAACTTAAACCCCCACCAACTCCAGACTCCAAGGCGTCTTCAGCCAAAGCTGCACTTCCTCCTGCAGCAAATGTGCGCTCTGCGGGAAAGCCGCTGCCCAGCCATTCCGACACCGCAAGCGGAAGCTATGGTCTTCCCCGCGCGCCAGCACCATGCCCTGCAGATCCGGGGCACGCCGTGCATGGCACAGGATCACGGCCAGGCGCAGGCACATCAGTTGCAGCACCAAGTCGTCCTGCTGCAGGGACGCTTCCAGCTTGCGCAGTTTGCCGCGGTGGCCCAGCACCAGCAGGCTCAGGCGGTGCATTTCCGACAGTGAGAAGCCGGCCGCATCGGCATTGTCCAGGATGTAGGCGCCGTGCTTGTGGTAGTCACTGTGCGAGATGTGGCTGCCGATCTCGTGCAGGCGGGCGGCCCAGTTGAGTTTGCGGTAGGTGCGGCCGTGTTCGGGGTGCTGTTCGTCCAGCGGGCCGCCCAGCACCTGCTGCAGCAGGTGGGTGGCCACGCTGCCCACGCGCTCGCCGTGGGCGGTATCCACATTGAATTTGCTGGCCAAGCGCTGCACGCTTTTGGCGCGCAGGTCGCCATAGGTATTGGTCGTGCCCAGCAGGTCGCAGATCAGGCCGTGGCGCAGGCCGCCCGCGGCATGCTGCATTTCGGTGATACCCAGCAGGCTGAAAACGGCGCGCATGACGCTGACGCCACCGCCAATGATGGCTTTGCGGTCTTCGCGCATGCCCGCGATGCGCAGGCGTTCGGCGCTTTGCGCGGCGATCAGGCGGTCCAGCAACCAGTCCAGTCCATCCTGCGAGACGATGCCGGCGGGCCAGCCTGCGGCCACGAGCACATCGCCAATGGCGCCCACGGTACCGGCGGAGCCGTAGGCGGTATCCCAGCGGTCGGGTGGGTAGGCGTCCAGCGCCTCATCCAGCACGGCCTTGGCGGCAATCTCAGCCATCTCGAACGACTTTCTGCTGAACTGGCCATCGCCAAAGTAGCGTTTGGACCAGGCAATACTGCCCACGCGGTAGGACTCCATGACCGTGGGGGTGAGGCCGGTGCCCAGGATGAGTTCGGTGGAGCGGCCGCCGATGTCCACGACCAGGCGGCGCTCGTCGGTCTCGGGCAGCATGTGGGCCACGCCTTGGTAGATCAGGCGGGCCTCTTCGCGGCCGGAGATGACGTCGATGGGAAAGCCCAGCACGGCGTTGGCGCGTTCCAGGAAGGCATCGCGGTTGCGCGCTTCGCGCAAGGTCTGGGTCGCTACAGCCTTGACTTCACCGGGCTTGAAGCCAGCCAAGCGCTCGCCAAAACGGGCCAGACATTCCCAGCCGGCCTGCATGGCGGCGGGGGTGAGGTTGCGGTCTTCATCCAGACCGCCGCCCTGGCGCACGGTCTCTTTCAGGTATTCGGTCCGTCGAAATTCACCGTGGTCTACACGCCCGATTTCCAGGCGGAAGCTGTTGGAGCCCAGGTCCACGGCGGCCAGGCGATTTCCGTTTTGCATCGACGTTCTGTCAGTAAGTGGTTAAGTGGCTGCGGGAGCATAGCACCGGCCCGCAGCCAAGGCGCCGGCCTCAGCCGATCAGGCGGCCTTCGGCGGAGATCATGCTTTGGGTTACGAAGGCAGGGCTCTTGCGCTGCTTGTCCGGGTCGATGCGGAAGCCGCCCAGGTCCATGGGGGTGCGGCGGGCAAAGGCCTGCATCACGTTGGCACGGCGCAGGCTGCCTTCCACACCCGCCATCACCTCCTGGGCATAACGCGCAGAGAGGTAGCCGGCCAGGCTTTGCGGGGTAGGGGGTTCGTCGTAGAGGCGGTTCAGCGTTTCGCGGTAGCTGCGCACGATGGGCTGGTTGCCATTGACCAGAGGTACAGCCTGGGTGGCGATGACCGGTGTGAAACGCGACACACCCAGCTGTTGCAGGGCCTGCAGGTTGACGTCGGACATGGCCACGATGTAGCGCTGGGCTGCCTGCTTTTCGATGCCTTGGGAAAACTGCGCCAGCTCGGGCGTGCCGCCCAGGAAAATCAGGATGCGCGGGCTGTCCGCCCGCAGCTCGGTAGCCAGGGCCTGCAGTGTGCTGCTAGGCACATAGCTGCGAAGCTTGAGCTTCAGGCTGGCGGCCGCCAGCTCCAAGTCCTGCTGGTAGCTGCTGCGCTCGGCGGCGCTGGCAAATACGGCACCCACTTCGGTCACGCCCATGATGGACAGCGATTTCACCGCGTGTGCGATTTGCTCCTGCCGGGTGGCGAAGATGCCAATGGTGGTGTCCTGCCCCTCGGCGGCCACGCTGTGCAGCCAGGGGGCCACATGGGGAACGTCTGCCACCTCGCGTTGCAGCAGCGACGCCAGCTGGCTGGCGGCCCGGTGGCCCGTGCTGCCGACCACCGCCACGCACTCGGGCTGTGCCTTGAGCGTGTCGACGGCGGCGCGCAGCGATTGCGGGCTGCCGTCCACTTCCACCACGATGTGCTTGACCGGCTTGCCGCGCAGGCCGCCCCGGGTATTGAGGTCCTGCCAGGCCGCGCGGGCCCCGATCAGGAAATCCCGGGACACATCGATCTGGCTGGCCGACATGTCCACCACCTGCAGCACGGAGGGGCCGGTGGCGGTGGCACGGGGGGCCTGGGCCCAAGCGGGGGCACACAGGGCGCTGCCTGCCAGGGCACCCAGCAGGGTTCGGCGGCGCAGGGAGTGGGTGGGGGCGAGGTGCATGGCGTGGTCTGTGGTGAGGTTTGCTATGGATTCAGGAGCTGCTCGCGCATATTCCATGGGGCTACAGGCCAATTTCAATAAAAAATGGCCCGTCGCCGGGCCATTGCTGCCAAGAGGCTGGTTTATTTGCCTGCGGGTGCGGGCAGCACGGTGTCCACCACGTGCACCACGCCGTTGGTGGCGACGATGTCGGCCTGGGTAACGGCGGCGGTTTCCACCGTCACGAAGTCGCCGGCCTTGGACACGGCCAGGGGCGTGCCCTGCAGGGATTTCACGTTGCTGTTCTTTACGTCGGCGGCCATCAGCTTGGCGGGAACCACGTGGTAAGCCAGCAGGGCCTTGAGCTTCTCGGGGTTCTGGGTCAGCTCGTCCAGGGCCTTGGCTGGTACGGCCTTGAAAGCGGCATTGCTGGGTGCAAATACAGTGTAGGGGCCACCGGTCTTGAGGGTGTCGCTCAGGCCGGCTTTGGCGACCAGAGAGGACAGGGTGCTCAGTTCAGGGGTCTTGGCCAGCGTCTGGGCCACGTCGGTAGGGGCCGGGCGGGTGGCGCAGCCCACCATGCTGGTGAGCAGGGCGACGACCAACAGAGTGCGGCGGGCAGGGAAGGTGTTGAATGTCATGGGGGCTCCGGTTTGAAAGCGCGAAGCGTAGGAATTTTTCGTGACAGTGGTGTGACAAATAGTTGAAAACGGGATGACCCTGACCTCGCCATGGATGCTCTGGCGGAAAAGCGGTTTATGTCACATCGTTGTCACAAAAGGTTCTTAAATTCACACCGTTCGCAGTTTTCTCAACCAACCGACTGAGGCTTTCTCCATGACTATTTCCTTCCAACGCGCACTGCTGGTCTCCGCAATGACCGCTGCTGTGGGCTTTGCCGGCGCCGCTGGTGCCCAAGAAATTACCGGTGCAGGCGCTTCCTTCCCCGCACCCGTCTACTCCAAGTGGGCCTCTGACTACAACAAAGCCACTGGCGTCAAGGTGAACTACCAGTCCATCGGCTCCGGCGGCGGCATCAAGCAGATCGATTCCAAGACTGTGGACTTCGGCGCTTCCGACATGCCCCTGAAGGACGACGAACTGGCCAAGAAGGGCCAAGTGCAGTTCCCCACCGTGATCGGCGGCGTGGTGCCGGTGATCAACGTCAAGGGCATCGAACCCGGCCAACTGAAGCTGAATGGCCAAGTTCTGGGCGACATCTACCTGGGCAAGATCTCCAAGTGGAATGACCCCGCCCTGAAGGCCCTGAACCCCAGCCTGAACCTGCCTGACGCTGCCATCGCCCAAGTGCGCCGCGCTGACGGCTCCGGCACCACCTTCATCTTCACGAACTACCTGAGCAAGGTGAACGCCGAGTGGAAGGCCAAGATCGGCGAAGGTACAGCCGTGAACTGGACCGTGGGTGCTGGTGGCAAGGGCAACGAAGGCGTGGCTGCTTTCGTAAGCCGCCTGCCCAACTCCATCGGTTACGTGGAGTATTCCTACGCCAAGCAAAACAAGCTGAGCTATACCCTGATGCAAAACGCCTCCGGTGCCTTCGTGCGCCCCGAGGACGACACCTTCAAGGCAGCCGCAGCCGGTGCTGACTGGAACAAGACCTTCTACCAAATCCTGACCAACCAGCCTGGCAAGGATTCCTGGCCCATCACCAACGCCACCTACATCCTGATGCACAAGTTGCAGGACAAGCCCGCCAATGGTTCTGAGTCGCTCAAGTTCTTCTCCTGGGCTTACGCCAACGGTGGCAAGTCTGCGGAAGATCTGGACTACGTGCCTATGCCCGCTGCTGTGGTCGCCGCCATCCAGAAGTCCTGGGGCGAGATCAAGGACGGCGCTGGCAAGCCCATCGCTTTCAAGTAATCGGTCACCGCTACTGAACTGACGGAGAACACCCCCATGTCCTCTACACTCGTGCATGGGGATTCCCCGTCCAGCTTGTCTGCCACTACGCCTGCCCGTGCCATGACCCAACCGCCTCCCGTGAAACGTGCCCGCTCCGGCCCCTTGGCCGACCGTGTTTTTGGCTGGCTCGCCAAGGGCTCTGCCCTGTTGACGCTGGGGCTGTTGCTGGCCATCCTGGCATCGCTCACCATCAGTGCCTGGCCGGCCATCCATAAGTATGGGTTGTCCTTCCTGCTCAGCACCTCCTGGGACCCGGTCCAGGACGAGTACGGCGGCCTGGTCATGATCTACGGCACCTTGGCCACCTCCCTGATTGCCTTGTTGATTGCAGTGCCGGTGAGCTTCGGCATCGCCCTGTTCCTGACCGAACTGTCGCCCGCCTGGCTCAAGCGCCCGCTGGGCACCGCCATCGAACTGCTGGCTGCGGTGCCCTCCATCGTCTACGGCATGTGGGGTTTGCTGGTGTTCGGCCCGGTGCTGGCCACCTATGTGCAGCAGCCACTTCAAAGCCTGACCAACGGCATTCCCTACCTCGGTGCCTTCTTCTCCGGCCCTCCGGTCGGTATCGGCATCCTGTCGGCCGGCATCATCCTGGCCATCATGATCATTCCCTTCATCGCTTCGGTGATGCGGGACGTGTTTGAAGTCACGCCCCCCATGCTCAAGGAATCGGCCTATGGCTTGGGGGCAACCACCTGGGAAGTGGTGTCCAAGGTGGTACTGCCATACACCAAGACCGGTGTGATCGGCGGCATCATGCTCGGTCTGGGTCGTGCCATCGGCGAGACCATGGCCGTGACTTTCGTCATCGGCAACTTCAACCAGCTCGATTCGCTGAGTCTGTTTCAGGCCGCCAACAGCATCACCTCCGCCTTGGCCAACGAATTCGCCGAAGCCGGCGAAGGCCTGCACCAAGCTGCGTTGATGTACCTGGGGCTGGTGCTGTTCTTCATTACCTTCGTGATCCTGTCGCTCTCCAAACTCTTGCTGTCGCGTCTGCGCAAAGCTGAAGGAACCAAAACATGAGCGCCACCCTCGCACAAGTCCGCGCGGCACGCTTCGCCCAGCGCAAGCGCGTCAACTACATCGCCACGGGCCTTGCCCTGGGCGCCATGGCCTTCGGCCTGTTCTGGCTGTTCTGGATTCTGGTGGAGACCTTCCGCCTGGGCATCGGTGGCCTGAATCTGGCCACCCTGACCCAGATGACGCCGCCCCCCAATGAAGAGGGTGGTCTGGCCAACGCCATCTACGGCTCCTTCCTCATGGTGTTGCTGGCCACCTGCGTGGGTACCCCCATCGGTGTGATGGCCGGCATCTACCTGGCCGAGTACAACCCCCGGGGTTGGCTGGCTGCGGTGACCCGCTTCGTCAACGACATCCTGCTGTCGGCCCCGTCCATCGTGATTGGCCTGTTTGTCTACGCCGTGGTGGTATCGCGCTTCAAGTCCTTCTCGGGCTACGCCGGCATCATGGCCTTGTCGCTGATCGTGATTCCGGTGGTGATCCGCACCACGGAAAACATGCTGCAGCTGGTGCCTGCCGGCCTGCGTGAAGCGGCCTATGCCCTGGGTGCTCCCAAGTGGAAAGTGATCCTGAGCATCACCCTGAAGGCTGCCCGTGCCGGCGTCATCACGGGTGTGTTGCTGGCAGTGGCCCGCATTGCCGGTGAAACCGCCCCCCTGCTGTTCACGGCACTGAGCAACCAGTTCTGGACATCTAGCTTGAGCGAGCCCATGGCCAGCTTGCCGGTCACGATCTTCAAGTTCGCCATGAGTCCCTACGAAAACTGGCAGCAGCTGGCATGGGCCGGTGTCTTCCTGATCACCATCGCCGTGCTGGGCCTGAACATTCTTGCCCGGGTGCTGACCCGCAACAAATCCTGAGGCCGCTGAGGCCCGCATAGAACGGAAACCAAGCCATGTTGAATACGCCTGCTGCACCGACCAAGTCCAAGATCTCGGTCAAGGACCTGAACTTCTACTACGGTAAATTCCACGCCCTCAAGGGCATTAACCTGGAGATCCCCGAGAAGCGCGTGACTGCCTTCATCGGCCCCTCCGGCTGCGGCAAGTCCACTTTGCTGCGCATCTTCAACCGCATGTTCGAGCTTTATCCCGAGCAGCGCGCTGAAGGCCAGATTCTGCTGGACGGCGAGAACCTGCTGACCAGCAAGGAAGATGTGGCCCTGCTGCGCGCCAAGGTGGGCATGGTGTTCCAGAAGCCCACGCCGTTTCCCATGTCCATCTACGACAACATCGCCTTTGGCGTGAAGTTGTTCGAGAACCTCAACGCCACCGACATGGAAGAGCGTGTGGAGTGGGCGCTGCGCAAATCGGCCCTGTGGTCCGAAGTGAAGGACAAGTTGCACCAGAGCGGCTCCAGCCTCTCCGGTGGTCAGCAACAACGCCTGTGCATTGCACGCGGCATTGCCATCAAGCCCGAAGTGCTGCTGCTCGACGAGCCCTGCTCCGCGCTGGACCCCATTTCCACAGCCAAGGTGGAAGAGCTGATCGTGGAACTGAAGAACGACTACACCGTGGTCATCGTGACCCACAACATGCAGCAGGCTGCCCGCTGCAGCGACTACACGGCCTACATGTACCTGGGTGACTTGGTGGAGTTTGGCCCGACAGAGCAAATGTTCTTCAAGCCCACACGCAAAGAAACAGAAGACTACATTACCGGCCGTTTTGGCTAAAAGCCAGAGAGGAAAACATGTCCGATAAGCATCTATCCACCCAGTTCGATAGCGAACTGACCTCCGTGTCCACCCAAGTCATGGAGTTGGGCGGGCTGGTTGAATCCCAGATCCGCCAGGCCATTTACGCGCTGTCGCAGTTCAGCGTTGAGGTCGCCAACGAAGTGACGACCCGCGAGGCCCGCGTCAATGCCATGGAAATCGAGATCGACCGTGATCTGTCTTCCATCATCGCGCGCCGCCAGCCCACTGCACGCGATCTGCGCCTGCTGATCGCCATCTCCAAGACCACTGCCAACCTGGAACGTGTGGGTGATGAAGCCGAAAAGATCGCTCGCATGGTGCGCTCCATCATCGAAAGTGGGGCGCCGCGCGCCTTGCCTTCCCTGGAGCTGCGCGTTGCGGCTGATCTGGCGTCCGGCCTGCTGAACAAGGCGCTGGATGCATTTGCCCGCCTGGATGTGAATGCGGCCGTGGCCATCCTGAAAGAGGATGACCTGATCGACGCCGAATTCGACGGTTTCGTGCGCAAGCTGGTGACCTACATGATGGAAGACCCGCGCATGATTTCCCCCAGCCTGGACCTGCTGTTCCTGGCCAAGGCCATCGAGCGCATTGGCGACCATGCCAAGAACATCGCCGAGTTCATCATCTACGTGGTCAAGGGCGAAGATATCCGCCACTCCACCATGGAAAAAATTGAGTCCCTCGTCAAATGAGAAACATGCCTGCCGTGCTGGTGGTGGAGGATGAGTCGGCCATCGCTGAGCTGATCGCCGTCAACCTGCGGCACAACGGTTTTCGCCCGCGCTGGGCCATGGACAGCGAATCCGCCCAGCGAGAGATCGACGCGGCCGTGCCCGACCTCATCCTGCTGGACTGGATGCTGCCTGGCGAGAGCGGTCTCACGCTGGCCAAGCGCTGGCGCGCGGATGCCCGTACCAAAGACACGCCCATCATCATGCTCACTGCGCGCGGTGATGAGGCGGATCGTGTGGCCGGTCTGGATGCGGGTGCGGACGACTACATCGCCAAGCCCTTCTCGACCAAGGAGCTGCTCGCGCGCGTGCGCGCCGTGCTGCGCCGCCGCGCGCCCGAAGAAGTGGGCGAGGTGATCACGATTGCGGGTTTGAGCCTGGATCCTTCGACCCATCGGGTGAGCTTTGAGGGTGCGGCCCTGAAGCTGGGCCCCACGGAGTTCAAGCTCCTGCATTACCTCATGGGCCATGCCGAGCGCGTGCACAGCCGTGCGCAGCTGCTCGACAAGGTTTGGGGCGACCATGTCTACATTGAAGAGCGCACAGTCGATGTGCATGTGAAACGCCTGCGTGAGGCGTTGACCCTGGCCGGTCCCATGGTGGAAACCGTGCGTGGCGCTGGCTACCGCCTGACGGCCAAGCCCGCCGTGGCCTTGACCACCGACAAAGCCAGCGCGTGAACCAGGGCGGATCGGGCATGGTCTGGCGCCTGCTCTCTTTTGTGGCCTTGCAGGGCATTGGTGCTGCATTGGGCTGGTTTCTGCTGGAGCCAGCGCACCGCCTGCCGGGCGCCTTGATTGCTGCGATTGTTGCGGGTTATCTCTGGTTGCTGATGGATGCCGTGCGCGGCATACGCCTGCTGAACTGGCTGCGCCGTGGCGAACCGACCGAAATTGCCTTGGGCCAAGGTCTGTGGGGCGAGGCGGCAGATCGCATGCGGCGCTTGCTGCGCACCCGTGAACGCCAGGTGGTTGATGGCGAAGGCAAACTGCAGGACTTTCTGGCCGCGTTGCAGGCCTCGCCCAATGGGGTGGTGCTGCTTGATGTTCAGGGGCGTATCGAGTGGTTTAACCAGATGGCGGGGGTGCATTTCGGCTTTGATGCCCGGCGCGATCTGCTGCAAC
Organism: Rhodoferax sp. GW822-FHT02D07; assembly: GCF_058802405.1. NCBI lineage: Bacteria > Pseudomonadati > Pseudomonadota > Betaproteobacteria > Burkholderiales > Comamonadaceae > Rhodoferax > Rhodoferax sp. GW822-FHT02D07. The sequence goes on from NZ_JBXAOD010000001.1 coordinate 683,292, forward strand.
ACTTTGGGAACTTGGTGCGTGACCCCGAGTTCGCCGCCTACTTTGCCGAACGCAATTTCAGCCATGATGTGGTGATGCCCGGGCGGGACAGTACCAGCGCCAAGCCGGTGCGCCTTTCGGTGCACCTGCATCCTTATGGCGAAGGGCGCAGCCTGCTCCTTTCGCGTGACATTACGGCCGTTGAACAGGCCGAGGCCATGCGGCGCGATTTTGTCGCCAATGTCTCGCATGAAATCCGTACCCCCTTGACGGTGCTGGCTGGCTTTGTGGAAACCCTGCAGGCGCTTCCCCTCAATGAGGAGGAGCGCCAGCGTTACCTGGGTTTGATGGCCCAACAGGCTCAGCGCATGCAGAGTCTGGTCAACGACCTGCTGACGCTTTCTCGCCTGGAAGGTAGTCCCTTGCCGTCGGCACACGACTGGGTGTCGCTGTGCGGCATTCTGCAGGCTTGCGAGTCGGAAGCGCGTGAGCTTTCCCGCTTGCTTTGGGGGCGCGGGCAGGACATTGAATTTGAAATGGACACGCCGGCCGAGTTGGCCGGCTCTCAGGCAGAGCTGCACAGTGCCATCTTCAATCTCGTTGGCAATGCGGTGCGCTACACCCCGGCGGACAAAAGCATACGGGTGCGCTGGCAGAGTCAGCCCCATGGCGGTGCCGTTCTCTCGGTGGAAGATACCGGCCCAGGCATTGCGCCAGAGCATCTGCCACGCCTGACCGAGCGCTTCTACCGTGTGGACCGCAGCCGTTCACGCGATACAGGCGGTACGGGTTTGGGGCTGGCCATCGTCAAGCATGTGGCCCAGCGCCACGGTGCCGAGCTGCGCGTGGAAAGCACGCCCGGCAAAGGCTCTGTGTTTTCGCTGGTGTTTTCCGCGAGTCGGGTGCGGAGCCTCTCGGAGCAGGCCTTCATGCTGGCCCACGCCGAGGCCTGAAGCAGATCGAAGCTCAGCGCCGGCGCAGCAGCCAGACGGCTTCTGTGCGGTCGACAGGATGGCGCACCAAGGTGTGGGGTGTCCACTGGGTGCTGTCTACTGCAGGGCGTACCTCCAGCGCTTCGCCGGCTTCGCTCAGCCGCCAGGCGCAAGTGCTGTTTGATGCACTGGAGACCAGGCGCAAGGGGCTGTACCACTGGAAGGCAGCGAGATGCACCGGTTGCAGGCTGCCGGTTTCCACACAGGCTTCTGAACCGACCAGAGGCGCAACCTGTTCTACCAGCGCACGATAGCTTTGCGCATAGTTGAGCAATGGCATCCACAGTGTCATGAGCAACAACCAGCACAGAGCGGCACCGCCGGCAGGCAGGACCAGGCTCTTCCAGATGGCAGCGCGGTGCCGGCCCACACGCCATTTCACCAACCAGGCCCATGCCAGCGTAGCCGCTAGCGCCGCTGCCAATGTCAGCAGCGAGAAGCTGGCCTGAAAGCCTGGTGCCAGGCGCGCCACATTGGCCGCAGGCTGGCTCGGTACGCCAGTTTGCATGGCGATCCACACCACCCAGATGGTGATGCCACAGCCTGAGAAGAACAGCAGTGTGAACCAGTCGATCAGTGCTGCCACGCGGCGTGTGAGCGTGGGCAGCGCAAAGGCCGCCAGTGCCGCCAGCGCAGGCAGGGCCAGCAGCAGCGTGCGATCGGGATCACTGCCCAATGGCGTGGCAACCACCGTAACCAAGGCATACCAAGCGGGCCAGACCAAATGCCGGTGAACCCGGCGGCTTAGCAATTGCCAGCGCCAGCGCCACAGTGTCCACAGTGCCAGTGGCCAGGCGGGCCAGATAAACCAGATCAGCAACTGTGCAAAACCGTCCACGGAACGCCAGGACAGCGGGGGGATTTCGATCTTCCACCGCCAGAGTTGCAAACCATACGCAGCCGCTGCAGCCAGGGCCGCATACCCTAGCAATATGGCCAAGGTGGTGAAACGTGGCGTTTCACCGTTCTCCCGGTCTAGCCCGTGGATGAGTGCGCCGCCGATCAGGTAAAGGGTGGCCAGCACCGGCGCGCCAGACAGGCTCAGGCCCAACACGCCCGCAGCGATGGCCAGATGCGGCCCCCATTGGTGGTAGGGCAGCGCTGCGATGCCGTAGAACAGCAACGCGCCGCAGGCCAGTTGTGTCAGTGCGGGTGTGGTTTCGTGGGAGAGCTGGGCCAAGCCCAGGCAGGCGATAAACGCCAGCACGCCGCCGTCGGCCATGGCGCGCGCGTAATCGGTGGGCTGGGCCTCGCCGCCAAAGGCAAAGGCCACGGGTTGGGCGGCCGGGTTGCGTGCGAGGTAGTAGGTGCCATACCAGCTCGCCAGCAGGGCCAGACCCAGTAGCAAGCCGAACGGGATACGCACTACGAAGTCAGCCGGCCAGCCGGCAGGTGCCCATTGCAACGCCCAGGCGCCCAGCCAGTAAGGCAACACAGCGGGCATTTCGGGCGACCAGCCCAGCAGCGTAGGCGCCCACCAGGACGACTCGCCGCGTGCCAGCGCACCCATAAAGCCCAGGGCGGTCACATCGGCGCTGCGCCAGGCATCGCGCCCTATGAATCCGGCACACACATAGCTAAGGCACAACAGCAGCAAGGCCCAGCGGGGCAGACGGCGTACGGCGGATTGGGCGACGATGGCGGGATTGGGGTGTTTCACGGGTGGGCGGTGCAGGTGAAAAAAAAGGCAGCCCGGAGGTCCGGCTGCCTTTTTGCAGAGAATTCAGGCGCTGGCCTGATTCCACATTACTTGGCGGCAGTCTTGCCGAAGCGGTTGCGGAACTTCTCGACGCGACCACCCATGTTGTCCACGGACTTTTGGGTTCCCGTGTAGAAGGGGTGGGATTCGCTGGTGGTATCCAGCTTGAAGAGCGGCAGTTCGCGGCCGTCTTCCATCTTGATCATTTCCTTGGTGTTGGCGCAGGAACGTGTCACGAACTTGAAGCCGTTGGACATGTCCTGGAAGCACACTTCGCGGTAGTTGGGGTGAATGCCTTCTTTCATCGTTCTTCCTCAATGTGCGGGAGCCGGCTCAGCCAATCTGAACTACTTTCCGCAGAAAACCGTAGATTATACAAATAAATCAATGACTTAACCACCACGGCGCATCATGTCGAAGAACTCGCTGTTGTTCTTCGTCGCCTTCATCTGCTTGAGCACCATTTCCATGGCCTCGATTTCGTCCATGTTGTAGAGGAACTGGCGCAGGATGCGGGTCTTCTGCAGCACTTCGGGGCTGAGCAGCAGCTCCTCGCGGCGGGTGCCGGAGCGGTTGAGCTGGATGGAGGGGAACACGCGCTTCTCGTAGAGACGGCGGTCCAGGTGGATTTCGGAGTTGCCGGTGCCCTTGAATTCTTCAAAGATCACTTCGTCCATGCGGCTGCCGGTATCGACCAGGGCGGTGGCGATGATGGTCAGCGAGCCGCCTTCTTCCACATTGCGGGCTGCACCCAGGAAACGCTTGGGACGTTGCAGCGCGTTGGAGTCCACACCGCCGGTCAGGACCTTGCCGGAGGAAGGGACCACGTTGTTGTAGGCGCGGGCCAGGCGGGTGATGGAGTCCAGCAGGATCACCACGTCCTTCTTGAGTTCGACCAGGCGCTTGGCGCGTTCGATCACCATTTCAGCCACGTGGACGTGGCGGGCAGCGGGCTCGTCGAAGGTGGAGGCGATCACCTCAGCCTTCACGGTGCGCTGCATTTCGGTCACTTCTTCGGGGCGCTCGTCGACCAGCAGCACCATCATGTGGCTGTTGGGGTAGTTGGCGCTGATGGCGTGTGCGATGTGCTGCATCATCATGGTCTTGCCGCTCTTGGGCGGGGCCACGAGCAGGGCGCGCTGGCCTTTGCCGATGGGAGCGATCAGGTCGATGATGCGACTGGTGATGTTTTCTTCGCTCTTGATGTCCCGTTCCAGGCGCATCTGCTCCTTGGGGAACAGGGGCGTCAGGTTTTCAAACATCACCTTGTGCTTGTTGCCTTCGGGTGGGCCTTCGTTGACCTTGTCGAGCTTGTTCAGCGCGAAGTAGCGTTCGCCGTCCTTGGGCGTACGCACTTCGCCTTCAATCATGTCGCCGGTGTGCAGGTTGAAGCGGCGCACCTGGCTGGGGCTGATGTAGATGTCGTCGGTGCTGGCCGTATAGCTGGTGTCAGGGCTGCGCAGGAAGCCGAAACCGTCGGGCAGGATTTCCAGCACGCCGTCGGCAATGATCTGCTCACCGGCCCGGGCTCGCTTCTTGATGATGGCGAACATCAGCTCCTGCTTGCGCATGCGGCCTGTGTTTTCAATCTCGAGTTCTTCGGCTTGCTTGAGGACTTCAGACACGTGCAGTGCCTTGAGTTCGTTTAAGTGCATGGAGTGGGTCCCGGTAAGGGCGTTAACCGATCTTCGGCGAATTACAAAATCTGGGGGAGGGGAGAGGCAAAACTGGGTAGGCGCCTCTGCGTTCTGTGCCGGGAATCGGCGCCTGCCTTGGGTTGGGCAGGTGAACGGAAATGATTATGACAGGAAAATACGGCTGTGCTGAATTTTGCGTTGCCGCTCTGCCGTTGAGCGGGGCGCTGGTGTCGGTAGCTGCACAAACCGCCCCGGTTTACGGGACGATTTGTGCGAACCAGGCTCAGGCCAGTTGTTGGTCAATAAATGCGGTCAGTTGTGCCTTGCTCAGGGCGCCGACCTTGGTGGCAGCCAGTTGGCCGCCCTTGAACAGCATCAGGGTGGGGATGCCGCGGATGCCGAACTTGGCGGGGATGTCGCGGTTTTCGTCCACATTCATCTTGGCGATTTGCAGCTTGCCTTCGTAGGCGGCCGACACTTCGTCCAGGATGGGGGCGATCATCTTGCAAGGACCGCACCACTCAGCCCAGTAGTCCACCAGAATGGGTTGTGCCGCGCCGAGCACATCGGCTTCGAAAGTGGCATCGGTGACGTGTTTGATGAGCTCGCTGGCCATGGTGTTTCCTTTTGGGGTGTTGCTATAAGAGCTAAAGTTGCGGCATTGTGACAGAAACCAAGTCCCACCCCGATGCCGTAAAACCTATAGCCAGCATAGCCAAAAGCGATGGCACTGCGGGGCTCAGGGCCTTCAATTATGCGGACTCTCACCCCGCCATGGCTCTCTGGGTAGATCCGGTATCCGGGCTCTTGCCGCGCCTGTTTGCTGCGCTGCAGGTGCGTCGGGCCCATCCTGCGCGTACCTTGGTGCTTCTGCCTTATGCGCAGTTGCTGCCTTTGGCCAATCGCCTCTGGGCGCGCCTGTACCACGACGGCTTTGCGCCCCGTTTTGAAACGACCCTGAATTGGGTGAGCGCCACCGGCCAGCGCCGCCAAGACGCGCAGGACATCAGCATGGACCCGGCCGTGGACACGCTCAGTGCCCAGGCCCTGCTGGCCGCCAGCGGTGCCCAGGACCCGGATGCGCTAGCGCCCTTGTTGGTGCAGGCGGCCTACCAACTGGCGCCCTTGGCCGCTGCGGTAGAACCCGCGCAACGGACCGCCTGGGCCCGCAGCGCACGGTTGCACGCAGGCTTGGGCATGGACAGCCAGGCGTTGGCTTGGGAGGCTCGGGTGGCGCGCCTGGCGGTGGAGTGGGCGGCCGTGTCGTCTTATGCCAGTGACGCCTTGTTTGATGCACGCTGGCCGCAGGCGCTCGATTGCCTGGTGCTGGTTCAGGGGGCGAACCAGGACCCGCTGCCTGCAGGGCTGGAATCCCTCTGGAGTGACAAGCTGCTGTGCCTGCCGCTGACGGATGCACAGGATGCGCCTGTACCGGCTGAGGCACTGGCCCTGCACGCTTGCGAAGACGCCGAGGACGAGGCCCAGCGGACGACGGCTTGCCTGTTGCAGCACATCGCGGCCGACCGTTACCCGGTAGCGCTGGTCAGTGCTGACCGTGCCCTGACCCGGCGTGTGCGCGCCTTGTTGGACAACGCCGGCGTTGCAGTGCGAGACGAAAACGGCTGGAAACTCTCAACCAGCCATGCCGCTGCCGGCGTGATGGCGCTGTTGCGCGCCGCCACCTGGAATGCCAGCAGCGACGCCGTGCTGGCCTGCCTGAAGCTGGCCCCTGCCAGTGCTGCTGTCCGCGACGCACTGGAGGCCGCGGTGCGCCGGGACCAGGTGCGTGACTGGCGTGATGTGGCCCGCAGCCCTGCGGTGCTCAAACATGCCGAGGCTCTGGCCCTGTGTGCCGAGGTGGAGCAGTGGCGCAGCGCCTTGACCGGGCGCAAGCCCCTGGCTGGCTGGCTGGCGGCCTTGCAACAGACCTTGCAGCGTACCGGGCAGTGGGCCGATTTGCAGGAGGACCCTGCAGGCGGCAAATTGCTGACGGTGTTGCGGCTCACCCCAGCAGATTCAACGCAGTGGGCCCAATGGCTGGAGCAGGCCTTGTGGGCCGGGCAGCGCCTGGATTTGGCCGAGTTCACGCGCTGGGTCAACCAGGCGCTGGAGGGCGCGAGTTTCCAGCCCGCTTATCCGGAGCAGGAGCAGGTGGTGATCCTGCCGCTGAGCCAGATGCTGGGCCGCCCGTTTGCTGCCGTCGTGATGGCGGGGTGTGACGAGGTGCGCCTAAGCCCGTCCCCCGAACCGCCGGGCGGCTGGACACCCGCGCAGCGTGCGGCACTGGGTTTGCCGGCGCGTGAAGCATTGGAATCCCAGTTGCGCCTCGTCTGGCAGCACGCGCTGGCCAGCCCGGCCTGTGATGTGCTCTGGCGCAGCAGTGACGATACGGGTGAATCCTTGCAAGCCAGTGCGCTGGTGCAGCAGCTGCGTCTCACGCGGCCGGACTTGGCTGCGGACCCGCGGCCCGTGCGCGTGGTGCAAGCCGCGCCCGGTCTGCCGCCCCAGCCGGCGGCACCAGCGCTGACGGTGAAGACTCTGTCGGCCAGCGCCTATGAAGACCTGCGCCATTGCCCCTACCGCTTTTTCGCCCAGCGCATGTTGGGCCTGCGTGGGGCTGACGAACTGGATGCCGATGTGGACAAGCGCGACTTCGGCCTGTGGTTGCATGCAGTGCTGCAGCAGTTCCACGCGACATTGGCGCAGCAGCCCCTTGCCGAACTGGCGCCCCGCCGTGCCTTGCTGGACCAGATCGCGCAGGACGTGACCGAGGGCATGGCGCTGCCCAAAGGCGAGTTCCTGCCCTTTGCGGCGGCCTGGCCGGCGGTGCGCGATGGGTATCTGGACTGGCTGACGGACCATGAGGCGCAAGGCGCCGTGTTTGCGACGGGCGAAAGTCCGCAGCGCCAGCCCTTGGGCGACGTGACCCTGGTGGGGCGGCTGGATCGCACCGACCGCCTGCCCGACGGCACGGTGATGTTGTTGGACTACAAGACCGAGCCCCTCGGCAAGACGCGGGACCGTGTGCGCGACCCGCTGGATGACACGCAGATGGCTTTCTACGCCGCCCTGCTGCCCGAGGACACGCTGCGTGCTGCCTATGTGAATGTGGGGGAGCGCGACGGCACCGTGCCGGTGGAGCAGACCGAGGTGGTGTGGGCGCGCGACGCCCTGCTGGAAGGGCTGCAGGCCGACCTGCAGCACATCGCCGCCGGAGCCGCCATGCCCGCATTGGGCGAGGGGGCGGTGTGCGACTTTTGCCAGGTGCGTGGCCTGTGCCGCAAAGACTTTTGGGAGGCTGCATGAGCACCAACGTGCAAGCCGCCTACGAGCACAACGGCCGCCATGTGGAGGCCCAGCGCTTCTACGAGATTGCCTGCGACCCGCGCCGCAGCGTGGCGGTGGAAGCCTGTGCCGGTGCGGGCAAGACATGGATGCTGGTCTCGCGCATGCTGCGCGCGCTGCTGGAGGGCGCGCGGCCGCACGAGATTCTGGCCATCACCTTCACCAAGAAGGCCGCCGGCGAGATGCGCCAGCGCCTGCAGGAATGGCTGGAAGACTTTGCCCACCAGGACGATGCGGTATTGCAACAGGAGCTGCGCCTGCGCGGCGTGAGCCAGGAGGTGGATGCCGCCCAGCTGCAAACCCTGCGTGGGCTGCATGCCCAGTTGCTGGCGGGTGGCCGACCGGTGCAGATTCGCACCTTCCACAGCTGGTTTGCCGCGCTGCTGGGCAGTGCGCCGCTGGGCGTGCTGCACAGCCTGGGCCTGCCCACGCAGTACGAGCTGCTGGAAAACGATGCCATGGCGATCGCCCAGGTCTGGCGCCGCTTCCAGACCCGCGTGGCGCAGGACGCCACGGCGCTGGTGGACTACCGCGATGCGGTGCGCCTCTATGGCCGCCACCAGACCCACAAGGCGCTGGAGGCTGCGCTCAACAAGCGCACAGAGTTCGATCTGGCCGATGCACAGGGAGTGGTTGATGCCTCGGTGCAGCACTTCACCACACAGTTTCCCGCCTTTGCCGGCTTAGCGCAGCCGGCTGACCGGCTGGCGCAGGACAGCGTGCAGACCCTGCTGTGGGACAGCGCCAAGGCGCTGGGCCAATGCAGCGGCAAGACCTGCCAGACCGCAGCCAGCACGCTGGAGCGCGCGCTGACGGCGGGCGATTCTGCAGGCGTGGTGGACGCGTTGTTTACCAAGGCTGGTGGTGCGCGCAAGCTGACCGACAAGCTGGTGGACTTGAGTAGCGTGCAGGCCGCGCAAGCGCTGCTGCAGGAAGTGCAACAGGCCCAATTGCAACACCAGGCCTGGGAGCACCAGCAGCGCATGGCCCGCCTGGCGCGTGGCCTGCTGCAGGACTATGCCGCCCTCAAGCGCGAGCGCGGCTGGCTGGACATGGGCGATCTGGAGCGGACGGCGCTGGTGTTGCTGTCAGACGGCGAGCTCAGCGGCTGGGTGCAGGAGCGGCTGGACGCACGCGTGCGCCATTTGCTGATCGACGAATTTCAGGACACCAACCCGCTGCAGTGGCAGGCACTGCACAGCTGGCTTTCCGGCTACACGGGCGCTGGCAACGCGCCCAGCGTGTTCATCGTGGGCGATCCCAAGCAGAGCATTTACCGCTTCCGCCGCGCCGAGCCGCAGGTGTTCCGCGCGGCCAAGGCCTTTGTGGCCGAAGGGCTGGGGGGTGACCTGCTGAGCTGCGACCACACGCGGCGCAACGCGCCCGACGTCATTGCCGTGGTCAACCAGACCATGGGGCGGGCCCAGGAGGAGGGTGCCTACCAGGACTTTCGCGCCCACAGCACGGCGTCGGAGGCGGCCGGCCAGGTGCTGCGCCTGCCGCGCATCGAGCGCGAGGCCAAGCCGGAAAAGGATGCGCCGGTGCCCGAAGCCGTGTGGCGCGATTCGCTGACCCAGCCGCGCGTGGAGGCGGAAGACACCCGCAAGACGCTGGAGTGCCGCCAGGCCGCCCAGTGGCTTGCCGGCTGGATGGCGCAGAGCGCCTGCAGCCCCAAGGACATCATGGTGCTGGCGCGCAAGCGCGAGCGCCTGGCGCTGATGGAGCAGGAGCTGTCTGCCCTGGGCGTGCCCACCCAACAGCCCGAGAAGGCCGAGTTGGGCGACTTTGCCGAGGTGCAGGACATCGTGGCCCTGCTCGATGTGCTGGTCTCGCCGCGCCACGACCTGGCGCTGGCGCGCGTGCTCAAGTCGCCGCTGTTTGGCGCAGGTGATGACGATTTGGTGGCCCTGGTGCTGCGCCAGCGCGCGCTGCAGGCGGTGGACAATGAAGAAGCCCCGCATGCCAGTTGGTGGCACACATTGCAAAGCACGGATCAGGGCGCCTTGCCGCCCGTGCTGGCGCAGGCCGCGCCCACGCTCCTGCGCTGGCAGCAGTGGGTGGCCCAGCTGCCGCCACACGATGCGCTGAGCGCCATTTACGACGATGGCGATGTGCTGGCCCTCTATGCCGCCGCCGCACCCGTGGTGCAGCGCAGCCGCGTGCTGGCCAATGTGCGCGCCTTGCTCAATGCTGCGTTGCAGGTGGATGGCGGGCGCTACACCTCCGCGTATGGCCTGGTGCGTGCCTTGCGCGCGGGTGGTCTGCCTGCGCCGGTGCGCGCGCAGGCCGACGCGGTGCGCCTGCTCACCGTGCACGGGGCCAAGGGGCTGGAGGCGCCGCTGGTGCTGATGCTGGACACCGACGGCGAAGCCGCCCGCACAGAGACCATGGGCGTGCTGGTGGATTGGCCGGGCGAGGAGGCGCATCCGCTGCGCTTTGTGTTCCTGGCCAGCGAGTCGCGCCCGCCCGCCTGCGTGGCCGATGCGCTGGCCCGCGAGCAGACCGAGCGTTCGCGCGAGGAGCTCAACGCCCTGTACGTGGCGCTCACCCGTGCGCGGCAGACGCTGGTGTTCTCCAGTCTGGCCCCACACCGCGAAAACCCCGGCAGCTGGTGGCGCCGCCTGGAAGCGCAGGCACAGGACGCCCCGGCGCTGGCACCTGCCGCACCGGTGGCCGCAGTCGTGGACCCGGATTCCGGCGCCTGCGAACTGAAAATATTGCAAAAACTGCCTCTGACCCCCGTCAATAGTGCGCAAGCAGCTCCTGAAACCATAGCATCCACGTTGCCCGCCGCAGCCCCGGCGGCGCAGGACAGCCTGGACTCCCGGTTGGGCCAGGCCCTGCACCGTTTGCTGGAATGGGTGCCCGGCGCGCCCGGTGGCTATGCCGCCCAGCCCTACACTTGGGCCCCCGCCGCATTGCAGCGGGTGGCGCAGGAGTTTGAGCTGGACGCCGCGCAGGCCCAGACCGCCGCCCACTGGGCCCAGGCCATGCTGCAAGGCGAGGGCGCCTGGGCCTGGGACAACACGGCGCTGGCCTGGCAGGCCAACGAAGTACCCATCACCCAGCGCGGCCGCGCATTGCGCATGGACCGCCTGGTGCAGCAGCAGGGCGGCGCCTGGTGGGTGCTGGACTACAAATCGAGCGCACAACCGCAGCGGGATGCCGCCTTGTGCGCCCAACTGCGCGGCTACCGCGAGGCGGTGGCCCTGGCCAACCCCGGGCAGGCTGTGCGCGCCGCCTTTTTAACGCCGCAAGGCCAACTGATTGAATTGACGACTGAATGAGCACAGAGATTTCCCCGAACCCCAGCGCCGCCTTGGTGCGCGTGGTGGATGTGGCCGTGGTGGGCGGTGGCCCGGCCGGGCTGATGGCGGCCCAGGTGCTGGCCGATGCCGGCGTGGCCGTGCAGCTGTTTGACGCCATGCCCAGCGTGGGGCGCAAGTTTCTGCTGGCGGGCAAGGGCGGGCTCAACCTTACCCATTCGGAAGAGGTCGACCGCTTTGCCGGGCGCTACGGCGCGCGCCGCAGTGCCATTGAGGCGTTGCTAAAGGGGCTGGACGCCACGGCCCTGCGTGCCTGGGCCCAGAGCCTCGGCATTGAGACCTTTGTGGGTTCTTCGGGCCGTGTGTTTCCCAAGGACATGAAGGCTGCGCCGCTCTTGCGCGCCTGGCTGCAGCGCCTGCGCGGTGCGAGTGTGCAGTTTCACATGCGCCACCGCTGGACGGGCTGGGGCACGCCAGCGGCAGACGGCGCAGGCCAGGTGCTGTGTTTTGACACCCCGGGCGGCCCGCTGCAGGTGCAGGCCCGCGCCGTGGTGCTGGCGCTGGGCGGTGGCAGCTGGGCGCGCTTGGGCTCCAACGGAGCCTGGGTGCCCTTGCTGGCCGAGCGCGGTGTGGCGGTAGCCCCCTTGTTGCCAGCAAACTGCGGCTTCGATGTGCAGGGCGGCTGGAGTCCGTTCTTTGCCGACAAGTTTGCCGGCCAGCCCTTCAAGTCGGTAGCCATTGCCGTCACCACGGCGCAGGGCCAGAGCTTTGCGCGCAAGGGCGAATTCGTGGCCACGGCCACGGGCGTGGAGGGCAGCCTGATCTATGCGGCGTCCAGCCTGCTGCGCGACGAAATCATCCGCACGGGCGAGGCCACGTTCACCCTGGATTTGCTGCCCGACGTGCCGGCCGAGAAGGTGTTGGCGGAGGTCAGCCATCCGCGCGGCAGCCGTTCCCTCTCCAGCCACCTCAAGAGCCGCCTGCACCTGGAGGGCATCAAGTCCGCCATCCTGCATGAGCGGCTGGGCAAGGAAGCCTTCAACGACCCTGCCCAACTGGCCGCGGCCATCAAGGCGCTGCCCATCACGCTGCAGGCGGCGCGCCCCCTGGACGAGGCCATCAGCACGGCCGGTGGCGTGCTGTTCGAGGTACTCACGTCACAGCTGATGTTGGAGCAATTGCCCGGCGTGTTCTGCGCGGGCGAGATGCTGGATTGGGAGGCGCCTACGGGCGGTTACCTGCTGCAGGCCTGCTTTGCCAGCGGCGCGGCAGCCGGGCAGGGTGTTTTGGGTCATTTGCGGGGCTAGCCCCCGTGGAATTTGCGCAAGCAGCTACGCTATTGATAGCGGATCAGGCATCCTGCTGGCTGCCAATCCGGGGTGCGGCAGCGCGCACGCAGTTGCGGCCGTGGTGCTTGGCCTCGTAGAGGGCCTTGTCGGCGTCGGCCACCAGGGCTTCGGGCGTGCTTTGGCTGGCCGGGATGGCACTGGCCACGCCAAAGCTGGCGGTGATGCGCAGGGTGCGGCCCTCGATGGGCACTTCCAGCGTGGCAATCTCGGCGCGCAGCTCTTCGGCCACGTCCAGTGCGTCGCCCAGCGTGCTGTTGATGAGCAGCACCACAAACTCTTCACCACCATAGCGGGCCAGCACGTCGCCCGCGCGCAGTACCTTGCTGCGAAGGTATTCCGCCAGGTAGCGCAGGCAGGCGTCGCCAGCGGGATGGCCCCAGCTGTCGTTGATGGACTTGAAATGGTCGATGTCAAAGAGCAGCAGGGCCAGCGGCTGGCGCTGGCGGCTGGCGCGCTTGTGTTCGCTGAGCAGGGCCTGGTCGAAATAGGCGCGGTTGCCCACCTGCGTCAGGGCGTCCGTGTTGGAGAGGCGCTGCAGCTCGGCGTTGACGGTCTGCAGCTCCTCCAGTGCCTCGTTGAGCTCATTGGTACGGGCCTGTACGCGGCTTTCCAGCTCGCGGTTGGCCTGGGCGGTGGAGTCGATCAGGGCTTTTTGTGAGGCGCGGGCCTTTTGTGCGTGCGCCAGGGCCACGGCTTGGGCGTTGATGCGCAGGCTGCGGTCGGTGTTGATGCGGTCGGCCAGCGTGAAGGACAGCAGCACCACCAGCATCAGCACGCCGATTTGCGAGGCGTTGTCGGTCCAGAAGTTGGAGGGCAGCAGGCCGAACTTGCCGATGGTGAGCACGCTCACCCCCACAAACACCGAAGTCCAGGACAGGCAGTAAAAGCGCGCAAAGCGGGCCCCAGCCCACCAGCGCCAGTAGCCGCAGACCAGCGCCGCCACGGAGACCAGCAGGATCATGGCCGAGTTGACCCGGATGATGTGGTGGTAGGGCAGCACAAAGCTGCCGACCAGCAGTAGGGTGCTGAAGGCGGCCAGGCCCAGCATGGCCCAGTGCGCCGTGCGCGAGAAGCGGCGCAGCTTGAGGAAGTTGTCGGCAAACAGGCAGGCCGCCACGCAGGCCGAGGCAATGAACACCGGCACCGCAATGCTGTTCCAGCGGATCTCGTTGGGCCAGAGATAGGCGAAGGTGTAGCCCCACAGCGTGCTCCAGAACATCAGATAGCTGGCCACAAAGGCGATGTAGTAGAGGTAATTGATGTCGCGCGTGGAGAGGTAGACGAAGAGGTTGTAGATGATCATCACCACCAGCATGCCCAGCACGGCGCCGGCCAGCAGGTGCTCCTGCGCGGCGGCCACGTAGAAGGCCGCCGGCTCCCACAGGCGCAGCGGGGCCTCGATGGTGCCGCTGGAGGCCATGCGCAGGTAAATGTGGTGCACGCCGGGCGCCAGCGTCAGCGGCATCACCAGGTTCTGGTGCTGGACCACGCGCTGGGCGAAGGGCTGTTCGTCCCCCAGCGCATATTTGGTGACGACCTCGCCTTCGTAGAGGTGGAAGAGGCGCACGTCGTCAATGAAGGCGCGTGGCAGCTCCAGGAGGCGCTGCATGGGTTTGCCGGTACGGTTGTCCAGCGCAAAGCGGAACCAGTAGGCCTTGTCGGTGAAACCGAAGTTGGGGGTGGTGCGGTCCATGTCCGCCCAGGGCGGGTGCGAAGTGCTGACAGATTCCAGCGTCATGGAGCGCGTGGCGTCTTCCAGGTAAGCCAGATGCGCGCCCAGCTCCAGCCGCGTGGGGCTGCGGTCTGTCAGTTCGAGCAGGGGGAAATGGGGGGGATGTTCCTCAGGCGCAGCCCACGCGGACAGGGCTGCCCCACATGCCAGCAGCACTGCACCAACCCAACGGGAACATGCGTTGAGAGCCATTCCCGAATTCCTCAGGGTGAGCTAGCAATGAAATGGGGGTTGACGAGCCTCGCCCCGGCACTGACTCCACAGTTAGGGCTGCTTGGTTCCCCACCTGACCCGGTTGGCCGCTTCACCATGCGGGAAGGCCCGTCAGCCTGCATTGTACCCAAAGCGGTGGGCCTTTCGGGTTCACAGCAGGTTGGGCTGTGTGTTGGTGTCGGAGGTGAAGCGGTAGCCGTTGCGGCCGCCCGCCTTGGTGCGGTACATGGCGCGGTCCGCATTGTTGATCACCTCCTCGGCCGTGGCGCCATCATCGGGGAACTGGCTGATACCGATGCTGAACTCCACGAACAGGGGGTTGCCCTCGAAGTCCATCGGAGCTTTCAGCGCGGCCAGCAGCTTCTCGGTAAAGGCGCTGATCAGGTTGCGTTCGGAAAAGTTGTCCAGCATCACCACAAACTCGTCACCGCCCAGGCGGGCCACTGTGTCCACCTTGCGCGTGTGGCTCGCCAGGCGCTGCGCCACGGTCTTGAGAACGGCGTCGCCCGCGGCGTGGCCCAGGGTGTCGTTGAAGTTCTTGAAGTTGTCCACGTCGATGAAGAGCAGGGCAAAGCCTTCTTCGGTGCGCTGCGAGCGGGCTATGGCTTGGGCCAGCCGGTCCATGAACATGCGGCGGTTGGGCAGCTCGGTCAGCATGTCGTGCTGGGCCAGATGCTCCAACTCTTCGCGGCTGTCGTGCAGGTCTTCCATCTGCCGGCGGATCTGGCCCTGCATGCGGGCAAAGCTGCGCGCCAGGGTACCGATCTCGTCACTGCGCTCTACAGGCAAAGGCATGGGCTGGTTGTCGTTGGAGAAGCGGTGTACCGCGGCAATCATGCTGTTGATGGGGCGGGTCAGGGCGCGGGCCAGCAGCACCGCGAGCAGCCCGCAGACCAGGCTCACCAGCACCACGATCTGCACCACGGTCTGCCCGAGCTGGTCGGTCTGCTTGAGCACATCGTCCAGCGGCCGCGCCAGCCCGAGGATGAGGCGGTTCTCCTCGCTGCTGACCAGCACACTTCGACCCACAAAGGCGGCAAGTTGCGGTGCGTAGGCGTGGATGCCTTCGTCGGCCTGCAGCACCACGTTGTCGGTCTGGCGCTCAACCAGGCCAGCCGTTTGCGGGAACTCCTCCTGCACCAGCACCCGGCGGCCTTTGTCGAAGCCAAAGGTCTTGCTGCTGTCGGGGTGGATCAGGTAGTCCCCCTCGTGGTTGGCCAGATAGAGGGAAAACTTCTCTGGTAGATCGGCCGAGAGCAGGGCGAACATGCCGTCCAGGTCCAGGTTGATGACCAGCACGCCCAGGGGCGCGCCTTTGGGGTCGCTGACCGGCGTGGCCAGTTGCAGGGTGGGGCGCTCCTGGCCAGAGTGGGAGCCGTGCTCGTGGTTGATGACGATGGGGGAGAGATAGGTCTCGCCAAACGCGAGTTTCAGGGTCTCGGACACATAGGCAAAGTGGCCTTTTTCCTGCAGGTCGTCGCCAGTCACCTCCTGTAGTGTGCCGCTGTCGCGGTCCACGCGCACACGCTCCAGGCCATGGTCCTGGGCGCCGATGAGCCGGACCTGCAGGTAGGCCGGGTTGGCATCCATCAGCACCTTGAACAGCACGGCCATCTGCGCCTGGTCGCTGGCGGACTTGCCCTGGGCGGCGGCCTGCGCGGCCGGGTGGGTGGCCAGCACCATGAGGTTACGCGAGACCTCCTGGCGCGTCAGCGCAATGCGGCGGGCCAGCACCTGGGTGGAGATCAGCAGCTCGTTTTGCGAGGATTGCACCAGCAGGTTGCGGCTGACGTGGTAGGCATAAAAGCCGGTGAACCCGGCCACCAGCAGGCCTACCAGGGCGAGCACCAGTGTCAGGCGGGCGCTGATGCCGAACTTCACGGGGTGAGCACCTTGCTGGCGCGGTCGCCGGAGAGAATGCGGCTCCACAACAGGTTGCGGCGGTCCACGTTTTCCACCGGCTCCAGCCAGATCAGCTTGTCCTCGGGGCCCAGGTAGGGCGAGGGCGTGGTGGTGTTGGCCAGGCCCTGGCGGTTGAGCAGTACCTTGCCGGGCTCATCTTCCAGGGTGTAATTGATCCAGGCCAGCGCCAGTGCCATGTCCTTGGCGCCGCGGGTGATGACCCAGCAGTCCAGCCAGGCCAACGCACCTTCCTGCGGGATGGCGTAGCCCACGTCGAGTCCGGCGGCCTGCAGTTGCTTGAACTGTTGGGAGCCGTAGTTGGCAAACAGCAGTGCGGCCTTGCGGCTCTGGAACCAGTGCACCGAGTCGTCCAACTGGGTATAGAAGCCCATGGCATTGCGCCGCAGGGCGATGAGCTCCTGTACGGCGCCTTCCCAATGCTGGGCCTGCAGCGCAAACGGCGGCCGGCCCAGGGACTGCGCGGCCAGTGCAAAGTTGTGCGAACCGCCGTTGTAGAGCATCACTTTGCCCTGGTACTTTGGATCCCACAGCGCCTTGATGGAGTCGGGAGGCGTCTTGACCTGCTTGCGGTCGTAGATCAGGCCCATCTCGGAATAGGTGTAGGGGATGGCGTAGGCCTTGCCACCATGCACGAGGCCAGGAATACGCTCGCGCGCCTGGAAGCGTGGCAACTGCTGCCGCGTGTTGGGCACGGCAGTGATGTCGATCGGCACGACGAGGGATTTCTTGATGTAACGCTGCAGCTCGGCCGTATTGACGGCGAAGACATCGAAGTCGGCACCGCCAGTGCGGGCGATGCGTGCCCAAAGGGCCTCGTCGGTGTCGATGTAGCTGACTTCGACCTTGGCGCCGGTGCGCCGTTCGAAGGCCTGGACGACGTCGGGGTCTGCATAGCCGGACCAGGCCAGGATGCGCAGGGTTCCAGCCGCCTGTGCTGCCGTAGCCCCCAGGCTGAGGGCCAGCACACAAGCCAACCATGAAAAGCGGCGTCTCGACAAAGTGGACACGGTCGTGGGTGTGTGGTCTCTTCGGGCTTCCAGTCTACCTGAGAGTGGGAAGCTTGGGACACTAGAATCGGGGCATGTCCTACCTCGTGCTCGCCCGCAAGTACCGTCCGCGCAACTTCACCGAAATGGTGGGGCAGGACCATGTGGTGCAAGCCTTGGGCAATGCCTTGACTACCCAGCGCCTGCACCACGCCTACCTGTTCACCGGCACGCGCGGCGTGGGCAAGACCACGGTGTCGCGCATTCTGGCCAAGTCACTCAACTGCCAGGGCCCCGATGGCACGGGTGGTATCACGGCCACGCCCTGCGGGGTGTGCCAGGCTTGCACGGATATCGACAGCGGCCGTTTTGTGGATTACACCGAACTCGATGCTGCCTCCAACCGCGGCGTGGACGAAGTGCAGGCCCTGCTGGAGCAGGCGGTCTACAAGCCGGTACAGGGCCGCTTCAAGGTCTTCATGATCGATGAAGTCCACATGCTGACCAACACGGCCTTCAACGCCATGCTGAAGACGCTGGAGGAGCCGCCTGAATATTTGAAGTTCGTGCTGGCCACGACGGACCCGCAAAAAGTGCCCGTCACCGTGCTCAGCCGTTGCCTGCAGTTCAACCTGCGGCCCATGGCGCCCGAAACCATCCGCGAACACCTCACCAAAGTGCTGGAGGTGGAAAGCGTGCCGGCCGACGCCCAGGCCCTGCGCCTGCTGGCCCGCGCCGCGCGCGGCTCCATGCGCGATGCGCTGAGTCTGACGGACCAGGCCATCGCCTTTGGCTCTGGCCAGTTGCAGGAAGCTGCGGTCCGCCAGATGCTGGGCAGCGTGGACCGCTCCTATGTGTTCCGCCTGATTGAGGCGCTGGCGCTGGGCGATGGCAAGACAGTGGTGGAGACCTCGGAAGCCCTGCGCCACAACGGCCTGAGCGCGGGGTCCACGCTGGAAGAGATGTCCACCGTGCTGCAGCGCATGGCGGTATTGCAGGCCATGGGCGGTGCCGCTGCTGCGGATGACAGCGATCCCGAAGCCGCCGACACATCCCGTCTCGCAGCGCTGCTGCCGGCGGACGAAACCCAGCTGCTCTACAGCATTTGCCTGCATGGGCGTGCCGATCTGGGCTTGGCGCCCGATGAATACGCCGCGCTGACCATGGTGCTGTTGCGCCTGCTGGCTTTCAAGCCGCAGGACGCAGGCCTCGCGCCACCGGCTGAAAAAAAAACTCTAGCTGACGCCCCTGTGCCGATGCGGGCGGCGCCTGTTGCCGCTCCGGCCGTGGCGCCTGCCCTGCAGGCTGCAACCGTTGCCGTACCTCCGATTCCCGCCGCACGGCCCGTGCCGACGCCTGTACAGTCGGTGGCCGTAGCGCCTGCTGCGACTGTCGCGCCCGCCGCCGCGCCGCACCCGGCCGCCGTCAAACCCTGGGAAGACGCCCCGGTGTCGGCGCCTGCTGTTACGGAGGTTTCGCCAGCGGCTATTCCGCCGGGCCAGGTGCTACCGGTACGTGACAGTGGGCCCCATGTCGAGGAGCCCGCTGACCTGTACGAAGACCAACCTTCAGTGCAAAAAGTGCCACTAGCCCCCGTGGAATCTGCGCAAGCAGCTACCAAAGTTGTAGCGGTTCCGGTGCGTGCCCTGGCCGAAAGCCGATCGGATTTGGCGACCCCGCAGGCCTTGCCGGTGCTGATTCCCACGGAAGAGGGGGATTTCTGGCATGCTACGGTGCAGCAGTTGATCCAGGCAGAAGCGATTACCGCCTTGGTGCGCCAACTGGCGCTTCAGTCGCAGTTGGTGGCGCGTGACACCGACCAGTGGCTGCTGCGTGTGGAAAGTGAATCCCTGAACCAGCCCGGTACGCGAGATCGGCTCACGGCCGCGCTGGCGGGTGCCGGTTTCCCGGTCAAGCTGGTCGTGGAGATCGGCCGCGTGACCGACAGCCCCGGCCGCCGCAATGCGGCAGCGTCGGCGGAGAAGCAACTGGCGGCCGAGAAGATAATCTTTGACCATCCCTATGTGCAGGGCCTGATGCAGGACTTTGGCGCGAAAATCGTGCCCGGCTCCATTCGTCCCCTGTGAGGGGTGCCCCCGATTCATTTTTATTTTTTATTACCCAAGGACACCCATGTTCAATAAAGGACAACTTGCAGGCCTGATGAAACAAGCCCAGGCGATGCAGGACAACATGAAGAAAGCCCAGGACGAGCTGGGCAACATCGAAGTCACTGGTGAGTCCGGCGCCGGCTTGGTCAAGGTCACCATGACCTGCAAGCACGATGTCAAGCGCATCACCATCGACCCCAGCCTGCTGGCGGATGACAAGGACATGCTGGAAGACCTGGTGGCCGCTGCGTTCAACGCCGCCGTGCGCAAGGCTGAGGAGACCTCGGCCGAGAAAATGGGCAAGATCACTGCCGGCATGCCAGGCTTGCCTGGCGGCATGAAGTTCCCTTTCTAAGCGCCACCTTTTTCGTGTCCGATACCAATGCACTGGACGCCCTGGTGCAGGCGCTCAGGCGCCTGCCCGGTGTGGGGGTGAAGTCGGCCCAGCGCATGGCCTTTCACCTGCTGCAGCATGACCGCCCCGGCGCACAGTTGCTGGCACAGGCCTTGCAAGAAGCCAGCACCCAGGTCCAGCACTGCGAACGTTGCCACACCTTTACCGAGCAGGGCGTCTGTGCCACCTGCCTGGATAACCGGCGGGACCACAGCCAGCTGTGCGTGGTGGAAACACCGGCCGACCAGGCCGCCATGGAGCGTACTGGTGCCTACCGAGGCCTCTACTTTGTGCTGATGGGCAAGCTCAGTCCGCTGGACGGCGTAGGGCCGCATGACTTGGGGCTGAAGAAGCTGTTCGAGCGTGCCTGTGATGGCATGGTGCAGGAGGTCATCCTTGCCACCAACTTCACGGCCGAGGGTGAGGCGACGGCCTATGTGATTGCCGAAGGGCTCAAGGCGCGCGGGCTCAAGCCTACGCGCCTTGCGCGTGGCGTGCCTGTGGGCAGCGAGCTGGAGTATGTGGACCTGGGCACGATTGCCCATGCCCTGGTGGACCGGCGCTAGTAGCGCGGGGCCGGATTTTTTGAAAGTAGTTTGTTCATGCAATACCCCCATTTCACCGTTGCCTACTGGTGTGTACTGATTGCCGCGCTACTGCCCATCGCCTGCGCCGGGCTGGCCAAGTCCGGCCGCCTGGGCAAGCCGCGCCGTGAGGGTGGTTATGACAACGTGAACCCGCGCGAATGGCTGGCCCGCCAGACCGACTGGCGCGCCCGCGCCAACGGCGCGCAGGCGAACAGCTTTGAAGCGCTGCCCTTTTTCATTGGTGCCGTGATCATTGCGCACCAGTTGGGCGCCCATCAGGCGTGGCTGGACGTGCTGGCCTTCGTCTTCATCGTGCTGCGCATGCTCTACATCATGATGTATGTAGCCGGCATGGGCTCCGCCCGCTCGGCCGTCTGGTGCCTGGGCTTTGCCGTCAATATTGCGATTCTGCTGATCGGCTATCGCTGAACCGGGGCGGCCCCTGGCAGGGCCGGACTCCCCGACTTGCCGCCCTTAGCGCTTGGCGACCTTGGTGTTGTTGCTGCGGGCCTTGGCACTTATCGTTTTGGATTTTGCCGGGACCTTGGCGATGGCCGTTTTGCCATGACGGCTTTTGCCGGCGCTGGCCGTGCTGCTGGCTTTGCCGCGAGCCTTGGTGGGCAGGAAGAGCACGACTTGCTGACCAGCCTTGAAGCTGGCACTGGCACTCACTTTGTTCCATTCGGCCACTGACGCCGCACTGACCTTGTACTTGCGCGCGATGCTGGCCACGTTCTCGCCCTTGCCTGCCCGCACGCTGGAGCGACGCAGGGTGATTTCGGGCGCTAGCGAGAGCTGCCCGTTGTCCGCCACCTTTTCGGTCACGTCCGTCATGTGCGCAGTACGGGGTACCAGCAGGGTAGAGCCTGCGCGAATCAGTACTTTGGGCGGGATGTTGTTGATACTGCGCAGATCGCTTTCCGACATGCCGACACGCTTGGCAACATCGGCCGGGCGCTGTGTGGTGGGTGCGATCCAGGCAGTCCAACTGGCCAGACGGTTGCCGCCATAGGCCTCCAGGTTGGTCTGGAAGACTTCCGCGTTGTCCCAGGGGAGAAGGATCTGTGGCGTACCGGCCGCCAGGATGACGGGACGGTTGATGGAGGGGTTCAGCGCCTTGAAGTCCGCCAGCTCCACGCCCGCCAGTTTGGCCGCCAGCGCCACGTCGATATCGCGCTGGATGGTGACAGTCTGGAAGTAGGGGTGGTTTTCAATCAGCGGCAGCTTGGAGCTGTATTGCGCCGGGTTGGAGACGATGTTCTTGACGGCCTGCAGCTTGGGCACGTAGAAACGTGTCTCCATCGGCATGTTCAGGTCCTGATAGGTGGTGGCTTGGCCGTTGCGCTTGTTCTTCGCAATGGCGCGCCCCACGCTGCCTTCGCCCCAGTTGTAGGCGGCCAGGGCCAGGTGCCAGTCACCAAACATGCCATACAGCTTTTGCAGGTAGTCCAGCGCAGCCCGTGTGGAGGCCAGCACGTCACGGCGGTCGTCGCGGAAGGCGTTTTGCTTGAGTTCGAAGTACTTGCCGGTGGCGGGCATGAACTGCCACATGCCGGCGGCCTTGGCGGTGGAGACGGCTTGCGGGTTGAAGGCGCTCTCGATGAAAGGCAGCAGCGCCAGTTCGGTGGGCATGCCGCGCAGTTCCAGTTCCTCCACGATGTGGAAGAGGTATTTCCGGGAGCGCTCTGTCATGCGGAAGATGTAGTCCGGGCGGCTGCTGTACCACTGCTCGCGGTCGCGCACCAGTTCGTTGTCCAGGTCGGCCATGCCGTAGCCGCGGCGTATGCGCTCCCACAGGTCCGCAGGCGGCGCCAGTGCCACCACCGCGCGGGAAGACGGCAGGCTCTGCACGTCGATGTTGCTCAACTGGGCGGAGTTGGCAATCGCATTCTGGACTGCCGGGGGGGTGGCGGCTGGGGGCTTGCGGTGCAGCTCACGGCTGGTTTGCAGGCTCAGGCTGTCGGCTGGGGTGGTCGCGGGCGTTGCGTGGGTAGCGGTACTTGCTGGCGCATCCTGGGCGGCCTGCGGGGGCAGCGTGCTGGCGCAGGCGCCGAGCAGGAGCACGGCCAGCGCGCTGGTGATTTTCAGACAATTCATCGGTATTCGTTCTTCCATCGCCGTAGCGTGGCAAATGCGCCGTCCCGGGTGACCCCTTGGTCATCAAACCGGCGCAGGGCGCGCAGGATGGGCGGGGTGGAAGAGCGCAGAAAGGGGTTGATACGCCGCTCCAAGTCTATCGAAGACGGCAGGGTGGGTTGCTGGCGCTCCCGCAACGCCAGGCACTGGGCCTGGTAGGCCTGCAGGTCGGCATTGTCCGGGTCCACGGCCAGTGCAAAGCGCAGGTTGCTGAGCGTGTATTCATGGGTGCAGCATACCCGCGTGTCACCCGGCAGCGCTGCCAGCTGCGCCAGCGAATGCTCCATTTGTGCTGGGGTACCCTCAAACAGCCGGCCGCAGCCGGCACTGAAAAGCGTATCCCCACAAAACAGGAGGGGGCTTCCATCCATCCCCGGGCAGTAGTAGGCAATGTGGCCCGCCGTGTGGCCGGGGATGTCCCGCACCTGAAAGTCCAGGCCCAGGCTGTGCACTTCCTGGCCTTGCTGCAGTGGCTGGAAAGGTTGGGGAATGTCTTCCCGGGCTGGGCCGTACACCACCGCTCCGGTGGCCTGCCGCAGGGCGTCCACGCCGCCAGTGTGGTCGCCGTGGTGGTGGGTGACTAGAATGCTGCGCAGTTTCAGTCCCTGGTCCTGCAGTGCATGCAGTACTGGCGCGGCATCGCCCGGGTCTACCACCAGAGCTTCTCGTCCATCGTGCAACATCCAGACATAGTTGTCTGTCAACGCGGGTAGCGGTATTAACTTCATGAGCGAACAAATTATAGGTTTGCAGGACTGGTTTCAGACCCCCGCCGGGCAGTATCTGCTGGCGTGGGAGGATGCCCAGTTGCGCTCTACCGTGGTGGACATTTTTGGATACCACGCCTTGCAGCTGGGGGTGCCGCAGTTGCACGGCTTGCAGGCCAACCGCATGCCCTACCAATGGCTGGGCATGCCGCAGCCGCAGGGTGACACCGAAGGCCTGCGTGCGGCCCTCGTGACCGACTTTGCGGCCTTGCCTTTTCCAGCTTGCAGTCTGGATCTGGTGGTTCTGCCCCACACCTTGGAGCTCAGCGTCGACCCCCATGCCACTTTGCGCGAAGTGGAGCGTGTGCTGGTACCTGAGGGGCGTGTGGTCATTTGCGGCCTGAATCCGGCCAGCCTATGGGGCTTGCGCCAGCGGCGTGCACGCCTGTTGAAGGGCTTGGGACTGGGAGAACTTTTTTTACCCGAATGCGGCGAGTTCATTGGGTATTGGCGTTTGCGCGACTGGCTGCGCCTGTTGGGCTTCGAGGTGGAAGAGGGGCGATTTGGCTGCTACCGGCCAGCCGTGCAAAGCGAGGCCTGGCTGGAGCGCTGGGCATGGATGGACCGCGCGGGCCCACGGTGGTGGCCCATTGTGGGGGCCGCCTATTTTTTGGTGGCAGTGAAGCGGGTGCGCGGTATGCGCCTTCTGGGGCCTGCTTGGAAGACCGGGGCCGCCCGCGGCACTGCTCCGGTGCCTGTGGTGCAGCGTCGCCAGCCCCCGGAACTGACACGGGATTGAAAGTACAAGGACGATGACACAGACAATGAATTCAGTGGTGATTTACACGGACGGAGCCTGCAAGGGCAATCCGGGCCCAGGCGGTTGGGGCGTGTTGCTGCGCGCACCGGACGGCAGCGAGAAAGAACTGTTTGGGGGCGAGTTGGGCACCACCAACAACCGCATGGAAATGATGGCGGTGATTCAGGCGTTGTCGGCTCTCAAGCGCCCGTGCAGCGTGGTCTTGCATCTCGACAGCCAGTATGTGCTCAAGGGCATTACGGAATGGCTGACAGGCTGGAAAGCCAAGGGGTGGAAGACGGCAGGCAAACAGCCCGTCAAGAATGTGGATCTTTGGCAACAGCTGGATGCGCTGGCCCACGGCGCTGGCCACACGATCGACTGGCGCTGGGTCAAGGGGCACGCGGGTGACCCGGGCAACGAGAGGGCCGATGCATTGGCCAATTGCGGGGTGGAGCAGGCGCTGGGACGGCGATAGCCCGCAAGGGGTGGTGCGCGGGGTGCAATACCCCCAGGTAATCTGGGGTTTGCTCCTATGAAAACATGTAACAAGTGTCACATGGCGGCGCTACTATTGCAGCTTTGTCCCAATTTCACCCCCTCTGACTTCCCATGGCATCTAAAGCTGTTTACCCCGCGCTGGCCCTCTTGGGCATTGCAACCCTTTCCGGTGCGGCATGGTGGTACCAATCCCGACCCCAAGGTCCGAAGGAAGTTGTTGCGGCCAGTGGCGGGGCTCAGGCTGCTGTCAAGCCATCCTCTTCGGGGGGCGCTGCGCCACGGGCAGCAGGGGTGGAAGTGGCCAAGGTCGTGCAAACCAGTCTGCAGGACGATGCCCAGTCGGTCGGTACCTTGCGGTCCCGCCAGAGTGTGATGCTGCGCCCCGAAGTGGCGGGGCGCGTCAAGAGCCTGGGGTTTCAGGACGGTTCCATGGTGCGCAAGGGCCAGGTGCTGGTGCAGCTGGATGACACACTGCAGCGTGCAGAACTGAGTCAGGCGCAAGCCCAAGTCTCCATCGCGGAGGCCAACTTCAAGCGTAACCAGGAGTTGGTCGCACAGAATTTTGTGGCCCAGCGTGTGCTGGATGAAAGCGCTGCCAACCTGCAGGTGGTACAGGCCCAGCTGGCGCTGGCGCAGGCACGGCTGGGTCGCATGGCCATCACGGCACCCTTTGATGGCACCGTTGGTTTGCGCAATGTGAATCTGGGCGACTATGTCAAGGACGGTGCTGACTTGGTGAATCTGGAAGATACGGGTAGCATGCTGGTGGACTTCCGCCTGCCAGAGCGTTACCAGCGCAAGATTCGCCAGGGCCAGACAGTGGAGATGGCGCTCGAAGCCTTTCCCGGGCGTTTGTTCAAGGCCCGCATCGAGGCTGTGGATCCTTTGCTGGACGTGAATGGCCGTTCCATTGGAGTGCGTGCTGTGCTGCCGAATACGGGGGGAGAGGCAGCGGTTGCTGCATCGCCTGCGCCATCGGCCGCGACCGAGAAAAAACCTGCTGAAGGCAAAGCGGCTGGCAAGCCTGCAGGTGCAGGCAAGGGCGGCACCGGCGGTGGTGGGCCACTGCGTCCCGGCATGTTTGCCCGGGTAACGGCCGTTTTTGGTGTGAATGATGCCGCGCTGATCGTGCCCGAGGAAGCGATCGTTCCCCAGGGGGGCAAGCAGTTTGTGATTCGCGTGGTCGAACCTTCCGAGGTACCGGCTGCGACCAGCTTGCCGCCGGATACGCAATGGGTGTCCCTGCGCCAGGAAGTCAAGCTTGGCGTACGCCGGCAGGGCAAAGTGGAGATTCAGGAAGGGCTGAGCGAAGGACAGACGATTGTGGTGGCCGGTCAGCAACGCCTGCAAAAGGATGGTACGCCGCTGCGTATTGTGGAGTTGGGACGACCTGCATCCGGGCCTGCCGGCGCCGCTTCGGCACCGACAGCGTCCGCTTCGGCCACCGCTTCTCGCTGATTCCGCAAAGGCACGACCATGCAATTGGCGGAAACATCCATTCGTCGCCCGGTTTTTGCGACCGTGCTGTCCTTGCTGATCATGCTGATCGGCGCGGTGTCGTTCAACCGGCTGTCGGTACGCGAATACCCCAAGATTGATGAGCCCGTGGTGACGGTGACCACGGTTTTCTCCGGTGCCTCCAGCGAGGTGGTGGAAGCCCAGGTGACCAAGGTGCTGGAGGACTCGCTCGCTGGCATTGAGGGGGTCGACGTGATCACCTCCAACAGCCGTCCTGAACGAAGCCAGATTTCCATCCGTTTCGCATTGACGCGCGATGCAGACTCGGCTGCTGCCGATGTGCGCGACAAGACGTCTCGTGTGCGCCAGCGTCTGCCGCAGGGCATCGATGAGCCGGTGATTGCCAAGGTGGAGGCAGATGCTTTTCCGGTGATTTTTCTCTCGTTGAGCTCGGATACCCATACGGCGCTGCAGCTTTCGGAAATGGCCAACACCCTGGTCAAGCCGGTGTTGCAAACGGCCCCGGGTGCAGCCGATGTCACGGTGCAGGGGGAGCGCAAGTTCTCCATGCAGATCGCTCTGGATCCGGCCAAGCTGGCAGCGTATCGCCTGACGATCCAGGATGTGGAGGACACCCTGCGCCGTTCCAATCTGGAAGTGCCGGCAGGGCGTATTGAAAGCAGTTTGCGCGAATTCAACGTCACAGCAGCGACCGATCTGCGCCGACCGCAGGAGTTTGCGCAGGTCGTCATCAAGACGGTGAATGGGTTCCCGGTGCGTATCAGCGACGTAGCGCGCGTGCAGCAGGGGCCCGCCAGCGAGCGCACCAGCGTGCGACTCAATGGCCGTGACGCCATCGGCGTGGGCGTGATTCGCCAGGCCACGGCCAACCCCCTGGATCTGTCGGCCGGCGTGCGTGAGCTGATGGTCAAGATCCAGAAAGATTTGCCGCCCGGCGTTTCGGTGGACATCGCCAATGACAACTCGGTCTTCATCGATCGCTCCATCAAGGCCGTCTACCACACCATCATCGAGGCCTCGGTGCTGGTGGCGCTGGTGATTTTCCTGTTCTTGCGTACGTTGCGGGCTGCGATCATTCCGCTGGTCACCATTCCTGTGGCCCTGATTGGTGCGTTTGCATTGATGGCCCTCGCAGGCTTCAGTATCAACACTCTGACCCTGCTGGCCCTGGTGCTCGCCATCGGCCTGGTGGTGGATGACGCCATCGTCATGCTGGAAAACATTTATCGCCACATTGAGGATGGCATGCCTCCATTCCAGGCGGCCATTCAGGGCGCCCGGGAGGTGGGTTTTGCCATTGTGGCCATGACCCTGACGCTGGTGGCTGTATATGTGCCGTTGGCGTTTGCGCCGGGACGTACCGGGCGGTTGTTCACCGAGTTTGCACTGGCGCTGGCCGGCGCCGTCATGGTCTCGGGCGTAGTGGCCCTGACGCTCTCGCCCATGATGTCTTCGGTACTGCTGCGCCACAACCCCAAGCCGAGTTGGTTCGACAGCCATATGGAAGCTGTGCTCGAAGCCTTCACGCGTGGCTATGGCCGCGTGCTGGGCTGGACGCTGAAGGCGCGCTGGCTGGTGGTCTTGGTCATGTTGGGCAGTGGTGTGGTGTCCTGGCTTGTGTTGGGAGACATCAAGCGCGAACTTTCGCCCATGGAAGATCGGGGCGTGGTGCTGGCACAGGTCAACGCGCCCGATGGTTCGACACTGGATTTCACCAACCGCTATGCGCGTGCCATTGAAAAGGTAGGAGAGAACTACCCCGAATTTGATCGCGTATTCTCGACGATTGGCAACCCCACGGTCGCGCAAGGCAATATCTTCTTCCGTGCCGTGCCTTGGGAGGAGCGAAAGCGCACCACCATCGAGATGGCGCGTGAGATGACTCCGCGTGTCTCAGGCATGTCGGGTGTGACCGCCTTTCCCATCACGCCACCGTCCCTAGGGCAGGGCTTTACCCAGCGCCCGGTGAACTTCGTGATCATCACCTCCGAGAGCTACCAGAACCTGTCCCAGACGGTGCGCGCGTTCCAGGACGAACTGGCCAAGAATCCCGGTTTTCTGCAGGTGGACACGGATTTGCGTTTGAACAAGCCCGAGTTCCGTATGGAGGTAGACCGCGAGCGTGCGGCGGATCTGGGCGTCGGTGTGGACACCATTGCCCGTTCAGTGGAGACGATTCTGGGCGGACGCAACGTCACACGTTACAAGCGTGAAGGTGAGCAGTACGACGTGGTGGTGCAAACCCTCGCCAGCGGCCGCGATGCACCGGAGGACATCGAGAAGATTTTCGTGCGTGCCAAGGGCGACACCATGGTGCCGCTGTCTGCCTTGGTCAAGATTCGTGAAGTGGTGGTTCCGCGTGAGCTCAACCACTTTGGACAGCGGCGCTCGGCGACCATCACGGCCAACGTGGCACCCGATTATTCGCTGGGTGAAGCGCTCAACTACCTGGATGAAACCGCCAAGAAGGTGCTCAAGCCCGGCTACGCAACAGACGTGAACGGCTCCAGCCGCGAGTTCCGGAAATCCTCGGACTCGTTGACACTGGTGTTTTTGCTGGCGCTGGTGTTCATCTTTTTGGTGCTGTCCGCCCAGTTCGAGAGCTTTATCGACCCCTTGGTCATCATGTTGAGCGTGCCACTGTCCATGGCAGGGGCGCTGCTGGCCCTGAAATGGTCCGGCGGGACGCTCAATGTGTTCAGCCAGATCGGCCTGATCACGCTGGTCGGCCTGATCACCAAGCACGGCATTTTGATCGTGGAGTTTGCCAACCAGCTGCGTGAGCAGGGCATGTCCACGTTGGAGGCCATCCAGCAATCAGCCTCGCAGCGTATCCGTCCCATCCTGATGACCACCGGTGCCATGGTGCTGGGGGCCATTCCGCTGGCACTGGCAAGCGGCGCTGGTGCAGAAAGCCGTCAGCAGATTGGCTGGGTCATCGTGGGAGGTATGTCGCTGGGAACATTGCTGACCGTGTTCGTGGTGCCCACCATGTACACCCTCTTGGCACGCAAGCACGCGCCGGGCGCCAAGAAAGACGCCGTCTGAACTAAGCCCCGCCGGCCTGCAGGTCGGGGAGGGTATTGAAGTTGCCAAAGGCCGCCGGGGTCTCAAAATCCAGCCACTGCACGCCACAGCTTTCCAGCCAGGTCTGCAGTTTGCGTTGGCCTTGCGCCAGATACGCCTCAAGAGAGGCCTCCACTCCGCGCTGCAGCATGCAGGGCAGAGGGTGCGTACGGTCCCGCACGCGCACGGCCGCAGCCCGGTTGCCTTTCAGCGCCGCCTGCAGGCGTTGCACCAGGTCCAGCGGAAGATGCGGCGTGTCGCAGGCGACAAATAACAGGGTGGCAGCCGACGGCGCCACCCGCAGCGAAGCCAACATGCCTTGCAATGGTCCGCCATAGCCTTCCTGCCCATCGCTCCAGACCGGGTAACCCCATGCGGCGTACTGGTCCAGATGGCGATTGGCGTTGATGGCGATAGACAGGGGAGGAACACCCTGTTGTTGGTGCAGGCGTTCCAGCACATGGGTGATGAGAGGGCGGCCCTGGTAGGGTTGCAGTCCCTTGTCGAAGCCTCCCATGCGCTGGCCCTGGCCGCCCGCCAGCACCACGCACAGGGGCGTGTCGTCAGCCACCGATATAGCTCATCTCCACGCGGCGTGGCGTGGGTGTTGCATTCCCGGGCTGGGCAGCGCGCAGGGCCGAGTACTGGTCGCTGCGGGCAAGCCAGATCTGGCGCAGGGCCGCACCCAGCAGCGCATCGTCACCGCCACTGCGCAGGATGCTGCGCAGGTCATGGCCCTGGTGGGCAAACAGGCAGGTATAGAGCTGGCCTTCGGTGGAGAGGCGGGCACGGTTGCAGTCGCCGCAAAAAGCCTCGGTGACGCTGCTGATCAGGCCCAGCTCGCCGGCTTGGGTGTCGTGTTGACCTGCCGCATTGGCGTAGCCCCAGCGCTGTGCAGTCTCACCCGGGCGCTGTGGCAGGGGGATCAGAGGGAACTCGCTTTGTAACAGACTCATCACTTCGGCCGATGGCAATACCTCGTCCATTTGCCAGCCATTGGTGGCGCCCACGTCCATGTACTCAATAAACCGCAGCGCGATACCGCTGCCGCGGAAGTGCCGCGCCATGGGCAGGATTTCATGCTCATTGGTGCCGCGCTTGACCACCATGTTGACCTTGAGCGGGCCCAGGCCCACGGCTTGGGCGGCGTCCAAGCCTTCGAGCACTTTGGCGACAGGAAAGGCCACATCGTTCATGCGTTGGAACACGGCGTCGTCCAGTCCGTCCAGGCTGACGGTAACGCGCTGCAGGCCGGCGTCCTTGAGAGCGCGGGCTTTCTTGGCGAGCAGGGAGCCGTTGGTCGTGAGTGTGAGGTCCAGCGGCAGGCCTTCGGGCGTACGCAGGGCAGCGAGCTGTTCAATGAGGCGTTCGATGTTCTTGCGCAACAGGGGCTCCCCCCCGGTCAGCCGAATCTTGCGCACACCCAGTGCTACAAACTGGCGCGCCAGACGCGTGATTTCCTCGAAACTCAGCAGTGCGCTCTGGGGCAGGTAGGCGTAGTCCTGGTTAAAGACTTCCTTGGGCATGCAGTAGCTACACCGAAAATTACAGCGGTCGGTGACGCTGATGCGCAGGTCGTGTAGCGGGCGGCCGAGCCGGTCTGCAAGCGGGCCCTGGGCATCGAAAAATGGCGCACCCACCGGCAACTTGCGGGAACGCAGGTCCAGCAAGGGTAGGATGCGGGTGTCAGGGACGGCCATGTGCATATTGTCCACGCTTCGCCGTAGACAGCGTGATTCACAGGGCAAAATCGGGACCATATAAAAACATAGTCCGTCGTTGGAGAGAGACCATGCACTCCAAGCTCATACCCGCACTGTTAATACTTGCCTGCGCGACGGCTAGGGCCCAAAGTGGCTCTGCCGCGAGTGCGGTGAGCGAGAACGATTTTCTGGGCGAGGTTCCTGTAGTCTTGTCGGTGTCCCGTCTGGCACAGCCATTGGATGAGGCACCTGGCGCCGTGACCATTCTGGACCGCCAGTTCATTCGCATGTCGGGCGCGCGCGATGTCGCCGATTTGTTGCGCATGGTGCCTGGCTTCCAGACCACAACTTCGTTTGAAACGGATGCTCCCCTGGCCTCTTACCACGGGCGCAGCGACGACTGGGCCAACCGCATCCAGGTGCTGGTGGATGGCCGATCGGTTTATTCGGGGCATCTGCAGGGGTCTGCAGGCCTGGGTTTGCAGACCCTGGCACTTGACGATATTGCCCGTATTGAGGTGCTACGCGGCTCCAATTCGGCGACCTATGGCGCCCGTGCTTTCCTTGGGGTAATCAACATTGTGTCGCGCGATGTGCGCGACACCATCGGGGGCAGTGCCTCTATCTCGGCCGGTGACAGCGGTATTG
Organism: Rhodoferax sp. GW822-FHT02D07; assembly: GCF_058802405.1. NCBI lineage: Bacteria > Pseudomonadati > Pseudomonadota > Betaproteobacteria > Burkholderiales > Comamonadaceae > Rhodoferax > Rhodoferax sp. GW822-FHT02D07. The sequence continues at coordinate 714,544 of NZ_JBXAOD010000001.1, forward strand.
CAGATGCCGGTGCACGCTTGGGCTGGGGGCAGCCGGCAGCGGCATACCGCGTCAGCGTGGACAGCCGGGGTGATCAGGGATTGCGGGGCGCCTTTGGTCGCAACCGGGTCTCGCGTTTCAACGCCGCTGCGACGTTTGATCTTGGGGCTGGCGCGGAGTTGGACCTGCGCGCGGGGGCTTTGGGCATTGATGCCGGGCGTGGCACCGAGGGAGATGCTGGCAATGCCGCACGCATGCGTTTCTTTGGATCGCAGTTTTTGCAGGCCGACTGGCACGCCCCGCTGAGCGAAAACGATGATCTGCTGCTGAGTTATTCCCATACAGAGAATAGCCATAGGGATACCTTCCCCTATCTCTCCAATGCCGCCGGAGTGAATTACTTTGGCATTCCGATCGACTTCAGCGCGCGGGAGGTCAACGATGCCTTCACCCTGCAGCACACCTGGCGGGCATCAGACGCGGTGCGCTCGGTTTGGGGTGTGGAGTTGCGCAGGGAAGCTGTTAGTTCGGATTCCAGCTTTGACCAATTGGGCAAAGTCACATCGGACTTCTCCCGCTTGTTTGGCAATGTGGAATGGCGCCTGCTGCCCGCTTGGGTGCTCAATGCCGGGGCCATGGCCGAAAACAGCAACATTGCCGGTAGTAGCCTGTCTCCTCGCCTGATGTTCAACTGGCATGCCCTGGAAGGGCACACCTTGCGTGCCGGGGTGAGCACCGCATTCCGGCCTCCCAGTGCCTATGAGCGCTACGCTGCCGTGCGCTATTACGACCTCAATGGACAAAACCCCATCACCACGGTGCTGGGCAACGGCACGGTGCGGCCGGAGAAGATTTTTATCCGGGAACTGGGCTACAACTTCTCTCTGGCGCACAACGTGTGGTCGGGCGATGTTCGGTTCTTCGATGAGCGGATCACCGATGGCATAGAGCGCCCTGCGAACGTCAGCCCGGAGGAATACCAGAACATCGAAAACTTTGACATCACCGGTGTGGAGTACCAGGTGCAATGGAAGCCTGCGCAGGAAACGCAGGTGTATTTCAGCCAGACCTGGACGGATATCGCTGGGGCCCCGCGGTTCAAAACCTCCCACGGTGCAGCGCGATATGCCGCTTCCCTGGCGGTAATGCACACGCTGTCCCGGGGTTACGCCGTTTCGCTGATGCACCAGCAGTCGGAAGACATCGGCCTGATGTCAGGCAACGGCCTGCGCTACTCGCTGGCGCGCACCGATGTGCGGGTGGCCAAGGCGTTCCGCATGGGGCAGCACAAGGCCGAACTGGCCCTGACGGTACAAAACCTGGACCAGCCCTACCGCGACGGTGACCGGAAGTTCTTCTTTGATCGCCGGGCTTTTGTTTCCCTGCGGATGGATTACTGAGGCATGGGATTGGCGGGCATTTTCAGCAGCTTGTTGTTTACCGGGGCGCTACTGAGCGCCGGTATGGCATCCGCTGCTGATGTGCTGGTCCTGAGCAGTGATCGCAGCGCCAGTTACGCCGACGCCAGCCAGGCAGTGGTTTCCGAGCTGGTACGCCAAGGGGTTCGTCGCACCGATATCACCCAACTGGCGGTGCCTGATGTGATGCCTGCCGATCTGGCCGCAGCGCAGGGTGCCAAGGTGTGGGTCACCCTGGGCTCCGAGGCGCTGATGCGTGCCTTGCAGCGTGATGGACACCCACCGCTGGTGTCTGCCCTGATTCCCCGGCAGGGGTTTGAGCGCCTGGTGCGTGACAACCCGGGCAAAGCCGCGACGGTGGCCGTCTACCTGGACCAACCATTTACACGCCAGCTGGAGCTGATCCACCAGGCCCTGCCGGATGTGAAGCGCATCGGGGTCTTGTGGGGCCAGGACTCCTTGCAGCAGCAGGCCAGCCTGCAGGCTGCGGTCCAAGCGCGGGGCATGGAGATTGTGTCCGGCCCCGTGGTGAGTACATCCAGCCTGTTTTCGGGGCTGAAAACCGTGTTGGACGACGCCGGCGTCCTGCTGGCGGTGGCAGACCCGCAGGTCTACAACGGTGGCAGCATTGCCAACATTCTGTTGGCGACCTACCGGGTGCGGGTGCCCGTGGTGGCGTTCTCTCCGGCCTACGTCAAGGCGGGGGCTCTTTTGGCGGTTTATAGCACCCCGCGCCAGATCGGTGTGCAGGCCGGTGCGCTGGCCCGCACGGTGCTGCAGGGTGGGCCCATGCCAGCGTCGCAATACCCACAGGACTTTGATGTGGCGGTCAACGAGCATGTGGCGCGTTCTTTGGGTTTGACGCTGGATGAGGCGGCCCTGAATGAGCGCATGCGCCGTCTGGAGAAGCGACCATGATGTTTCCGGGCATTCGCGCACGCATGCTGGCGGCCGCCCTGGTGCCGGTGGCCCTGGTGGTCATGGCACTAGTTGCCGTATTCTGGAACAGCCGTTTGTCGGACCTGGATGAATCCCATGGTTTGCGCACGCGCCTGATGGCACGGCAGGTGGCGCTGGCCAGCGAATACGGCATCTTCTCGGGCAATGTGCCGGCGCTGCAGGCGGTGCTTGCGGGCCTGCAGCGTGAGCCAGACGTCAAGTCGGTAGCCATTTTTGATGCTGAAGGTCGCATGCTGGTGAGCTCCGGCGCTCTGCACTACAGCGGCTTCAAGGAGGCCAGCAGCCCGACCTATGCGCAGTACCAGTCCGGCCAGAACGCCGATGTGATGGTGGAGGCCATCACCTCCGGCAATGTACCGGTGGATGATCTGTTCTCGCCATCGCCCGGCGCTCAGGGGGCGGCCCCGGAGGTGCTGGGCCATGTGGTGCTGGAAGTGTCGCGGGCCCGTCTGCTAGCCCGTGAGCGCGAGTTGCTGGTGCTCGCGATGGGCATCGGGTTTGCCGGACTGGTGCTGGGAGGCATTCTGGCTACCCAGATGGGAGAGGGCGTGGTGCGCCCGGTGTTGCGTGTGTCGCGCATGATCGAGCGCATAGGGCAGGGCGATCTCTCGCCCAGCTCGGAGTCGCCACCCTCCGACCCACTCTACGACCTGCAAACCCGCCTGAACCAGATGGCACAGCGCCTGGCCTGGGGGCGGGAGGAGATGGAATTCCGGGTGGAGTCTGCCACGCGCGAACTGCGTCTGAAGAAGGAAGAGGCCGAGACCGCCACCCTGGCCAAATCCCGCTTTCTGGCGGCTGCCAGCCATGACCTGCGCCAGCCTACCCATGCCTTGGGCATGTTCGTCGCCCGACTGGGTCAGTTGCCACTGGACGCGTCCACACGACAACTGGTAGCCAGCTTGGAGGCTTCGGTGCTATCCATGCAGGATTTGCTGGACGGCTTGCTGGACGTGTCGCGGCTGGACGCCGGGGCGGTGCAGGTGCAAGCCGGGCCGGTCAATATGGGCGAGTTCTTCAATGGCTTGCGCAAGGCGCTGCAGCCCTTGGCCGAGAGCAAGGGCCTGCGCCTGCGCATCCGGCCCAGCCCATACTGGGCCTTGAGCGATCCGGTGCTACTGCAGCGCATGGTGATGAACCTCGCCAACAACGCCATTCGCTATACCGAGCGCGGTACGGTCCTGATTTCGTGCCGCCGTATCGAGGGTGGACGCCGGCTGCGGCTGGACGTGGCAGACAGCGGCATCGGTATCTCTCCGGCCCACCAGGAAGACATCTTCCGCGAGTTCTACCAGGTGGGTAACGCGGGACGCGATCGCACCCAGGGGTTGGGGCTGGGGCTCAACATCGTGGAGCGCACGGCCCAGCTCCTGGGTCACGGCATCACGCTGCGCTCTGCGCTGGGCTGTGGCACGCGTTTCTCCATCCACATGCCCATGGCGCATGCGGTGGAGTTGTCATCGGTCATGCTGCCCGCCGATCCGCAGGGTCTGGGCGGTGTGGAAGGCATGCGGGTGCTGGTGATCGAGGACGACGGCTTCGCGCTGGAGGCCATCCGCGACTTGCTGATTTCTTGGGGTTGCGTGGTCAATGCCGCGGCCACCGTGTCGCAGGCGCTGGACTACGTGAATGCCTATGCTCCACCAGATGTGGTGCTCAGTGATTTCCGCCTGGGCGAGGCGCGTACTGGCCTGGATGTGATTGCCATGGTACGGGCCCATGCGCGGCGTGAGATACCGGCTTGTCTGATGAGCGGGGATACGGATGCCGGCCTGATCCAGGCCGCCAAGGATGCGGGCCTGACCCTGTTGCACAAGCCGGTGCGCCCGGCCAAGCTGCGCAGCTTCCTGCGGCGCTCGGCCATGGCTGCCGAGCTAGACGATCCTGCAGGTTTTTAGGCTGCCGAGGTGGGGCGGTAGCCGCAGCGTGCCGCAGCCACCACCGCCTGCGTGCGGTTCTGCACATCGAAATAACGCAGGATGGACGCCACGTGCGTCTTCACGGTTTCTTCTGACACATTGAGGGAGACGCCGATTTCGCGGTTGGATCGGCCATCGAGCAATTCGCGAAGCACCAGCTCCTGGCGCTGGGTCAGGGGTGGTTTGGCATTGCCGGTGTCGTAGGGGACAGCGCCCAAGTCGCTGCCCAGTTCCGAGGGGGAGTAGACATCGCCATTGAGCACCAGACGCACTGCATGCAGCAGTTCGTCGCTGAGGCTGGATTTGGTGACAAAACCCGATGCACCTGACTGGAGCACCTGGCGCATGATCTGCACATTGGCCGAGCCGGAGAGCATCACGATGGGCAGCTCGGGGTGCTTCTTGCCGAAAATGTCGAGCGCTTGCAGGCCCGTCATATCGGGCAGGTGGTAGTCCAGCAGGACCAGATCGATGTCCACATGGCTTTGCGCCAGTGCAAAGGCCTGTTCGCAGGTACCGGCCTGCAGCACGGAGACGTTCTCGTCCAGGCCCTTGAGCACCTGGTGCAGGCCTTCACGCACCAGAGCGTGGTCGTCAATCACGAGTATTTTCACGGCTTCGATTCAAAGTGGGCGGCAGGTTCACCGATGGCGCCATGGTAGCGCAAAGCAGGCGCGCGCAGCCCCATGAAAAAGGCCCGCTTGGGCGGGCCTTGCAGAAGGAGTGGTGCGGGGTCAGCCGCCGTGCAGCTTCATCATCAGCGGCACGATCAGCAGCGCCACGATGTTGATGATCTTGATCAGAGGGTTGACGGCGGGGCCGGCGGTGTCCTTGTAGGGGTCGCCCACGGTATCGCCGGTCACGGCAGCCTTGTGCGTCTCCGAGCCCTTGCCGCCGTGGTGGCCATCTTCGATGTATTTCTTGGCGTTGTCCCAAGCGCCGCCGCCGGTGCACATGGAGATGGCCACAAACAGGCCGGTGACGATGGTGCCCATGAGCAGGCCTCCCAGGGCAGCCGGGCCCAGGGCCAGGCCGACCACGATGGGAACGACCACCGGCAGCAGGCTGGGAATCATCATTTCCTTGATGGCCGCCGTGGTCAGCATGTCCACAGCCGTGTCGTACTCGGGCTTGCCGCTGCCGTCCATGATGCCCTTGATCTCCTTGAACTGTCGGCGCACTTCCACCACCACGCTGCCGGCAGCGCGGCCCACCGCTTCCATGGCCATGGCGCCGAACAGGTAGGGAATCAGCCCGCCGATGAACAGGCCAATGATGACCATGGGGTTGCTCAGGTCGAAGCTGATGACCTTGCCATAGGCTTCCAGCTTGTGGGTGTAGTCGGCAAACAGCACCAGCGCGGCCAGGCCAGCGGAGCCGATGGCGTAGCCCTTGGTCACGGCCTTGGTAGTGTTGCCCACGGCGTCCAGCGGGTCGGTGATGTCGCGCACGCTGGCGGGCAGCTCGGCCATTTCGGCAATGCCGCCCGCGTTGTCGGTGATGGGGCCATAGGCGTCCAGCGCCACCACGATGCCGGCCATGCTCAGCATGGAGGTGGCGGCAATGGCGATGCCGTAGAGGCCGGCCAGCGCGTAGGCCGTGTAGATGGCCACGCAGACAAAGATCACGGGCCAGGCGGTGGAGCGCATGGAGACACCCAAGCCGGCAATGATGTTGGTGCCGTGGCCGGTGGTGGAGGCTTGGGCGATGTGCTGCACCGGTGCGTATTGCGTGCCGGTGTAGTACTCGGTGATCCAGACCAGTGCACCGGTCAGCACCAGGCCCACGGCGCAGGCGCCAAATAGCTTGCCGGCAGCGCCGGTGCCGCCCAGGGCGTTGTCGGCAATCATGCTTTGCGTGACAAAGTAGAAGGCGATCAGCGAGAGCACGCCGGCAATCGCCAGGCCCTTGTAGAGGGCCGGCATCACGTTCTTCATGCCGGGCGAGGCCTTGACGAAGAAGCAGCCGATGATGGATGCGACGATGGACACCGCGCCCAGTGCCAGGGGATACAACACCGTGCTGGCCCCCGCTGCGCTTGCGAGAAGTGCTCCCAAAACCATAGTGGCGATCAGGGTCACCGCGTAGGTCTCGAACAGGTCGGCGGCCATGCCGGCGCAGTCGCCCACGTTGTCGCCGACGTTGTCGGCAATCACGGCCGGGTTGCGCGGGTCATCTTCGGGAATGCCGGCTTCCACCTTGCCCACCAGGTCGGCGCCCACGTCGGCGCCCTTGGTGAAAATGCCACCGCCCAGGCGGGCGAAGATGGAGATCAGCGAGGAGCCAAAGGCAAAACCGATCAGCGGGTTGAGCTTGGCGGCGGTCACGGCGCCATCGGGCACCAGGAACCAGTAGAACGCTGTCACGCCCAGCAGGCCCAAGCCCACTACCAGCATGCCGGTGATGGCGCCGCCACGGAAGGCCACGTCCAGCGCCGGGCCAATGCCCTTGGTGGCGGCTTGGGCGGTACGCACATTGGCGCGCACCGAGACATTCATGCCGATAAAGCCGCAGGCCCCGGAGAGTACTGCGCCGACGACGAAGCCGGCTGCGCTCAGGGGATCGAGAAAAATGCCAATCAGGATGGTCAGGATCACACCGACGATGGCGATGGTCTTGTACTGCCGTGCGAGGTAAGCCGCTGCGCCGGTCTGGATGGCGGCTGCAATCTCTTGCATGCGCGCATTGCCGGCGTCCTGGGAAAGAATCCAGCTGCGGGCCCAAAAACCGTACACCACGGCAATGAGACCACAGCCAAGCGCCAGAAACAGCGCTGTGTTGCCCGTCATAGAAATACTCCTCTATGGTTGTTTCGCAAAGGTGGGAAGCAACGCCAGCGTTGATTCCCGCTGCGTTGCTTCCTCAATGCGCCACACCACCAAGGGCAGGGCGTTGATTGGCCAACAGACCCAATGTAGCCTGCTTTGATGACAGTACCGGGAAAACGCAAGTGCCAAGTCAGTAAAATCCGGGTTAATCCCTAGGTTTCCGTTTTAACTTCACATCAAGAGAACAAGCATGTCCCTCGACAACGTCACCCCCGGTAGCAAGGCCCCCGAAGCGTTCAACGTCATCATCGAAATCCCCATGAACGCCGACCCCGTCAAGTACGAGGTGGACAAGGCCACGGGCGCCATCTTCGTGGACCGTTTCATGAGCACCGCCATGCACTACCCCACCAACTACGGCTATGTGCCCAAGACCATCTCCGGCGACGGTGACCCGGTCGACGTGCTGGTGATCACCCCCGTGCCCCTGATTCCCGGCGTCGTGGTGCCCTGCCGCGCCATCGGCATCCTGAAGATGACCGACGAAGCCGGTGAAGACGGCAAGGTGCTGGCTGTGCCCGTGGACAAGATCCTGTCCCTGTACACCCAATGGCAAAAGCCCGAAGACCTGAACCCCTTCCGCCTCAAGACCATCGCCCACTTCTTCGAGCACTACAAGGATCTGGAAGAAGGCAAGTGGGTCAAGGTGCAGGGCTGGGAAGGCCCCGAAGCCGCCAAGAAGGAAATCATGGACGGCATCGCCAACTACAACAAGCAACAGGCTTGATTGGCGGTTAGGAGGCGAAAAGGCCTCTAGTCCTCGTAGATACTGCGCAAGCAGCTATCAAAAGAAGAGCGATCCCCGCAAGGTGGTCGCTCTTTTTTCATTCCCGTTCCGGATCGGGGAAGACCCACTGCTGCAGCCGGCCCTCGCGCTCAAACGGTTTCCACTGCCCCGGCGCCTGCGCCAGCCGGTCGGCCACCACCCACCAGACGCTGGGGTTCACCCCCAGGCCGATGTGGCTGGCGAACACCTCCACGTTCTCGGTGCGCGGATTGCTTGTGCTGGCGGCCTGCAGGCTGGCGGACCAGGCCACCACACCGTCGGTGCGCGAGTAGATGGACGTGGTGGGCACGGGCGGCGCGGCTGGCAGGTCAAAGTTTTCCACCTCCTGCGCAATGCTGCGGCCGCTGGTGAGCTCGTAGAGGCGCCAGGCGTTGGTGCTCTTGTGCGAGCCGGCAAAGGGCGTGCCCAGGGTGATGACGCTGCGCACATGCTGGGGCAGCTCCTTGGCCAGCTCGCGGGCGTAGATGCCGCCCAGGCTCCAGCCCACTAGGCTTACCGGCTCGCCGCTGGCTTCGGCCGTTTCCTGTACTTGGCGCTTGGCGGTTTCCAGTACACCGGCGCGTGGGCCGAAGTTGTAGCCCTGGTTCCAGCCCGAAATGTCGTAGCCCAGATTGCCCAGGTAGCCGCGCAGGGGCAGGGTGGAGCCGTCGCTGGCCGAGAGCCCGGGGAACACGATGACCGGATGGCCATCCCCCGCGGGGGCCTTGGCCAGGGCCGGCCAGCTGGGTAGCACCGCCCACAGCTCCCAGGGTGCGCGCAGCTCCAGTGCCATCAGCCAGGCATTGGGCGGCGGTGCGTGTTCCGGGGTGCTGGTCTTGCGGGCTGCGCGGGTGCGCGAGGAGGATGCGGAAGAGGCTTTGGCCATGGGCAGGGTCAGGCGGCGCGGGCCGCTCGTTTGCGGGGAGAGGACTTCGCTGGCACGGTAGCAGCTTTTGCCCGTTGGGCCCCTGTGCGTGGTGTGGCTTTAGGCGTGGCTCCCTCTTTTTTCGTCGCCTTGGCGACTGGGGCGGGCGCCTGGGCTGCTGCCAGCAGGGCCCGGCCTTCCTCAAATGCGTCCACCAGGGCCTGGGTAAGGTCTTGCACTTGCGGCACGGCCGCCTGGTCGGCGATGACGCCAAAGTCCACGCTGCCCGCGTAGGTCTGGATGGTGATGTTGAGTGCAATGCCGTGGACCACGATGGACATGGGGTGGAAGGTGAGCATGCGGGCACCAGCCAGGTACAGGGGTACACGCGGCCCGGGCACATTGCTGATGACCAGGTTGGCCATCATGGGCAGGCGCTTGGACAAACCGGTGACGCTGTAGGTCTTGAACGCCGCCTTGGCCACGCCGCCCACGATCCACGGCGCCAGCAGCGACGGGTAGTCCGTGGGCAGCATGCTCTTGAGGTTGCCCATGGCGGTCTTCACCTTGGCGGTGGATTCCATGATGGCCTGCAGGCGTTTGAGCGGGTGCGCCAGGTGCGTGCCCAGGCTCACCACGGTCATGGAGGCTTGGGTGGCGTACTCGGTGTTGCCTTCCTCGCGCAGGCTCACCGGCATGGCCGCCAGCAGGGGCTTGCGCGGAATGCTGCCGTGCTGCGCCAGATAGCGGCGCAAGGCGGTGGCGCAGATCCACAGCACGATGTCATTGAAGGAGCCGCCCACGGCCTGGGCCATGGCGCGGCAATCCTCGAAGGACACGCTGGCGGTGGCAAAGCTGCGCGCGGTGCCGACGGCGACGTTGAAGTCCGTCAGCGGCGCCAGCGCAATGGGCGACTTGGCGCGCAGGCCCCGGCCGCTGCCTTGCAGGCTTTGCTGGGCCACGGTGCCGCCCAGGGCCTGGGCCGCCTGCGGCAGGGTGCGCACCAGCTTGGCGTACTGCGCCAGCGAGTTGGAAAACACTGCCCCCAGCATCTGGCCCACACCGGGGCGCGCGGCCCGTGCGCTTTTGCTGCTGGGTGGTGGCACTGTGCGTGGTACGGGGCCTATATCCAGCATGGCCTGGGCCAGTACCGTGCCCGCTTTGCCGTCCAGCGTGGCGTGGTGGATCTTGGAGTACATGGCGCCGCAGACGGTGCCGTCCGGGCAGCGCACGCGGTCAAACACATGGAATTCCCACAGCGGGCGGCTGCGGTCGATCAGGCCGGTGTGCAGCTCGGCCGCGTGTGCCTGCGCCTGGGCCAGCGTCAGGGTGCGGCCCTTGACCTTGCGGATGTGGAAGTCCAGGTCCACCTCCGGGTCCGGCAGCCAGACCGGGTGGCCCAGGTCCAGCGGCATGAAGCCCAGCTTGCGCGTGAACACGGGGGCCAAGTGCATGCGCTGGCCAATGTGGGCGTGGATGGCCTTGTGCAGGCTGAAGCGCGGGGTCTCGGGCAGGGCGTAGAGGCAGAACGATCCCACGTGCATGGGGGTTTGCGGGGTTTCCAGGTAGAGGAAGGTGGCGTCCAGGCCGCTCAGTGTTTGCATGGTGGGCTCTCCTGCGTGCAGCGTAGCAGTGCCCGGTGTCGCGCAGGGCTAGGGTTTGCCAAGGGCGCAATTCTGGTCCCCGGGGCTGCAGGGCGTGTGTATGATGAATTGCAAGGCCCCACGGCTCGGGTGCCCCCAACTTCACAGGAGCGCGACGATGGCGATTGGTGTGATGACGTCCCTGCGCGGGAAAATCGTGGCCGTGGTCGGCCTGCTGGTGGCAGCGGGGCTGCTGGGCCTGTCGGCCACCAATGTCTACACGGCCCGCAGCCACGCGCTGCAGTCGCTGGAAGACCAGACCAAGGCGCTGTCCCGGGCGCACGCGGCCGGGGTGGGAGACTGGGTGGCCGCGCGCAAGCAGGTGGTCAAGTCCTTTGCTGGCGCCGTGCCCGAGGCCGATCCCCTCAAGTTCCTGCAGCAGGCCAAGATCGCTGGCGATGTGGACACGGCCTACATTGGCTACGCCGACAAACGCACCGCCTTCTCCAGCCCGCAGACCCTGCCCCCCGACTACGACCCCACCTCCCGCCCTTGGTACCAACTGGCCGCCAAGGCCTCAGAGCCGGTGGTGACGGAGCCCTATTTGGACGCGGGCACCAAGAAGTTGGTCATCACCTTTGCCTCTGCCGTCAAGGATGGCGCCCAGGTGTCGGCCGTGACGGCGCTGGATGTGTTCATGGATGGCGTGGTGCGCAATGTGGCTTCCATCCGCCCCACGCCGGGCACCTACGGCCTCATCGTCGGCAAGGACGGCAAGATCGTCGTGCATGAAGACACCTCGCTGGCCATGAAGCCGGTGACGGACATTGCGCCCGACTTGGGCGCCGCCGCCGTGGAGGCGCTGGCCAGCGCCGGCACACTGCGCGACGTCACCATGGGTGGCGAGTCGCGGCTGGTGTACGCGCAGGCGATTCCGGGGACGAGCTGGACCCTGCTGGTGGCGCTGAACCGTACCGAGGCTATGAGCGGTGTGACGGCGCTGGTCTGGTCGTCTGCCGCGTGGAGCGTGGTGATTGCCGTGATTGCGGTGCTGGTGATTGGCGGCGTGCTCACCCAGGTGCTGGGCCGGCTTGTCGTGCTGCGCAATGCCATGCAGGACATTGGTTCGGGCGAGGGAGATTTGACCCAGCGCATTCCCACCGCGGGCAGTGACGAGTTGGCCGAGATTGCCGCAGGCTTCAACCAGTTTGTCGAGAAGACGCAGGGCGTGCTGCGCCAGGTGCGCACCAGCGCCGACAGCGTGGCCAATGCCAGTGCCGAGATCGCCCAGGGCAATAACGACCTCAGTGCCCGCACCGAGCAGCAGGCCAGCGCGCTGGAGGAGACCGCCGCCTCCATGGAGGAGTTGGGCTCCACCGTGAAGCAGAACGCCGATTCCGCCCGCGAAGCCAACCAGCTCGCCATGAGCGCCTCCACGGTGGCCGTGCAAGGCGGCGATGTGGTGGGCCAGGTGGTCGAAACCATGAAGGGCATCAACGAGAGCAGCCGCAAGATCGCCGACATCATCAGCGTGATCGATGGCATTGCCTTCCAGACCAACATCCTGGCGCTCAACGCTGCAGTGGAAGCTGCACGTGCGGGCGAGCAAGGCCGCGGCTTTGCCGTTGTTGCCTCTGAAGTCCGGTCTCTGGCCGGTCGTAGCGCCGAGGCAGCCAAGGAAATCAAGGCCCTGATTGGTGCCAGTGTGGAGCGCGTGGAGCAGGGCACCACGCTGGTCGACAAGGCCGGCACCACGATGACGGAAGTGGTGACCAGCATCCGTCGAGTGACGGACATCATGGGTGAGATCAGCGCCGCCAGCAGCGAACAAAGTGCGGGCGTGGCCCAGGTGGGTGAAGCGGTGACCTCCATGGACCAGACCACGCAGCAAAACGCGGCGCTGGTCGAACAGATGGCTGCGGCCGCATCGAGCCTGAAGGCCCAGGCGCAGGACCTGGTGCAGGTGGTGGCCGTGTTCAAGCTGGGCAACGAGCCTGCGGGCCATGCCCCGGTGGCACACCTGCCGGCCAAGGTGCGCTCCAGCGCGCCCAAGCCCGTGGCCTTCAAGGGGCCGGAGCGCCGTGGGGACGTGAAGCCGGCGCCGACCGCAGCGGCGCGGGCACCGGCTGGCAAGACCCCCACAACCAAGGCCAAGGCGCCGCCCGCGCCGGCGGCAGCGGCCCATCCGCCCACCACCGTGGTGCCCAAGACCAGCACCAAGGTTACCCCCAAGGGCGGGGACGACGATTGGGAAACCTTCTGACAGCGCTTAGGCCGGCTGCCTGAATGGGGAGCGCTGGCCCAGGTCGTCCAGGTAATGGCCGATTCCCTGGCCCTCGCGCTCCAGAAAGCGGGCCACGGCGTCGGCAAAGGCCGGGTGCGCCAGCCAGTGCGTGCTGGTGGTCTTGACCGGCATCAGCGCCCGCGCCATCTTGTGCTCGCCCTGCGCACCACCCTCAAAGCGCTGGTAGCCATTCGCCATGCACCATTGCAGGGGCTGGTAGTAGCAGGCCTCGAAGTGCAGGCAGTCCACCGGCTCCAGTGCGCCCCAGTAGCGGCCGTAGGCCACCCTAGTCCCCGTGGAATGTGCGCTAACAGCTATCAAACTGCTAGCAATGGGGCGGCCGTTGCGCTCTGCCACAAACAGCAGCCAGTTCTCCGGCATGGCGCGGGCCATGCGCGCAAAAAAGTCGCGGTTCAGGTAGGGCGGGTTGCCGTGTTCCAGGTAGGTGCGCTCGTAGCAGCGGTAGAAAAAATCCCAGTCGGTCTCTGAAATCCCGGCGCCCTGCGCGTGGCGAAACGTCACGCCGGCCTCAGCCACCTTGCGGCGCTCCTGGCGGATCTTCTTGCGCTTGTCCTGTGCCAGGCTGGCGAGGAAGCTGTTGAAGTCCGCGTAGCCAGGGGCAGTGTTCTGCCAGTGGAATTGCACAGTGTGGCGCTCCATGAGTTTGGCGGACGCGCTGGCCTGGACATCGTCATCGCTCGCAAACAGCGTGTGCAGCGACGAGGCGCCTACGTCTTCGCACCAGTCCACCACCGCCCGCAGCAGCGCGGCGCGCGCCTGAGCGTCCCGCGCCAGCAGGCGCGCACCCGGCACGGGCGTAAACGGCACCGCAATCACCGCCTTGGGGTAATAGGGCAGGCCGTGCTGCTCGTAGGCGCTGGCCCAGGCCCAGTCGAACACGTATTCACCGTAGGAGTGGTGCTTCAGGTAGACCATGCAGGCCGCCTGCAGCGCGCCGTCGGCGTGGAGGGTGATGCACTGCGGCGTCCAGCCCGTGGCGGGGCTGGCGCTGCCGCTGTCTTCCATGGCCGCTAGGTAGGCGTGGCGCATGAAGGGGCTGGGCTGGGCCTGCGCGGCCAGCAGCGCGTCCCAGGCGACAGCGTCCACGCCGTGCACCGAGGGGTGGACCCCGATGACATAATCGACTTCATCCATGGCGCGCACCCTGCGCGATGACCGCGCCCGCGGCGCGGCCCTGAACAACTGTTGGCTGGTTCATGACTCTTTCACTGTGCGTGGCACAACTCAATTTCATCGTCGGCGATCTGGACGGCAACGTCAAAAAAATCGTCGATGCGGCGCACCAGGCTTACGCCGACGGCGCCCGTCTGCTGCTGACCCCCGAACTTTCCATCTGCGGCTATGCCGCTGAAGACCTGTTTCTGCGTCCCGCCTTCATCGCCGCCTGCGATGATGCCGTGAAAGCTGTGGCCCAGCAGCTCGCCGGGTTAAAAGGCCTCAGCGTGGTCGTGGGCCACCCCACGGGCGGCGACAGCCGCACACGCTCCACGGCGGTGCAACAGCGCCACAATGCCGCCAGCGTGCTGCGCGAGGGCCAGGTGGTCGCCACCTATGCCAAGCGCGAGCTGCCCAATTACCAGGTGTTTGACGAGCGTCGCTACTTCACACCTGGCAACGGCGTCTGCGTGTTCACGGCGGGCGAGGGCGCCGATGCGGTCAAAGTCGGCCTGCTGATCTGCGAAGACGCATGGTTTGAAGAACCCGCGCGCCTGGCCAAGGAGGCTGGCGCCGAACTGCTGGCCGTCATCAACGCCTCGCCCTTCCACGTGGGCAAGGGCTATGAGCGCGAGGCCATGATGGCCCAGCGCTGCCAAGCCACGGGCCTGCCCCTAGTCTACGCCCACCTGGTGGGCGGGCAGGACGAGGTGGTGTTTGAAGGCCATTCGTTTGCGCTCAATGCTGACGGTTCGGTGGCTGGCCGTGCCCCGAGTTTCAAGGAAAATCTGTTTCCAGCCCAGGTGGAGCGTGCGCCAGCAGCTATAAAAATCGTAGCGACTGTGGAGCCCGAGCGCAGTCCCGAGGCGGACCTGTGGGATGCCCTGGTGCTGGGCGTGCGCGACTACATTGGTAAAAACGGCTTCCCCGGCGCCTTGCTGGGCCTGTCCGGCGGTATCGATTCGGCCCTGGTGCTGGCGGTGGCGGTGGACGCGATTGGCAAGGACAAGGTACGCGCCGTGATGATGCCCTCGCCCTACACGGCCGACATCAGCTGGATCGACGCGCGCGACATGGCGGCCCGTCTGGGCGTGTGTTACGACGAAATTTCCATCGTTCCCGAATTCGAGGCCTTCAAGGCGTCGCTGGCGCCGCACTTTGTCGGTCGGGCGGAAGACACGACGGAAGAGAACATCCAGGCCCGCATCCGCGGCACGCTGCTGATGGCGCTGAGCAACAAGTTCGGCAGCATTGTGCTGACCACCGGCAACAAGAGCGAAATGGCCACGGGCTACTGCACGCTGTATGGCGACATGGCTGGCGGCTTTGCCGTCATCAAGGATCTGGCCAAGACCACGGTGTTCAAGCTGTGCCGCTGGCGCAATCTGCATGACCCGTATGGCACTAGCGCGGAACCCATCCCCGAGCGCATCATCACGCGCCCGCCCAGTGCCGAGCTGCGCCCCGACCAGAAGGACCAGGACAGCCTGCCGCCCTACGAGGTGCTGGACGGCATTCTGGAGCGCTACATGGAGAACGACGAAAGCATCGAATCCATCATTGCGGCCGGGTTCGAGCGGGCTGATGTGGAAAAGGTGACCCGCCTCATCAAGATCAACGAGTACAAACGCCGCCAGGCGCCCGTGGGCATTCGCGTCACGCACCGCAGCTTTGGCAAGGATTGGCGTTATCCTATAACCAGCAAGTTCCGGGCGTGAGTCCGCAGCCTTCGCCCGTTCATTCCCTTACCGAGACAAGACCATGAAACAGATCACCGCCGTCGTCAAACCGTTCAAACTCGAAGAAGTCCGCGAAGCGCTGGCAGATTGCGGCGTGACCGGCCTGACTGTGACTGAAGTGAAGGGCTTCGGGCGCCAGAAGGGCCATACCGAGCTCTACCGCGGTGCCGAGTACGTGGTGGACTTTCTGCCCAAGGTGAAGGTGGAAGTGGTCGTGAAGACCGAAGACGTGGACCGCTGCGTGGACGCCATCGTCAAGGCCGCCCACACCGGCAAGATCGGTGACGGCAAGATTTTCGTGACTGCCGTGGAACGCGTGATCCGCATCCGCACCGGCGAGCAGGACGAGTCTGCCGTTTAAGGCCAGATCCTCGGCCTAGATATTTTCTAGCCGCGGCGCCAAGCTCAGGCCCGCAGCCTGTACCAGTTCAGGCAACAGCACCTTTGGCGTGTTGCCCACCCGCACCAGCCCCATCTGCCACTCGCCCAGAAAGCCCTGGGTGATGGTGGTGCCCATGAAATCCATCAGCCCCTGGTAATAGCCTGCCGTATTGAGCAGGCCGATGGGCTTGTCGTGGTAGGCCAGCTGGCGCCAAGTCCAGACCTCGAACAACTCTTCCAGCGTGCCGATGCCGCCGGGCAAGGCCAGAAACGCGTCGGCGCGCTCGGCCATCATGCGTTTGCGGTCATGCATGGTGTCCACCACGTGCAGTTCGGTGCAGCCCCGGTGCGCCCATTCCTTGTCCACCAGCGCCTGCGGGATGATGCCCACCACGCGGCCACCGGCCTGCAGCGTGGCATCAGCCACCGCGCCCATGAGGCCGTTGTGGCCACCGCCATAGACGAGCTGGCCGCCGTGTGCCGCAATCCAGCGGCCCACTTCGCGTGCCACCTCCATATAGGCGGGGTCTGCTCCGGGGCGCGAGCCGCAGTAGACGCAGAGGGAGAAGGCGGGCGCGCTCATGCGAAAAAGCGCTGGCCCAGTGCTGCCAACCAGATACCCGCGCAGACCAGCAGGCTCAACAGCACCGCGGCACTACCCATATCCTTGGCGCGTTTGGAGAGGTCATGCCACTCGGGACCCACGCGGTCGATGGCGGTCTCGATGGCGGTGTTGAGCAGTTCCACCACCATGAGCAGCAGCACGCTGCCGGCCAGCAGCGCGACCTCCACCCAGCTGCGGCCCAGCCAGAAGGCCAACGGCACCAGTACAAAGGCGGCGATGCATTCCTGGCGAAAGGCGGTTTCGCCCCAGCCGGCGCGGAGTCCGGCCAGCGAGTACCCAAAGGCGTGCCACACGCGGTTCAAGCCGGTGCGTTCTTTTTGCGGATTGACCGGAGTGTCAGCAGACGACAAGGTAGGTTCCATGAAGAAGAGGGGGCCGCTTAGCGGCTCAGGGGCGGGGAGGTGACTAGCCGGGTACCCGCCAGAGCGTCGTGCCAGAACTGGCGTTGGGGGTGAAAGCGGCTCAGCAGGGCCCAGACGGCAATCCAGCCCAGGGTGATGACGGTCATCTCCGCCGCGTTGAGGTGAAACGGGGCCACGGCAGCCAGCGGCGGTAGAAACCAGACCCAGCTCAGCACATAGCGGCCCAGGGCCCGCAGTTGTGTCACGCGCTGGCCTTGGCGGTCCACCAGGCGGATGTTCCAGGTTTTCATGGCCAGAGTTTGTCCATGGGCCCAGAACCAGGCGAAATAGATGCCAAAGATGACGAAAACAAAGGCCTGCAAGCCATGGCGGTTGTCCATCGCGTTGCGCGTCTGGCTGAGCGTGCCAAACAGGTAGCCGGCCAGAAATACCACGCCAAACAGCAGAATGCCTTCGTACAGCCAGCAGGCCATGCGGCGGCGCAGGCTGGGTGCATTCAGGGGCAGGGGAGGCGGCGAAGCGGGCAGGGTGGGGTCAGACGACATGGGCCCCGATTGTAGAGAGGGGCCTGTGGGGCCCAAGCTTGCCGGCGCTTATTAATTAGAGGGCGCCATGACCGGCAGCAGCGTATTGGGGTCAATCGCTTGCTGGGCGGTGAAGCGGGCCCGGTCTGCCTCGGGCGACAGCCGGGTAACGGGGACCGGTGTGAGCTTGCTGGGCGGGACGAGTTTGGCGCTGACGGCCGCACCGGCCGGCTTTCCCGGCGTCTTCTTGGCCAGGCGGCTCTTTTCTTCCGGAGTCAGGGCCTTGTAGGCCTCCCAGTTGGCGGCGCGCTGCTCGGGCGTGACTTTCTTGACTTCGGCAAAGTTCAGGCGCGCCATTTCGCGGTCGCGTGGCTTGAGCGCAGCCCACTCGGCCATGCGGCCATGCATCTTGGTTTGTTCTGCGGGGCCCAGCTGTGGGTAGTTTTTGGCTAGCGCAATCCATTTGCGGCGCTGGCCGTTGCTCAGGTTGGGCCATGCCGCCTCAAGCGGTTGCAGGGATTGGCGCTGTACGGTGCTCAGATCCTTCCAGTCCAGCGCCACGATAGGGGTGCTGAGACTGGTTGCAGGTGGTGGAGTTACGGCTGCGGCTTGCGCCCAAGCGCCCAGCGGTGCCAGCGCAGTGATCAGGCATGCCACAAGCCCGGCAGCGAAGGCAGGGCGGGAGAAGGGTGGCAGCGTGTGCAGGGGCATGGAAGGCTGTGGCGGCGCAGAGAGGTAACGATTATTCAGAACGGTTGACGCGCAGATACTGGGCAAAACCCGGATCGGTGAAAGCGTCTGGGGGCAGGTCGTCGGTCAGCAGTTCCACATCCACGTCCGCGATTTCCTGTGCGCGGAAGTCGTCCTGCACAAAGTCGATGGTGACCAAGCCGGCGACCAGGGCCAGCAGGGGAAGCCAGGCACCCAGCATGCGCCATACGCCGCGCAGCTCGCCACCCATTTGCAGCGCAGCCGTGCTGCCACCGCTGTGGACCACGGCTGAAGCCAGACGCACATGGGCCTGGCGGCGCTTTTCCAGCGCCAGCATGCGTGCCGCCTTGAGCCGCTCGCTGACTTCGTGGGGAAGTTGCTGGCTGGCGTCGTTCAGACGAGACGCAATGGCGCGTCCCAGGTCGTCCTGACCAGAGAAAGGGGGCTTGGCGTGTCGAATGCTTGTCATAGTCGTATTCCCTTGGCCTTGAGGGCGGCACCCAAGGCATGAACCGCTCGTGAGCAGTGTGTTTTGACACTTCCCTGGGAGCATCCCATGGCGGCGGCCGTCTCCGCAACGTCCATATCCTCCCAGTAACGCATGAGAAAGGCTTCTCGTTGACGTGCCGGGAGCTCCAGAATCTCGGTTTCTATCGCCCGCAAGGTCTGTGCCCGCTCCAACTGAGTTTCCGAACTCTCGTTTTGTTCCGGAACACTCTCCGAATGCAGGGTTTCCAGCAGGTCAAAGTCGCCTTCTTCGCCCGCGGTTTCGAAGTCGCCCATGTTCGAAAACAGGGCGTTATGGGTTTTTTGGCGGCGAAACCAGTCCAGTGTGCAGTTGGAAAGGATGCGCTGAAACAGCATGGGCAGCTCTTCTACGGGCTTGTGGCCGTAGTGCTCGGCCAGTTTCATCATGCTGTCCTGCACGATGTCCAGGGCTGCCTGGTCGTTGCGTACGTGGTAGACCGAGCGCTTGAAGGCCCGTCCTTCGACGCTTTTCAGGAAATCGGACAGCTCTTGTTCGGTAGCCAAGCGGTGGGTCTTTTGATGCTGAAAGTAGGCTTGCGCCAGTGCGCAAGCGCCCGGATTATGGCATTGCAAATGCCCGCAGCGGACCGCTGGCTGCGGGGCGGGTCAAAAGCAGTGCGATAATGCGGTCTGCAAATCAAAAGGCAAACGGGTCCCGGTCCGGCGCAATATTCGATGCGTCCATGGCTTGGATCTCAAGTTCCGACACGACTTCACAAGAGTTTGCGTAGGGGCACCCAAGGTTTTTCGTTAGAGAAATTCACAAAGGTTCATCATGGAAATTACAAAAGCTGAAATCGCTTCGGCATCTTCTGCGTCCAAATCTTCTGCTGTGCCCGAACTGCGTGGCGCCGAGGTTTTGGTCAAATCCCTGCAAGCCGAGAACGTGAAATACATCTGGGGCTACCCCGGTGGTGCGGTTTTGCACATTTACGACGCGTTTTACAAACAAGACACGATTCAGCACGTGCTGGTGCGCCACGAGCAGGCTGCGGTGCACGCCGCTGACGGCTACGCACGCGCCACGGGTGACGTGGGCGTGGCCCTGGTCACCTCCGGCCCCGGCCTGACGAATGCGGTGACCGGTATCGCCACGGCGTACATGGACAGCATTCCCATGGTGATCATCAGCGGACAGGTCCCCACGCACGCCATCGGTCTGGACGCCTTCCAAGAATGCGATACCGTGGGTATTACCCGCCCCATCGTGAAGCACAACTTCCTGGTCAAGGACGCCAAGGACATGGCCGAGGTCATGAAAAAGGCGTTCCACATTGCGCGCAGCGGCCGCCCCGGCCCCGTGGTGGTGGATATCCCGAAGGACGTGTCCTTCAAGAAGGTTCCGTACCACGGCTACCCCGAGACCGTGGAAATGCGCTCCTACAACCCGGTGCGCAAGGGCCATGGCGGCCAGATCCGCAAGGCCCTGCAGCTGTTGCTGGCAGCCAAGCGTCCCTACATCTACACCGGCGGTGGCGTACTGCTGAGTAATGCTTCGCAAGAGTTGCGCACGCTGGTGGACATGCTGGGCTACCCCTGCACCAACACGCTGATGGGCCTGGGCGCTTATCCGGCCAGCTCGTCCAAGTTCCTGGGTATGCTGGGCATGCACGGTACGGTGGAAGCCAATAACGCCATGCAGAACTGCGATGTGCTGCTGGCCGTAGGCGCGCGTTTTGACGATCGCGTGATTGGCAATCCCAAGCACTTTGCGCAAAACGAACGCAAGATCATTCATATCGACATCGATCCTTCGAGCATTTCCAAGCGCGTGAAGGTTGATATCCCGATCGTGGGCGACGTGAAGGATGTGCTGACCGAGATGATCAGCATGATCCGTGAAGGCAGTGTCAAGCCCGACGCCAACGCGCTGGGCGCCTGGTGGGACACGATTGAAGGCTGGCGCAAGCGCGACTGCATGAAGTACAGCCGTGGCAATGGCGACGTCATCAAGCCCCAGTACGTGGTGGAAACGCTGTGGAATATGACCAAGGATGGCGACACCTACATCACATCCGACGTGGGGCAGCACCAGATGTGGGCTGCGCAGTACTACAAGTTTGACGAGCCACGCCGCTGGATCAATTCCGGTGGTCTGGGCACCATGGGTGTGGGCATTCCCTATGCCATGGGCATCAAACTGGCCAAGCCGCAGGCCGAAGTGTTCTGTATCACTGGCGAAGGCTCGGTGCAGATGAACATCCAGGAACTGTCCACCTGCCTGCAGTACAACACGCCAATCAAGATCTGCTCCCTGAATAACCGCTATCTGGGCATGGTGCGCCAGTGGCAAGAAGTGGAGTACGAAGGCCGTTACAGCCACAGCTACATGGACGCGCTGCCCAATTTTGTGAAACTGGCAGAGGCTTATGGCCACGTCGGCATGCTGATCGAACGTCCAGAAGACGTCGAGCCGGCATTGCGCGAGGCCCGCAAGCTCAAGGACCGCACGGTGTTCATGGACTTCCGGACCGACCCCACGGAGAACGTGTTCCCCATGGTGCAGGCCGGCAAGGGCATCACCGAGATGCTGCTGGGCGCGGAGGATCTTTAAGCCCGTTCTGAACGTTTTGATGACCTAGCCCGCATGAACATTGCGCGAGCTGCTATCATTTTTGAATGAATCTATTGTCTGCCGAGCTGTACGGTTACCGCCGTACGGGGAGGGCAGCGAAAAGAGGAATCACTTTTCATGAAACACATCATTGCAGTTTTGCTGGAGAACGAGCCCGGCGCTCTCTCCCGCGTGGTGGGCCTGTTCTCGGCCCGTGGCTACAACATTGAATCGCTGACCGTGGCACCCACGGAAGATGCCAGCCTGTCGCGCATGACCATCCAGACCACGGGTTCGGATGACGTCATCGAGCAGATCACCAAGCACCTGAACCGTCTCATTGAGGTGGTGAAGGTGGTGGACCTGACCGAAGGCGCCTACATCGAGCGAGAGCTCATGATGGTCAAGGTGCGTGCGGTGGGCAAGGAGCGTGAGGAGATGAAGCGCATGGCGGATATCTTCCGCGGACGCATCATCGACGTCACGGAGAAGAGCTACACCATTGAACTCACGGGCGATCAGTCCAAGAACGACGCATTCCTCGAAGCCATCGAGCGTGCGGCGATCCTGGAGACGGTGCGTACCGGCTCCAGTGGCATCGGCCGTGGCGAGCGCATTCTGCGGGTTTGATTTCGGTTTTCCTGTGTGTGCTTCGGCTGGCTCACCACACAGGAATTGTTTGGCGACAGTGTTTACCGTTCGCCCTGAGCTTGGGTAATTTTTGCAACCGGGCGCTTTCGCCAATATTTAATTTCGGAGAGAAAAATGAAAGTTTTTTACGACAAGGATTGTGACCTCAGCCTGATCAAGGGCAAGACTGTGGCCATCATCGGTTACGGCTCCCAAGGCCACGCCCACGCACAAAACCTGAATGACAGCGGCGTGAAGGTCGTGGTCGGTCTGCGCAAGGGTGGCGCTTCCTGGGACAAGGTTGGCAAGGCCGGCCTGAACGTTCTGGAAGTGAACGATGCCGTGAAGGCTGCTGACGTGGTCATGATTCTGTTGCCTGACGAGCAAATCGCCGAGGTCTATAACAACAACGTAGCCCCCAACATCAAGCAAGGCGCTTCGCTGGCCTTTGCCCACGGCTTCAATGTGCACTACAACCAAGTCGTGCCCCGCGCCGATCTGGACGTGTGGATGGTCGCCCCCAAGGCACCCGGCCACACCGTGCGTTCCACCTATGCCCAAGGCGGCGGCGTGCCCCACCTGGTGGCCGTGCACCAGGACAAATCCGGCAAGGCCCGTGACCTCGCCCTGTCCTACGCCATGGCCAACGGTGGCGGTAAGGCCGGCATCATCGAAACCAACTTCAAGGAAGAAACCGAGACTGACCTGTTCGGCGAACAAGCCGTGCTGTGCGGCGGCGCTGTCGAACTGATCAAGATGGGTTACGAAACCCTGGTTGAAGCTGGCTACGCTCCCGAAATGGCCTACTTCGAGTGCCTGCACGAGCTCAAGCTCATCGTGGACCTGATCTACGAAGGCGGCATTGCCAACATGAACTACTCCATCTCCAACAACGCGGAGTTCGGCGAGTACGTGACTGGTCCTGAAGTCATCAACGAAGAATCCCGCAAGGCCATGCGCAACGCACTGAAGCGCATCCAGAACGGTGACTACGCCAAGATGTTCATCCAGGAAGGTCGTCTGAACTACCCGAGCATGACCGCCCGCCGTCGCAACACTGCCGACCACAGCATCGAAGTGGTGGGTGGCAAGCTGCGCGCCATGATGCCCTGGATCGCCAAGAACAAGCTGGTGGACCAAAGCCGCAACTGATACCCTGCGTATCGAGCGAAAGGGCCACTTCGGTGGCCCTTTTTTATGCGTGGCCCCAACCAGGTGGCGGCCTGCCACTGCTTTACACTGCGTGGAGTTGGTGCCCCCTGAAACGCAGGCCGTTGCGGCGTGTGCGGGCACGCAAGGAGAGACTATGCATGACGGTTCGGATTCGAAAGCGGTAGCCCCCGACGCGGTGGTGACGATCAAGCGGCGCAAGGGCATTTATGTGTTGCCCAACCTGTTTACGCTCGCGGCCCTGTTTGGTGGCTTCTACGGCATTGTGATGGCCATGAATGGCCGTTTTGACCTGGCCTGCGTGGGCATTTTTCTGGCCATGGTGCTCGATAGCCTGGACGGACGTGTGGCCCGCATGACCAACACGCAAAGTGCGTTTGGTGAGCAGATGGATTCGCTGTCGGACATGGTGTCCTTTGGTGCTGCGCCAGCGCTGATCTCCTACGTCTGGGCCTTGCAGGGGCTGGGCCGCTGGGGCTGGATTGCTGCCTTTGTCTATTGCGCCTGCGCCGCGCTGCGCCTGGCGCGTTTCAACGTGAATACCGGCGTGGTCGACAAGCGCTACTTCCAGGGCCTGCCATCTCCCGCCGCCGCGGCGCTCGTTATTGGTTTCATCTGGCTGATGACCGAGACCGGTATCAAGGGAACTGAAGTGCTATGGGGCATCTCCATTCCCTGGGTTACCTTTGGCTTCGCGCTCTATGCAGGCCTGACCATGGTGACCAATGTGCCTTTCTACAGCTTCAAGGATGTGAGCATGAAGAAGAGCGTGCCCTTTGCCGTGATCGTGCTGATTGCCCTGGGCATTGCGATCATCAATATCGACCCACCGACAGTGATTTTTGGTGTGTTTGTGGTGTACGGCCTGAGCGGCTATGTGATTTATGGTGTGCGGCGCGCACGTGGTGTGCGCACCAGTGTGATCAGCACATCCACGGACGAGCCCGAAGAGCGTGGCCTGCACATGTAATGGATGCGTGAGGAGAACAAGATGAGCGACAAACTGATTATTTTTGATACCACCTTGCGTGATGGCGAACAATCGCCTGGCGCGTCCATGACACGCGATGAGAAGCTGCGCATTGCGCGCCAGCTCGAACGCCTCAAGGTGGATGTGATCGAGGCCGGTTTTGCGGCCAGCTCCAACGGTGATTTCGAGGCCGTGCAGCTGATTGCCAACACGATCAAGGACTCCACCATTTGCTCGCTCTCGCGGGCCAATGACCGTGACATTGCGCGCGCTGCCGAGGCCCTGAAGGGGGCCAATCGTGCGCGTATTCACACCTTCATTGCGACCTCTGCGCTGCACATGGAGAAGAAGCTGCGCATGACGCCCGAGCAGGTGCTGGAGCAGGCCAAGCAATCGGTCCGCTTTGCGCGCAATCTCGTGGCCGACATCGAGTTCAGCCCCGAAGATGGCTACCGTAGCGATGTGGATTTTCTGTGCCGCGTGCTGGAGGCCGTGATCCACGAAGGTGCGACCACCATCAACGTGCCGGATACCGTGGGTTACGCCATTCCTGAGCTGTATGGCAACTTTATCAAGACCCTGCGGGAGCGCATTCCCAATTCGGACAAGGCGATCTGGTCCGTGCACTGCCACAACGACCTGGGCATGGCCGTGGCCAATTCCCTCGCTGGCGTGAAGATTGGCGGTGCGCGCCAGGTGGAGTGCACCATCAACGGCCTGGGCGAGCGCGCGGGCAACTGCAGTTTGGAAGAAATCGTCATGGCGGTGAAGACACGCCGCGACTACTTTGGCCTGGAGCTGGGTGTGGACGCGACGCACATTCTGGCCGCAAGCCGCATGGTCAGCCAGACCACGGGCTTCGTTGTGCAGCCCAACAAGGCCGTGGTGGGCGCCAACGCCTTCGCGCACGCCTCGGGCATTCATCAGGATGGTGTGCTGAAAGCGCGTGACACCTACGAGATCATGCGTGCCGAGGACGTGGGCTGGACAGCCAACAAGATCGTGCTGGGCAAGCTCAGCGGGCGCAATGCCTTCAAGCAGCGCCTGCAGGAGTTGGGTGTGCAGCTCGAGAGCGAGGCGGAGATCAACGCCGCTTTTGCGCGCTTCAAGGAACTGGCCGACCGCAAGAGCGATATCTTCGACGAGGACATCCTAGCTTTGGTCAGCGATGACAGCGTGACACAGGATAACGAGCAGTATAGCTTTGTCTCCCTCTCGCAACACAGCGAAACCGGTGAGCGTCCGCATGCTGCTGTGGTCTTCACGGTCGGCGGGAAGGAGGTCAAGGGTGCCTCAGATGGCAATGGCCCGGTCGACGCGTCGCTCAAGGCCATTGAGTCCCATGTGCAGAGCGGGGCTGAGATGGTGCTGTACTCGGTGAACGCGATCAGCGGCTCCACCGAGAGCCAAGGGGAGGTGACCGTACGCCTGCAAAACAGCGGGCGGGTGGTCAATGGTGTGGGCGCGGATCCCGACATCGTGGTCGCCTCTGCCAAGGCCTATCTGAGCGCCTTGAACAAGCTGCAGAGCAAATCTGACCGGGTTGCTGCCCAGGGTTGAGGTCTGACGTCAAAATATTCTTGAGGTTTGGCCTGCAAGTTGTTGATAACGCATGGGTTTTCTGTTTAAACTCCAGCCCGTATCAATTGGCTGTGTAGGGGAATTGCAATTTCCCTGCCCCTGGAAGGACTTATGCTGAAACGCGGACTCATGCAACTCTGTGTTGGCGGCCTGGTGGCTGCTTTCATATTCCTGCCCCAGGCTGGTGCAGCTGCCCAACACAAGAAGCACCGCGCGGCGCAAACTGCTGTGAAGCAGGCCCAAGTCAAGAAGACGGCGTTGAAGAAAGTCGCCGCGAAGACCTCCGTCAAGAAGCTGGCCCGTGCCAAGGCGACCCACAAGGTGGTGGCCGTGGTGCCTCCGCGGCCCTCTTTTGGCCAATTGGCGGGCTTGCATGGTATGCAGGACGATCTGGATCTGAAATCCAGCGTTGCCTTGGTGGTGGACCAGGATACCAATGAAATTCTGTTCAGCAAGAATGAATCGGCTGTTCTGCCGATTGCCTCCATCACCAAGCTGATGACCGGGGTTCTGATCAGTGAATCCCAGTTGCCCATGGACGAGGTCATCACCATCACCCAGGCGGATGTGGACACGGAAAAGGGCAGTTCCTCGCGTCTGCGTGTTGGCACGGAGCTGAGCCGTGGCGAGTTGCTGCATCTGGCCCTCATGGCCAGCGAAAACCGCGCAGCCCACGCACTGGGCCGCACCTACCCCGGTGGCGTCCAGGTGTTTGTGAACCAGATGAATCTGAAAGCCAAGCTCATGGGCATGCAGGACACCCGCTATGTTGAGCCTACCGGCCTGTCGAGCAAGAACCAGTCAAGCGCCAAGGACCTGGCAACGCTGGTCAACTATGCCCACAGTGACCCGGTTCTGCGTGAGTTGTCGACCTCTACTGGCTACCAGGTTGCCGTTGGCAACCGTACCCTGCAGTACAACAATACCAACCGACTGGTGAAAAACCCGTCCTGGGATATTGGCTTGCAGAAGACCGGTTACATCACCGAAGCTGGCCAGTGCCTGGTCATGCAAGCCAAAGTGGCCGGCCGCAAGCTGATCATGGTGTTCCTTGATTCGGCTGGCAAGCTCAGTCGTATTGGCGATGCAGAACGCGTGCGCAAATGGGTGGAGAGCAATCACGCTCCGGTGTCTCGCGTTGCCCCTCTGGCAAGTCGCGAACACGCCCGTCGCGGGTAATTCTTCTCTTCTCTGGCCGCGGCGTGTGCATGCGGCTGTCTTAACTACCTTTTAGCGCCCCGGTAACCCAGCGTTTCGGAGATCTGTTGGGCAGTTTCTTTCAGCTTGGGTAGCCAGTCATCTTCCAGACGGCCAGAAGGTGCAGAGATTGACAGGCCTGCAACCAGCTTCCCCTGGTCGTCATAAATGCCTGCTGCCATGCAGCGCACGCCCAATTCCAGCTCTTCGTTGTCACCGGCTTGGCCGTACTGGCGAACTTTGGAGAGTTCGCGTTCCAGAGTGTCCAGATCTGTAATGCTGTTCTTGGTATGGCCTTGCAGGCCGGTGCGGGTGGCGTAGGCGCGGGTGCGCAGGGGGTCGTCCGCAGCGAGAAAAAGCTTTCCGACGGAGGTGAGGTGCAGAGGAGCCCGACCACCAATGGCACGCACTACCTGCATGCCTGAGCGCTCACTGTAGGCGCGCTCCACATAGATGATCTCGTCACCCTGGCGCATGCTGAGGTTGACCGGTTGTTGCGTCAACTTGTGCAGTTCGCGCATGGGAATGAGTGCCGCGTCGCGCACATTCAGCCGGCCCTTGACCAGATTGCCCAACTCCAGAAGGCGCATGCCCAAGCGGTAACTGCCCGATTGCGGGCGGTCCACAAAGCGGCCTGCAACCAGATCGTTGAGGATGCGGTGGGTGGTGGACGGGTGCAGGCCCGCCCGTTCACTGATCTCCTTGAGGGGAATGGCATCCTCGCGCGAGGCCAGCACGTCGATGAGGGTGAACATGCGTTCAATCACTTGCACCGTGGGGGTGCTGGGCGGGTCGAGGTCTTTTTTGGTCATGGTCGGTCAGTCACCCGATGTTAACCCTGCGCCGGCCCATCGCCTGCGGCGGTGTGGTGCGGGGCCGACGAATCAGGCTCCAGAGGGGTGGTGACGGTACGCCATTGCCCGTTTTGCAGCAGTTCATAGGGGCGAAACAGGGACTTGTAGCGCATCTTGGGGCTTTGTTCGATCCAGTAGCCCAGGTATACATAACGCAGGCCCAGGCGTTTGGCCTGGGCGAGCTGCCACAGGACATTGAAGGTACCGTAGCTCGCCTGTGGTTCCGGATCAAAGAAGGTATAGACCGCAGAAATGCCGTCATCCAGCACGTCGAGGATGGACACCATCTTCAGCGCGCCAGGGATGCCGTCCCGCGCGGGCTCCCGGAACTCCACCAGCCGCGAGTTGACCCGGCTTTGCAGCAGGAACTGGATGTACTGGTCCACGCTGTCCTCATCCATGCCGCCACCCGCGTGGCGGCTGGTCTGGTAGCGCAGGTAGAGGGCGTAATGTTCTGCCACGTAGCCTAGACGGAGTACACGAACCTCCAGTGCTTCGTGTTGCTTCCAGGCCCTGCGCTGGCTGCGGTTAGGCGTGAAAGTCTGTGCATCGACCCGCAGGGGGGTGCAGGCCTGGCAGCCATCGCAGTAGGGGCGGTAGGTGAACATGCCGCTGCGCCGGAACCCCTTGGCAACCAGACCGGAATAGGCGGTGTTGTCGATCAGGTGGCTGGGTGTGGCCACTTGGGATCGGGCCTGGCGGTCTGGCAGATAGCTGCAGTCATACGGTGCCGTTGCGTAGAACTGCAGCGTCTGGAGCGGGAGGTCTGTCAGGTCGGTCATCGTGCCATGGCATCAGGCAGGCAAAAGTTCGCTCCAGTATAGAGGGCTGAACTGCCATGTGGGCGCAGGGGCGTGTCTGGCCTGTTCTACGTGTTTGGCGAACGCAGCCCGTGGCATTTCGCGAGCCCCCATGGACGCCAGGTGCGGCGTGTTCTGCTGGCAGTCAATCATGGCAATGCCATGGTGACGGCAAAAAGCCACCAAGCCCGCGAGTGCGATCTTGGAGGCATCGGTCTCGCGCATGAACATGGATTCACCAAAGACGGCCTGCCCCAGTGCCACGCAGTACAGCCCACCGACCAGTTTGCCATCTGCCCAGGTCTCCACACTGTGGGCCAGCCTTTGCGCGTGCAGTGCGCAATAGGCGTCCACCATGTCATCCACGATCCAGGTGCCAGACTGGCCCCTGCGCGCACTTTGGGCGCAGGCGTGTATGACTTCGCCAAAGGCGGTGTCCATGCGCACTTCGCAGCCCGGCGTGCGTGTGAAGGCTTTCAGGGTTTTGCGCAGGGAGGGGTGCAGACGGAAATCCCGGGTCTGCAACACCATGCGCGGATCGGTACTCCACCAAAGGATGGGCTGCCCTTCACTGAACCACGGAAACACGGCCTGGCTGTAGGCGGCCTGCAATGTGGCGGGGGAGAGATCCGCGCCCGCTGCGAGCAAGCCCGGTGCATCCGTGTGGGCGCCCCAGGCTTCGCGGGGGTCGGGAAATGGCATGCCGGGTTCCAGCCAGGGCAGGGAGGGCGTTCGGTGGGACACGGCGCAGAAAACGGGAATTAATTGGAATGGCGGGCCAAAGGCCCCAAGCTTCGCGGGTTAGAATACCAGTTGTCGGGGCGTAGCGCAGCCTGGTAGCGCATCTGCTTTGGGAGCAGAGGGTCGCGAGTTCGAATCCCGCCGCCCCGACCACCATTCAATTACAAAGGCCCTTTCAGGGCCTTTGTTCTTTGTGCCCGTAGCTCAGTTGGATAGAGCAACAGCCTTCTAAGCTGTGGGTCGGGGGTTCGATCCCCTCCGGGCACGCCAAATCCCTTGTCAGATATCCAGATCCACCCATAAGGCCGCATGGTCCGACGCCGCCTCGTCCGGGTGGCTCACCTCCGGGAAATGGGGCCATAGGGTGCCCTTGGTGCCGCCCCACATGCCGCGCCGCTCCACACCGGCGGCTTTGACCTTGGCGTAGAGCGCGGGCGAGAGCAATATGTAGTCCAGCTTGGCCGAAGGGCCGCAGTTGCCATGGGTGCCGGCCCTGCCGCCGCTGCTGTACTTGGGGTGGCTGGAGATGTCTTTCAGGGTGCTGCCTTGCCGCAGCAGCGGGTCCAGCGGGCCGTTGGCGGGGATTTCGTTCAGGTCGCCCACCACGGCCACCAATGCGTCGCCTGCGGTGATGTGGGCGTCGTAGATGTCGCGCACGCGTTGGGCCTGGCGCTTGCGCTTGGCGTCGTTCACGGCCTGGCTGCCGTAGCCCTTGCTCTTGAAGTGGTTCACCAGCACCCAGAGGCGCAGGTCTTTAGGCAGGGCGATTTCGTACTCCGCGCAGTCGCGGCTGAAGATGGAGCCTTTGGCGTCGGTGTCATCCACATGGGAGCGGATGGACACGATGGGGTATTTGGCGCGGGTCATCAGCCCGACGTCGATACCGCGCTCGTCGTTGCCGTCCACCAGCATGACATGGTCAAAGGGCTTGCCGCCCACGTCTTTGAGTACCTGCTCGTTGAACAGGCGCAGCGTGGTGCGGTCCTCCGCCTCAATCACCGCTTGCACATCAGCTCCGATGGCGTCCAGCACCCGCGCCGTGTTGAGGGTGGCGGTTTCGTTGACGGGTTCCGTCTTCAGCTCCACCCAGCCAATCCAGCTGCTGCGCCCGGTGGCCACGATTTCAGCTTCGCCCACGCGCGGACGCTTGATGAGCTGGCCGCGAATTTTCCGCAGGACGAGCAGGGGGCTGTCGTCCGTTTTGAGCAGGCCGTTGTCAGCCAGCAGCTTGAGCATGCGCTTCTTGTCGGCGGCGCTGTAGCTGGGCTTCTGGAACAGGGTGTTGAGCTCTTTCTGGGCTTCCAGGGCGGGCTTGCCCTCGGTCCAGTTCTGGCTGTTCAGGGCCTTGGCCCTGTCAAACATGTTTTCGACGTTGAACGTGGCAATGCGCATGGACGACTCCCTTCAGGTGGTGATGACCTATCGACCGCGCAGGATGGAAAGCATCGCGCCCTATGCTGGGCGCTGATGCGGGCTGCGCTGGCGCGCATTATTCGGGGAGTGGGAGTATTTGTCCATGCACCGAATGGACTGGGGAGGTGAAGGCTTAGGGCCGTTGCGTGGCTGGGGATTCGGCGACCAGCGGCTGCACCCGGGCGTCCCAATCCAGCCAGCGCGCCGCCGCCTGGGCTAGCGCGTTCGTGTCTCCGGTGCTGAAGAAGAGGGTTGAGGCGTTGGTGCGAGCGGTATCGCTGGCCAGCAGGCCGGCTGCCTCCAGCAGGCGGCGGGTTTGCCGGGCGACGGGGGCGCCGCCTTCGAGCAGGCGCACGTCCGGGCCGATGTGCTGGCGCAGCACGGATTCCACAAAGGGGTAGTGTGTGCAGCCCAGCACCAGGGTGTCCATTTCTCCGGGTTCAAGGCCAAATGAGCCCATAGCCCGCGTGTAGTCTGCGCAAAGTACTCCTATTTTTGTAGCGTCGTTGCGCTCGATTGCAATCGCCAGCCCGTCGCAGGGCTGCAGCACAAAGCGCGCCTGGCCTTCCAGGCTGGCCAGCAGGGTCTGGAACTTGCTGCTCTGCAGGGTGCCGCGCGTGGCCATCACGCCGACCACCTTGGTCTCGCTCGCTGCAGCTGCGGGCTTGAGTGCGGGTTCTATGCCGACCAGGGGCAGGGTCGGTTTGGCTGCGCGTATGCCTTTGATGGCTGCCGCCGTGGCCGTGTTGCAGGCCACTACCAGCGCCTTGATCTGGTGGTGTTCCAGCAGGTAGTCGGCGATGGTGTGCGAACGCAGGGTCACAAAGGCATCGTCCCGCTCGCCATACGGCGCGTAGCCGCTATCGGCCACGTAGACGAAGCGCTCATGCGGCAGCTCGGCGCGCAGCGCGCGCAGCACGCTGAGGCCTCCCACGCCGCTGTCAAACACCCCGATGGGGCGATTTGCGCCGTCTGCCATGGCCGCTACTCGGTCAGGCGCTGGTAACGGGAATGCTCTTGAATTCGCCCGTGGCGATCTTCTTTTGCCACTCGGCGGGGCCGGTGATGTGGGCGCTGGTGCCGCCCGAATCCACTGCCACGGTGACCGGCATGTCGACCACGTCGAACTCATAAATCGCTTCCATGCCCAGGTCTTCAAACCCCACCACCTTGGCGGTCTTGATGGCCTTGGACACCAGGTAGGCGGCGCCGCCCACGGCCATCAGGTAAGCGCTCTTGTGCTTCTTGATGGCTTCGATGGCGACCGGGCCGCGCTCGGACTTGCCGATCATGGAGATCAGGCCGGTTTCGGCCAGCATCATCTCGGTGAAACCGTCCATGCGAGTGGCGGTGGTGGGGCCGGCGGGGCCCACGGCCTCGTCACGCACCGGGTCCACCGGGCCCACGTAGTAGATGACGCGGTTGGTGAAGTCCACAGGCAGCTTCTCGCCCTTGGCCAGCATGCCCTGGATGCGCTTGTGCGCGGCGTCGCGGCCGGTCAGCATCTTGCCGTTGAGCAGCAGGGTCTGGCCCGGTGTCCAGCTGGCCACTTCATCGCGGGTCAGGGTGTTCAGGTCTACGCGCTTGCTCTTCTTGGTGTCGGGTGTCCAGTTCACGTTGGGCCACAGGTCCAGGCTGGGTGGGGTGATGTAGACCGGGCCGCTGCCGTCCAGCACAAAGTGGGCATGGCGCGTGGCGGCGCAGTTGGGAATCATAGCCACGGGCTTGCTGGCGGCGTGGGTGGGGTACATCTTGATCTTGACGTCCAGCACG
This sequence comes from Rhodoferax sp. GW822-FHT02D07, assembly GCF_058802405.1. Taxonomy (NCBI): domain Bacteria; kingdom Pseudomonadati; phylum Pseudomonadota; class Betaproteobacteria; order Burkholderiales; family Comamonadaceae; genus Rhodoferax; species Rhodoferax sp. GW822-FHT02D07. The sequence continues at coordinate 746,875 of NZ_JBXAOD010000001.1, forward strand.
GTGGTCAGGCCGCCGAGACCCTGCGCGCCAATGCCCAGGGCGTTGACCTTCTCGTACAGCTCCAGGCGCATCTCTTCCACCTTGTCCAGCGCTTCACCGCGCGAGGACTTGGCCTGCAGTTCGTACATGTCCAGGTCGTCCATCAGGCTTTCCTTGGCCATCAGCACGGCTTTCTCGGCGGTGCCACCAATGCCGATGCCCAACATGCCGGGCGGACACCAGCCTGCACCCATGGTGGGCACGGTCTTCAGGACCCAGTCCACGACGGAGTCACCGGGGTTGAGCATGACCATCTTGGATTTGTTCTCGGAGCCGCCGCCCTTGGCGGCCACGGTCACGTCGATCGTGTTGCCGGGCACCAGCTCGGTGAAGATGACGGCGGGCGTGTTGTCCTTGGTGTTCTTGCGCAGGAATTGCGGGTCGGCCACGACGGAAGCGCGCAGCGTGTTGTCGGGGTGGTTGTAGCCCTGGCGCACGCCTTCGTTGATGGCGTCGTCCAGGCTGCCGGTGAAGCCTTCCCAGCGCACGTCCATGCCCACTTTCAGGAATACATTGACGATGCCGGTGTCCTGGCAGATGGGGCGATGGCCGGTGGCGCTCATTTTGCTGTTGGTCAGGATCTGCGCAATCGCGTCCTTGGCCGCGGCGCTCTGCTCGCGCTCGTAGGCGCGGGCCAGATGGGCGATGTAGTCGGCGGGGTGGTAGTAGCTGATGTACTGCAGGGCGGCGGAGACCGATTCGATGAGGTCGGCTTGGCGGATGGTGGTCATGGAGGGCCTGGCTGGGGTAGGTTGAAACGGAACGCCCTCAATTATCCCTTGGCCGCGCAGGGGGGGTACAGCCCGGCTACGGGAAACCTCTTGCTACATTAACCATAGCTGCTCGCGCAATATTGACGGGGGATAGAGGCCTGTTTCGCTTGAAAGCACGCTCAGGGCAGCTGGAAGTACTGGTTGGGCGTGGTGCCGGGCTGCGCCGCCTGGTCGATGCCCATTGATGCAAAGCGGTCTTGGTGCGGGAGACAGAATGCGTCCATGACCACCACGAGCCCTCCCTCCACGCGCACCGAGCGCGACACCTTTGGCCCCATCGAGGTCCCCGCTCACCGCCTGTGGGGTGCGCAGACGCAGCGCTCGCTGCAGAACTTCGATATCTCGGGCGAGCGCCAGCCCGTGGAGATCATCAAGGCCCTGGCCCAGGCCAAGCGCAGCGCGGCCCGGGTGAACTTGGCACTGGGCTTGCAGGATGAGAAAAAAACGCAGGCCATCGTGGCCGCGGCCGACGAGGTGATTGCCGGGCAGCACCCGGACGAGTTTCCGCTGGTGGTGTGGCAAACCGGCTCGGGCACGCAGACGAACATGAACGTTAACGAGGTGTTGGCCAACCGTGCCAGCGAGCTGATGGGCGGCGAGCGCGGGGAAGGGCGGCTGGTGCATCCCAATGACGACGTGAACCGCAGCCAGTCCAGCAACGACGTTTACCCCACGGCCATGCATGTGGCGGCGGTGGATGCCATCACCCACAAGCTGCTGCCCGCCATTGCCACCCTGCGCGCCACGCTGGCGCAGAAGTCGGCCGCATTTGACGACATCGTGAAGATAGGCCGCACCCACCTGCAGGATGCCACGCCGCTGACCCTGGGGCAGGAGTTTTCGGGCTACGTGGCGCAGTTGGCCCATGGGGAAGCCCATGTGCGCGCCGCGCTGCCGCACCTGTGCGAGCTGGCGCTGGGCGGCACCGCCGTGGGCACAGGGCTGAATGCACCCAAGGGGTATGCGGAGGCAGTGGCGGCTGAGCTGGCCGCGCTGACCGGGCTGCCGTTTGTGACCGCACCCAACAAGTTCGAGGCGTTGGCCAGCGTGGACGCGCTGGTGCATGCCCACGGCGCGCTCAAGACGCTGGCGGCCAGCCTCATGAAGATTGCCAACGATGTGCGCTGGCTGGCCAGCGGCCCGCGCAGCGGCATTGGCGAACTCACCATCCCCGAAAACGAACCCGGCTCCAGCATCATGCCGGGCAAGGTCAACCCCACGCAGAGCGAGGCGCTGACCATGCTGGCGGCGCAGGTGTTCGGCAATGACGTGGCGATCAACTTTGGCGGTGCTTCGGGCAATTTCGAACTCAATGTGTTCCGCCCCCTGGTGGCGCACAACTTTTTGCAAAGCGTGCGCCTGCTGGCCGATGGCATGCGCAGCTTTAACGACCATTGCGCCGTGGGCATAGAGCCCAACCACCCGCGCATTGCCGAGCTGGTGGGCCGATCGCTGATGCTGGTGACAGCGCTGAACCCGCACATCGGCTACGACAAGGCCGCCTTCATTGCCAAGAAGGCGCACAAGGAGGGCAGCAGCCTGCGCGAGGCGGCCATCGCCAGTGGCTACCTGAGCGCGGAACAGTTCGACCAGTGGGTGGTTCCCGCCAAAATGACGGGACGGTAGTGCTATGAATTTGCTAGCTGCTTGCGCACTGTCCATGGGGGCTATGGGTCAAAATGGCTTGAATATCCCTTCAGTCAGTGAGGTGTAAGTGGCTGGGCCGACCATTCCGCCAGTTTTTCAATAATTACGAGGAGACAACCCGTGAGTGCACCGTCATCTGCCATTGAATCCATGCTGGTTGAAAACCGCGTATTTCCGCCCAGCGAGGCCACCGTCAAGGCCGCTCGCATTTCCGGCATGGATGGATACAACGCCCTCTGCGCCGAAGCCGAGAAAGACTTCGAAGGCTTCTGGGCCCGCCTGGCCCGCGAGAACGTGGTGTGGAACCAACCCTTCACCCGTACCCTGGACGAATCCAACGCTCCTTTTTACAAGTGGTTCGACGATGGCGAGCTGAACGCATCGGCCAACTGCCTGGACAAGCACATCGGCACGCCCACTGAGAACAAGGTAGCCGTGATCTTTGAAGCCGACGACGGCACGGTCACCAAGACCACCTACAAGGAACTGCTGGCCCGTGTGAGCCAGTTTGCCAATGCGCTCAAGGCCGATGGCATCAAAAAGGGCGACCGTGTGCTGGTCTACATGCCCATGACCCTCGAAGGCGTGATTGCCATGCAGGCCTGCGCCCGCATTGGCGCCACCCACAGCGTGGTGTTCGGCGGCTTCTCGGCCAAGGCCTTGCAGGAGCGCATCATCGACGCCGGCGCCGTGGCCGTGATCACCGCCAACTATCAGATGCGCGGCGGCAAGGAACTCCCGCTCAAAGCCATCGTGGATGAAGGCCTGGGCATGGGCGGCTGCGACACCATCAAGACGGTTTACGTCTTCCAGCGCACCAAGACCGCCTGCAACATGGTGGCCGGCCGCGACAAGACCTTTGACGAAGCCCTGGCCGGCAAGAGCACCGAATGCGCACCCGTGCCCGTGGGCGCGGAGCACCCGCTGTTCATCCTTTACACCTCCGGCTCCACCGGTAAACCCAAGGGCGTGCAGCATTCCACCGGCGGCTACCTGCTGTGGGCCAAGCTCACCATGGACTGGACTTTCGACCTGAAGCCAACCGATGTCTTCTGGTGCACTGCAGACATCGGCTGGATCACCGGCCACACCTATGTGGCCTACGGCCCGCTGGCAGCGGGTGCTACGCAGATCATCTTTGAAGGCGTCCCCACCTTCCCCAATGCGGGCCGCTTCTGGCAGATGATCGAACGCCACAAGTGCACGATCTTCTACACCGCGCCCACCGCCATCCGCTCGCTCATCAAGGCGGCCGAAGGCGATGCCTCGGTGCACCCGGACCGCTCGGACCTGAGCAGCCTGCGCATCCTGGGTTCGGTGGGCGAGCCCATCAACCCCGAGGCCTGGATGTGGTACTACAAGAACGTGGGCCACGAGAACTGCCCCATCGTCGACACCTTCTGGCAGACCGAAACCGGTGGCCACATGATGACCCCGCTGCCCGGCGCCACACCGCTGGTGCCCGGCAGCTGCACGCTGCCGCTTCCCGGCATCATGGCCGCCATCGTGGACGAGGTGGGCAACGACATTGCCAACGGCACCGGTGGCATCCTAGTCGTCAAGCGCCCCTGGCCGTCCATGATCCGCACCATCTGGAATGACCCCGAGCGCTTCAAAAAAGCCTACTTCCCCGAAGAGATGGGCGGCAAGCTGTATCTGGCCGGCGACGGCGCGGTGCGCAGCGCCGACCGCGGCTACTTCCGTATCACCGGTCGTATCGATGACGTGCTCAACGTGTCCGGCCACCGCATGGGCACCATGGAGATTGAGTCCGCCTTGGTATCCAAGACCGACCTGGTGGCCGAGGCCGCCGTCGTCGGCCGCCCGGATGACCTGACTGGTGAAGCCATCTGCGCCTTCGTCGTCTTGAAGCGAGCCCGCCCCACGGGCGACGAGGCCAAGGCGATTGCCAAGGAACTGCGCGACTGGGTGGCCAAAGAAATCGGCCCCATTGCCAAGCCCAAGGACATCCGCTTTGGCGAAAACCTGCCCAAGACCCGCTCCGGCAAGATCATGCGCCGCCTGCTGCGCTCGCTGGCCAAGGGCGAGTCCATCACCCAGGACACCAGCACTCTGGAAAACCCCGCCATCCTGGACCAGCTCGGCCAAGCCTACTGAGCACCTTCCGGCTTCCTGAATAGGCCCGCAGATTGCGGGCCTTTTTTATGGCCATGTTTCCCCGGCACGCCCGGCGACACAATCTCGACACAATTCAGGAAAAGGGTCATGGCCCAATGCCCGGTGGCAATCCAGCTGCGTAAGGGGTAGCATGTCCGAAAACAAGAACCTAGACGATGTCGCTTGGGCCATTGGAAAAGGGCAGGACATGGGGGTGGACTACAAACGCTGGGTGCAGAGCGTGCAGCGCGCGCGGTTGGCGCCACTGCTGACCCTGGCGGCGTGTGCGCTTATCTTGCTGGGGATGGCGGCACTGGACCGCTTTCACGGCTACCACTTCGAGCAAAGCATGCGCCTGGTGCGCGACTTTGAGCAGACGCGCACGCGCTTGCTTGCCGGCTTTCAGCGTCTCGGTACGGATTCACAGCTCATCAGCCTCTCTGAACTGGAGATAGACCGCGACGCCCTGGTGCGGGACTTGCGTCAGCTGCAGGCGACTGCAAAGACCTTGCAAGTTGAGGCCCAGGGCACCCCCGCCGCGTTGAGCGAACATGCGGGCTCGTTGGCCACCCAATTGGAGGAGTTGCCATCCGCCGCCATTGAGCCAAGGGACCGCCCGGCATTGCAAAAGGCGTTCCTGGAGCTGGACGCCGAGATGATGCGCCTGGAATCCTCCAGCGCTGATGCGATGGACCAGCTGCTGCGCCGCCAGCAGATCCAGTACAGCGTGGGCTGGCTGCTGGCATTGGTGGCCATGGCCCTGTTGGGTGTGGCGGTGGCGCGCAATAACCGCGAAGTGACGGCGGCGCAATCCGCCTTGCGCGAGAGTGAGGCCCATTTCCAGCGCCTGCTCAATATGCTGCCGCAACTGGTCTGGACCGCGGATGCAGATGGGTCGGTGGAATACCTCAACCAACGCTGGGCCGAATTCAGTGGCATCTCTACCGCCGACATTCAGGGCCTTGGCTGGACACAGTTGGTGCACCCCGATGACCTGCAACTGCTGCTTGCGCAGTGGGCCGACGTGGGCAAGACAGGCGAAGGCGCGCTGTCTGAGTTCCGCATGCGCAGGCGCGACGGCACCTACCGCTGGTTCAGCGTGCACTTTGGCGTCAGTCGCAATGAGCACGGGCAACCCGTGCGCTGGTTTGGCAGCACCATTGACGTGGACGACGTGCGCACCACGCGAGCGGCGCTGGAGCAGAGCGAACGGTTTTACCGCGACGCACTCAATAGCCTGAACGAGGGCGTCATCATCTTTGATGCGGCTCGCCGCGTGACGGGCTGCAACCCGTCGGCCGAACGAATTTGGGGCCTCTCGCGCACTGCGCTGATGAACTTGGGCTACCAGTTCTGGGATGTGTCGCTGAAGTACGAGGACGGTCGCGACTTGCCGTGGACGGACACCCCGGTGGCCCGGGTGCTTGCTACGGATACGCCTTGCCGCGATATGGTGATCCAGCTGCTGCAACGCAGTGGCAAGGAGTACTGGCTGCTGGTGTCTGCTGAGCCGATACGGGCGAATGACGGCCAAATCACGGCGGTGGTGGCAACCTACCGCGATGTGACAGAGCGCAAGCGCACCCAGCTCGAACTGCGCCAACATCAGGAACGCCTGGAAGCTACCGTTGCCGAGCGGACGCGGGCGTTGACGGCGGAGGTCGGCGCGCGTTCCCTGGTGGAGCAGCAACTGCAAGCCCTGAACGCGCAGCTACTGGAAACCGAGCGTTTCAGCCGATTGGTCGCAGACAACATCCCCGGGCGCATTGCCTACTGGGACCGGGAAGTGCGCTGCCGTTTCGTGAATAAAACCTACTGCGCATGGTTTGACAACACGCCCGAACAAATCCTGGGGCGGACCATGCGCGAGTCGCGCGGTGACGCCTATTACGAGAAGCTGCAAACCTATATCGCGGCGGCCTTGCGTGGCGAGCCCCAACAGTTTGACTGGACGGAAAGCCCGCGGAACGGGGTGTCCCCAGTATCGCGTGTGCAGTACGTTCCGGATTTCCGCAAGGGGGAGGTGCTGGGTTTCTTTGTGCTGGCCGTGGATGTGACACAGCAGAAAAAGGCCGAGCAGATGCTGCAGCTGGCCAATGACGAGCTGGGCAAGTCACGCGACCGGGCCACCTCGGACAGTAAGGCCAAGAGCGCCTTCCTGGCCAACATGAGCCATGAAATCCGTACGCCCATGAACGCCATCATCGGCTTCACCTACATGCTGCGCCGCGACGTGCAGGATGTCCTGCAGCAGCAGCGCCTGCAGAAGATCAGTACGGCTGCCAACCACCTGTTGCAAGTGGTCAACGACATTCTGGATTTGTCCAAGATTGAGGCGGGCCAACTGGTCTTGGAGACGGTGGATTTTTCACTGGACGCCTTGCTGACACGGTCCTGCTCCATGGTGGTGGAGATGGCGCGCGAGAAGGGGCTGGAGTTGGTGGTGGATATTGAGCCACTGCCAGACCGCCTGCATGGGGACCCCACCCGGCTGATGCAGGCCCTGCTCAATTTGCTGAGCAATGCGGTCAAGTTCACGGAGGCTGGCTCAGTCACGCTGCGCGTGGTGCTGCTGGAGCGCGATGGCGAGACGGTGCTGATCCGGTTTGAGGTAGTGGACACCGGCATCGGCATTGCGCCGGCCGAGTTCGCACGCTTGTTCAATCCCTTTGCCCAGGCTGAAAGTACCAGCACGCGTCTGCATGTGGGAACGGGTCTCGGGCTGGCGATCACACGGCATATTGCCGAGCAAATGGGCGGGCAAGCCGGAGGCGAGAGCAAGCTGGAACACGGAAGCCGTTTCTGGTTCACGGCCAGGTTGCGGCATGCTGCCCATCAGGATGCGGCGCCGGCACCCGTGCTGCGCGGGCTGCGCGCCCTGGTGGCGGATGACCTGGCAGAGGCCCGCCACGCGCTGAGCACCATGCTGGAAGGGCTGGGCATGCGGGTGGACAGTGTGCCCAATGGCACGCTGGCGCTGGAGGCCGTGGCCAATGCGCAGGGCGAGCAGGACCCGTACAGCGTGGTCTTGCTGGACTGGGCCATGCCGGGGCTGGACGGGCTGGAGATTGGTGTGCGCCTGAGCGACAGCCTGAATCCGCCGCAGGCCATGGTGCTGGTGTCGACCCGGGACCACGTGTCCATGCACCAGCTGGCGCGGGATGCGGGCTTCGGTGCGGTGCTGATGAAGCCAGTGACCTCCTCCATGCTGGTGGATTGCCTGATGCGCCTGCTCAAGGGTGGAGCCCGCATGAATGGTATGCCCGATGTGGTGGAGCCCGATGATTACCGCCTGCCCGAGCACTACGGGAGCACCACGGTGCTCTTGGTGGAGGACAACCCGGTCAACCAGGAGGTCGCCAGCCAGTTGCTGCGGGCAGCGGGTCTGAATGTGGACGTGGCCGGGGACGGGCAGCAGGCGGTGCAGATGGTGCGGCGCAATACCTACGACCTCGTGCTCATGGATGTGCAGATGCCCCGTATGGACGGCTTGCAGGCGACGCGCCTGTTGCGGCAGGACCCTATGTTTGCAGACCTGCCCATCATTGCCATGACGGCCAACGCCATGCAGGAAGATCGGCTGGCCTGCATGGACGCGGGCATGAACGACCACCTGGCCAAACCGGTCGAGCCGCGCCAGCTGCATCTGGCATTGCTGCGCTGGTTGCCGGCGCAGAAGTCGCCGTTGCCGGTCGTCACAGCGTCTGTAGCTGCATCAGAGGGAGAGGCGGAAGCATCGCACCGCAGCCCGGAGCAGAAACTGGCGCAGATGGCGCATCTGTTAGACCTGAACCAAGCCTACGAGTACTGTGCCGGGCAGGCCGGAATTCTGCTCGGCGTGATGGTCAAGTTCACAGAGCACTATGAAGACGCCGGGAACCGGTTGACGGCGCATCTGGATGCCGGGCAGATGGATGAGGCATCGCGCCTCTTGCATTCACTGCGGGGCGTGAGTGCAACGATTGGCGCCACCGACATCCTCGCGCAAACCAAGCGGCTGGAGCAGGCCATCAAGGAGGGCAACACACCCGAAGGGCTAGTGCCCCTGGCCGCGCCTTTGTGCCGTGCGCTCGATACGCTGGTGGCCGCGATTTCCGCGCAGTTGGCGGATTGAGCGCTGCGGCTCAGGCCTATGTGGCTGGTGCCGCTTCGCCGGGCTCAATGCGTTCAAAGCGGTAGCCAAATCCGTAGATGGGTACCAGCTTCCAGCCATGGGTGCCGTTGAGCAGCAGCTTGCGCCGTACGCGGCTGACATGGGTGTCCACGGTGCGTACATCCACATCGGCGGTAACTCCCCAAACCTTGTTGAGCAGGTAGTCGCGCGAGAGCAGCTTGCCCATGTTCTGGAACAGGCAGACGGACAGGTCGAACTCCCTTTGGGTGAGTTCCACTGTGCTCCCCGCCATGGACAGGCGCTGGCGCTCGATGTCGATTTCGTAGTCTCCGGCGCGCAGCACGGGCAGGCTGCCAGGGCGGGCGCGGCGCGAGGCAGCCGAGACGCGCGCAAGCAATTCCAGTGACTTGGCGGGCTTGACCACATAGTCATCTGCACCGGCTTCCAGTGCCGCCACTACGGCTTCCTCTTCGTCACGCGCAGTGATCACGATGCAGGGCAGTTGCCAGCCGATGTTTTTCCGGATCCAGCGCAGCACCTCTCCGCCATCGCTGTCGGGCAAGACCCAGTCAATGAGCAGCAGATCAAAGCTTTCGCGGCCGAGAATGGCCAGAAACTCAGCCGCAGACTCGAATGCCCGGCAGCTGTGCTGTCCCTGCTTCACCACTACTTCCAGCAGCTCCCGCTGTACCGGATCGTCTTCCAGTATGCCTATATGCATGCTCTCTCCCCCTGTCCTCGATGTCCGGTAGTGTGCACAACCGGATGCCGCAGATCGATTCTTTCCGCGTCCCACATTGTGCAGGGCCTTTGCGGCCCTATCAACAGCTTGCTGTTGCGGCCTCAAAAACTGACATCCACTGTCACGCTGTCTGTATAGGTTGCGGCATTGGGAGCCGCCTGGTCTTGGTAGATGCGTGCGGTGTAGGGAATGGATTGCGGGGTGAGCCCCCATTCTGGGCGTGCAAGCCCGAAAAATCGTGGCAGAACTGTGAACGTGAAAGTGTGAATTCACGCCACACTTTGGCCACAGTTTTGGCGCTGTGCTGAGTCCCAATCGGGAGGCGGACGAACTGTCGTCGCTCTTACTGGAGTCGCTTTCCCATGCAAGCCAAGGACCACTTTCCCTCTCTGGATACCGATGCCCCCAATGGTGTGCAGCAGGCCGTGCTGGACGCGCTGGCCGTGGGTGCCTGTGTTGTCAACGAGGAGCACCTGCTGTTCGCCAACATTACGCTGGAGGCCTTGCTGGGCCATTCGTCGCAAAGCATGCGCGACCTGCGCTTCATCGATTTCATTGCACCCGAGTCCCTGCGTCTCTGGAGCGAATTGCTGCATAGCGCACAGGCTTTGCAAGGCGCTCAATCATTGCGTGTGGCCCTGCGCCACCACCAGGCAGACAACGTTATCTGGGTGGAAGCACGCGCGAAACCGTTGGAGCACGGGGTGCTGCTGGTGACGCTTAGCGACATCACGGAACAGTGGCGCCTGGAGCAGTGTGGACATTTGCGTGACCACGTGCTGGAGCGTCTGGCGCGCGGTGCTGTGCTTGAAAGCGTGCTGCATTCCATCGTCTTCGCCACCGAGGAGCTCATACCGGGACTGCATTGCGCGGTGATGTTGAAAGCGGAGGCGGATGCAGGGCTCGTCCGTGGTGCTGCGCCCAACGTGCCCGAGCTCATGCTGGAGACGCTGGAGTCTGCGCCCCTTGACCAGATCGGCGCCCGCTATGGCCTCGCATTGCAAGCGGGCGAGGTACGCACGGTCAAGAATGTGGGTGTCCTGCCTGTAGACGGCTTTACGGCTTTGGCGGCACTGGCAGGCTTCAAGGCCTGCTGGTCCGAGTCCATCGTCAATGCAGGGGGGCAGGTGACTGCCGTATTTGTGGCCTACTGCGCCGACGTGCGCCTGCTTTCACGCAGTGCCGTGGAGTTGTTGCAGCAGGCCGTCAAGCTCTCGGGCTTGGCCATAGAGCGCAAGCATTCTGAAGAAGAGTTGCAGCTGGCCGCCTTGGTCTACCGCACCAGTGCGGAAGGCATGATGGTGGTGGACACGAAGGCGCGCGTTCTCGCAGTCAACCCGGCGCTGGTGCGCATGACCGGCTATGGTGCCGATGAACTGGTGGGCCAGAGCGTGCATGCCCTGCGCATTCTGCGGGACATGCCAGAGCTCATGCAGTCGCTGTGCGACAGCTTGCTGGCGCAGACCCATTGGGAGGGCGAGGTCTGGAGTGAACGCAAGAATGGCGAATCTTTTGTCTGCTGGGTCAGCATCAACGCGGGTTTGGATGAGGCGGGCGATGTACAACGTCGTGTGTTGCTGTTCTCTGACATCACCAACCGAAAGCAATCTGAGGCTCTCATCTGGCGCCAGGCCAATTACGACCTGCTGACCCAGCTGCCCAACCGCAACATGCTGCAGGACCGTCTGGCGCAGGAAATGAAAGCGGCAGCCTACCGCGGTAGCAGTCTTGCGCTGTTGTCCATCGATCTGGATAACTTCAAGGAAGTCAACGCCACCCAGGGGCAAAGCCAGGGGGACCGTGTGTTGCGCGAGGTGGCGCGCCGCATCACGCAGGGTGTGGGCGATAGGCACACGGTCGCACGCATGGGCAGCAATGAATTTGTGGTGTTGCTGGCGGTGCTCGACGGTGACGAGGACGTTGAATGCCTATTGATGCGCCTGCTGAGCAGTCTGCGCGAGCCCTATGTACTGGAGTCGGTGGAGACGGTGGTCAGCGCCAGCATAGGCCTGGCCTACGCCCAGGTGGACATGAGCGCACAGGAGCTCCTGAATAACGCCAGCCAGGCCATGCGTCTGGCGAAGAGCCGGGGCGGTAGCCAGTATTGCCATTTCACGGCCGATTTGCGCCAGGCTGCACTGGAGCGGCACCTGCTCACCAAGGACCTTCGCTTGGCCGTGGAGCTGCAGCAACTGGAGCTTTACTTCCAGCCCATCGTGGATCTGCGTACCGGCAGAGTGCACAAGGCAGAGGCCCTGTTGCGCTGGAACCATCCCACGCGTGGTCTGGTAGGGCCGTCGGACTTCATCGGACTGGCGGAGCAGACTGGACTGATTGTGGAGATCGGCAACTGGGTATTTGAATCGGCGCTGCGCTGCGTGCGTTACTGGCGCCAGTTGTATGACCCGGACTTTCAGCTCAGCATCAACAAGTCACCGGCCCAGTTTGACCGCAGCGGCAATGTGGCGAAGACCTGGGTGCGGCAACTGCGCGCAATGGATTTGCCGCCACAGGCCGTTGTGGTGGAGATCACCGAGGGCTTGATGCTGAACTCCGAGCCCCATATTGAGCAAGCCATGGCCAGTTACCGCGAGGCCGGCATCCCGCTGGCGATTGATGACTTTGGCACGGGTTACTCCGCCATGTCCTACCTGAAAAAGTTCCAAGCCAATTGCCTCAAGATCGACCAGTCGTTTGTCCGCTGTCTCGGAGCCGATCCCCGTGACCTGGCCTTGCCCGAAGCGATTGTCGTGATGGCCCAACGCCTGGGGCTGGAAGTGGTTGCCGAGGGCGTGGAAACCGAGCTGCAGCGCCAACTGCTGGTTGCCATGGGGTGTGACTATGGGCAGGGCTATCTGTTTGCCAGACCCATGCCTGCGGCAGAGTTTGAACACGTCTTGGCCAGCCAGTCGGAACTGCCCAACCGTGCGGCGCTCATTGAAGCCAGCGCAGCAGCGTGGCGTACAGATCCTGAGGAATCACGGGTTTGCTGACAAAGTCATTCATGCCCGCCGCCAGGCATTCGCGCCGGTCTTCGTCGAAGGCATTGGCTGTCATGGCCAGAATGGGAAGCCCCTGCATGCTGGGCATGGTGCGGATGATGCGGGTGGTTTCGAGTCCGTCCATACCCGCCATCTGGATGTCCATGAGCACCAGCCGGTACGGTTGCTCGCGTATTTTCTCCAGCGCAATCAGGCCGTTCTCGGCGGTGTCCACGCTGAGCCCCACACGGCGCAGCAGTTCAGTGGCCACCTCCCGGTTTACCGGGTTGTCTTCGGTGAGCAGGATGCGCGCGCCGGCATGGCGCGTGCGCAACTCCAGGTCGGTGGGGATACCTGCCTTTTGAGGCTTTTCTTCCGCATGGCCTTGGCCCGCCTGGAGGCGGGCGGTAAACCAGAACATGCTGCCTACGCCCTCCTGGCTTTCTGCGCCGGCCTCGCCGCCCATCATGTGTGCCAGGTGGCGCGTGATGGACAGGCCCAGCCCGGTGCCCCCAAAGCGTCGGCTGGTGGTGACATCGGCCTGGGTGAACGAGTCAAAGAGCTGCGGCAGCTTGTCTGCCGGAATCCCGATGCCGGTATCACGCACTTCGAAACGGACCAGCGTGCCCTGCGGGCCTTCATGGACGATGCGGCCGCTGATGGTCACCGTGCCGCGTGCGGTGAACTTGATGGCGTTGCTGGCGTAGTTCAGCAGGGCCTGGCGTAGTCGTGTCGGGTCGCCGCGCAGCCACTGGTGTGATTGGTCGCCTTCGATTTGCAGTGTCAGGCCCTTGCTTTGAACCTGGGCTGCAACGAGGGAGCGGACATTGTCGAGAATGCCGCCCAGGGCGAAGTCCGTATGCTCCAGCTCCAGGCGCCCCGCTTCGATCTTGGACAGGTCCAGTATGTCGTTGATGATGTGCAGCAGGTGGTGCGCAGCGCCATCGATCTTGTCCAGGCGATCGGCCTGCACGGCGGTGGTCTTGTCGGCGCGCAGCAGCCAGATCAGGCCCAGGATGGCGTTCATGGGCGTGCGGATTTCGTGGCTCATATTGGCCAGGAAGGCGCTCTTGGCGCGGTTGGCCGCATCAGCCTCCGCGCGGGCGGCGCGGAGTTCCGTGGTGCGCTGGTCGACCAGGCTCTCCAGGTGGTGGCGGTGCTGGTCCAGCTCCTGGCCCAGGCGCTTTTTCTCGGAAATGTCTTCCCGCACAGCGACGAAGTGGGTAATGCGTCCATCCTCTTGACGCAGCGGGCTGATGCTGGCCTGCTCCACGTAGCTGCTGCCGTCCTTGCGGCGGCTGTTGAGCTCGCCTTTCCAGACTTCCCCCCGGGCCAGCATGGAGTGGAAGCCCGCCCGTTCGCTGATTGACAAGGCCTCCAGCAGCGCCGGCATGGCGTTGTGTCCCAGCACCTCCTCGCGCTGGTAGCCGGAGGCTCCCAGATAAGCTGTATTCACATACTCCACGGTGCCGTCCAGCGCGCAAATGATGATGCTCTCTGCGCTCTGCTCCACGGCCAGCGACAGTTCGCGCAGGGACGCGTTCGCCGCTTCAGTGCGGGCCCGGGCCTGCACGGCTTCGTTCATCAGAGCCAGCGCTTCCTCTCGCGCGGCTTTCTGTTCGGCCAGCGCTGCGGCCTGGCTGGCCAGCAAGGCGAGTTCGGCATTTTTTTGCTCTGCAATGTCCATGCTGAAAATGGCAATGCCTTCGGCCACAGGCAGTACGTTCAGCGCAAACCAGCCCAAGCTGCCGTCCGGGAACTCGAACTTGTTCTCCGTGTGCTGTGCCGTGCGCTCCTTCATGCAACGCTTCAGGACGGCGAAGGTCGGCGTGTTCTCTATACCTGGGTAGACCTGCATCATGGTGCGGCCCACAATCGCTTCCACGGTCTGGCGGCCCTGCTGGGCGCCGGTCCGGTTGATGTAGCGGTAGCGCCAGTTGAAGTCGATGATCTGGCAGCCTTCGAGCATGTTGTCCAGGGTGTGCTGGTACAGGTCCACACTCTCCCTGAGTGCTGCCTCGGTTCGTGCACGCGTCAAGGCGCTGTGCTCCAGCAACTCCCGCACCGTGGCAATCTCGCTGATCTCCCCCTCCGGGGGCACTGGCTCGCCGGGTTGTGTAAGGGAAACCAGCGAGTCCGTCAGGCGCCGACTTGCCGCCAGGGCTCCAATCACACCGAGCAGCGTGGCGCCCATGATGGACAGCCCCAAGCGCGTGGCGGCCTCCACCATCGGGGCCTGGTAAATGCTGGAAGGAATCTCCAGGGCCACCGTCCACGGTGCGAGTGTGGTGGCGCTGGTGAAGTGGCGTTCCTCGTCGTTCGCGGTGGCCATGTCCGGTCGGGCGGGGCCGCGGTGGGCGATTTCCTGGCCCGTGCTGTCAAGCAAGGCAATCGTCCAGCCGTCGGGCAGCGGCTGGGTGGACAAGCGGGTTTCAAACTGCCGGGTCTCGAAGGTCGCCAGCAACAGGGCCTGCGGCATGCCGCCGCGCAGCACGGGCAATGCGATTGCCACCATTGGTTCTTGGTTGACGGAACCCGAGAAGACGTCGCCCACGGCCGGCTTGCCGGACTTCAGGGCCGAGATGGTAGCGGCGCGGCCTTTGGGCGGGGGTAGGGCAGGGAGCTTGGTGCCCAGCGGCTCACGGGTGTTGAACAGCACTTCCCGCTGCAGGTCGGCCAGGATCACGTGGCCGCCAAAACTCTTGCGGAAGGACTGCGCATGCAGATACAGATCCTCCATATGGCCGGTATCGCCAATCGGCATGCTGTCAGCCAGCATCTGCAGGCCGTTGATCCGTGCGCGCAAAAAACCGTCCACCAGCGCGCTGGCATTCTGGGCCATGCCCTGGGCCCCTTCGCTGCGGGACTGGCTGACATCCTGCACATTGTCAAAAGCCAGGTAGCCAGACAGCACAACCATAGGGGCCACGCACAGCCAGATCAGCCGCGTGAGGAAGGCATGCAGCGAACGTCCCTTGGTCTTTCTGACAGGCGCTAGTGAGGGCTCCATGGCTTGCCCTCGTGGCCTGTTGTTGGGGTGGTGACGGTACAGGAGGTTGCACGCCTCCCTCCCCGCTCGGGAATGGTGGCCGCGTGGTGCACCACAAGGGCGCCATTCAGTAGGGGCATGAAGCCAATTTCCTCATTACCGGTAGAAGCAAGGCATGCTGTAACACTGGCCTGCTCGACCCCAGTCTAGAGAATCCATTTCCTACCGTCCATCCCCCGAATGGGGGATTTTTAGGAATGTTTTATGTATGCAATGGGCGTAAAAAAGCCCGCATTAGCGGGCTTTGATTGCGGAATGGCCTGGGCAGGCCGGGCGCAGGTCTATTTGAGGCCCAGAACCCAGGTGGCCAGTTTTTTGGCTTCCGCTTCGTTGACCTGGGCGTTGGCTGGCATGGGCACGGCGCCCCAGGAGCCGCTGCCACCCTTGATGATCTTGGTGGCCAGCTTGTCCACCGCCGTTTTGTCACCTTTGTATTTGGCGGCCACGTCCTTGTAGGCGGGGCCAACCAGCTTTTTGTCGACTGCATGGCAGGCCATGCAGTTCTTGGAGGTGGCCAGCGCCAGGTCCGCGAATGCCGGTGCCGCCGACAGCAGGGCGGTGGTGCTCAATGCCAGGGTAATCAGGGTTTTTTTCATCGAGGCCTCGTGGGTTGGTTTACAGTGTTCCAACGCCATTGTAGTGACGCGGGTTGACGAGTTGTTTGCGTTGGCGCAACCCCGAAGGAGTGAGAAATGTATTTTTTGGGTATCGGTTTGGTGTTGCTGGCACTGAAGTATCTGGAGGTGGCTCCTGTGGTCGCCTGGTCCTGGTGGGTCGTTCTGTCGCCTTTTGGCTTGGCTGTGGCTTGGTGGGCCTGGGCGGACAGCAGCGGCTACACCAAGCGCAAGGCCATGGAGAAGGAAAATGCGCGCAAGCAGGCGCGTATTGATAAGAACCGCCAGGCCATTGGTACCCTGGGTAGCAAGAAACGCCGCTGAGGTTTCTCTCCGCCTGTCCCCCGAAAGCGCCGCCCCAGCGGCGCTTTTTCTTTGCTTCTGTCCGGGCATTGGCCTGCGGGCACAATGCAGCCCATGCTGATCCACCCCGAAATCAACCCGATCGCCCTGAAGCTGGGCCCCGTCGCTGTGCACTGGTACGGCCTGACCTATCTGGCGGCCTTTGCGCTATTCATGTTCCTGGGGAGCCGGCGTTTGCGCCAGGCTCCGTTCAACACAGCCTTGGCGGGCCAGGCGCCTTGGCGTTTCAAGGATGTGGAAGACATCCTCTTTCTGGGGGTGCTGGGTGTGGTGCTCGGCGGGCGCCTGGGCTACTGCCTGTTCTACAAGCCGCTGTACTACGCGATGAACCCGCTGGAGGTGTTCTTTGTCTGGCAGGGTGGCATGAGCTTCCATGGCGGCATGCTGGGCGTGATTGCCTCCATGGCCTGGTACGCGCACTCGCGCAAGCGTTCCTTCTGGGAAGTGGCCGACTTTGTTGCGCCCTGCGTGCCTACGGGCCTGGCGGCCGGGCGGGTGGGCAACTTCATCAATGGTGAGCTGTGGGGGCGGGTGGCCGATCCCTCGCTGCCCTGGGCTATGGTGTTCCGTGGCGCGGGCGACGTGCCGCGTCACCCCTCGCAGGTTTACCAGTTCCTTATGGAGGGGCTGCTGCTGTTCGTGCTGCTGTGGTGGTACGCCAGCACACCGCGCAAGCAGGGGCAGGTGGCCTCCGTTTTCTTGTTCGGCTACGGCGTGTTCCGCTTCATCGCCGAATTCTTCCGTGAACCGGACGCACATCTGGGCCTGCTGAGCCTGGGCATGAGCATGGGGCAGTGGCTCTGCGTGCCCATGATTGTGGGCGGCGCCTTGCTCTGGCGCTGGCACGGCGGTCGCGCCACGGCATCCTGATTTAGGGTAAACACCGGCCTGGCAAGGCTTGACCGGTACGCGGTGCAGGTATGTAATTACGTGTAATTACAGAAAATTATGCCCATGCGCCTGGTCCACAACTCCCTGCACGACGAAGTCGCTGACCGCCTGCGCGAGCGCATATTTGCGGGCCAGCTTACGCCGGGCAGCTTTGTGGACGAGGTGGCGTTGTGCGCCGAGCTGGCCATCTCGCGCACGCCGCTGCGCGAGGCGCTCAAGGTGCTGGCGGCCGAGGGGCTGGTGCGGCACGAGCCACGCCGCGGCAGTTTTGTGAACCAGGTGACGGAGCAGGACCTAGACGATATCTTCCCCGTGATTGCGTTGCTGGAAGGCCGTTGCGCGCTGGAGGCCACGCGCAACGCCACCGACGCCGACATTGCCGCGCTGGACACCCTGCACACCCAGTTGCAGCAGCACGCCGCCGCCAAGCGCATCACCGACTACTACGCCGCCAACTACGCCATCCACGAGGCCATCATCACCCTGGCCAACAACCGCTGGCTGGCGCAAAGCATTGCCGACCTGCGCAAGATCCTCAAGCTGGCGCGCCTGCAGCAGTTGCATGCGCCGGGTCGGCTGGAGCAAAGCTTGAGCGAGCACCTGGCCGTGTTCGCCGCCATCAAGGCGCGCGACGCCGACGCGGCGGACGCCGCCATGCGCACCCATTTGCTGCGCCAGCGCGAGGCCCTGCGCGAGCTGGCCCGCAGCCAGAAAAGCAGGTTGCTGGCATGAACCAGGACTCCTGGATCAACCGCAGCGTGGCGCGGCTGCTGCCCAAGGGTTCCAAGCCCAATGAGGGTGTAGCCCCCGTGGAATCTGCGCGAGCAGCTCCTAAAACAGGAGCGACCTCGTCGCCCGCTGCGGCGGCAGCCAAACCCACCGGGCCCCAGCGCAGCACGCGCGACCGTTTGGCCGCCACGCTGCGCCATGCCGGAGAGGCCTTGTCGCCCCGCATGCTGCGCCGTACGTTGCAGGAGTTGCAGGCTGTCATTGACGAGCGCGTGAGCGAGGTGGAGGGCGGTCGCCGTGCGGCCGAGCTGATGGTCTGGTACGCCGGTGCCACCCCGGAGCGCCGGCGGGACATGTGGCTGCTGATGAGCGAGATGTTTGTGGCCGACCCGCGCAAGGCCAAGGCCGCGCAGGCCCAGTTTGCCGCCGCCCTGGGAACACCCGACGAGGCCGCCGCCGAGGTGCTGTACCGCCGCGCCACGGTGTCGCCGCGCCGCCGCCTGCTGCAGCGTTTCAGTGCCGACGCCACGGGCATCCGCTTTCTGGTGAACTTGCGCGCAGAGATGCAGCCAGCGCTCAAGTCCGACAAGCGCCTGCAGGCGCTGGACGTGGAGATGGAGTACATGTTCTCCACCTGGTTCGACGTGGGCTTTCTGGAGCTGCGCCGCATCAGCTGGGACTCACCCGCCTCGCTGGTGGAAAAGCTCATCAAGTACGAGGCGGTGCACGATATCAAGAGCTGGGCCGATGTGAAGAACCGGCTGGATTCGGACCGCCGCTGCTACGGCTTCTTCCACCCGCGCCTGCCCGACGAGCCGCTGATCTTTGTGGAGGTGGCGCTGGTGGATGCGCTGGCTGACAGCATTACGCCGCTGCTCGATGAGTCGGCCGACGCCGCAGACCTGAACGCAGCCACCACGGCCATCTTCTATTCCATCAGCAACACGCAGGACGGCCTGCGCGGCGTGAGCTTTGGCGACTCGCTCATTAAGCGTGTGGTGGAAACGCTCAAGGCCGAGTTTCCCAAGCTCAGGACCTTTGCCACGCTCTCGCCCATTCCGGGTTTCCGATCCTGGCTGGGCAAACACGCTGCCACCATGCTGGAGCAGCTGGATGCCAATGCGCGCGAGGAGCTGGGCCGGGCCGTGGGCTTTGAGCCGGTGACGGCGGCGCATTTTCTGGCGGCTGCCGAGACGGCGCCTACGCTCAAGCCTGGGTCTGCCGTATCGCAGATGCTGTTGCGCTGTGCCGCGCACTACCTGGGGCGCGAGATGGCGCAGGGCAAGCCGTTGGACCCGGTGGCGCGCTTTCATCTGGGCAACGGTGCACGCGTGGAGCGGCTCAACTGGGGCGGCGATCCGTCGCCCAAGGGGCTCAAGCAGTCCTATGGCCTGATGGTGAACTACCTCTACGACCTCAAGCGCCTGGACAAGCACCGCGAGCTGCTGTCCCAGGGCAAGGTGCCGGTGGCGCCCGCCACCAGCGCGCTCTTCTTTTCGTGACGGTATGCGTTTTTGATAGACAACAACAGGAGACAAGCATGACCCGTATAACCCCCGCCGGTACGCACCGGCGCCACTTTCTGCAGACCGGTGCTGCGGCGGCCGCTGCCTGGGCCCTGGCCCCCGGAGCCGTGCTGGCCCAGGGCCGCTGGCCGGCCAAGCCGGTGACGCTGGTCGTGCCGTTCCCGGCCGGTGGTGGCACCGACGCCTTTGCGCGCCCGCTCTCGGCCCAGTTCGCCAAGCTGACCGGCACCCAGCTGGTGATCGACAACCGTGGCGGCGCAGGAGGCACGCTGGGCGCCAGCATTGCGTCCAAGGCCGCGCCCGATGGCTACACCCTGTTCATGGGCGCCGTGCACCACGCCATCGCCCCCAGCATGTACCCCAAGCTGGACTACGACATCCAGAAAGACTTTGTGCCGCTGGCGCTGGTGGCCAATGTGCCGCAGGTGCTGGTGGTCAATCCCAAGAACGTGCAGGGTGACTTCAAGGCCTTCCTGGCCCAGGTCAAGGCCAACCCTGGCAAGATGAACTACGGCTCCGCCGGTGGCGGCACCTCGCACCACCTGGCCGGCGAGCTGTTCAAGCAGCAGACCAAGACCTTCATCACCCACATCCCCTACCGCGGCGCGGGCCCGGCCCTGCAGGATTTGATGGCTGGCAGTGTGGACATGATGTTTGACGGCCTGGGTTCCTCGGCCGGCCACATCAAGGGCGGGCGCATCAAGGCCCTGATGGTCTCGGGCAACAAGCGCAGCCCGGCCTTCCCCGACGTGCCCTGCGCGGCCGAGCTGGGCCTGCCTGACTACACCGTCACCACCTGGTACGGCCTGTGGGCGCCCAAGGGCACGCCAGCCGACGTGCAGGCCCGCATCGTGGAAGAGGTGAACCGCCTGGCTGCGGCCGACGAGATCAAGACCAGTTGGGCCAACAACGGCGCCGAGTTTGGCAAACTCACGCCCCAGCAGTTCGGCACTTTTGTGGCGGGCGAGGTGAAGCGCTGGGCCGAGGTGGTCAAAGCCTCCGGTGCCAAGCTGGACTGATCTTCAACACGGAGCGACACGGCAGGCATGGCGGGACAGATTCAGACAGTGCAGGGCAGCGGTGCCATGCAGGGCGTGACCACTGTCACGCTTTCGCACCCGGGCAAGTTCAACGCCATGTCGCGTGCCATGTGGCGCGAACTCAAAACCGTGTTCACCGCCATCCAGGCCGACCCACAGGTGCGCTGCGTGCTGCTGCGCGGGGAGGGTGGTCACTTCTGCGCCGGGGGTGACATTGCCGAGTACCCCAGCTTCCGCTTCAACGAAGCCGAACTGCGCCAGTTTCACGAGAACGAGGTGTGGGGCGGCCTGCAGGCCCTGCTGGACTGTGATGTGCCCATCGTGGCGCAGATCGAGGGCAATTGCATGGGCGCGGGCGTGGAGATTGCCAGCTGCTGCGACCTGCGCGTGGCGGCTGTCTCGGCCCGCTTTGGCGCACCCATTGCACGCCTGGGATTTCCCATGGCGCCGCGTGAGGCGGCGCTGGTCGCGCAAGCAGCGGGAGACTCCGTGGCGCGCGCCATGCTGCTGGCGGCCGAGGTGTTCGATGCGCAGTCCCTGCTGGCGCGTGGTTTTCTGCTGCAGGTGCTGGACGACGCCGAGGTAGCCTCCCACAGCGAGGCACTTGCCCAAAGTGTGGCCAGCCTTGCACCGCAGGCGGCGCGCATGAACAAGCAGACGTTGCGGGCGCTTTATGCGTCAAATCAACCTCCAGCCCTCGTGGAATATGCGCAAGCAGCTCCTGATTCCATAGCGAATCTGGTGGCGACAGCTTACGCCTATGCCGACAGCGCCGAGCACCGCGAAGGCATTGCTGCCTTTCTGGCCAAGCGCAAGCCGCAGTTTTAATTTTCTATTCGAGACTTCACCATGCCCCCCACCCCCGTGACCGACAACGCCAACCTCTTCGCCGCGCTGCGCGCTGCCTTTCCCAAGGACCTGGATGCTTGTGCGGTGGAAACCGACAGTGGCCTGCAGTACAGCTGGCGCGACCTGGATGAAGCCACCGCCATGGTGGCCAACCTGCTGGAGTTTCTGGAGTTGCCCAAGGG
This sequence comes from Rhodoferax sp. GW822-FHT02D07, assembly GCF_058802405.1. Classification (NCBI taxonomy): domain Bacteria; kingdom Pseudomonadati; phylum Pseudomonadota; class Betaproteobacteria; order Burkholderiales; family Comamonadaceae; genus Rhodoferax; species Rhodoferax sp. GW822-FHT02D07. The sequence continues at coordinate 768,532 of NZ_JBXAOD010000001.1, forward strand.
TGCGCGCATCGCGGTGCAGGTGGAAAAGTCGGTAGAGGCGCTGGTGCTCTACCTGGCCACGCTGCGCGCCGGCCTGGTCTACCTGCCGCTCAATACCGCCTACCAGAGTGCTGAGATGGAGTATTTCATCGGCGACGCCAAGCCTTCCGTCGTGGTCTGCAGCGGGCGCAACTTTGGCTGGATCAGCAAGATGGCCTTTATGGCCGATACCGCGCATGTGTTCACGCTGAACGAGGACCGCACCGGTACGCTGCTGGACCGCGCTTCGCAGTTCCCCAAGACGCACACCATTGCGCAACGCAAAGCCGACGACCTGGCCGCCATCATCTACACCAGCGGCACCACGGGCCGCAGCAAGGGAGCCATGCTGAGCCACGGCAACCTGCTGAGCAATGCGCGCGTGCTGCAGAACTACTGGGACTGGAAGCCGGGCGACGTGCTGATCCACGCGCTGCCCATTTTCCACGTGCATGGCCTGTTCGTCGCCATCCACGGCGCGCTCATCAACGGCAGCAAGATGGTCTGGTGCGCCAAATTCGACCCCAAGGTGGTGCTGCAGCACTTCCCGCGCGCCACCGTGTTCATGGGCGTGCCCACGCTCTACGTGCGCCTGCTGGCCGAGGCCGGACTCACAGCGCAGGTGACGAAGAACATGCGCCTCTTCGTATCCGGCTCCGCGCCCATGCTGGTGGACACGCACCACCAGTGGCAGGCCCGCACCGGCCACACGATTCTGGAGCGCTACGGCATGTCCGAAACCGTGATGCTCACCTCCAACCCCGGCCGCGCGGCGGACGGAGAACGCAAGGTGGGTACCGTGGGCCGGCCGCTGCCCGGCGTGCAGCTGCGCGTGCGTGACGAAGCGGGCAAAGACTTGCCGCAGGGTGAGACCGGGGGCATCGAGGTGCGCGGGCCCAACGTGTTCCAGGGCTACTGGCAGATGCCGGAGAAGACGGCGCAGGAGTTCACGGCGGACGGCTTCTTCAAGACCGGCGATGTGGGCCGCGTGGACGCCCAGGGCTATGTGACCATCGTGGGCCGCAGCAAGGACCTCATCATCAGCGGCGGCTACAACGTCTACCCGGCCGAGATCGAGGGCTACATCAACAATCTGCCCGGCGTGGCCGAGAGCGCGGTGGTGGGCGTGCCGGATGCCGACTTTGGCGAGGTCGGCGTGGCCGTCATCGTGCCCTTGGCCGGTGCCACGGTGGACCCGGCACAGGTGATTGCCACGCTCAAATCCACGCTGGCCAACTTCAAGGTGCCCAAGCGCTGTGTGGTGGTGCCCGAGTTGCCGCGCAACGCCATGGGCAAGGTGCAGAAAAACCTGTTGCGCGAGCAATACCGCACAGTCTGAGCGTTTTGCCGGAGTGCCACGCTGCGGGCGCTCCGCTACAGTAGGCCGGAAACTGTCATATTCCCGTCATGCAGCACGTACTCATCGTTGACGACAACCCGGCCATTCTGGTGCTCCTGAGCGAGCTGGTGGAAAAACTGGGGGGGTGTCGGGCTGCTCCCTTTTCCAGTACCAACGAGGCCTTGGCCTGGGCCGCCAGAACCCGCAGCGACCTGGTCGTCGTGGACTACCAGATGCAGGGCATGGATGGACTGGAGTTCATCCGCCGCTTTCGCGAGATTCAGGGCTGCGACATTGCGCCGGTGATGATGGTCACCGCCCACGACCAGAAGCCGGTGCGCTACCGCGCGCTGGATGCGGGCGCCAACGACTTCATGGCCAAACCGGTGGACAAGGTTGAGTTTCTGGCGCGGGCGCGCAACCTGCTCAGCCTTAGCGAGGCGCGGAACCAGCTGGCCGACCGCGCCGCCTGGCTGGCCGGGGAAGTGCAAAAGGCCACAGCTGAAATCCTGGCGCGCGAGCGGGACACGGTGATGCGCCTGTCCCGTGCAGCTGAATTCCGCGACCCCGAAACCGGTGCCCACATCTCGCGCATGGCGCACTACTCGCGCCTGATTGCCAAGGGCCTGGGCTTGCCCGAGGCTGAGCAGGGCCTGCTGCTGGAAGCCGCGCCCATGCACGACATCGGCAAGGTGGGCATTGCCGACCACATCCTGCTCAAGCCGGGGCGCCTGAACGAGGCCGAGTTCCAGATCATGAAGCAGCACGCCCAATACGGCTACGAGCTGCTCAAGGACAGTGCTTCCCGCGTGCTGCAGGCGGGCGCTGAGATTGCGCTGGGCCACCACGAGAAGTTCGATGGCAGCGGCTATCCGCAGGGGCTCAAGGGCGAAGCCATTCCGCTGTTCAGCCGCATCGTCGCGGTGGCGGATGTGTTCGATGCGTTGACCTCCGAGCGCCCCTACAAAAAAGCGTGGACGCTGGAGGCTGCGGTGGACTTTCTCAACGATGGCGCGGGCAAGCATTTCGACCCGCGCTGCGTGCAATGCTTTCTGGAGTCGTGGGAGGATGTGATGGCCATCCGCGAGCTGCACGTGGACGACGGCGAATCGAAATTGCTATCGATTATGTAGCTGCCCGCGCACTATCGACGGGGACTGATGCCCTCAATGGCACCCAAACCCTCAGTCCCCCATCACCACGCCTTCGCGCCGCGGGTCGGCACCACCGGTCAGCACTTTCTTGCCATTGGCCTTGCCCACGGTGATGGCTTGCAGGCCGCTGGTCAGGTTCATCTCGCGTACCTCGGCACCGCGTGTGCGCAGGGCCTCTACGGTGGCGACGGGGAAGCGCTTTTCCTCCAGCAGCGAGGGGCCGTTGAGCGAGGCGAAGTTGGGCAGGTTGATCGCCTGCTGCGGCGTCAGCCCCCAGTTGAGGACGCCGTACAGCGTCTTGGCTGTGTAGTGGATGATGACTGCGCCACCGGGGCTGCCACCGCTCATCAGCAGCTCACCCGTGGCCTTGTCAAATACCAGCGTGGGTGACATGGACGAGCGGGGCCGCTTGCCTGGCTGCACCCGGTTGGCAATCGGCAGGCCCTGCGCGTCTGCGGGGGCGAAGCTGAAGTCGGTCAGCTCGTTGTTCAGCAGAAAGCCTTTGACCATCTGGCGTGCGCCAAACTGGTCTTCGATGGTGGTGGTCAGGGCCACGGCGTTGCCCGCCGCATCGACGATGCTGATATGGCTGGTGCCGTACTCGGGCTGGTCGGGCATGGGGGCGTAACTGGTGCGGATGGCGCCCGGGGTGCCTGGCTGGGCGACCTTCATGCTCTGGGGGCCAATCAGCCTGGAGCGGTCCGCCAGGTAGTCGGGCGCGAGCAGGTTGCTCCAGCTGCCGCCGGGGGGCTGCACAAAATCGGGATCGGCCACATACTGGCCGCGGTCGGCAAAGGCCAGGCGCGAGGCTTCGGTATAGAGATGCAGCCAGTCGGCAGAGGGCAGGCCGTCCTGCAGGGGCTTGGTGGCGGCGTCGGTATGGTTCAGGATGCCCAGGATCTGCCCAATGGCAATCGCGCCAGAGCTGGGCGGTGGAAAGCCGCACATGCGGTAGGCGCGGCTGACGGCCTCATAGTCGTAGCACAGGGCCTCACGCTTCTTGGGCTGGTAGTTGGCCATGTCGGCCATGCTGAGCTTGCCGGGGTTGGTGGGGTGCTTTTGCACCTTGTCCACGATGGCCTGGGCAATCTCGCCTTCGTGCAAGGCTTTGCTGCCCTCCGTGGCAATGCGGCGCAGCACGGCGGCCAGCTCCAGGTTGCGGAGGTTGAAGCCCACGTCGCGCGCATCGCCATCCGGCTTGTAGAAGTAGGCGGCGGCCACCGGGTCTTTCTTCAGGTGCGCGTCGGCCTTGACCAGGGTGTTGAGCCGCGCGCTGACCTTGAAGCCACCTTCGGCCAGCTGGATGGCGGGCTGGAACAGCGTGGCCCAGGGCAGCTTGCCGTGTTGCTTGTGCGCCATCTCCAGCATGCGCACGGTGCCGGGAACGCCAACCGAGCGGCCGCCCACCACCCCGTCGTAGAAGGGCAAGGGTTTGCCGTCAGTGCCCAGGAATAGGTTTTCATCGGCAGCAGCGGGCGCAGTTTCGCGGCCGTCAAAGGCCTCTACCGTTTTGCCAGTGCTGTAGAGCAGGAAGGCGCCCCCGCCGATGCCGCTGGACTGCGGCTCCACCAGGGCCAGCACCATCTGCACGGCAATGGCCGCGTCGATGGCGGAGCCACCGGCCTTGAGGATCTGGTAGCCCGCGTCGGTCGCCAGCGGGTTGGCGGCCGCTACCGCAAACTTCTCAGTAGTCCAGCCGGGTTTTTCGGTGTAGCCAGAAGACCCCTCGGGCTGGGCGGGGACGGTGTAGGTGAAGTCTTTGGGCGTACCCGCGCAGCCGGCCAGTGCCATCAGGGCGGCGAATGCGGCGCCGGCTACCAAGCTGCGGTTGACACGGTGCGTGGGCGTGTGGGTGGGTGTCATGTCTTCCTCCTCGCTGTGGTTCAGAAGATGACATGGTAGGACGCAAGCGCACCCTGGTGCCTCGGCGTTACCTCGGGTTACACCCGCTTACTTCAATACCAGAACGGGCGTGCTGCCGTGGGTCAGCACGTGCTGCGTTTCGCTGCCCAGCAGCAGGCGCTTGATGCCTTTGCGGCCATGCGAGGCCATGACGATGAGGTCGCATTGCTGCTTCTTCGCGGTGGCCTGGATGGCGTCGGCTACCAGATCGGAGCGCACCACCACGGCCTTGGCTTTTACGCCCTTGGCCTGCGCCGATTTCTTGACGGCGTCGACCACCAGTTGTGCGGCATCGCTCCAGGCTTTCTCCACCTGCTTGATGTCTTCGGGCACCAGGGCAACCCCGCCGTCAAAGTAGGACTGCGGGTAACGCGGCACCACTTGCAGGGCGACCAGCTCTGCATGGCAGATGTGGGCCAGGCTGATGGCGGTGTTGATGGCTTTTTTGGACAGCGCGCTGCCATCGGTGGGGACAAGAATGCGTTGGTACATAGGGACTCCTTGGTATGAGCCTTCAGCCTACGCCTCCGGCAGGCGTTTGGCTTGATCTACGTCAAGATGTGTAACGGCTTGCCTCGGCAAACTTGCCGCCATGACCGCCGCCAGCTTTGCGTCCCCCTCAGCGCCTGCGCCGCATCCGGTTGCGGCTTTGGCCTTGCTGGACGACCCGCAAGAGTGGAGTGCCTTCAGCCGCGCGAGTGTGCAACTGCCCACGCAGTGGGAGTCCAGTGTGCTCATCGAAGGCATGCACTGCGCGGCCTGCGCGCTGACGGTGGAAGACGCGCTGCGCCGCGTGCCGGGTGTGCTCAGTGCCCGCGTGAGCGCGGCCAGCCAGCGCGCACGGGTAGTCTGGTCGTCCGATGCGGTGATGCCCTCGCGCTGGATGCAGGCCGTGCAGCAGGCGGGCTACCGCGCGGTGCCCGCCAATGACCTGTTCGCCAGCGAGCGCCGCCGCCTGGAAGCTCGCCAGGCCCTGTGGCGCTGGGCGGTGGCCGGCCTGTGCATGATGCAGGTGATGATGTATGCGTGGCCCGCCTATGTGGCCACGCCCGGGGACCTGAGCGCCGAAATGGAGCAGCTGTTGCGCTGGGCCTCCTGGGTACTGAGCCTGCCGGTGCTGCTGTTTTCATGCGGGCCGTTCTTTCGCAATGCCCTGCGCGACCTGGTGCAGCGCCGCGTCAGCATGGACCTGCCCGTGGCCCTGGGCATGCTGATTACCTTTGCCGTGAGCACGGCGGGCACCTTTGACCCGCAAGGCCTGTTTGGCCGCGAGGTGTTCTTCGACTCCTTCACCATGTTTGTGTTCTTCCTGCTCTCGGGCCGCTGGCTGGAGCTGCGCCTGCGCGACCGCACGGCCGGCGCACTGGAGGCGCTGATGAACCGCCTGCCTGACAGCGTGGAACGCCGTACACCCACTGGCGACTATGAGCGCGTGGCTGTGCGCCGCCTGGTGGTGGGCGACTTGCTGCGCGTGCAGCCCGGCGAGGCTTTTGCGGCCGATGGCGTGGTGGAGCAGGGCAGCACCTTGGTGGACGAAGCGCTGCTTACGGGCGAATCGCGCCCGCTGCCCCGTGCCACAGGCGCTGCTGTGGTGGCGGGCAGCCACAACCTGCTGGCCACCGTGCTGGTACGTGTCAGCCAGGTGGGGCAGGCCACGCGCTTCGCGCAGATCGTGGCGCTCATGGAAAGCGCCGCGACCAGCAAACCACATGCGGCAATGCTGGCCGACCGACTGGCCAAGCCCTTCTTGCTGGCTGTGCTGGCCGCCGCAGCGCTGGCGTGCGCCTGGTGGTGGCCGCAAGACCCTGGCCACGCGCTCATGGTGGCGGTGGCCGTGCTGGTGGTGACCTGCCCCTGCGCACTGTCGCTGGCCACGCCCGCCGCCATGTTGGCGGCCGCTGGCAGCCTGGCACGGGCCGGTGTACTGGTGCGCAAGCTGCCCAGCCTGGAGGTGCTGGCTTGCGTGGACACGGTGGTGTTTGACAAGACCGGAACACTCACGCGCGATGCCATGGTGCTGCGCTCGGTGCAGGTGCGCGCAGGTCTTGGTGAGCAGGATGCACTGGCCATGGCAGCAGCCCTGGCGCAACACTCGCTGCACCCGGCTTCGCGGGCGCTGGCACAGGCGGCGGTGCAGGGTGGTGCGTCAGGCTGGCGCTGTGCTGCCGTGCAGGAATCAGCGGGGCAAGGGGTGGAGGGTGGCTTGCAGCTGGGCACTTCGGCGGCGCAGACCATGCGCCTGGGCTCTGCTGCGTTCTGTGGCTTCACTCCCCCTGCGCCCGCGGCTTCGGGCCTGTGTGTGTATCTGACCGACGCCCAGGGCTGGCTGGCCAGCTTTGTGCTGCAGGAGGATGTGCGTGCCGAAGCGCGGGCTGCTGTTGCGGCGCTGCAGGCGCTTGGCGTGCAAGTGCATATGCTTTCTGGCGACCAGCCCGCTGCGGTGCTGCAGGTGGCAGAGCGCGCTGGCATTGCGGACGCCCTGGGGGGGTGTGCGCCCGCCGACAAGCTGGCCTATCTGCAGCGGTTGCAGGCCCAAGGCCGAACTGTAGCCATGGTAGGCGACGGGCTCAACGATGGCCCGGTGCTGGCCGGCGCCCATGTTTCCTTTGCCTTTGGCCAGGCGGTACCGCTGGCGCAAGCCCAATCCGACCTCGTGGTGCTGGCTGGCAGTCTTGATGCCGTGCCCACCGCCCTGGCGCTGGCGCGCAGGACGGCCGCCGTGGTGCGGCAAAACCTTTGGTGGGCACTGGCCTACAACGCGGCCTGTGTGCCGCTGGCCATCGCGGGGTACCTGCCGGCGTGGCTTGCTGGCTTGGGTATGGCTGGCAGCTCTTTGCTGGTGGTACTCAACGCCCTGCGCTTGGCGCGCGCGCCACATGCACCTTCCTTCACCCTTGCGGAGGCCTGATGGACATCCTTTATTTACTGATCCCGCTGTCGGTGGTGCTGGTGTTTTTCATCCTCGGGGGCCTCTGGTGGGCCATAGACCGCGGGCAGTTCGAGGACATCGAGTCCGAGGGGCAGCGCATTTTGCGGGATGACCCCTGAAGAAAGTTCCGGGTTTTTCTGTAGGGGTTGACCCATGTCAACCTGCAAAAGGTGAGGGCGCAAGACACTCAATTGCAGTAATCCAAGAAGAGGTAACTATGGCATTTCCAAATCAACAGGCGACGGTCTACAACGACACCGTTGTGCGCCAGTTCGCCATCATGACCGTGGTCTGGGGCGTGGTGGGCATGCTGGTGGGCGTGATCATTGCGGCCCAGCTCGCCTGGCCCGAACTGAATTTCGGCATTCCGTGGCTCAGTTATGGCCGCTTGCGACCCCTGCATACCAATGCGGTGATCTTCGCCTTCGGCGGTTGTGGTTTGTTTGCCGCAGCCTATTACGTGGTGCAGCGCACCTGCCAGGTGCGCCTGTTTGGCGACAAGCTGGCGGCGTTCACGTTCTGGGGCTGGCAACTTGTCATCCTGGCCGCTGCCATCTCGCTGCCGCTGGGCTACACATCGGGCAAGGAATACGCCGAGCTGGAGTGGCCCATCGACATTCTGATCACCTTGGTCTGGGTGTCGTTTGCGGTGGTGTTCTTCGGCACTGTGGGGACCCGCAAGGTACGCCACATCTACGTGGCCAACTGGTTCTTCGGCGCCTTCATCATCGCTGTGGCCATCCTTCACCTGGTCAACAGCGCCGCCATTCCGGCCGGCTGGATGAAGAGCTACTCGGCTTACGCCGGCGTGCAGGACGCCATGGTGCAGTGGTGGTACGGCCACAACGCGGTGGGCTTCTTCCTGACTGCGGGCTTCCTGGGCATGATGTACTACTTCATCCCCAAGCAGGCCGAGCGCCCCGTCTACAGCTACCGCCTCTCCATCGTCCACTTCTGGGCGCTGATCTTCACCTACATGTGGGCTGGCCCCCACCACCTGCACTACACCGCACTGCCGGACTGGACGCAATCGGTCGGCATGGTGTTCTCGCTGATCCTGCTGGCGCCCAGCTGGGGCGGCATGATCAACGGCATCATGACGCTCAGCGGTGCCTGGCACAAGCTGCGTGACGACCCCATCCTGCGCTTCCTGATCGTGTCCCTGTCCTTCTACGGCATGAGCACGTTCGAGGGCCCGATGATGTCCATCAAGACCGTCAACGCCCTGAGCCACTACACCGACTGGACCGTGGGCCACGTGCACTCCGGCGCCCTGGGCTGGGTCGGTCTGGTGACCATGGGCTCCATGTACTACCTGATTCCCCGCCTGTTTGGCCGCAAACAGATGTACAGCGTCAAGGCCATCGAACTGCACTTCTGGACGGCCACCATTGGCATCGTGATCTACATCGCAGCCATGTGGATTGCCGGCGTGATGCAAGGCCTGATGTGGCGCGCCATCAACCCCGACGGCACGCTGACCTACACCTTCGTCGAATCGGTGAAGGCCACCTATCCCTTCTATGTGCTGCGCCTGCTGGGCGGCCTGCTGTACCTCGGCGGCATGCTCATCATGTTGTGGAACACGATCAAGACCGCCACGGCGGGCCGCGCCAGCCGCGTGACCATTCCTGCCGCTGCAGCCCACGCCTGAGGAGAACCAGAACATGGCACAAGAGAACCAAGGCTCCGGCCTCTCACACGAGAAGATCGAGACAAACAACTTCCTCATGATCGTGCTCATCCTGCTGGTGCTGCTGGTAGGGGGCATGGTGGAGATCGTTCCGCTCTTCTTCCAGAAGTCCACCACCGAGCCCATCACCGGTGTGCAGCCCTACACCGCATTGCAACTGGCCGGGCGCGATGTCTACATCCGCGAGGGTTGCTACAACTGCCACTCGCAGATGATCCGTCCCTTCCGCGCCGAGACACTGCGCTACGGCCACTACTCGGTGGCGGGCGAGTCGGTCTATGACCACCCCTTCCAGTGGGGCAGCAAGCGCACCGGGCCCGACCTGGCCCGCGTGGGTGGCCGATACAGCGATGAGTGGCACCGCATCCACCTGGGCAACCCGCGCGATGTGGTGCCCGAGTCCAATATGCCGGCCTACCCCTGGCTGGAGAAGACCCCGGTGGACGCCGAGAGCATGCCCACTCACATGCGGGCCCTGCGCAAGGTAGGCGTTCCTTATACCGACGAACAAATCGCCAAGGCTGCGGAAGAGCTCAAGGGCAAGACCGAGCTGGAAGCCACCATCGCCTACCTGCAATCCCTGGGCCTGGCCCTCAAGTAAGCCCCACAGGAGCACACCATGGATATCAACACCCTGCGTTCCCTGACCACTGTCGTTAGCTTCGTCGTGTTCATCGGCATCGTCTGGTGGTCCTGGTCCAAGCGGCGCACTGCCGACTTTGACGAGGCCGCCCAGCTCCCCTTCGAGCAGGACTGAAGCCCAACAAAGGAAGAGACATGAGCGACTTTACAAACAACTTCTGGTCGGTCTTTGTGACCGCCATCACCGTGGGCGGCATCGTGGCCTGTCTGTTGCTGCTCTGGTTCAGTGGCAAGGCCAAGGCCATGACGGCCCATGACAACACGACCGGCCACGTCTGGGACGGTGACCTGCGCGAGATGAACAACCCGCTGCCGCGCTGGTGGGTGTGGCTGTTCGTCATCACCATCGTGTTTGCCGGCATTTACCTTGCGCTGTACCCGGGCCTGGGCACTGCAGCTGGCAAGCTGGGCTGGACGCAGCAGGGCCAGTACCAGGCCGAAATGGCCAAGGGCCAGCAGGAAGTGGCACCGCTGTATGCCCGGTTCGAAGCCATGCCGCCCGAGGAAATTGCCAAGGACCCGCAGGCCCATGCCATTGGTGAACGCCTGTTCATGAACAACTGCGCCCAATGCCACGGCTCGGATGCACGCGGCTCCAAGGGCTTTCCCAACCTGACCGATGCAGACTGGCTGCATGGCGGCGCCCCGGACAAGATTGTGGAAACCCTGACCAAGGGCCGCATAGGTCAAATGCCCCCCATGGCAGCGGCTGTGGGCAGCGCGGACGATGTGAAAAACGTGGCCAACTATGTGCTCAGCCTCTCGGGCAGCCCGCATGACTCGGTGCGCGCCGCATTGGGCAAGCCCAAGTTTGCAGCCTGTGCCGCCTGCCACGGTGGCGACGGCAAGGGCAACACGGCTCTGGGTGCCCCCAACCTGACCGATGACATCTGGCTGCACGGCTACGGCGAGAACGCCATCGTGGCCATGATCAACAACGGCAAGACCAACCAGATGCCCGCGCAGGCCGACAAGCTCAGTCCGGCCCAGATCAAGGTGCTGGCCTCGTATGTTTGGGGCTTCTCCAACGGCGCAGTGGCAGCCAAGCAATAAGGTCTCTGCATGTCGGAGTCGTCACGGCCCATCATTCCCATCGCTGTGTCGAGCGACCGCGGCCCCATAGAGGCCCCGCCCGGTGCAGACGCGGAGATGGTGGCGCTGTACGAAGCCCACAAGAAGATATACCCGCGCAGCGTCTCCGGGGTTTTCTCCCGCTGGCGCTGGGCGCTCGTATTTCTGACCCAGTTGGTCTTCTATGGCCTGCCCTGGTTGCCCTGGGGTGATCGGCAGGCTGTGTTGTTTGACTTGGTCGCCAAGCGCTTCTACATCTTCAAGTTGGTGCTTTACCCGCAGGACTTTGTGTATCTCACAGGCCTGCTGGTGATTTCTGCGCTGTCGTTATTCCTGTTTACCGCGGTGGCGGGCCGCCTCTGGTGCGGATATGCCTGCCCGCAGACGGTCTATACCGAAATCTTTCTGTGGCTGGAGAAGTTTGCCGAAGGCGATCGATCCGCCCGCATGCGCCGCGATGCCGGGCGCTGGACGCTGGACAAGCTGTGGCGCAAGTCGGCCAAGCACGGGTTGTGGCTGACAGTTTCCCTGTGGACGGGCTTTACTTTTGTGGGCTACTTCACGCCCATCCGTACCTTGGCTGCCGAAGTGTTGGCGCTGGGCCTGGGGTCGTGGGAAATCTTCTGGGTGCTGTTCTACGGCTTTGCCACCTATGGCAATGCGGGCTACCTGCGTGAGCAGGTCTGCAAGTACATGTGCCCGTATGCGCGCTTCCAGAGCGCCATGTTTGACAAGGACACGCTGGTTGTCACCTACGACGCCGAGCGTGGTGAGCCGCGCGGCGCGCGCTCGCGCAAGGCTGACCTCAGCTCCCTGAATCTGGGCTCGTGTGTGGACTGCAGCCTATGCGTGCAAGTCTGCCCCACGGGCATTGATATCCGTAACGGCCTGCAGTACGAGTGCATAGGCTGCGGCGCCTGCGCGGATGTCTGCGACACGGTCATGGACAAGATGGGCTACGCCCCTGGCCTGGTGCGTTACTCCACCGAACACGCCGTGAGCGAACACTGGAGCCGGCGCGAGATCCTGCGCCATGTGGTGCGCCCGCGGGTGCTGGTCTATGGCGGCATCCTGCTGGCCGTAGTGGTGACCATGCTGGTGAGCTTGGGCCTGCGCACGCCCTTCAAGGTCGATGTGGTGCGTGACCGGGGCACGCTGGCGCGCATCGTGCAGGGCGGGCGCATTGAGAACGTATACCGCCTGCAGATCATGAACGCCACTGAACAGGATCTGGATTTCCGCATCACGGCCACTGGTCTGGAGGGCATCAGTACCTTGCTGGACACGCCCACTGTGGCGGTTGGTGCCACGGAGTCACGCTGGGTGGCGGTGCGGGTGCAGATTCCGTATGAGGGGGCCGTAGCCGGTTCCCATTCCATCCAGTTCCAATTGGACAGCACCGGCGTTGCCGACCAGGTTCACGAGAAGTCGGTATTTATCGTTCCCCGCTAGGTTTCTACCAGGAGTTTTTATGACCAGCACCGCTACACCCGAAGCCCAGCCCTGGTGGCGTTTTGGCCACGTCTGGCTGGTCCTGTCCGGCCCTGCCATTGTGGTGGTGGCCGGCTTTGTCACGATGTACCTTGCAGTGTCCGGCGCCGATCCGGTGGTGGACGAAAACTATTACCAGAAGGGGCTGGAAATCAATCGCACGCTGAGTACGCAAACGGTAGCGCCGGAGAGCCTGGCACCGTCCATGCAGGCGCGCAACCATGCAGCGACAGGCCTGCGCCCGGTGTCGCCAGGGGCCAAGCCCTGATGTAGGGGATGGGCGGAGAAAGAGGGGGAGCTGCCCGAGGGAGGGGGCCTCAGTTGCAGACCTTGGGGTTGACGATGTCCTTGAGCGCTTCGGTGTTGACGATGCGCACGTGGCGTTGCTTGACCTCGACAATGCCATCGTCCACGAACTTGGAGAAGGTGCGGCTCACGGTTTCGAGCTTGAGGCCCAGGTAGCTGCCGATCTCTTCGCGTGTCATGCGCAGCACCAGTTCATGTTGCGAGAAGCCACGTGCGTGCAGGCGCTGCACCAGGTTGAGCAGAAAAGCGGCCAGACGCTCCTCGGCCCGCATGCTGCCTAACAGCAGCATGACGCCGTTTTCGCGCACGATCTCGCGGCTCATGATCTTGTGCACATGGCGCTGCAGGGCGTTCACCTCGCGCGAGAGTTCCTCGATGCGGTCAAAGGGCATGACGCAGACTTCAGCGTCTTCCAGCGCGATCGCGTCGCAGGTGTGGTGGTCGTGGACGATGCCATCCAGGCCCATGACCTCGCCCGCCATCTGGAAACCAGTGACCTGGTCGCGCCCGTCTTCGGAGGCCACGCAGGTTTTGAAGAAGCCGGTGCGGATGGCGTACAGGTTGGTGAAACGGTCACCATTGCGGAACAGGTTGCCACCGCGCTTGATCTTGCGCCGGCTGGCTACCACCTCGTCGATCTTGTCGAGTTCGCTGCTGTTCAGGCCCAGGGGCATGCACAACTCGCGTAGGTTGCAATTGGAACAGGCCACCTTGATTGCTTGAGCGCTCAAGCCCACCGGCGTGATCGGAATGGACGCGTGTGTGTCGGCAGCTTTGTTGGACGGGTTGGCGTGTTCAAGCATGGTGTTCCCCTGATGCAAATCAATTATCCGCCCAAGCATCGGCGATCTCCTTGATGTAGGTCAAGTGGGTGCAGTCCCGCTTACGGCACATTGGAGCTGCCAGTTTGGAGTATTCATGAACGCAGCCGCCCATGCAACCGTGCCCGTATCCGAAAGTCTGCTGACCCGCTACGATATTTCCGGGCCGCGCTACACCTCTTACCCCACGGCGGATCGCTTTGTGGAGGCCTTCTCGGCCGATGACTACGCCCAGGCCCTGGCCCAGCGGCGCAGTGGCGCGGCCGCGCTGGCGCTGCCCCTGTCTTTGTATGTGCACATTCCGTTTTGCGAGTCGCTGTGCTACTACTGCGCCTGCAACAAGATCATTACCAAGCACCATGACAAGGCCGCCACCTACCTGCGCTATCTGAGCCGCGAGGTGGATCTGCACACCGAGCGCATGGGCATGGGCCAGATGGTGAGCCAGTTGCACCTGGGTGGTGGTACGCCCACCTTCCTGAGCGATACCGAATTGCGCGAGCTTATGGCCATGCTGCGGCGCAGCTTCAACTTTGCGCCCGGGGGGGAGTATTCCATCGAGGTGGACCCGCGCACCATCGATACGACACGCCTGGACACCCTGGCCGAGCTGGGCTTCAACCGTCTGAGCTTTGGCGTGCAGGACTTTGACCCTGCTGTACAGAAGGCCGTGCACCGCATCCAGCCAGCCGAGCAGGTGTTTGCGCTGGTGGAGGCGGCGCGCGCGCGCGGCTTCGAGTCCATCAACGTGGACCTGATCTACGGCCTGCCCCAGCAAAGCCCCGAATCCTTTGACCGCACGCTGGCCCAGGTGACCACGCTCAAACCCGACCGTATTGCGCTCTATGCCTATGCCCACCTGCCTGAGCGCTTCAAGCCGCAGCGCCGCATTGCCACCGTGGCCCTGCCGGGTGCGGCCTCCAAGGTGTCCATGCTGTCGCGCTCGCTCGCGGCGTTCATGGGGGCTGGCTATGTCTATGTGGGCATGGACCACTTTGCATTGCCCGGCGATGCGCTGGCCGTGGCCAAGCGCCAGGGCCGGTTGCACCGCAATTTTCAGGGCTACAGCACCCAGCCCGATTGCGACCTGATCGCGCTGGGTGTCTCCGCCATTGGCCGCATTGGTGCAACCTACAGCCAGAACGCCAAGACCTTGGACGAGTACTACGACTACCTGGACCAGGGCCGCTTTCCTACCGTGCGCGGCCTGGCCGTCACGCGGGACGACCTGGTGCGCCGCGCCGTCATCATGGCGCTAATGTGCCAAGGACAGCTGCAGTTCGAGTCCATCAACCTGGCCTATCTGATCGACTTCAAGAGCTACTTTGCCCCGGAGCTTGAGGCGTTGGCGTCGCTGCAGGCCCAGGGCATGGTGCTGGTGGACGACAGCGGCATCCAGGTCACGGCTCAGGGCTGGTTCTTTGTGCGCGCCGTGGCCATGGTGTTTGACAAGTACCTGCAGACCGATCGCACACGGGCACGCTTTTCCAAGATCATCTAGCATGGCCTGATGCAATCCTCCCTGGCACTCACGGCTCTGGTGATGGGGCTGGTTGGCGGCCCGCACTGTGTGGTCATGTGCGGTGCTGCCTGCGCCGGCATCGGGCAGGCGGCCGGCACTCGCCAGGGCGCGGCCCTGCTGCTGTTCCAACTGGGCCGGGTACTGGGCTACGCCCTGATGGGCGGCTTGGCCGCAGCATCCATGCAGGGCTTGGGTTGGCTTACGGTGTACAGCGCGGCGCTGCGGCCGGTCTGGTCCATGGTGCATGTGGCGGCTCTGGTGCTGGGCCTGCTGTTGCTGTGGCAGGCACGCCAGCCGCTATGGCTGCAGGCGGGCGCGCGCACCGTCTGGGCCCGGACGCGCAACCTGGGCTTGCGCTGGGGGCGCGGTGCGCCGCTGCTGCTGGGCGTGGCCTGGGCGCTGTTGCCATGCGGACTGCTGTATTCCGCGCTGTTGGTGGCCGCTCTGGCAGGCGATGTACTTAGTGGTGCAGCTGTCATGGCCCTGTTTGCGCTGGGCACGGCGGTCACCATGCTCGCAGGGCCGTGGTTGTGGCTCCGCTTGAAAGCGGGGCGGGCGGGGGATGGGCAATGGGGGGTACGTCTGGCCGGGGCGGCGCTGGCAGGCAGTTCGGGCTGGGCATTGTGGATGGGGCTGGTGCACAATGAGGCGCCATGGTGCATCACGCCGTGATACACCGTCGCTTGTGCCATTTGTCCCACCCCTTGTTGGAGGGTGCCCGCCATGGATCCAGACGCCCGTGTGACCGAAGCCCTGCGCCTGGAAGAGCTGCGTAGCCTCAACGTACTGGACACCACGGCCGAGCAGGCCTATGACGACGTCGTCAAGCTTGCCGCTTTCATCTGCGATACCCCCATAGCCATGGTCTCCCTGGTGGACGAAGACCGCCAGTGGTTCAAGGCCCGGCACGGCATTAATGACATGGAGACACCGCGCGGCCAAGCCTTCTGTGCCCACGCCATCACGGAGCCGGACTCCCTGATGGAGGTGCCCAATGCGCTGCAGGACCAGCGCTTTGTCGACAACCCCTTGGTGACTGGCGATATGGGGCTCCGCTTTTATGCGGGCGTACCGCTGCTCATGCCTTCAGGTGCCGCCTTGGGTACGGTGTGCGTGATTGACCGTGTGCCCCGCAAGCTCACCGAAGCCCAGGCCGATGCGCTCAAAGCATTGTCACGCCAAGTAGTTCAACTGCTGGCCTTGCGCAGGGCCAATGCCGAGCTGCAATTGCTCACCCAGGCCCAGAGCCAGCGCCAGCGTGAGCTGGAGGCCATGCAGGCCGAGCTCAAGCTGCTCAATGAAGAACTGGCAGAGCAAACCCTCACCGATGCACTGACCAGCCTGAAAAATCGCCGTGCCTTTGACCGCCTGCTGGCGAGTGAGCATGCCCGCGCGCAGCGCAACCGCTCCACCCTGGGCGTACTGATGGTGGATGTGGACCACTTCAAGGCCTATAACGACCAGTACGGCCACCAGGCCGGCGACCAGGCCCTGCGCGCCGTGGCCGGGGCCATTCAGTCTGAGGCCCGCACTTACGACCATGTCACCCGTTACGGTGGCGAGGAGTTCTCGGTGATCCTGCCCGATACCCAGGTGGCGGATGCGCGGGCCGTGGCCGAGCGCATCCGTTTGGCGGTGCAGGCGCTCAAGGGTCTACACCGCCCCGTGACTGTCAGCGTGGGCATTGCCATGTCCACCGCCCAGTCCACGCCTGCGGAGCTGGTCAGCCGTGCCGACCAGGCGCTGTACCAGGCCAAGCAGGCCGGGCGTAACCGGGTGCACACACTGCTCTGAACCGCCTCGGGTCTCAGCGGCGCACGACGCCGGGCATCACGCACAGCAGCTCATAGGCCAGGTTGGCACCCAGCAGCGCGGTGGTGCCTTGCGGGTCGTAAGGGGGTGAGACTTCCACCACGTCGGCGCCAATCAGGTCCAGGCCCCAGGCGCCGCGGATGATTTCCAGCGTTTGCGGCACGGTGAGGCCGGCGATCTCGGGCGTGCCGGTGCCGGGGGCGTAGGCGGGGTCAATGCCGTCAATGTCCAGCGAGAAGTACACCGGGCCGACGCCCAAGCGCTCGCGCACTTCGACCATCAGGGGCGTAAGCGACTTGCCCCAGCATTCCTCCACCTGCACCACGCGAAAGCCCTGCTGGCGGCACCAGTCAAAGTCTTCGGCGGTGTAGCCGGTGCCGCGCAGGCCAATTTGTACCGTGCGGTGCGGGTCAATCAGCCCTTCTTCGACAGCACGGCGAAACGTGGTGCCGTGGGCGATCTTCTCGCCAAACATGTCGTCGTTCACATCGGCATGGGCGTCGATGTGGATCAGACCCACCGGGCCGTGGCGCTTGTGCATCGCGCGCAGTATGGGCAGGGTGATGGTGTGGTCGCCGCCCAGGGTGACGGGCTTGCAGCCGGCTGCCACGATGGAGTCAAAGCCCGCTTCGATGCGCGCTACCGAGTCCAGCAGGTTGTAGGGGTTGGTGGCGATGTCGCCCAGGTCCGCCACGCGCAGCGTGTCAAAGGGCGCGGCGCGGGTCGCCATGTTGTAGGGGCGAAGCAGCACCGATTCGCTGCGGATCTGGCGCGGGCCAAAGCGCGTACCCGAGCGGTTGGAGGTGCCCGTGTCCAGCGGCACGCCCACAAAGCCCACGTCCAGCAGGGCCGGGTCTGTCACCAGGGGCAAGCGCATCATGGTGGCGATGCCGGCAAACCGTGGCATCTCGTTGCCACCCAGGGGGTGGTAGATTTCACTTTGTTGCATGTCGAAGTATCAGTGCGTGCAGATTGGCAGGAAAAAATAGCCTCATGAGAGGAGGTGGCTGGATGCTACGAACGCTTGCCACTTCCATCCATGCCAACTTTCTTCTTTAAACATTGATAAAAACTGATGTAAAAATGGGGGAAACCCTGAACCACTTTGCAAGGCGCCCTGCATGCTCACCAATGTTTCCGATCTGGACCTGCGCCTGATCCGTGTCTTTCTGGCTATCGTGGATGCGGGCGGTCTCTCGGCCGCCCAGACCACGCTCAACGTGGGCCAGTCCACCCTGAGCAGCCAGCTCGCCACGCTGGAGACGCGCCTGGGCTTTGGCCTGTGCCAGCGCGGGCGCGGGGGCTTTCGGCTCACGGCCAAGGGCGAGCGTTTTGTGCAGCTGGCGCGTCGCCTGGTCTACGCCCTCAACGACTTCAGCGCCGAGGCGCGCAATATGGACCGCCAATTGGTGGGCACGCTGGCCGTGGGCATGATCGGCCAGGCACCCATGAACCAGAACCTGCGCATGGGCCAGGCGATTGCCCGCTTTCGCGAGCGCGATGAGGCAGTGCGCCTCTCGTTGCTGGTGCGCGCGCCGGGCGAGCTGGAGCAATTGCTGGTGGGCGGGCAGATCCAGGTGGCGGTGGGCTACTTCTGGCACCGCGTGCCCACGCTGGACTACACGCCGCTGTTTGTGGAGCGACAGATTGCTTACTGCAGCCCCTCGCACAGCCTGGCGTCGCGCGCTGGCCAGGTCACGCTGGAGGAATTGGTGGATACCGACTGGGCCTGGCGCAGCTACCCGCTGCCCGAGGCGCGGCTATCCGTGCCAAGCCAGCGCGTCACCGCGGTGGCGGACAACATGGAGGCCGTGACTGTGCTGATCCTCTCCGGCCAGCACTTGGGCTATTTGCCTGAGCACTACGCCGCGCCCTATGTGGAGACCGGCCTGCTGTGCGCCCTCAACAGCAAGACGCTGCACTACAACGTCACCTTCCACATGGCCAGCAAGAAGCGCGCGTACCAAGACGACATCACCCGTGCCTTTGTCGAAGACATGCGCGCGGTGCACCTGGGGTTGATGGAGGAGGGCGGCGACCCGGCGGGTGCGCAGGCCTGAGGCCGGCGCAAGCCCCTCGCCAGCGCCCGGTTGGCCCCGGGCTGGGATAATCCGGCCCATGTCGTCTGCCTCTCCCCAGCCCGTTTTCAGCCCTTGGCGCCTGTCCGTTGCGCCCATGATGGACTGGACGGATCGCCATTGCCGCTATTTCCACCGCCTGCTGAGCCGCCACGCGCTGCTCTACACGGAGATGGTGACCACCGGCGCGCTCATCCATGGTGATGTGCCGCGCCACCTGCGGTTCAATGCCGAAGAGCACCCCGTAGCCCTGCAACTGGGTGGCAGCGAGCCGGCTGATCTGGCGAGGGCTGCCAAGCTGGGGCAGGACTGGGGCTATGACGAAATCAACATCAACTGCGGCTGCCCTTCTGAACGCGTCCAGCGCGGTGCCTTTGGCGCCTGCCTGATGAAGGAGGCGCCGCTAGTGGCCGACTGTGTGAAGGCCATGGTGGATGCGGTGGACGTTCCGGTGACGGTGAAACACCGCATCGGCATCGACAAGGAAGAGAGCTACGGCTTTGTGCGCGACTTTGTGGGCACCGTGGCAGACGCCGGGTGCACGGTGTTCATTGCGCATGCGCGCAATGCCTGGCTCAAGGGCCTGAGCCCCAAAGAAAACCGCGAAATCCCGCCTCTGCGCTACGAGCTGGTGCACCAGCTCAAGAAAGATTTTCCGCACCTCACCATCGCCATCAACGGCGGACTGACTACCAGCGCGCAGCTGGCGGAGCAACTGGAGCATGTGGACGGCGTGATGCTGGGCCGCGAGGCCTACCACAACCCCTGGTGGCTGGCGGAGTGGGATGCTATGTTTTTCGGAGCTGCTCGCGCAGATTTGACGAGGGATAGCGTCGAATTGGCCATGGTGGAGTACATGGAGCGCGAAGCGGCGGAACACGGCACGTCCTGGTACAGCATTGCCCGCCACATGCTGGGCCTGCGCCATGGCATGCCCGGCGCGCGCAAGTGGCGCCAGGTGTGGAGCGACCACCGCCTCAAGACCTTGCCGGCGCGCGAGGTCATGGCCATTGCCAACGGTTCCGCTGGCGAGATGCTGGCCGCGGCCTGAGTCTGTGCACGCCGCCCACAAGGAACGCCTGGCGCTGCTGGGCCTGTGGCTGATCCCCTCGCTCTGGGCGGTGAACGTCATCGTCGCCCGCATGGCGCCCGGCACCATTGCGCCCTATGCACTCGCGTTGGGGCGTTGGGCTTTGGCCGGGGCCTTGCTGGGTGTGGTGGCCCGCCGCGAACTCTGGGCCCAGCGCCGGGCCATTCTGGCGGACTGGCACCACTACGTCGTGCTGGGCTTCTGCGGCATGCTGGTGTGCGGCGCCTGGGTGTACCTGGGCGCCCGTACCACCGGGGCCATGAATATCGCACTGATTTACGCGGCCTCGCCCGTGCTGATTGCCGTGGGCTCGGTGCTCTGGCTGGGGGAGCGCATTCGCCCCGCGCAAATATTGGGCGTTGTGGTGGCGCTGGCAGGCGTGGTGCATGTGATCGTGCAGGGCCAATGGCTGGCGCTGGCGAAGGTGCAATGGGTGGTGGGCGACCTCTGGATCGTGGCGGCCATGGTGTCCTGGGCCGCCTATGCGCTGCTGCAAAAGCTGTGGCCCAGCCCGCTGGGTTCCACGGCGCGGCTGGCGGCGATTTGTGGCGGCGGTGTGCTGGTGCTGTTGCCATGCGCGCTCTGGGAGTATTGGCAACCCGGTACGCCGGTCTGGGGCCCGCGCGCGCTGGGGCTGGTGGTGGCTGCGGCGCTGGCCCCCGGTGTGGCGGCCTACTGGATGTATGGCGCGGCGCAAAAGGTGCTGGGGGCCAGCCGCGTGGCGGTGACGCTGTACCTGGGCCCGCTGTACGCGGCGCTTGCAGCCTGGGGTGTGCTGGGTGAGCCGCTGGGTCTGCACCATCTGGTGGGTGCGGCGCTCATCCTGCCGGGCGTGTATTTAGTCTCGCGCGCGCCGGGCCGCTGAGTCCCATAAAAAAGCCCCGGAGGCGCCGTCTTAGCAGCGCGCTCCGGGGCCAAGTGCGATAAGCCCGGATTTAGAAGTTTTCCCAGTCGTGGGTGCCCGTGCGTTGGGCGTTGTTTGCAACTGCTGTCACAGTGGCGGGGGCTTGGCGTTGGGTGCCGGGTTGCAGGCGGGTCACGTTGCTGGCGCGGTTCGGGCCACGGCGTTCCGGGCCGGTGTAGCCGCTGCTGGAGACTTCGGTGCGCACGGCCAGGGGCTTGGCGTGCACGGCTTGTGCGATTTGCGCTTCGGCGTTGATGCGGAACACGGCCACGGCTTGCACCAGTTGGGCGGCCTGGTCGCTCAGGCTGCTGGCAGCGGCGGCGCTTTCTTCCACCAGGGCAGCGTTTTGCTGGGTGGCCTGGTCCATCTGCGTCACAGCCTCGCCGACCTGGGCAACGCCCTGGCTTTGCTCGGTGCTGGCGGCGCTGATCTCGGCCATGATGTCGGAGACACGTTGTACCGATGTCACGATCTCCTGCATGGTGCTACCGGCTTGGTCGACCAGGGTGGTGCCTTGTTCCACGCGTTCCACGCTGGTGGTGATCAGGGTCTTGATTTCCTTGGCGGCCTGGGCGCTGCGTTGGGCCAGGTTGCGGACTTCGGCAGCCACGACGGAGAAGCCACGGCCCTGGTCACCGGCACGGGCAGCTTCTACAGCGGCGTTGAGCGCCAGGATGTTGGTCTGGAAGGCAATGCCGTCGATCACGCTGATGATTTCGGCGATCTGGCGGGAGCTTTCGTTGATGTCCTTCATGGTCTTCACCACTTGGCCCACCACATTGCCGCCCTTGGTGGCGACGCCAGAGGCCGCCACGGCCAGCTGACCGGCCTGGTGGGCGTTTTCGGCATTGGTGCGCACAGTGGCGCCCAGCTGTTCCATGGAGGCGGCGGTTTCCTGCAGGGCCGAGGCTTGCTGCTCGGTGCGCATGCTCAGGTCGTTATTGCCCTGGGCAATCTGGGCACTGGCGAGCGACACGCTTTCAGCATTGCTGCGCACGCTGCCCACGGTGTCGACCAGGCTTTGCTGCATGCGTTGCAGGCTGTCCAGCAGGCGGCCGGTTTCGTCGGTGGAGGTCACCTGGATTGCACTGCCTAAGTCGCCCAGGGCGATGCGGTCGGCGGCTTCCACGGCGCGGTTCAGGGGACGGGTGATGCTGCGGGTAATGATCCAGCCAGCCACCATGGCGGCAGCCACAGCCATCAGGCACAGGCCCACCATGGCGTTGCGCTGGCTTTCGTAGTCCGCAGCGGCCGCCTGCAGCAGCTCCTGGGTGCGGGCATCGGTGAACTTGGCGTATTCCTTGGTGGCCTTGATCAGGGCAGCTAGCAGGGGGCGGCAGTCTTCGTTCATGCGGGCAATGGCCTGCTCGCGCTTGCCTTCTTGGATCAGACCCACAATTGCCACGGCCACCTTGCCGTAGGCTGTTTCAATGCGTTCCATCTCGCTCACCAACTTTCGGGCCTGTTCGGGCACGTCTTGGCTGGCGGCGACCATTTTGTTTAGGCGTTCCATGCTGTCCTGCACGTCTTGGTGTGCTCGTGTCACGGCAGCTTTTTCCAGTACCAGGTCAGACTCCTTGGTTACGAGAACGAGGTTGCGTGCGGCGATTGCACGGTCATCCACCGCCTCACGCACATGCGCTGCCATGGAGGCGCGGGCGTTCAGGCCTGAGGTGTAGCTGGTGAAGCGGGCGTTGGCATTGGCCAGCGCCACCAGCGCCATGGCACTGACCAGCAGCACCAACACAGCCAGTCCACCAAAAGCCAGGCTGAGCCTGGAACGGATACTCATGTTGCGGATGTTCATCTCGTTCTCCCTGAAGTGTTGAGGTTGGGGTGAAGACTTACTGGCGAGTGCTGTTGGTGGCTTGCAGGTTGTTGAAATTCATCAGGATCAGCGTGCGTTCGCCGTCCTCGCCGGTGCAACCCAGGCCGTGGAAGAGGCGGGCATTGGGCGTGTCGGTGGAGATGTGCACGGGGTGGATCTGTTCCAGTTCGAACTCAACCACGTCGGAGACGGCATCGACGATCAGGCCCACGGTGCCGCAGCAAAGGTTGAGCACGATGGTGACGGTGTTCTCGTCAATCGCGCAGGGCAGACCGAAGCGGGCGCGCAGGTCCAGCACGGTGATGATTTCGCCACGCAGGCTCAGCAGGCCGGGTGTGCTGGCCGTTGCGCCGGACATGCGCACCGGGGCTTCGTAGTTGCGGATCTCTTGCACCTGCATGATGTCCACGCCGTATTCCTGTGTACCCAGGCGGAAGGCCAGGTACTCGGTGGTCGTGTCAAATTCGGGGGCAGCCTGGTGCTGGGTAGCAAACAGCGGGGCTGGCATGGTGACGGCGTCTTGGAGGTACATGGTGGACTCCTGGGTTCAAGGTTGAATCGGTCTTGCTTGTTGGTGTCATGACCGGGACTGGTCTATGACTGCCATGGGAGAGAATGTAGTTACGCCGACCCGAAAAGGTGTGGCACAACTGTGAAAAAACAAGAAAATGGCAGCTAGCCCCCGTGGATATTGCGCGAGAAGCTACTAAAAAGGAGCGAATGTGAGCCAGTCCGACGCCGAAAATGCCTCTCCTTCCGCCGCTTTTGTGCCGCTGGGCGGCCCGTTGTTCCGCGCCAGCCGCCTCACGCGCGGGCCATGGCACCCGCAGCAGCAGCACGCCGGCCCGCCCATCGCGCTGGTAAGCCATGCGCTGGAGGCTGCGGCCCAGGCGCACGGGCTGCTGCACCAGGCGCGCCTGACCGCCAACCTGCTGCGTCCGGTGCCGATTGCCGACATCGAAGTGCGCGTGCAGGAAGACTATGTGGGCCGCAACGCCGGCCACTTCTCGGCCGTGACCTTGGCCGACGGCAAGGAGCTGATCCGCGCCACCGCGCTGTTCCAGCGCGAGGGCGAGGTGGGCATTCCCCAGGGCCTGCCCGGACACCCCCTGCCGCTGGCGCCCAAGACACCAGCGGGTTCCCCGGTGCAGCGCTTCCCGTTTGCCCGCGGCGAGATTGGCTACCCCGATCTGGTGGAGACCCGCATTGCGTATGGCACCATGTTCCGCGGCCCCAGTGCCGTCTGGTTCCGCCTGCAGCACCCGCTGGTGCAGGGTGAGTTGCCCAGCCCATACCAGCGCGTGGCGGTGGCGGCGGATTCCGGTAATGGCATCAGCGCCATCCTCGACCTGTCCACCCACGTCTTCGTCAACTCCGACCTCACCATCAACCTGCTGCGCCGCCCGGTGGGTGAATGGATCTGCCTGGATGCGCGTACCCACCTGTCCAGCCACGGCGGCGGGCTGGCGGAGTCGGCGCTGTATGACGAGGCGGGGCTGATCGGGCGGGCGACGCAAAGCTTGTTTGTGCGCAAGCGGGAGTGAACGGCGTGTCGCCCATGCGTGAAGAGGCGGAAAGCCAAAGCCCCGAACTCTTGCGGCGCCTGCTGCGCGCCAAAGACCGCATGGATGCCGCCTCGCACGAGGACTGGTCGGTGCCGCGGCTGGCGCAGGTGAGCTATGTGTCCGAAGCGTATTTCTCGCGCTCCTTCAAGGAAGCCTTTGGCGTGCCGCCGCACCGCTATCTGCTCACGCGGCGCATTGAGCGGGCTGTTGCACTGCTGCGCGACACCGAGCTGGGCATTACTGACATCGCGTTTCAGACGGGCTGGAAAAGCCTGGGCACCTTTGGTCGCATCTTCCGCGACGTCACTGGCGAGACGCCCAGCGCCGCACGCGCCCGCGCGCGTGCCGCAGCAGCGGGTTTGCAAAGCGTGCCCGCCTGCATCGTCAGTGCCGCGCATCGCCCCGACCTCAGGACAGCAGTTTTGGAGAAGCGCCGACAAGAAGGCAGCGATATAAAAACGGCTTCACACAACTGAGGGGAAATCTGATGGGCCAAACGGTACAGGTGGTGGGCATTTATGTGCGCGACCAGGACGAGGCGCTCGCCTTTTACAAAGACAAGCTCGGCTTTGAGGTGCACACCGATGTGCGCAATGGTGACTACCGCTGGTTGACGGTGCAATCCCTGGGAAGGGCGCCGTTCCAGCTCGGCCTGTTCCGGCCCGGCCCGCCGCTGCACGATCCGGCCACGGCGCAAACCCTGCAGGCCATGGTGGCCAAGGGTGCCATGCCGCCCCTGGTGATGGAGGTGGACGACTGCCGCGCCGCCTACAGCCGCATGCAGGCTGCCGGCGTGGAATTCACGCAGGAGCCCATAGACCGCTACGGCGCCGTGGACGCGGGTTTTCGCGATCCGTCGGGCAACGGCTGGAAGATGATCCAGGCGCGACGCCAGGCCTGAAAGAAGGCACGGGCATGAACACCTCTTTCAACCACTGGATCCGGCAGTCGCACCGCTGGCTGTCCATCGTCTTCACCCTGACCGTCATCGCCAATTTCGCCGCCCGGGCGGGTGGGGGAGAGCCTGCGGCCTGGATCACCTATTCGCCGCTGCCGCCCTTATTTCTGATGCTGGTGACGGGGTTGTATCTGTTTGCCTTGCCGTATCTGGGCAAGGGGCGGCGTGGGTAAGCCCCTGTCCCAGGACGGAATGTCTCCCAGCTTGCCTGCCAGAAAGTCCACAAACGCCCGCACGCGCGGCGGTACCAACCGCCTCTGGGGCATCACGGCCCAGATGCCGGTCGCGGCCAGCGGGTAGTCGGGCAAGACGACCTGCAGGCGCCCCGCCTTCAGGTCATCTGCCACATGCCAGGTGGAATGCAGCGCAATGCCGCTGCCCGCGACCGCAGCGTCGCGCAGCAGCTCGCCGAAGTTGCTTTCCAGCCGGCCTTGCACTTGCACCGTGGTCTCTCCGCCCTGGCCATCGCCCAGGGTCCAGCGGTCCTGCCGCCCCTGGGCGCCGGTCAGTACCAGGCAATCATGCTGGGCCAGGTCGGCCGGCAACTGCGGGGTGCCGCGCCGCACCAGGTAATGCGGTGAGGCGACCAGCACGCGTTGGTTGGGCGCCAGGCGCCGCGCCACCAGCGTGGAGTCGGCCAACGCCCCCACGCGGATGGCCAGGTCGAAGCCGGCGGTCACCAGGTCCACCACGCGGTCGTTCAGGTCCACATGGACGCGCACCTTGGGGTGCATGTCCATGAACTCCATCAGCAGTGGTGACAGGTGCAGGCGCCCGAAGGTGGCGGAGGTGGTGACGGTCAATGTGCCACTGACCTGTTCGCCGGACTGGCGCAGGCTGCCGACCAGCGCGTCCAGATCTTCCAGCAGGCCGCGGCCCTGTTCGGCCAGCGCCAGACCCTCGGGCGTGGGGTGCAGGCGGCGGGTAGTGCGATGTATCAGGCGCACCCCCATCTCCTTTTCCAGGCGCACCAGCCGTTGGCTGGCGACGGCCGGACTCAGGTCCAGGCTGCGGGCGGCGGCGCTGATGGAGCCCTGGTCCAGCACGCGCAGGAACAGGGCCAAGTCGTCTAAGCGCTCCATTCAGGTTCCATTGATAAAAATTTATTGAAAGTGACTCAACATTTTGCTGATTTATTTAAAAGATGCAAAGCGGGACCATAGCGTCACTCTCTACTGGAACCCCTCATGAAACCCTCTGCATCCTCCAACCGCTTGCCACCAGCGCTGTTCGCGCTGACCGTAGGTGCCTTCGGCATAGGCACCACCGAATTCGTCATCATGGGCTTGCTGATGCAGGTCTCCGCTGACCTGGGCGTCTCCATTGCCGCCGCCGGCCTGCTGATCTCCGGTTACGCGCTGGGCGTGTTTGCCGGCGCGCCGCTGCTGACGGCGCTGACCGGCCGCTGGCCGCGCAAGACGGTGCTGTTGGCACTGATGGCCGTGTTCACGCTGGGTAACCTGGCCTGTGCACTGGCGCCCAGCTACGAGGTGCTGATGGCTGCGCGCGTGTTGACCTCGCTCGCGCATGGCACCTTCTTCGGTGTCGGCTCCGTGGTGGCCACCAGCCTGGTGGCGCCGGAGCGCAAGGCCAGTGCGATCTCCATTATGTTCACCGGCCTGACCGCAGCCACGCTGCTGGGTGTCCCGGCGGGTGCCTGGCTGGGCCTGCACTTTGGCTGGCGCGCCACCTTCTGGGCCGTGGCAGCGCTGGGTGTGTTGGCGCTGGCAGTCATTGCCGTGCTGGTGCCCAAGGACGAGGCCGCAGGGCAGGGCACGTCGTTCAGCGAAGAAATCAGGGTGCTGGCCCGCCCGCAGGTCTTGCTGGGGCTGGCGATGACTGTGTTTGGCTTTGCTGGCGTGTTCGCGCTGTTCACCTACATCCAGCCGCTGCTGACGCAAATCAGCGGTTTCAGTGCGGCGGCGGTGTCGCCCATCCTCTTGGTATTTGGCGCTGGCTTCATTGGCGGAAACCTGCTGGGCGGCAAGCTGGCCGACAAGCACCTGGTGCGCACGCTGATGGGAACGCTGGTGGCGCTGGCTGCCGTGCTGGGCGCGATGACGTTTGCGCTGCACACGCCTTGGGCCGCGATCCTGTTCACCGGCCTGCTGGGCGCGGCGGGCTTTGCCACCGTGGCACCGCTGCAGATGCGGGTGTTGCAGCAGGCCGAAGGTGCGGGGCAAAACCTGGCCTCCAGCCTCAACATCGCCGCCTTCAACCTCGGCAATGCGCTGGGCGCCTGGCTGGGTGCCAAGGTGGTGGCCAGCACCCTGGGCCTGGAGGCACTGGGCTGGGTTGGGGCATTGCTGACGCTGGTGGGCCTGCTCTTGGCCGGTGTGAGCGTGTGGCTGGAGCGGCGCCAGCCGGTGTGGGGCGTAGCTACCGCCTGCTAAGAGGAAGGCAGTCACGCCAGCCTTGGCTGGCGGTTTCATGCATGCGGCCCCTTAACATGGGGCATGCTCTCCAGCCAATTCATCAGCCGTGTCACGCTGCTGCGCGACAAGGTCGCGTCCTTTGACACCTATCCCTTCAACCTGCCCGCCGTGCGCACGCTGGAGTCGCTGGAGCCGCACCCCAAGGTGACCTTTCTGGTGGGGGAAAACGGTTCGGGCAAGTCCACGCTGCTGGAGGCGATTGCGGTGTCCATGGGCTTCAACCCCGAGGGCGGTACGAAGAACTTCAACTTCGGCACGCGGGCCTCGCATTCCAATCTGAACGAGTATCTACGCATTGCCAAGGGCTACAAGCGGCCGCGTACCGGCTTCTTCCTGCGGGCAGAGAGCTTCTTCAATGTGGCCACGGAAATTGAAAACCTGGACGCGGAGCCCGGCTTTGGCCCGCCAGTGATCGACTCGTACGGCGGGCAGTCATTGCACGAGCAGTCCCATGGCGAATCGTTCATGGCGCTGTTGCAACACCGCTTCGGCGACAACGGCCTCTACCTGCTGGACGAACCCGAAGCCGCGCTGTCTCCGCAACGCCAGTTGGAAGCCCTGTCCAGAATCCACGCGCTCGCCTCCCTGCAATCCCAATTCATCATCGCCACCCACTCGCCCATCCTGATGGCTTACCCCGACGCCTGGATCTACCAGTTCACGAAGAACGGTGTGGCCAGGGTGGCGTATGAAGATACGGAACACTACCGGGTGACCCGTGCGTTCATGATGAATCCGGGGGGAATGATCGAAGACCTGATGAGCCGGGCGTTGCAGTACCCGGAGCCGTCGCCGCTGGAGGACGAGGAGGACTAGCGCCCCGGCTCAGTTCGCTGCTTCCAGCCCATTCGCAAAATGCTCGCGCATGCGCTGCGCGGTCAGTGCCGCATCGCGGGCGCTGAGGGCGTCCATGATGGCCTGGTGTTCTGCCAGTGACTCCTCGATGCGCCCGGTCTTGAGCAGGGAGTTGTGGCGGTTGAGCTTCATCACCTTGCGCAGGTCGGCCACCATCTGGTCGCGCCAGCGGTTGTTGGCGATCTCCAGCAGGCGCATGTGGAACTTCTCGTTCACGGCAAAGAACTGGTCGGTATTGGCCTTGCCCGGCTTGGCGGCCGTCTCCAGCGCCTTGTGCAGGGTCTGCAGTTCCTTCAGTTCCGCGTCGGTGGCCTTGGTGGCCACCACGCCGGCGGCATCGCTCTCCAGCAGACTGAGCAGGTGGTACACATCGGCCAGGTCCTGCTGCGACACCTCGGTCACATAGGCGCCGCGGCGTACTTTCATCGTCACCAGGCCTTCGGCCGCCAGCACTTTCAGCGCCTCGCGCAGGGGGGTGCGGCTGATGCCGAATTCTTCGGCAATCTTGAGTTCGTCAATCCAGCTTCCCGGTTCCAGCTCGCGCTTGAAGATGCGCTGGCGCAGCAGCTCGGCCACTTCCTCATACAGAGGGCGGGGGGCCAGCGAGACGGCAGGGCGGGTGTCGGACATGAGGGCGGACATGCGGGGTTAGAGCGGCCAGTTCAGAAAGTTGGCTGATTGTAAGCTGTCGCCAATATTCTGAATCAATAATTATGAATAATGTAAACTTGCTTTCGCGCCAGGGCGCCCGGGATTACCCTTCCGGCTGCACCTGATCGGAGTTTTTGTACGACCTGCGGACCACGCCATGACCGACTCGACCCCTGAATTCAAAACCGCCACGCTGGAGGCCTGGGCCAAGGCTGCGGCCAAGTCCGCCCCCGGCGGCAATGTGGACGCGCTGAACTGGATCACCCCCGACGGCATCGCCGTCAAGCCGCTGTACACCGCGGCGGACACGGCGGACCTGAAGCACGCCGACACGCTGCCCGGCTTTGAGCCCTATCTGCGCGGCCCGCAGGCGACGATGTATGCGGTGCGCCCCTGGACGATCCGCCAATACGCAGGTTTTTCGACGGCCGAGGAGAGCAATGCCTTCTACAGAAAGGCACTGGCGGCAGGTGGTCAGGGCGTGAGCGTTGCCTTCGACCTGGCCACCCACCGTGGTTACGACTCGGACCATCCGCGCGTGACCGGCGATGTGGGCAAGGCCGGTGTGGCGATTGATTCGGTCGAGGACATGAAGATCCTGTTCGACCAGATTCCGCTGGACAAGGTGTCGGTGTCGATGACGATGAACGGCGCGGTGCTGCCGGTGTTGGCGGGCTATGTGGTGGCGGCCGAAGAGCAGGGCGTGAGCCAGGACCAGTTGAGCGGGACGATTCAGAACGACATTCTGAAAGAGTTCATGGTGCGCAACACCTACATCTACCCGCCCGCGCCCAGCATGCGCATCATCGGCGACATCATTGGCTACACGGCCAAAAACATGCCCAAGTTCAACTCGATCAGCATCTCGGGTTACCACATGCAGGAAGCCGGGGCCAACCAGGCGCTGGAGCTGGCCTTCACGCTGGCCGACGGCAAGGAGTATGTGAAGACCGCCATTGCCACCGGGCTGGATGTAGACGACTTTGCCGGGCGCCTGTCGTTCTTCTGGGCGATTGGCATGAACTTCTATCTGGAGGTTGCCAAGATGCGCGCTGCGCGCCTGCTGTGGTGCCGCATCATGAAGGGCTTTGACGCCAAGAACCCCAAGAGCCTGATGCTGCGCACGCACTGCCAGACCAGCGGCTGGAGCCTGACCGAGCAGGACCCGTACAACAACGTGGTGCGCACCACCATCGAGGCCATGGCCGCAGTGTTTGGCGGCACGCAGAGCTTGCACACCAACAGCTTTGACGAAGCCATCGCGCTGCCCACCGAGTTCAGCGCGCGCATCGCCCGCAACACCCAGCTCATCATCCAGGAAGAGACCCACATCACCAATGTGATCGACCCCTGGGCCGGCTCCTACATGATGGAAAAGCTGACGCAGGACATGGCCGATGCCGCCTGGAAGATCATCGAAGAAGTCGAAGCCATGGGCGGCATGACCAAGGCTGTAGACAGCGGCTGGGCCAAGCTGAAGATCGAAGCCGCCGCCGCCGACAAACAGGCGCGCATCGACAGCGGGCAGGACGTCATTGTGGGCGTCAACAAGTACAAGCTCAAAAGCGAAGACGTGGTCGAAGCTCGCGACATCGACAACGTGGCCGTGCGCGAATCGCAAGTGGCCCGCCTCAAGGAAATTCGATCAAAACGCGATACAGCCCGCGTGAATGCTGCGCTAGCTGCTATCACTTCCGCAGCAGAGAGCGGCACCGGCAACCTGCTGGACCTGAGCATTCAGGCGATCCGCCTGCGCGCAACCGTGGGCGAAGTGAGCGACGCTTTGGAGAAAGCCTTTGGCCGCCACCGCGCCGATACCAACAAGGTCTCGGGCGTGTACGCTGCGGCTTACGATTCGGCAAACGGAGACACCATGGAATACTGGAACGCCCTGAAGGCCGACATTGCAGGCTTTGCCGAAAAGCAGGGGCGCCGCCCGCGCGTGATGATCAGCAAGCTGGGCCAGGACGGCCACGACCGCGGCGCCAAGGTGGTAGCCACCGCGTTTGCCGACCTGGGCTTTGACGTGGACATGGGCCCTCTGTTCCAGACCCCCGAAGAATGTGCCCGCCAGGCGATTGAAAACGATGTGCACGCAGTGGGCGTGTCCACCTTGGCCGCAGGCCACAAGACGCTGGTACCCGCCATCATTGCCGAGCTCAAAAAGCAGGGCGCCGACGACATCATCGTCTTCGTCGGCGGCGTGATACCGCGGCAAGACTACGACTTCTTGTACGCCGCTGGCGTCAAAGGCATCTACGGCCCGGGCACGCCGATTCCTGTGTCGGCGCGCGACGTGCTGAGTCAAATCGAAAAGGCCCTCGGGTGACCCCTGAAGCCGTGCAGGCCGGTCTGCTGGGGGGAGAGTCCCTCTTGCAGCGCCGTGCCATCGCCAAAGCCATTACGCTGCTGGAGTCCACACGCGCGGATCACCGCGCCCAGGGCGATGCGCTACTGACGGCGTTGCTGCCACATACCGGCAAGTCCCTGCGCCTGGGCATCAGCGGTGTGCCGGGCGTGGGCAAATCCACCTTCATCGAGGCGCTGGGCCTGTACCTGATCGAGCACGGCCACCGCGTGGCGGTGCTCACCATCGATCCGTCTTCCAGTGTGTCTGGTGGCTCCATCCTGGGCGACAAGACGCGCATGGAGAAGCTCTCCATGCACGAGAAAGCTTTTATCCGCCCCAGCCCTTCTAGCGGAACGCTGGGTGGCGTGGCCGAGAAAACGCGCGAGGCCATGCTGGTCTGCGAGGCGGCGGGTTACGACATCGTGATCGTGGAAACCGTGGGTGTGGGCCAGAGCGAGACGGCAGTGCAAGGCATGACCGACATGTTTGTGTTGATGCAGCTGCCCAATGCGGGCGACGACCTGCAGGCGATCAAGAAGGGCGTGATGGAACTGGCGGACCTCGTAGTCATCAACAAGGCGGACATTGATGCCGATGCGGCCACGCGTGCGCAGGCCATGATCACCTCCAGCCTGCGGCTGCTGGGCATGCATGGCAACCCGAACGATCCGCACGATGACAAGCATTGGCAGCCCAAAGTTATTTCCCTGAGTGCATTGCTGGGCCAGGGTGTAGACACGTTCTGGAAAGCCGTGTCTGAATTCCAGACCTTGCAAACGGCCAATGGCCTGTTCCAGTCCCGCCGCCAGCAGCAGTCGCTGGCCTGGATGTGGGAACGCATTGACGCGGGCCTCAAGCAGGCCTTCAAGCAGTCGGTGGCGGTGCAGGCTGTCCTGCCGGCACATGTGCAGGCCGTGCTGTCGGGCCAGATGGCGGCCAGTACGGCGGCGCGCGATCTTCTGTCGCGCTGGGGCGGGCAATGATGGATAGTGCACGCCGCTGGTGGGCCGTGACTCTGCTGTGGGTGGCGGGGCTGGGCGGGGCGCTGGCCGGCACGCTGGGGACAGGCGTGCCGCAGAGTTTTGTGTTCACCGACACGGGCTACTTCGCAGACCGGCCGGTGACCGTGTATTACTACAAGGCGAGCAACGCGGGGCCTGCGGCCAAGGTGCTGATCGCCATCCACGGTGTGGAGCGCGATGGTGCGAAGGCGCGCAACCATTGGGTGCAATGGGCGGAGCAAAACCAAGGCATCGTGCTGGCACCGGAGTTCACGGCGCAGGAGTTTCCGATGCGGAACTTTCAGTGGGGCGGCATGGAAGACGCAGACCCGCGGCACTGGACCTTCCTGCTCATCGAGCACCTGTTTGACAAGGTGCGGCGCGAGGAGGGCCTGCAGGCCGAGCGCTACTTTCTGTTCGGCCACTCCGCCGGCGCGCAGTTTGTGCACCGCTTCATGCTGATGCAGGATGTGCCGCGCGTGGCCCAGGCGGTGGCCGCCAATGCGGGCAGCTACACCATGCCGGTGTACCCCGACAGCATTCTTGGTACGGGCTTTCCGTGGACGGCTTCGGAACGCCGGCTGCCACCGGCCAAACTGGCCGCAGCCTTTGGCCGCCCGCTGCTGGTGCTGCTGGGCGAGGCCGATACGAAGACCGATGGCGACTTGCCGCGCCAGCCCGAGGCCATGGCCCAGGGCCCCTACCGCCTGGCGCGCGGGCAGGCCTTTTTCAAGGCAGCGCAGGAACAGGCGCAGAAGCAAAACGTGGCCTTGCAATGGAAGTTGCAGACGGTGCCCGGCGTGGGTCACAACTCCAGCGCCATGAGCAAGGCCGCCGCCCCGGCTTTCACAGGCCGTACTGATTGATTGAACAGAAGGAAGACAAGCATGCAAGACATCCTCGAACAACTGGAAGCCAAGCGTGAGTTGGCCCGCATGGGCGGCGGACAGAAGCGCATTGACGCGCAGCACAAGAAGGGCAAGCTCACCGCGCGCGAGCGGCTGGAAGTGCTGCTGGATGAAGGCACGTTTGAAGAGTGGGACATGTTTGTCGAACACCGCTGTGTGGACTTCGGCATGCAGGACCAGAAGATTCCGGGCGACGGTGTGGTTACCGGCTACGGAATGATCAATGGCCGCCTGGTGTTCGTCTTCAGCCAGGACTTCACGGTGTTTGGTGGTGCGCTGTCCGAGGCCCATGCAGAGAAGATCTGCAAGGTCATGGACCAGGCCATGAAGGTCGGTGCGCCAGTGATTGGTCTGAACGACTCGGGCGGTGCCCGCATTCAAGAGGGTGTGGCTTCGCTGGGTGGCTATGCCGATGTGTTTCAGCGCAATGTGATGGCCAGCGGCGTGATTCCGCAGATCAGCATGATCATGGGGCCATCCGCCGGCGGCGCAGTGTACAGCCCCGCGATGACGGACTTCATCTTCATGGTGAAGGACTCCAGCTACATGTTCGTCACCGGCCCCGAGGTGGTGAAGACGGTGACGCACGAGGAGGTGACAGCCGAAGAGCTGGGCGGCGCCATCACCCACACCACCAAGAGCGGCGTGGCCGATCTGGCATTTGAGAATGATGTGGAGGCGCTGTTGATGCTGCGCCGGCTCTACAACTACCTGCCGCTGAATAACCGCGAGAAAGCGCCGGTGCGCAAGAGCGGTGACCCCATCGACCGCATGGACGCGAGCCTGGACACGCTGGTGCCGGACAACCCCAACAAGCCGTATGACATGAAGGAGCTGATCGTCAAGACGGTGGACGACGGTGACTTTTTCGAGATCCAGCCCGAGTACGCCAAGAACATCATCATCGGCTTCGCCCGCATGGACGGCCAGACCATTGGCATCGTGGCCAACCAGCCGCTGGTGCTGGCGGGCTGTCTGGACATCAAGAGCAGCATCAAGGCCGCGCGTTTTGTGCGCTTCTGCGATGCGTTCAGCATTCCCGTGGTCACCTTTGTGGACGTTCCCGGCTTCATGCCCGGTACCAGCCAAGAGTACGGCGGCATCATCAAGCATGGTGCCAAGCTGCTCTACGCGTATGCCGAGTGCACGGTACCCAAGATCACGGTCATTACGCGCAAGGCCTATGGCGGCGCGTATGACGTGATGGCGTCCAAGCACTTGCGCGGTGACGTCAACTTCGCCTGGCCCAACGCCGAGATTGCGGTGATGGGCGCCAAGGGCGCGGTGGAGATCATCTTCCGTGAAGACAAGGGTGACCCTGCCAAGCTGGCCGCCAAGGAAGCTGAATACAAGGCCCGCTTTGCAAACCCGTTTGTGGCGGGCGCACGCGGCTTTATCGATGACGTGATCCTGCCGCACGAAACCCGCAAGCGCATTTGCCGTTCGCTGGTCATGCTCAAGGACAAGAAGCTGGAAAACCCGTGGCGCAAGCACGGGAACATTCCGCTCTGAGTTTTCGTATGGGAAGCCTTTCACTCAAATGCGTGTGGGAGCGCGGGCTGTCTGGGCGTTTTGCTCCGTGTCCCCCGCGCTGCGCGCTCCTCCTTTACCTGCGCAAAACGCCCAGCCAGCCCGCGCCTGAAGGGAAGCTGTTGGCACGCGAACGCAAGAAAACGCACTTCGCAGCAGCGGGCAGGGTGTGTCCGCCGCAGCGAAGTAAAGGAGGAGCCCGAAGGGCGGAGGACATGAGCGGAGGCGGATACACCCTGGCCGTTGCGGGTCCAGTGATCCGTCATGGAGAAAGGTAGTCGCACCATGCCCAAAGCTGCAACCGTATCCCAAGCCCGTGTGCTGACCGACATCCCCAACATTGGCAAGTCCATCGCCCAAGACCTGCGTGGTCTGGGCATTCAGACGCCGGCGCAGGTCAAGACCATGGACCCGGTGGCCGTGTTTGAAGCGCTGCGCACCCCCATGGGCCAGCGCCATGACCCCTGTGTCCTCGACACCTTTCTGGCTGCCAAGGATTTCATGAACGGCGGACCCGCGCAGCCCTGGTGGCATTTCACGCCGCTGCGCAAGGCACAAAAACTGATTCCCGAATAGGAGACATTGATGTTCACCAAAATCCTGATCGCCAACCGCGGAGAGATTGCCTGCCGCGTCATCGCGACGGCCCGCAAGATGGGTATCAAAACCGTGGCGGTGTATTCCGACGCCGACAAGGAAGCCCGCCACGTGGCGCTGGCCGACGAGGCCGTGCACATCGGCCCGGCGCCCAGCCGCGAGAGTTATCTGCAAGCCGAAAAGATCATCGCCGCCTGCAAGCAGACCGGCGCACAGGCGGTGCACCCTGGCTATGGCTTCCTCAGTGAGAACGAGGCCTTCGCCAAGCGCTGCGAGGACGAGGGCATTGCCTTCATCGGCCCCAAGGCGCATTCCATTGCCGCCATGGGCGACAAGATCGCGTCCAAGAAGCTGGCGAACGAGGCCAAGGTCAACACCATCCCTGGCTACAACGACGCGATCAGCGGCCCCGAGCAGGCGGTGGAAATTGCCAAGGGCATTGGCTACCCCGTGATGATCAAGGCCTCGGCAGGCGGCGGTGGCAAGGGCCTGCGCGTGGCCTTCAACGACAAGGAAGCGTTTGAAGGCTTTGCCAGCTGCCAGAACGAAGCCCGCAACAGCTTTGGTGATGACCGCATCTTCATCGAAAAGTTTGTGCAGGAGCCTCGCCACATCGAAATCCAGGTGCTGGGCGACAGCCACGGCAATGTGATTTACCTGAACGAGCGTGAGTGTTCCATCCAGCGCCGCCACCAGAAGGTGATTGAAGAAGCGCCAAGCCCCTTCATCAGCGACGCCACCCGCAAAGCCATGGGCGAGCAGGCCGTGCAGCTGGCCAAGGCCGTGAAGTACCAGTCTGCCGGTACGGTGGAGTTTGTGGTTGGCAAGGACCAGGACTTTTACTTCCTGGAGATGAACACCCGCCTGCAGGTGGAGCACCCGGTGACCGAGTGCATCACTGGCCTGGACCTGGTGGAGCTGATGATCCGCGTGGCGGCCGGCGAAAAGCTGCCCCTCACGCAAGCCGACGTGCAGCGCGATGGCTGGGCCATCGAGTGCCGTATCAATGCCGAAGACCCGTTCCGCAACTTCTTGCCATCCACTGGCCGCTTGGTGCGCTTTGCGCCGCCTGAGCAGACCATGTGGCAGGGCAACACGGCGGATCTGAACGGCGTGCGCGTGGACACGGGCGTGCAGGACGGCGGCGAGATCCCCATGTTCTACGACTCGATGATTGCCAAGCTCATCGTGCACGGCAAGGACCGCTTTGATGCGATTGCCAAGATGCGCGAGGCGCTCAACGGTTTTGTGATTCGCGGCGTGTCCAGCAACATCCCGTTTCAGGCCGCGCTGCTTGCGCACCCGAAGTTTGTGACGGGCGAGTTCAACACCGGCTTCATTGCCGAGCATTACGGCAAGGGTTTCTTTGCGGAAGACGTGCCGCACGATGACCCGGACTTTCTCGCCGCGCTGGCGGCCTTTGTGCGCCGCAAGTCGCGCGAGCGTGCAGCCGGCATCAGTGGCCAGCTACCGGGCTATGCGGTGAACGCGGGCAAGGACTATGTGGTGGTGACGTTGGACGCCGCCGGCCAGCACCGCTACACGCCGGTGCATGTGGACGAGTTTGAAGGCGAAACCGGCTCCGCGTCCGTCAAAGTCGGCGTGAGCCGCTATGTAATTCGTAGCAAATCGCGCCTCAACGACGTCGCTATCACCGGCACAGTGAACGGCAAGGCCTTCACTGCACAGGTGGAACGCGGCACGCCCAAGAACCCGCTGGCCCTGCGCGTGCAGCACAACGGCACGCGCATCGATGCGTTGGTCATGTCACCGCGCATGGCCCAGCTGCACCAGCTCATGCCCCACAAGGCGCCGCCCGACATGAGCCGCTACGTGCTCTCGCCCATGCCCGGCCTGCTGGTGGACGTGGCCGTGGTGCCCGGCCAGAAGGTGCAGGCCGGTGAGCGCGTGGCAGTGATTGAAGCCATGAAGATGGAGAACGTGTTGTTTGCTGCGGCCGATGGTGTGGTGGGCAAGGTGCTGGCGGCCAAGGGCGAATCCTTGAGCGTGGACCAAGCCATTGTGGAGTTCGTATGACATACGTGGTATCCAAGCGCCCGTTCAAGGTGCTGGGCATCCAGCAGATTGCCATCGGTGGCCCCGATAAAAAGCGCCTGCAGACCCTGTGGGTGGACATGCTGGGCTTGCAGGTCACGGGCACTTTCCGCAGCGAACGCGAGAACGTGGATGAGGACATCTGCGCCATGGGCAATGGGGTACATGCGGTGGAGGTGGACCTGATGCAGCCGCTAGATCCGGACAAGAAGCCGGCCGTGCACACCACCCCGCTCAATCACGTAGGCCTGTGGATCGACGATCTTCCCGTGGCGGTGGAGTGGCTTACCGCGAAGGGCGTGCGCTTTGCGCCAGGCGGCATCCGCAAGGGAGCGGCGGGCCATGACATCTGCTTTCTGCACCCCAAGAGCAATGAGGAGTTCCCTATCGCGGGCGAAGGCGTGTTGATCGAGCTGGTGCAGGCGCCGCCGGACGTGGTGGCCGCCTTGTCCTGAGTCAGGGGCCATGGGCCCGCCTCAATAGGCCCGGTTTCTACGGGTTTCTTGGTGTTTGAGGCCAAAACGGTAGGGTTACAGTCAGCTTACGGTGGTGGAATCGCAGTTTCGCGCTGCCTTGCCGGACCCAGCACACACGATGCGGGCCGGCTTGTGCAAGAGGCGCCTATG
The DNA here is from genome assembly GCF_058802405.1 of Rhodoferax sp. GW822-FHT02D07. Taxonomy (NCBI): domain Bacteria; kingdom Pseudomonadati; phylum Pseudomonadota; class Betaproteobacteria; order Burkholderiales; family Comamonadaceae; genus Rhodoferax; species Rhodoferax sp. GW822-FHT02D07. The sequence continues at coordinate 806,663 of NZ_JBXAOD010000001.1, forward strand.
AGGAGACCTGAATGAAGCTGGGCAAGTTTTTTTCCGCGGGCATCTGGCTCATGCGACGCATGCGCTTTGGTGTGAAGCTGGGTTTGGTCACTGCGGTCGTGCTGGTTCCCCTGGTGTTCATCGTGGCGGAACTGATCAACCGGGAGCGTACGGACATTGCAGTGGCGCGTGATGAACTCCAGGGCATCGCCATGGTGGAAGACGCCAGCAGCCTTGTCCGCCAGTTGCAGACCCATCGCGGCCAGACCAATATGGTGCTCTCTGGCAACACCGGAGCGGAGGCCGCCCGCGAGAAAACCCGTGCCGCGATCAAGACCATTCGTGACAAGTTGGACGCCCAAGTTAGTGACCAGGGTGGGCCGGTGAGCCAGCGCGAGTGGAAGCCACTGCGTGAACGCGTGGATGCATTGTTGCCAGCACTGGAGGGAAAGGACGCGCCGGCCAGCTTCGCTCTGCACACCGCATTGGTGAATGATTTGGCCCGCTTTGTGTATGGCGTGGCCAATGAATCCAGCCTGTTGTTCGACCCTGATCCCCTGACGTACTCCCTCATGGACATGGCGGTCTCCCGCCTGATTCCTTGGACTGAGCAGGTGGGGCGCCTGCGTGGGCAGGGCGCTGGTCTGCTGAGCCAGCCGACACTGGATGAAACGGCTTCTGTACGCATCCGGGCCCAGCTCGATACGTTGGAGGCTTGGGCGCGTGATGTGCAGTACGCGCACGGCCTCATGCTGGCCACGGAGCTGAAGGACCCACTGGCGCAAAAGGCCTTTGACGCCAGCGCGGCATTTGCCAAGCTGGCGCGGGAACGTTTTGCGGCGGGGGCCGCTCCGGGGGATTCGCAAGGCTACTTTGAAGCTGGAACCCTGTCCATCGATGCGATTGCGGCCTACCAGCACTCCGCGGTGGATGGTGTACGCGACCTGCTGCAACAGCGCCTGGAGCGCAGCCTGAGCATGCTGTGGTTGACGATGGGCCTGAGCGCGCTGACTGTACTGGCGCTGCTGTATTTCATGCTGTCCTTCAACATCAGCTTTCTGCACGACCTGCGCGAGGTATTGCGATTCATGGAGGAAACCGCGGGTGGCAACCTGCGGCACAAGGTGCAGATTCGGGGCAAGGATGAGCTCTCCGCGATCTCGCAGTCCATGGAGACCATGGTCAACAATATTTCCATCATGGTGGCCAGCGTGCGCAGCAATTCGGCGTTGGTGGCCAACTCGGGTGAGGTGCTGGTGACGGGCAATGAGGCCCTCTCCAGTCGTACCGAGCAGCAGGCCGCCAATCTGGAGCAGACTTCGGCCAGCGTGCAGGAGTTGTCGTCCACGGTGCAGGACAACGCCAGCACGGCCCAGCAGTCCGACCAGGCCGCGCAGGCCGTGCGCGAGGTGGCCGAGCAGGGCGCACGCGGCATGGCTGAGGCGATTGCCTCGGTGGAGGCCATCGAGGCCAGCACCAAGCGCATGGACGAAATCGTGGGCGTGATCGACGGGCTGGCCTTCCAGACCAATATCCTCGCGCTCAACGCGGCGGTGGAAGCGGCGCGTGCCGGGGAGTCGGGCCGCGGTTTTGCGGTGGTGGCCGCCGAAGTGCGTTCCCTGGCGCAGCGCTCGGCCGCATCCGCCAAGGAAATCCGCGAGCTCATCAGCACCTCCAGCGCCCAAGTGGCCAGCGGGGTGTCGCAGATTCGGGCAGCCGGCGAGAACATCACCCGCATCGTGGACGGCGTGCGCAGCGTGGCGGCCAATATGTCGCACATTTCCACCTCCAGTGCCGAGCAGAGCAACAGCCTGTCCGAAATCACCACCGCCATCCGCCAGCTCGACGAGATCACTCAGCAAAACGCCGCCATGGTGGAACAGGCCGTCAGCCAGGCCACGGCGCTGCAGGAGCGCGCCAGCGTGCTGGCCGATGCGGTCTCCGTGTTCCAGCTGCAGCAGGGCTCAGCTGATGAGGCCCGTGCGCTGGTGGAGCGCGCCTTGCAGTTGCGTCGCGGTGCGGGTAGCCGCGATGCCTTTGTGCGCGCGGTCACCCCCAAGGAAAGCGGCCTGTTCGACCGCGACATGTATGTGTTTGTGCTGGACCGCAGCGGCCAGTACCTTGGCTTTGGCGGCAACCCGGCCAAGGTGGGCACGCGCGTGCAGGACGTGGCCGGTATTGACGGCAACGCGCTGATTGCCTCCATTGTGGGGCAGGCCTCGGTGGCACCGGGCTGGGTGCAGTACGACATCACCAACCCGACCACGGGCAAGGTGCAGACCAAGATGTCCTATGTGGTGCAGGTCGACGACGTGTTTGTCGGCTGCGGTGTCTACAAGAACCTGGCGGCCTAGTCGTCTTCAGCTTTTGGGCTGGGCACGCGCCCGCGCGCGCGCCAGCGCTGCCTCAATGACCGCGCGCTTCTGGTCCAGCACGGCCGGGTCAGTGTGTTGGGAGTGGGCGGGCAGGTCGGCTAGCTTCATCTCGGCCTTGGCCTGCAGGCGCTGGGCGTGTTCCCCGGCCTCTCGCGCAACGCGCACCTGGCGCTTGGCGTAGCGCTGTCGCGCTTGGTCCGCCTGGGCAGGCGACCAGGCATTCCAGCCCGTGCGCTGCTCGCTGGCGTTCTCGGTCAGGATGCAGTCCACCGGGCAGACTGGGATGCAGAGCTCGCAGCCGGTGCAGTGCTCTTCCAGCACCGTGTGCATGCGCTTGTTGCTGCCCATGATGGCGTCGGTCGGGCAGGCGTCCAGACACAGGGTGCAGCCTATGCACCAGTTCTCGTCGATCCAGACCACGCTGCGCGGCCCTTCGGTACCAAAGGCCGGGTCCAACGGCTGCATCGGCTGTCCGGTGAGCGCTGCTAAGCGCGCAATGCCCTCGGCACCGCCGGGCGGACACTGGTTGATGCCGGCTTCGCCCGCCACCATGGCTTGGGCATAGGCGGCGCAGTCGGGGTAGCCACAGCGGGTGCACTGGGTCTGAGGCAGCGCGTCCAGCAGGCGTTGCGCCAGCGCGGGCGCAGCCGTGGTGGCGCTGGTCACTTCCGTGTCGTGCGCTTGGTTGCTACCTTTTTGGTAGCTGCTTGCGCAGATTTTACGGGGGCTGCAGCCACTTTCTTTGCTGGAGCGGCCTTGCGGGCCACTTTGGCGGCGACCGGGGTAGCTGCGGGGAGCTGGTTGTGTGCCTTGATGAAGGCCTTGACCTGGGGGTAGACCAGATCGCGCCAGCGGCGGCCGGAGAAGATGCCGTAGTGGCCGGCACCCTTGGCCTCGTAGTGGCGCTGCTGGCTCTTGGGCACGCCGCTGCAGATGTCATGCACCGCCTCGGTCTGGCCGGCGCCGGAGATGTCGTCGAGTTCGCCTTCCACCGACATCAGGGCCGTGGTCTTGATGTCCGCGGGCTTCACGCGCTCCAGCTTGCCGCCCGGGTTGCGCACATCCCAGGTACCGTTGACCAGCGCAAAGTCCTGGAACACCACCTTGATGGTTTCCAGGTAGTAGTCTGCGTCCATGTCCAGCACGGCGTTGTACTCGTCGTAGAACTTGCGGTGCGCCTCGGCGCTGGTGTCGTCGCCCTTGATGAGGTGCTCGAAGTAGTCGTAGTGGCTCTTGGCGTGGTGGTCCGGGTTCATGGCGACGAAGCCGGTGTGCTGCAGGAAGCCGGGGTAGACGCGGCGGCCTGCGCCGGGGAAGTTGCTGGGCACGCGGTAAATCACGTTGTTCTCGAACCAGCTATAACTCTTGTTCATGGCCAGGTTGTTCACCGCCGTGGGCGACTTGCGCGCGTCGATGGGGCCGCCCATCATGGTCATGGTTAGCGGCGTGGTTTCGCCACGGCTGGCCATCAGCGACACGGCGGCCAGCACCGGCACGGTGGGCTGGCACACGCTCATCACGTGGCAGTTGCCGTACTTGCCTTGCACATGGCGGATGAACTCCTGCACGTAGTTCACGTAGTCGTCCAGGTGGAACTCACCGTCTTCCAGCGGCACCAGACGCGCGTTTTTCCAGTCGGTGATGTAGACCTTGTGGTCCTTGAGCATGGTCTTGACGGTGTCGCGCAGCAGCGTGGCGTAGTGGCCCGAGAGCGGCGCCACGATCAGCACCACAGGCTGGCCCTTGATCTTGGCCAGGGTGGCGGGGTCGTCGGTAAAGCGCTTGAAGCGGCGCAGCTCGCAGAAGGGTTTGCTGATCTCCACGCGCTCGTGGATGGCGATGTCCACGCCGTCCACATCCACTGTGCGCAGGCCGAATTCGGGCTTTTCGTAGTCCTTGCCCAGGCGGTGCATCAGGTCGTAGCTGGCGGAAATGCGCTGGGCAAACGGGTTTTGGCCGACCACCGACAGGGGGTTGCTGTAGAGCTTGGCAGCAGCCAGTGCCAGATCGGAAAACGGCTCCATCAAGGAGCGTTGGGTTTCATACAACTGGTACAGCATGACGGGACCTCAAGGGGAAATGTTGCGGTGCAATATATCAGCAATCGATTTAGTTGCGGTTGCCGGATTTGACAATGGAGCGCAGGGCATTGCGGCTGTGTGCGCCGAAGTTGGCCATGAGTTCGGCCGCCAGCGCGTGCAGCCGGGCGCGCCGGGTCGGGTCCTGGGCCAGCAGCTCTGGCAACTGGCGCAGGGCCGCATCCTGCGATTGCAGGTCGATTGTCGGGTCTGCCACCCAATCAGCGGGCAGGGTTTCCAGCAGGGTGCGTTGGGCGTTGTCAGCCAAGGCTGCGGTCTGGGCCGCCACCACATTGCGCAGGTAACGGTCGTTCCATTCGGGGTAGCTGCTGTCCATGTCCTGCGTTTGCAGGGCCTTGGCACTCTTGGACAGTGGTAGCGCCAGCAGCGCGTCCAGCACCACGCGCTGGTTGGTGATGGCGCGGATGCGCGCATTGCGCGGGCCGGACATGCCCATGCGGTTGAGCGCGTTGTAGACCACCAGCCTGGTGTTGGATTCGCCAGGTGCCAGCCGGGCGTGGTAGGGCTGGGTGAGGCTCTGCAGATAGTGCAGGGCGAGGCCGGCAAAGCGCCAACCCCAGTAGTCATGCCCGGTGCGCAGCGCCAGCGAGGCCAGACTGGCGTACTGGTAATAGCGCACCTGCACCAGCGAGCGTTTCGCCCAAGGCGCCACGCTGTAGAGCATGCGGTCTTCAAAAAAGAAGCCCATGCCAAAGGGCAGCTGCGAGGCGGCTGCGGAGTTGGTGCTGCCAAAGGGTTGTGGTCCCAAGCCCAGACTCTTGCCCCAGAAGCCGGGGCTGTCTTCCCAAAGGAAGGCGTCCAGCCCGTAGTCCGGTTCGTCCGTGGCCGTGGCCAGCACTGCCAGCGGGCTGACCAGCTCGCCGGGCTTGAGGGGGATGAAGCGCTTGTCGCTCTGGGCCACGCTGGTGGGCGCCGTCAGGCTGCTCACATCACCCAGGCCCAGAGTCGCGCTGCCCGCTGAGGCGTCGGCAGACTTGGCGTCCGGCTCCAGGAAGAGGGCGAATTTGCTGTTGGGGGCAATGCGCAAGGCCCCCAGAAAGGCCTGGCGACGTACTTCGTCGCTGCGCTGCGGGTTGGCCACAAAGGCCAGGGACTCAGGCAAGGCCGGGTAGGCCTCGACGGTGGCCATGGCCCAGGCCTCTTGGCTGGCCAGCAGGGCTTCCAGGGTTTTCTCCTGGGCCCGCAAAAAGGAATCGAGCGACTCCACCACGGCCTTCTGGGCCTGGCTGAGTTCGGTCAAGCCCTCCAGCGCGCGGTAGCTTGCCTGGGCGTGGTGTCCACCGGCCCAGGCCTGCGCGCTGACCACGCACCATGCCAGTCCCAGGCAGAGGGTGCGCAGGCGGCTGGCGTGCGGAGTGCTATGCATTGAATAGCTGCTTGCGCATGTTCTATGCGGGTTGGCAGCGTATTTCGTTCAGATCAGATGACCTTGGCAATCGCCTGGCAGACGTAGTCGATGTTCTTGCTGTTAAGCGCCGCCACGCACATGCGGCCGGTGTCGGTGCCGTACACGCCAAACTCGGAGCGCAGGCGAACCATCTGATCTCTGGACAGGCCGGAGTAGCTGAACATGCCGATCTGGGTGGTGATGAAGGACATGTCCTGCTTCACGCCGGCAGCCTTCAGGCCGTCCACCAGCTTCTGGCGCATGGCCTTGATGCGCACGCGCATTTCGCCCAGTTCCTTTTCCCACAAATCACGCAGCTCGGGATTGTTCAGAACAGCTGCCACCACAGCGCCGCCGTGTGTCGGCGGGTTGGAGTAGTTGGTGCGGATCACGATCTTCAGTTGCGACAGCACGCGGCCGGCTTCTTCCTTGTCCTTGCACAGCACGGACAGGCCGCCCACGCGCTCGCCGTACAGGCTGAAGCTCTTGGAGAAGGAAGTGGAGACAAAGAAGTTCAGGCCAGCGGCGACGAACTTGTTGATGACCGCACCATCTTCGGCAATGCCGTAGCCAAAGCCCTGGTAGGCCATATCCAGGAAAGGCGTCAGGTTCTTGGCCTTCACCACGGCAATCACCTGGTCCCACTGCTCGGCGCTGATGTCGTAGCCGGTGGGGTTGTGGCAGCAGGCGTGCAGCACGACGATGGTGCCGGCAGCTGCAGCGTTCAGGCTGGCCAGGAAGCCTTCAAAGTTCACGCCGCGCTTGGCTGCATCGTAGTACGCATAAGTGTCAACTTCGAAGCCAGCGTTGGTGAACAGGGCGCGGTGGTTTTCCCAGCTGGGGTCGGAGATCAGGACCTTGGCGTTGGGGCTGACTTTCTTCAGGAAGTCTGCACCAATCTTCAGGCCGCCAGTGCCGCCAATGGCCTGCACCGTGGCCACGCGGCCGGAGGTCAGGGGTTCACTGTCAGCTCCAAACACCAGGCTCTTGACCGCGTTGTCGTAGGCCACGATGCCGTCGATGGGCAGGTAGCCACGGGCGGTGGGCTTGTCCATCATGGTCTTTTCTGCGGCCTGCACGCACTGCAGCAGGGGCAGCTTGCCGTTGTCGTCGAAGTACACGCCCACGCCCAGGTTCACTTTGTTGGGGTTGGTGTCAGCGTTGAATTGTTCGTTCAGACCCAGGATAGGGTCACGGGGTGCCATTTCGACTGCAGAGAAAAGAGACATGGAAAAGTCCTGTGAATGGAATGTCGGGGATGGCCCGCAGCCACCGTCAGCGGTACGGGTTATCCCTATTTTACCGGGCACTGCACTGGTGCAGTTTTAGGCCCTCATTTAACGCGCAAAGCCCTTTGCCAGTGCACGCGTGATGTCGGCCGCCGGTGCATTGCGGCACTGCGAGGCATTCTGGCCGCTCCACAAAGGGGAGAAGTCGCTGCTGCCCAGGCTTTCTGCCTTGGCACGCAGCGGGCCGATGGCCGCAGTGGCCAGCGGGAATGCCGGGGCGGCAGCGTTCAGTGGCCCCAGCTCGCGCATCAAGCGGTTCATGATGCCGCGCGCTGGGCGGCCGGTAAACAGGGTGGTGAGCGCAGTGTGTCGCGCGGCCGGGCTTTGCAGGACCGCACGGTGCAGGGCGGAGGTGGTCGCTTCGGGGCTGCACATATAGGCGGTGCCGATCTGCACCGCAGACGCTCCCAGCGCCATGGCTGCGGCCACACCTGCGGCATCGGCAATGCCGCCGGCGGCAATCACCGGCAGCTTCACCGCCTGAACGACTTGCGGCAGCAGCGCCATGGTGCCGACCTGGTTGCTCAAGTCGTCTCCAAGAAAGATGCCACGGTGGCCACCGGCCTCCAGGCCCTGCGCAATGATGGCGTCGGCTCCGTGCTCCTGCAACCAAAGGGCTTCGTCCACGGTGGTGGCGGATGCCAGTACCAGGCTGCCCCAGCTTTTGACACGCGCCAGGAGGTCCGCAGGCGGCAGGCCGAAGTGAAAGCTCATGACGGCGGGCTTGAAGGCCTCCACCACATCGGCGACTTGTGCGCTGAAGGGCGCACGGCCGGCGCCGGGTTGGATATCTGCGAGTGAAAGGCCCAGCTCCGCATAAAAAGGCGCCAGGGCCTCTTGCCAGCCAGCCTCACGCACAGCATCGGGCGCGGGCGGTGTATGGCAGAAGAAGTTGACGTTGTAGGGCTTGTCGGTCAGCGCGGTGAGCTGGGTCAGTTCGGCGCGCAACGCGTCCGGGCTCAGCATCGCAGCCGGGATGGAGCCCAGCCCGCCGGCATTGCAGACGGCAGCGGCCAGCGCGTGGCCCTGCACGCCGGCCATGGGCGCCTGGATCAGGGGGAGGGCGATGCCCAGAAAAGAGGGGTTTGGCATGGGGCGCTCCTGTTCGTTGCCGGTCTAGTCTACAGTTCCACCTTTGCCCCTTTCTCTGCCGCTGCCATGCCCGCACCCCAGTCCGCTCCCGCCCCTGTTGACGAGGCCGCCGTCCCACGGGAAGGCACGTTTGTGCACTACCCGGACTCGCCCTACGAGCTGTTCCAGCCGTACCCCCCGGCGGGCGACCAGCCCGAAGCGATTAACCAACTGGTGGAGGGCGTGAGCGATGGCGAGGTGTTCCAGACCCTGCTGGGCGTGACGGGCTCGGGCAAGACCTTCACCATGGCCAATGTGATCGCGCGCCTGGGGCGCCCGGCCATTGTGTTTGCGCCCAACAAGACGCTGGCAGCCCAGCTCTATAGCGAATTCCGCGAGTTCTTCCCCAAGAACGCCGTGGAGTATTTCGTCAGCTATTACGACTACTACCAGCCCGAGGCCTATGTGCCGCAGCGCGACCTGTTCATTGAGAAGGACAGCGCCATCAACGAGCACATCGAGCAGATGCGCTTGAGCTGCACCAAAAGCCTGCTGGAGCGGCGCGATGTGGTGATCGTGGCCACCGTATCGGCCATCTACGGTATCGGCAAGCCCGAGAGCTACCACCAGATGGTGATGACGCTGCGCACGGGCGACAAGCTGGGCCAGCGCGACATGATTGCCCAGCTGGTGCGCATGCAGTACCAGCGCAATGACATGGACTTCAGCCGTGGCGCCTTCCGGGTGCGCGGCGACACCATCGACATCTTCCCGGCGGAAAACTCCGAAATGGCCATCCGCGTGGAGCTATTTGACGACGAAATTGAGAGCCTTCAGCTGTTTGACCCGCTGACCGGCCGCATTCGCCAGAAGATTCCGCGCTTCACCGTCTACCCTAGCAGCCACTATGTGACGCCGCGCGACCAGGTGCTGGCCGCCGTGGAGACCATCAAAACCGAGTTGTCGGATCGGCTCAAAGAGCTGGTGGGCGCGGGCAAGCTGGTGGAAGCCCAGCGCCTGGAGCAGCGCACGCGGTTTGACCTAGAAATGCTGTCAGAGGTGGGGCACTGCAAGGGCATTGAGAACTACTCGCGCCACCTGGCCGGCACGGCTCCGGGCGAGCCACCGTCCACACTGACTGACTACCTGCCCAAGGACGCGGTGATGTTCCTGGACGAGTCGCACGTGCTCATCGGCCAGTTTGGCGGCATGTACAACGGCGACCGGGCGCGCAAGACCACGCTGGTGGAGTACGGCTTTCGCCTGCCCAGTGCGCTGGACAACCGGCCGCTCAAGTTTGAGGAATTCGAGACCAAGATGCGCCAGGTCATCTTTGTGTCGGCCACGCCAGCCGAATGGGAAAAGCAGCACGCGGGCCAGGTGGTGGAGCAGCTGGTGCGGCCCACCGGCCTGGTGGACCCCGAGGTGGAGGTGCGGCCGGCCGGCAGCCAGGTGGACGATGTGCTTCAGGAAATCCGCATTCGGGTGGAGAAGAACGAGCGCGTGCTGATCACTACGCTGACCAAGAAGATGGCAGAGCAGCTCACCGAGTACCTGACCGAGAACGGCGTCAAGGTGCGTTATCTGCACAGCGATGTGGACACCGTGGAGCGTGTGGAAATCCTGCGCGATCTGCGCCTGGGCACCTTTGACGTGCTGGTGGGTATCAACCTGCTGCGCGAGGGGCTGGACATTCCCGAGGTCTCGCTGGTCGCCATTCTGGACGCCGACAAGGAGGGCTTTTTGCGTTCCGAGCGCTCACTGATCCAGACCATAGGCCGGGCGGCGCGCAATCTGGAGGGCAAGGCCATCTTGTATGCAGACAAGATCACCGACTCCATGGAGCGCGCCATTGGAGAGACCGAGCGTCGCCGCAAAAAGCAGATTGCCCACAACGTCGAGCGGGGCATTACGCCCAAGGCCATCGTCAAGAAGGTGCGTGACCTGATCGACGGCGTCTACAGCGAAAAGGCTGGCAAGGAGGCCGAGCGCCTGGAGCGCGACGCACAGCAGCGTGCCCAGGTCGAGGACATGAGCGAGAAGGATATTTCCCGTGAAATCAAGCGCTTGGAGAAGCTCATGATGGAGCACGCACGGAATCTGGAGTTCGAAAAAGCAGCCCGCGTGCGCGATCAATTGCACATCCTGAAGGAGCAGGCCTTCGGTGCACCCGGGTCGGACAATGTGGTGAATCTGGGGTGAACAGGGTCGCACCAGTTTGGGTACGGGTTTTCCCGTGATTACCCGAGCGAAGTTCGGGGTTTCTTGGTATACTTGAGTCCGTTAGTCAACCAACCTGACTCAAGGAGCTTGCCATGCGTCTTACCACCAAGGGCCGTTTTGCGGTCACCGCGATGATCGATCTGGGTCTGCGCCAGAGCTCCGGCCCCGTGACCCTGGCAGCTATCAGCCAACGCCAGCAAATTTCCCTGTCTTATTTGGAACAACTGTTCGGCAAGCTGCGTCGTCACGAGCTTGTCGAATCCACCCGCGGTCCCGGCGGCGGCTACACCCTGGCCCGCAAGGCAAGCGACATCACCGTTGCAGAAATTATCGTGTCCGTGGATGAGCCTATCGATGCCACCCAGTGCGGCGGCAAGGAAAACTGCTTGGGCGAGGGCACGCGCTGCATGACCCACGACCTCTGGGCTTCCCTGAACACCCGCATGGTGGAATTTTTGGACTCTGTCACGCTGCAAAAGCTGGTGGATGACCAACTGGCCAAGGGCCTGCAGGTGGAAGACAAGCCCACCATCAAGCGCGCCATCTCCGCCATGCCCGTCGTCAAGCCGATCCGAGTGAACGCGCCCAATTCGGTGTTCGCCTTGGGCAACGCCTTCTCCAAGTCCTGATTCTCGTTTCATTTATTAGCCAGCACCGAGCCTGCCATGGATACCACGCCCCACTTCCCCATCTACATGGACTACAGCGCCACCAACCCCTGCGACGAGCGGGTGGTGGATGCCATGGTTCCCTGGCTGCGCAACCACTTTGGCAACCCCGCCTCGCGTAGTCACGCCTGGGGCTGGGAAGCCGAGGCCGCCGTTGAAAAGGCCCGCGAGCAGGTTGCGGCCCTGATTGGTGCCGATCCGCGCGAAATCGTCTGGACTTCGGGTGCCACCGAGTCCAACAACCTGGCTTTGAAGGGCGCTGCGCATTTCTACCAGTCCAAGGGAAAGCACCTGATCACGGTCAAGACCGAGCACAAGGCGGTGCTGGACACCTGCCGCGAGCTGGAGCGCCAGGGCTTTGAAGTCACCTATCTGGACGTGCAAGCCGATGGCCTGGTGGACTTGGAGGTCTTCAAGGCCGCCATCCGCCCCGACACCATTCTGGCCAGCGTGATGTTCGTGAACAACGAGATCGGCGTGATCCAGGACATCGCTGCCATTGGCACCATTTGCCGCGAAAAGGGTGTGATCTTCCATGTGGACGCCGCCCAGGCTACCGGCCGTGTGGACATCGATCTGGCCAAACTGCCAGTGGACCTGATGAGCCTGACGTCCCATAAGACCTATGGTCCCAAGGGCATTGGTGCGCTGTTCGTCCGCCGCAAGCCCCGTATCCGTCTGGAAGCGCAGATGCACGGCGGCGGCCACGAGCGTGGCATGCGTAGCGGCACACTGCCCACGCACCAGATCGTGGGCATGGGCGAGGCCTACCGCATCGCCAAGGAAGAAATGCACACGGAGAACGTGCGCATCAAGGCCCTGCACGACCGCATGCTGGCGGGCCTGCAAGGCATTGAGCAGGTCTTCATCAACGGCCACGAAACCAAGCGTGTGCCCCACAACCTGAACATGAGCTTCAACTATGTGGAAGGCGAGTCGCTGATCATGGGCATCAAGGGCTTGGCGGTGTCGTCCGGCTCGGCTTGCACCTCGGCCTCTCTGGAGCCCAGCTATGTGCTGCGTGCCCTGGGGCGTAGCGATGAACTGGCCCATAGCAGCCTGCGCATGACGATTGGTCGCTGGACGACTGAAGAAGACATCGATTACGCCGTGGACACGATCAAGAAGAACGTGGCCAAGCTCCGCGACCTGAGCCCGCTGTGGGACATGTACAAGGAAGGCATCGATATCAGCACCATCCAGTGGGCAGCACACTAAGCAAAATAAGAGGTAAACAACATGGCATATTCAGACAAAGTCGTTGATCACTACGAAAACCCCCGCAACGTCGGCAGCTTTGAAAAAGGCGACGACAGCGTTGGCACCGGCATGGTGGGCGCGCCCGCCTGCGGTGACGTGATGAAGCTGCAGATCAAGGTCAACCCGCAGACGGGTGTGATTGAGGACGCACGTTTCAAGACCTATGGCTGCGGTTCCGCCATCGCTTCCAGCTCGCTGGTGACCGAATGGGTCAAGGGCAAGACGTTGGACGAAGCTGCAGCACTGAAAAACAGCCAGATCGCCGAAGAGCTGGCCCTGCCGCCCGTGAAGATTCACTGCTCCATCCTGGCCGAAGACGCCATCAAGGCGGCCGTGGATGACTACAAGAAAAAACACCTGAATTGATATGTCCGTCACCCTGACCGAAGCCGCAGCACGGCACGTCACCCGCTACCTGACCAAGCGCGGCAAGGGTGTCGGCGTTCGTCTGGGCGTCAAAACCACGGGCTGCTCCGGCCTGGCCTACCAACTGGAGTATGTGGACGAGTTGTCCCCTGAAGACATTGTGTTTGAAGGCCATGGCGTCAAGGTGTTGGTCGATCCCAAGAGCCTGGCCTACATCGACGGTACGCAGCTGGACTTTGTGCGCGAAGGGTTGAACGAAGGTTTTCGTTTCAACAACCCCAACGAGCGCGACAAGTGTGGCTGCGGTGAGTCCTTCCGCGTGTGAACCTGCAGGCGGATGATTTCGAACTCTTTGGCCTGACCAAGCAGTTCGCCCAGCAACGCGCCGAACTCGACGCCCGCTGGAAGGCGCTGCAGCGCGAAGCCCACCCGGACAAGTTTGCCGCCCAGGGGGCAGCCGCGCAGCGCGTGGCCATGCAGTGGTCGGTGCGCATCAACGAGGCCTACCAGCGCCTCAAGGATCCGCTCAAGCGCGCTGCCTATTTGTGCGAGCTGGCGGGTGCGCCCGTCAACGCGCACAGCAACACCGCCATGCCCGCGGCCTTTCTGATGCAGCAGATGGAGTGGCGCGAGGCACTGGATGATGCCGATGGCTTGCCCGCGCTGGAGGACCTGCTGGAGGAAGTGGACGGCGCGCGCCGGCAATTACTGCAACAATGCGAGTCGTTGTTGGATCAGCAGCACGATGCGGCGGCGGCTGTAGGGCCGGTGCGGGCCCTGATGTTTATCGAAAAATTCACCCAAGACCTGCACCAACGCTTGGACCAATTGGCATAGTGTTTCATGGCGCTTCTACAAATTTCTGAACCCGGGCAGTCGCCCAATCCGCATGAGCGGCGCATTGCCGTGGGCATCGATCTGGGCACCACGCATTCGCTGGTGGCTGCGGTGCGCAATGGCACGGCCGAGTGCCTGCCCGATGCGCAAGGCCAAGTGATTCTGCCCAGCGTGGTGCGCTATCTGGATGCGCAGCGCCGCGAGATTGGCTTTGCCGCACTGGAGCACCAAGCCAGCGACCCTGGCAACACGATTGCTTCGGTGAAGCGCCTCATGGGGCGGGGCATCAAGGACATCGCCCACGCCGACAAACTGCCCTATGCGCTGATGGATGCACCCGGCATGGTCAAGGTGCGCACCATCGCGGGTGAGAAGAGCCCGGTGGAGGTGAGTGCCGAGATTCTGGCAACCTTGCGCTTCCGCGCCGAAGACACCTTCAACGACGATATCTATGGCGCGGTGGTCACCGTGCCGGCCTACTTTGACGACGCCCAGCGCCAGGCAACCAAGGACGCCGCGCATTTGGCTGGCCTCAACGTGCTGCGCCTCATCAACGAGCCCACGGCAGCGGCGATTGCCTATGGTTTGGACCACGCCGCAGAGGGCGTATACGCGGTGTACGACCTGGGTGGCGGTACTTTTGATATTTCCATCCTGCGCCTATCGGCTGGCGTGTTCGAGGTGTTAGCCACGGGCGGTGATTCAGCCTTGGGCGGTGACGACTACGACCGCGCCCTGGCTGACTGGATGCTGCAGCAAGCCGGATTGCGGGCCCAGACGCCCGAAGACCAAGCCCTGCTGATAGCCGAGGCGCGCCGTTGCAAGGAGGCCCTGTCTTCGGAAGACATTGCCACGGCTGAGCTGGACCTTTCCAGCGGTGGTGTCGATCTCTCGCTGAACCGCGAGCAGTTCGAACAGGTGACGGCGGCCCTGAGCGCACGCACGCTGCAGGCGGTGCGCAAGGCCTTGCGCGATGCCGGCTTGCAGAAGGATGACATCCAGGGTGTGGTGATGGTGGGCGGCTCTACCCGCATGCCGCAGGTGCGCCGTCTGGTCGGGGAGTTTTTTGGCCAAGAACCTCTGACCAATCTGAACCCCGATGAGGTGGTGGCACTTGGTGCCGCCATCCAGGCCAACCAGTTGGCCGGCAACAACCCCGGCGGAGACCTACTGCTGTTGGACGTGATCCCGCTGTCGCTGGGTATTGAGACCATGGGTGGCCTGGTGGAGCGCATTGTTCCGCGCAACCAGACCATCCCGACCGCCATGGCGCAGGACTTCACCACCTACAAGGATGGCCAGACGGCCCTGGCCCTGCATGTGGTGCAGGGCGAGCGTGACCTCGTGACCGACTGCCGCAGCCTTGCGCGCTTTGAGCTGCGCGGCATACCGCCCATGGCGGCCGGCGCGGCGCGAATCCGCGTGACCTTCACCGTCGACGCGGATGGCTTGCTCAATGTATCGGCCAAGGAGCAGGTGAGCGGGGTGGAGGCGCGCATCGATGTGAAGCCGTCCTACGGCCTCAGCGACGAGCAGATTGCCCAGATGCTCAAGGACAGCTTCAGCACCGCCGAGGCCGACATGCGCGCCCGCGCGCTGGTCGAGGCCCGCGTGGATGCGGATCGCCTGCTGCTGGCTACACGCAGCGCGCTTGCGGTGGACGGTGATTTGCTCGGTGCAGAAGAGCGCGTTGCTGTGGATGCTGCGATGCAGGCGCTGGAGGCAGCGCGTAGCAGCGACGACGCAGCCGTGGTCGAAGCCCAGTCCAAGGCGCTGGCCGAGGCCACTGAAGCCTTTGCGGCCCTGCGCATGAACCGCGGCATTGCCCAGGCCTTGGCCGGCAAGAATATCGAAACCCTTTGACCCTGCGTTGATTCCGCGCAGCAACACCATGCCCATCATCAAAATCCTGCCGCACGCCGAGTACTGTCCTGAAGGGGCTGAAGTCTCTGCGCCTGCCGGGACCTCCATTTGCGAAGCCCTGCTGGAAAACGGCATCAAGATCGAGCACGCCTGCGACATGAGCTGCGCCTGCACCACTTGCCATGTGGTGGTGCGCGAAGGCTTTGCCTCGCTCAATGAGCTGGAGGAAACCGAGGAAGACCTGCTGGACCGCGCCTGGGGCTTGCAGCCGCAGTCGCGCCTGAGCTGCCAGGCTTTTCTGGCCCAGAAGGATTTGGTGGTTGAGATTCCCAAATACTCTTTGAATCACGCCAAAGAGAATCACTGAGGTCAGGTATGCGCCAAATTATTCTCGACACCGAAACCACGGGCTTCTACGCCAACCATCCGGACAATCCGGACCGGATGGTGGAAATCGGTTGTGTGGAGATGGTTAACCGCAAGCTCACGGGCAACAACCTGCACTTCTACCTGAACCCCGGGCGCGATAGCGACGAGGGCGCACTGCGTGTGCACGGCTTGACCACCCAGTTCCTCAGCGACAAGCCGCGCTTTGAAGAGATTGCACAGCAGCTGGTGGACTATGTGGCTGGTGCGGAAATCATCATCCACAACGCGCCCTTCGACATCGGCTTTCTGGACATGGAGCTCGCGCGCACCGGTCGCAAGAATTTCAAGAGCTATGTGGGCAGTGTGCTCGACACCCTGGTCATGGCCAAGGAGATGTTCCCGGGCAAGCGCAACAGCCTGGATGCGCTCTGCGACCGCCTCGAAGTAGACAATTCGGGCCGTACGCTGCACGGCGCCTTGCTGGATGCCGAGTTGCTGGCCGATGTGTATATCAACATGACGCGCGGACAGGATGCGCTGATCATGGAGAGTGTGGCGGCCGACACTTCGGGTCCTGTGCTGGTGGACGTGGATCTGCGCGGCATTGCCTTGCCCACCTTGCAGGCCAATGCGCAAGAGCTGGCGGCGCATGAGGAGGTGCTGATGCAACTCGACAAGTCGAGCGGAGGAAGAACGCTCTGGCGCCAGATGGCCTGAAAAATTGGTATATAATCTGCGTCTTACCTGATTTGATCAAGTATCAGGGCGATTAGCTCAGCGGTAGAGCACTGCATTCACACTGCAGGGGTCACATGTTCGATCCATGTATCGCCCACCAAATGTCAAAAAAGCCAGCTCCTGCAGCTGGCTTTTTTCATTTCTGCGCCATTTTCGCTGGCTTTCAGGTGCCTGCTGTCTGGGTCAGGTAGTTGAGTACCAGCTTGTCGTTGGCACTGGGGTTCTGGAATGCCAGGCCTGCAAAGAAATGGGCTTGCCCCGCAGGGCGGTTGTGGTGGCAGATTTTGCCGGTGAGCTGCAAGTGCATGGGCGCGTTGTCTACCGTCACATCCATGGCCAACTCCACCAGTTCACCAATGCCTCCCAAGGCCTCCGCGGTGCTGACCATGGCGCCGTCGGGGCTGAGGTCTACCAGATCCACCAAGCGCGGGGCTAGCCCCGCAGCTGCTGTGGGTCGCGCTGTGGTGGGCCAGGACACCTTGGTCCGCATGGACTGCCGCACCCGCCGGGCATCCACCTGCGAAGGGTAGGCCAGCAGGGCGTAGGCAAAGGGCTTCTCGAAGGTTTGCAGCACCTTGCTCAAAAAGGAGAACTCGTACTGCCCGGTGAAGCCGCGCACCACACAGACTTCGCCTTCTTCCATGCCGGTCTGTGTGGCATCGGCGCTTTGCGGGCCGACCATCACCCCCTTGCCTTCGATGGCGCCGAAGAACTGCGCTTCCTTCTTGGTGGTGCCTTCCACCAGACGGCGTGTCTGCAGGGCCATGCCCGAGCGTAGGCCCAGGGTCTTGAGGGGGATGCGCTGGATGGCGTCGTCGTTCTCGGTCGTCATGGTGGTGTGGGCGGGTCAGGGGGAGGGCAGGGCCTGGGCCCAGCGGATGATGGCCTCGGCCATGGGGGCGGTGGCCTTGGGCGCGCGCAGATCGCCAGCCAGTACGTGCTGGCCCCGGGCCTCGCTGTAGTCCACCACGCGCAGGGTTTTGTTGGTAGCGCCCAGGCGGGCAAAGGCGGCCTTGGTCTGGTCGGGGTCCACGGTCTGGTCCTGCTCGCTGTAGAGCACCAGCACCGGGCTGCGGAAAGCGCCCAGATCGCTCTCGCGCACGCCTTTGACAAGCGCCATGACGGGGAAGAGGGCGCGTGTGGGGTAGCTGGTGGTCCAGGCCCCCTGGTCGGCGGCCGAGGTGGTAGGGAAGCTGCGTGTGTCGCCTTGGATGGCGTAGGCGATCTGTCGGCCCCAGGGGCCGTTGATGATTTCGGCGCGCGAGTCTTTGGCGGCGAAGTTGGGGGAGATAAAGACGTGGCCCGCGACCTGCGCACTCTGGCCGTTTACGCCCAGCCAGGTGGCCAGTGTGGAGCCGGTGGAGCAGCTGATGACCAGAACTTTGTCGCCTAGGGTCTGGCCGATACGCAGGGCTTCCCGGGCGTCGGCCAGCCAGTCCTGCACCGTGGCATCGCCCAGCGCCGCGCCGGGGCGCCCGTGGCCGGTGAGCCGGGTGTGGAAGGCGTTGGCCCCGAGTGCTTTGGCCACCAGATCGGTCAGTGGTGCGGTTTCCAGGCGGCTCGATGAGAAACCGTGGATGTAGACCACGGCCCAGCGGGTACGCTGGCCGGGCGTGCCGGCCCAGGTGATGTGCTTTTCGTTCTGGGGCTTGATGTCGGCTACCGCGGCTTCTGACTGGCGCAGCCAGCCTTCGAGCTGGGTAATGTCTTGCGGGGCTTGTGCGCGGGCAGTGGGCACATTGGAGCCAAACGCATTGCGCGGGCCTGCCAGGAACACCAGCACGGCCAGCAGCAGGAGTGCAGCAATGACGGCAAGAACACGGAACCAGCGGGTCTGCAGAAGGCGGCGGTTGGTCATTGGCGCGGGAGGCATGCGGACGGTGTTTCCCAGTGGTGGAGTCGATAAGATGGTACACCGGCCCATGTCCGGTTTGGAACCTCCTGAAAGCAGCGCAATGATCCTTGGTCCGTCCTTCGCAAACCGTTTTTCCTCCTTGTCTGCGTGCCCCGTACGTACCACAAGGGTGTGCGCATGAACGCGGTTGTGGAATCGGTCGATTGCGTGGTGATCGGGGCCGGGGTGGTGGGGCTGGCAGTGGCCCGCGCGCTGGCGCAGAGCGGGCGTGAGGTCCTGGTACTGGAGGCCTGCGATGCCTTTGGGACGCAGACCAGTGCGCGCAATAGCGAGGTGATCCATGCCGGCATCTACTACCCCGTAGGTTCGCTGAAGGCGCAGCTCTGTGTGCGCGGCAAAGAGCTGCTGTACGACTACTGCGCCAGCCACGCGGTGCCGCACCAGCGCTGTGGCAAATTCATCGTGGCCACGCGCGAAGACCAGCTTGCGCAGTTGCAGGCCATCCAGGCCAAGGCAGCGGCCAATGGCGTGACGGATCTGGTGCTGCTGGACCGGGAGCAGGCCCTGGCTGCCGAACCGCAGCTGCAATGTGTAGCGGCCCTGCATTCACCATCCACCGGCATCGTGGACAGCCATGCCTTCATGCTCGCACTGCTGGGAGACCTGGAGCACGCTGGCGGTGTTTTGGCATTGAATTCGCCTCTGGACCGCGCAAATATTGCGCAAGAAGCTATTGATTTGATAGCGGAAGATGGCACCCGACTGCGTGCGAAAACGGTAGTGAACGCCGCCGGTCTGCAGGCGCCGGCACTAGCCGCCCGCTTTGCTGGCCTGGCCCCGCAGCATGTGCCGCAGGCCCGCTATGCCAAGGGCAATTACTTCACGCTATCCGGCCGCAGCCCGTTTTCGCGGCTGATCTATCCGGTGCCCGAGGTAGCCGGTCTGGGGGTGCACTTGACCATCGACCTCGGCGGCCAGGCCCGCTTTGGTCCCGATGTGCAGTGGGTGGACGACCCGCAGGATCTGGAGGTGGACCCGGCACGGGGCGATGCGTTTTACGCCGAGGTGCGCAAGTACTGGCCCGCGCTGCCCGATGGCGCGCTGTTGCCGGCCTATGCCGGCATACGCCCCAAGATTCACGGCCCGGGAGAGGCCGCCCAGGATTTTTGCATCCAGGGGCCGGCTGTGCATGGTGTGCCGGGTCTAGTGAATCTGTTTGGCATTGAATCGCCCGGCTTAACCAGTGCGCTGGCCGTCGCCGAACATGTGGTGCGGTTGTTGCGTGTATCCTGAACTGAATGTGAAGGAGAACTGAGATGAGCCTGATGAATTCTGTGGCCCTGCGTATGGGCGTTTGTGCCTCCGCATTGCTGGTGTTGGCGGCCTGCGCAGCCGGACCCGAAGCGCGGTCTCCCGTGCACAAGGAAACCTTGCAGGTGCTGACCCAGAACATGGAGCTGCTGACGGTCAGCCCCAGCCAACCCGGCAAGGTGTTGCGCCGTACGCCTGTGGTGGGCTTGCCAGCCGGTGAAACGCTGGTGGGCATGGACTACCGCATTGCCAAGGGTGTGCTGTATACGCTGAGCAGTGCAGGGCGCCTGTACACGCTCGACGCCCCGACCGGCGTGCTGACCGTGGTGGGCAGTGGTCCCGGCGTGGCACTGCATGGCGAAGCGTTTGGCGTGGACTTCAACCCGGTGGCGGACCGTGTGCGCGTAGTGAGCAACACAGGCCAGAACATCCGCCTGCACCCGGATACGGGTGCGGTGGCAGCGACCGACCCCGCGCCCGCTTACGCCCCGGGCGACGCGCGCGCGGGCACCAAGCCTGAGCTGGTGGCGGCCGGCTACACCTACAACAAGACCGACGAGAAGCTGACCACCAACTACGCCATCGATCGCAACGGCGGCTACCTGGTGACGCAGGGTTCGCTGGAGGGCGTGCAGCCCGTGGTGTCCTTCAACACCGGCTTGCTCTTCAGCGTGGGCGCGCTGGGCATTGCCGACATCACCGATGCCAACCTGGACATTGCCGACGTGACCGGCGCCGCCTTTGCCACCGTGGCAACCAAGGGCCAGCCCGGCGCGCGTCTCTATTCCGTGGACCTGAAGACCGGCAAGGCCACCTTGCTGGGCCCGGTGGCCGACGGAGTCAAGGCCATCGGCATCGCCGTGGAGCCCTGATTGCTATGAAATAAGGAGCTGCCCGCGCACTATTCACGAGGGCTGGAGTCTTATTTCTTCATGTTCTTGATCGCCAGGGCCGCATCCTTTACCAGCGCGGGGCCTTGGTAGATGAGGCCGGTGTAGATCTGCACCACATCGGCCCCTGCCTTGATTTTGTTCACCGCATCGGCCGCGCTCATGATGCCGCCCACGCCGATGATGGGGAAGTCCTTGCCCAGCGCTGCGCGCAGTTGTGCGATCACTGCATTGCTCTTTTCCAGCACCGGAGCGCCCGACAGGCCACCGGTTTCTTCCGCATGCGGCAGGCCTTTGACGGCCTCGCGTGACAGCGTGGTGTTGGTGCCGATCACGCCCCAGGCGTTATTGATCTGGCCCGTGCTGTCGGTGCCGTAGCGCTTGAGCGTGGCGGCGATGACGGCGACCTGGTCAGCTTCCAGATCGGGTGCGATTTTCAGGAAGATGGGTTTGCGCTGGCCGTGCTTTTGCGCCAGCTGCTCGCGGCGTTCTGCAATCGCGCCCAGCAGCGCGTCGAGCGCTTCGTCGCTCTGCAGGCTGCGCAGGTTCTTGGTGTTGGGGCTGGAGATGTTGACGGTGATGTAGTCCGCATGCGGATACACGCCGTCCAGGCAGATCAGGTAGTCGTCGGTGGCCTTTTCGATGGGCGTGGCGGCGTTCTTGCCGATGTTCAGGCCCAGCAGCAGGGACGGATTTTTGCTCTGACGCAGGGCGGAGCGCTGTACGTTGGCAATGAAGGCGTCCAGCCCGCCGTTGTTGAAGCCCAGGCGGTTGATGAGTGCGTTGGCGGCCGGCAGGCGGAACATGCGCGGCTTGGGGTTGCCGGGCTGGGCCAGCGGGGTGACGGTGCCCACCTCCACAAAACCAAAGCCCATGGCGCCCAGGCCGTCGATGCACCGGGCATTTTTGTCCAGGCCGGCGGCCATGCCCACGCGGTTGGGAAACTTCAGTCCCGCCAGGGTGACAGGATCGTCCACGCGGCTGTTGCAGTAGGCCAGCTTGAGCGGGTTGCCCTGGGTGGCGGCCAGGCCGGTCATGGTGATGTCGTGGGCGACTTCGGGGTCCAGATTGAACAAAACGCTGCGGGCGAGGGCGTAGGGCACCAGAGACATCGGATAATTCCTGCTTTCAGATTTCAACTCCTTCGATTGTCCCTTATGAGCACACCCGCACTGACCCAAGACGAACTCAAAACCCTGGTGGGCCAGGCTGCGCTGCAGTACGTGGTGCCCGGCGAGATTGTGGGCGTGGGCACCGGCTCCACGGTCAACAAGTTCATCGACGCGCTGGCCACCATGAAGGACCAGATCAAGGGCGCCGTCTCCAGCTCCGTGGCCAGCACCGAGCGCCTGCATGCGCTGGGTATCCCGGTGTTTGACAGCAACGAGGTGGACAAGCTCTCCGTCTACATCGACGGCGCTGACGAGATCGACGGCGGCGGCAATATGGTCAAGGGCGGCGGCGCGGCCCTGACGCGCGAGAAGATCGTGGCGGCGCAAAGCGCCAAGTTCGTCTGCATTGCGGATGAGTCCAAGCTGGTGAAGACCCTGGGCGCCTTCCCGCTGCCGGTAGAAGTGATCCCCATGGCTACGCAGCGTGTGATTGCCCAGTTTGCCGCCAAGGGCGGCGTGGGCAAGGTGCGCCAGAAAGACGGCAAGCCGCTGGTGACAGACAACGGCCAGTGGATTGTGGACGTGACGGGCCTGCAGATCACCGATCCGCTGGCCTTTGAAGCCGAGGTGAGCCAGTGGCCCGGCGTGGTGACGGTGGGCGTGTTTGCCTACCAGCGCGCGCAGGTCTGCCTGCTGGGTACCGCCAGCGGCGTGAAGACGCTGAGCTTCTAAACCGCTGTCAAGCGAGGAGGGCGGGGCATGGCGATGACCCATCTGGCCGAGGTGCTGACGCTCTCCAACACCCATGTCGCCATCGAGGCGGCCGCCACGGTGGCCTTTGCCTTGTCCGGCCTCATGGAGGCAGCGCGCAAGCGGCTGGATGCCGTGGGAGTCTGCATGGTGGCGGGGCTTACCGCATTTGGCGGCGGTACGCTGCGCGATGTGCTGCTGGACCGGCGCCCTTTCTTCTGGGTGGAGCATGCTAACTGGCTGTGGGCGCTGCTAGCCCTGTGTGTTGCGGCCATGCTGTTCCTGCGCGCCCGCCACTTTGAGCCGACCGAGCGCGCCATGCAGTGGCCCGATGCGCTGGGGCTGGGCCTGTTCACTGCCGGTGGCACCCATATTGCGCTGGAGATGGGCATGCCTGCCATCGTGGCGGTGCTCATGGGCATGGTGACCGCCGTGTTTGGCGGTGTGATGCGCGACGTGGTGTGCAACGAGATTCCGCGTGCGTTCCGCGACCACCAGCCCTATGCGGTGTGCTCCTTTGCCGGGGGCTGGGTGATGGTGGCGGCTTATGCGCTGACCTGGCCACTGTGGCTGGCGACGCTGGCGGCGGCCGGCATGGCCACGGTCTTGCGCCTGCTGGCGCTGTTGCGCGGCTGGAGTTTGCCGGAGTGGCGCTCCGGCGTGGGGCGCTGATCAGCCCTGGGCGGCAGGCGCGGTCATCATGCGCTCCACATAGCGCGCAATCAGGTCAATCTCGAGGTTCACCTTTTTGCCCACGGCCAGCGTGTGCAGCGCGGTGTTCTGCACGGTGTGGGGGATCAGGTTGATGCTGACCTCGCAGCCGCCCGCCACATCGCCAATGCGGTTCACCGTCAGGCTCACGCCATTGATGGTGATGGAACCCTTGTAGGCCAAATACTTGCCCAGCGCAACGGGCGCCAGCACCCGCAGTTCCCAGCTCTCGCCCACCTGGGCAAAGTGGCTCACGGTGCCCATGCCATCCACGTGGCCAGAGACTAGGTGGCCGCCCAGGCGGTCATGCGCGCGCAGCGCTTTTTCCAGGTTGATAGGGCCCAGGGCGTCCAGCCCGGCGGTCTTGTCCAGCGATTCGGCGGAGATGTCGATGGTGAACTGGCCTTGGGCCGCGTCGAAGGTGGTGACGGTCATGCAGGCGCCGTTGAGCGCGATGCTGTCACCCAGGCCCACATCGTCCAGGTAGCCAGCTGGCGCCTGGATGGTGAGGCGTTTACCATGGGTTGCGGATTCGCCCAGAGCCTGGACGTCGGAAATACGGCCTACGCCGGTGATGATGCCTGTGAACATGGCCGCATTTTCGCAGGGAAAGGGCAGGGCGCATGGGCCCCGGGTGGCATAACCCTAGAAGGCGTCCCGCCCCTGCACACGCGCAACAATGCGCAGATCGGGCCCCACCATCTCGGTGGATTTGAAGTCCAGCGCTACGCCTTGCGCCAGTTCGGTCAGCGGGCCAATGTTGAACATGCCCGCGCCCTGGCCGAGCAGCTTGGGCGCCAGGTAGACCACAAACTCGTCCACCAGGCCTTGCCGCACCAGCGAGCCATTGAGTTTGAAGCCTGCCTCCACATGCAGCTCGTTGATTTCGCGCTGGCCCAGATCCTTGACCATGACCGCCAAGTCCACCTTGCCCGTGGGCTGGCCCTGGGCGTTGTAGCCAGGCAGGTAAATCACCTTGGCGCCCAAAGCCTCCAACGCCGCCTGCTTGGTGGGGTTTTGGGCTGCAGCGTAGATAAATACTGCGCGACCAGCTATGAAAAAAGGAGCGTCCAGCGGCGTTTGCAAGTCGCTGTCCACTACCACCAGATGCGGTTGGCGCGGGGTATCGACCAAGCGCACATCCAGCCGCGGCCTGTCCGCCAGCACCGTGCCTATGCCGGTCAGGATGGCGCAGGACCGCGCCCGCCAGGCATGGCCATCGGCACGCGCTTCGGGTGACGTAATCCATTGGCTGGCACCGTTGTCCAGCGCCGTGGTGCCGTCCAGCGACGCCGCCACTTTCATGCGTACCCAAGGTGTCTTGCGGATCATGCGGCTGAAAAAGCCGATGTTGAGCTCGCGGGACTGGATGGCGAGCGGATCGGCGGGGTCCAGCACCTCCACCTCAACTCCCGCTGCACGCAGGCGCGCGAAGCCTTCACCAGTAACCAGCGGATTGGGATCCTCATTCGTTGCCACAACCTTGGCAATGCCGGCTGCAATCAGTGCATCGCAGCATGGCCCTGTGCGCCCATGGTGGGAGCAGGGCTCTAAGGTTACATAGGCGGTTGCCCCAACAAGCGAATTTCCTTGTGCTGCCGCGTCCCGCAAGGCCATAACCTCCGCGTGCGGGCCGCCAGCTTTCTGGGTGTACCCCTGACCAATTACCTCTCCAAGGGGGGAGATAAGGATGCAGCCGACATGGGGGTTGGGGGAAGTTATGCGTATTCCATCTCTGGCGAAAGAGATGGCGCGTTGCAGAGTATGGGCATCAATAACCAAAACTTAGTTCCAGAGTCATCACACAAGGGACGGGTACATCTTTGATGGTTGCAGGCGCCATGACCGTGCTCCGCATAGACGATAGGGCATTTTTTACCGAGCTAGGAATAGCCTCAGAATTCAATAGCTCTGCATAGTCTATGACACCCCGCTCCGAAACCCAAATGGTGTACTCTACGGTTAGCCCACGTAGTTCCTTACCATTCAATGCAGACAGATCGATACTCCATTCGCCAATAGGGGCCGGGCGAGTATCCACCATGCTGCTATCGAGATAGCGTGTAGGATAAAACGCGTTGACATATTGCTGCACCGCAACTTGAGCTGACTCTTTTTCGTGTACTCTTTCGCTACCTATTTTTTTAGTTGTCCCAGAGGAATGGCTTTTTGAATTCAAGCCCGATGTTTTGAGAAGAATGGTCGTCTGAAAATTATAAGTTCTATTCAATGAGGCAGGATGAAACGAAGCAAGCAACAAATATCCCAAGCCATGAGCAGCTATGCTAAATACGATAAAAAAAAATATCTTTCTAGTGTGCAAATTATTTTAGACAATTAGTTCCAGTCGAAATACTGTTCGTAAGACTTCCACTATTGGTTTTCGAGTAATCTCCACAGCCATCTGTACTCATGCTGCCAGTGCGCGTGGCTGTGACTGTATAGGTCGAGCTTGCAACAGTAAGTGAAATATTGTAGTAAGCACTACCTGTTCGAGGGACAGTTGAGAATGCATTGCCGAAAGCAGCATTTGTTGTGGTTGTAGGTGCATCTGAGTATCGATTATTTTCATTGTAATAACGCTCCAGCCATCCTTCCGCCTTCAGGATTTCTGCTCTAGCTTCTGCACGCTTGGCTCTTGCTATATATTGGCTATAGCTAGGATAGGCAATTCGGGCAAGGATTGCCAAAATAGCGACAGTAATCATTAGCTCAATGAGCGTAAATCCTTTTTGGTGAAGTATTGTGTTCATGGCATTAACGATTACGTTGAACTTCCCGCCAAGTAAGCCGGCCGTCAGTACAGGCTCCGAAGCGCTGGCTGGTTGCGACACCACCACTGCCCAATGCTGAGATGGTTCTGAACATGCATTGATTGGCACCTTTTGAAACCCAAGGTCTATCGCAGGTAGCGCCATTAGTGCAGACCACACATTGCGTGGGGGTCGCCGGATTGCAGGAGCAACTAGCTGTACCTGCGGTGCAGGCCAATGTTCCATCATCCCAAGGTAGTTTACATGTCGCTGGATCTGCACATAATAAGCATGCACCACTTGCAGGGTTGCACATGCAGTTTGTCGTCCCCGCAGTACAAGATGTTGTACTAGTTGTTGGAGGCGGAACCTTGAATACACCACCTTTCGAATATTCAAATGTGTTTGCATTTGCAGCGCCGGCGGCAGCATAGCCATTTACTAATGGCGCATTGGGTAATAAGTTTGGTATAGGTGTTCCGTTAATGGGATTTAAGCCGAAGTCATAAGTAGTTGCATCATATCTGCATCCGTCAGATGAAGCCTCTGGTGCCAAAGATCTTACATTCACGCGATATTCATCTTCCGCAATTGAATTAAAAATAACGCCCTCAGAAGACTCGGGAAGATTAACATACCAGCCTTTATTGGATGGATAACTAACAATGTTTGTAGATACATATGTTGTTCCACCAGATCTGAGGATACTCTGTTGAATCAAGTTTGTTTTGCCTGTCGTTATAGTACCAGTAACACCAGGTTGATCATATATGCCATAGAGAGTTTGAGGGTAAACTAAGCTCATTGGATAGTCAGTGGATTCAAGCGCCTTTCCCGTGGCAAAAAACAATTGATATCCACCCTGTGGATGCACAAAAGGCACGATCGCAGTTGTGATTGGCTGATTTACCGTAGCGCTTGTGCTGGGAACAACAGCCGTTGCTTGGTAAGTAGGAACACTGCCACTAGTTGCAACTCCCCAATTTGTAGGGTCAGCATCGGAAACATTAAATTTCCATACATTTCCCTTAAGATCCCCTGCATATATATAGTCAATAACGCCATCATTATCCTTGTCAATGGCGGTCGGGGCAGCAAGGCCATTATTGGGTCCTTGACCCGCTGTGCCAGTCATCAATTTCACATATCGCGGGCCTGTCGTAGCATCGACCGGCCATGTTGTACTTTGTGGGGTTGCTGGGCCATCCGCAAAGATAATGAAAAGCGCAGCATTGCCACTGCCACTGTTGTAGCCATTCCCGTATATGACTGCCCATTTGCCATTCGCCATTTTCCCGACTTGGTATGGCTGGCCATTACCTCTAGTGTTTGTTCGTCCTGTGATATATCCCATATCACTATCTGCTGTTTCTGTAAATTCCCATTTAACTAAGTTTCCTGCATTAGTTGCATTTTCTGTAGTTATTGAAGCCGGATTCGTAACATCCAGAGCGTACACCCCTCTGGCTCCTCGACCAAAAGACCCAAAAAGATAAGTGCGCCAATTGGGCGTGCTTGTGCTTCCCAAATTAATATCCGCGGCCATGACGCTACCGTCGGTAGTGATTCGGTTTGTTCCCGTATTGAGCGAAAAATCCTTGGCTGTCAAAGCCGATAACTTTGAGTATGGGGCAGTTGCAGAAATTGCGTACATTGCTCTTGGAACGTAAGCAAATTGTTCCAATCCCGTATCTCCATCAAAGGCATGCAGCATTCCATCATTGGCAGCAACGAACACAGAGTTGCGGTTCGTGTATGTAGTACGAAATGTTCCATAGCCGCCACCATACTCAATGTTGCTATATCCAGCCGATGGTGGGCCTACGAACCAGGGCGTGGAGTTGATAATCGCCCCGAGTTTTGTCTTTGTTCTCTTTCTCAGTCCGCCTGCCGTAGTCTCATTCACAGCGCTTCCACGAAGCCACTCTAGGCGTTCTTGACCGCGGGCATCTGAATCATAGGTATTCAGATCCGGATTGAGCTTCAAAGCATTCTTCTGAGCTGCAGAGAGGTTGGCAAACCGGAAGGCGGCTGCTCCTGTATCGGTAAGGGTGAAAATTTTTCTATTGGTATCCCATCCACTTGCATCTGATTGCACGGTTAACTTAGTACCTGCATCCCAGTCAGCTGTTCCGGAAATTGTCCCATTTGCTAGAAAACTATAGCGTAAAAATTCACCACTGGCGTCTGAGTCGTTGCCTGGGCTGGCTGCCTTGATACTATGCGTGCTAACGTATACATAACCACCAGCCGCTGTCCGGGATGATGTTGCCGCCGCCGGAGCTGCTCCACCGGCTTTCAGAATAGTTGCAAAAATCTGCTCCAGAGATTTCTCTAGCTGACCTGGATCAATGGCATAAAAGTAGTTATCAGGAATTCCATCTGAACCAGTATTTCCATCGGTATTTTTTGAGTCCCAAGCTGCTGTACCCAAACTATCTCCAGCAATAGCACTCGCGCCAGTATAAGTTGCTGCAATGTCACGATCAAAGCCACCATATTTTGCTGCATACCACATGGGTTCGCGCAAAACATCGCCGCTTGTGCCTGTCATGGAATAGGTTGCCGTGGTTTTAACATTATTAACGTTGCAGTTATTGCATCCACCGCTCGCATTCAGGTTTGTGGCTGGTGTGACCGCAATGTTGGCAGGATCGTTGTAAGTAAAGTTCAAAATACCAGAGTGGAAGTGAACCCCATCCTTGCCATTGGTGCCAGAAATCACATAACCGAAACCTTGCGGATTAGCGGTGGCTTGTGCAATGGTTTGTGTTGAAACAGAGATCGTCGGTGGGGTTGTTGTGCTGTCGACGCTGTATTCCAATGTGCCCCAAACGTCTTGGTCATAGTCCCCACCTTGTTCAGAATCTTCCCATTGCACAACATACTTTCCACTTGTTGCAGTTTGAGACACGATCCGGAAGTCGACCAGAGTTCCTCCGCCAATTCCACCCGCGAGTTTGAGCTGATAGGCTGGCTGAATAACAACATACTTTCCTGCTTGACCAGGGACGCTTACTTTAATACGTGGAGATCCGGTCGCCAAAGCTACACCATAGGTATCTACCTTAAATGCTCGCTTATTAGTTGTTGGAATTGTAAAGTCCGAACGGATGGGGCGTGTATGTGCATGCAATGCCGCGCCGGCTATCTTATAGCCGCCGGCATATGTGGGTGCTTCAGGGCATATGCCAACAGCAGTAGCCAATGTTGTCATGGATTTGTCGTTGCAAATCTCATTGCTGCTGCTGTCTGTAATCCCTACAGCCCATTTTTTTCCAGTTGCATATAAACCTTCCGCACGCCCAACTCCATTTGTTAGATCATCAATGGTTTGTCCACTTGGCAGGTTGATATCACTTTGGCCTGTCCATTGATCATTGTCGTAGGATGTGACACTGGCATTAAAGTTAACAATGCTGCTACGGCGGCAAAGTTGATCCCCGAAGTTGGCAACCGTGTTACTGGCAAATGGATCGCTCCATGTTGCAACGGTCAAACCAATCGCGGCATCCTTGCTGCCACTCGTATTAAAAGCAGCTGTGGCAGATTTTCCCGCGAGATATCGGAGAGCCTCAAGGTACATCTCACCCATGGGATTACCCCAACTGGTGCATTTACCTTCAACCAAACCTATGAGCTGATAGTTGCAATCGTCAGCATTGATGTACGACCCATCATCGTAGTCATACCCATAAATGCGGAGTTTGTTCAAATTTTTGATAATTCCATCATTCAGCGTGAATTGACCATCATCCAAATCCACCTCATCGGTAAACGTAGCAACGTTCTTTCTTAAAACTCCGCCTGAAATATTTTTATTGAAGCTCCCTGTAATCAAGCCAAAAGCGGCTTCATTTTTTTCCCCATATTTTTGAAGCAATCCGGCTGGTTTGTAGTTGCCACGAGGATAGTATTTGCATCTGGCCTCTTCGTCATCGGTAAATCCAGTCGCACCAGTCGCTGCGCCATCAAGCCCCGTTTTGCACACTTCAACACGTACTGTATACGTGCCAGTCGCGGAGCCACTACCAAGACCAACACTGGCACGCGAAGGGTTGTTCGCCGAGGCATTGAGTCCGGAACTGGCGGGAATATTGCCATTGCTTGCGTTTTTTTCTTCACTCCAATAGCACTGCCAGCGCTCATTGGAGTTCCAGAGCGCGAAGTTTCCGTCGGCAACCAATATCTGAGGAACACCAATATTCTGGTGGCTATATTGGCTATTCTTGGGACTTCTATTGCAAATGCTGATGTCGGTTGTGGAAAATGGAGTGAGCCCACGAATAATGGCTGCTGTACTACTGAAATATTTTACGAAAGAGTGAGCGTCTGTAGGTAAATGAGCGCGTTCCAATACTGTAAGTGAGGTTCCGCTTACAACACTATCATCGGTGCTACGGTAGCCCCCATACAGTATGCGCCGAACCACATCCATGCGGGTCATACTTGCCCAGTTCAGAAAGTTCCCGTGCCACTCACCTGTTCCTCCACAGTATGTAGGTGTTGCAGTGGATGTGCCATTTTCTTTTCTTGCTGGGGTAAAGCGATTATTGGTAGTGTCGTACGTGTAGCAGCGCTTATTGTCAAAGTAACCGTAATATTTGTAGGTATGTAGATACTGTGTTTCTGGCGATCCATCGCCATCAAGATCTGAATACTCATTGTAAGCTTTATAAAAAAGCTGATGGTCACGCGATAGATTCAGCATGACCATTGGCGCGCCCTTCGTTTCCGATAGATACGGAGGTAGTGGTGTGAAATTAACAGCCCAAGCAGAACTCAGTGTAAAAAAGTAAAACAATCCAAAGCATGCAGGCGCAAAAAAATCTTGCAAAAATTTCTTGACCAAGGAATATCGATTTTTCATACTGGTTTTGCTTTCACAGCAGTTTGCAAGTAAGCACGTGTTGTATCATTGACGCCGAAACCCACAGCAGTAACTCTGTAAACAGCAAAGTCACCTTGCTTGAAATACTCCAGCATATAGCGAGGTTGCCGACTTACTACGGGTATTGCAGTTGCTCCGGTATATGTTCCATAGGCCACACTTTTTGTGCTGGAAGCATCCCAGTTTGCTGCAACCTCCCATACAGGGGTGGTGGTATTAGGTATGCAGCGTCCTAGTGGACATGTCGTATCAAAACCATTGCCACGATAAATTGGATCAGTTCGGCAAACTGGAGTGGCACTTGAGCAAGAAGTTACTCCATCAGCAATGACATTAAAAATGTCATATTCAGCATCGCGCAAAGCGGCCTCTGCTGCTTGAAATGCCATGGTTCTATCTGCCTCATTGCCAGCAATTCGAGACGAAAATGATGAACTCTGAATTGCTGTAATGGCTAAGCCACTCAAAATCATTAAGAAAATTAAAACCATGACCAGAGAAATACCATTTTCATGGTGTCTCTGTTGCGGTATTCTTCTGCAAATATCGATGTTCATATAGAACTCTTGTTGCGTAATCTAACGGTGGTTCGAAATACTCTGTATATCTCTCCAGGGCGAGTTGATACTGAGTTCCCATAGCAGTCGTTGTAGGCTGTACCCGAATCGTTGCCGGCAGCTTGTATAGACTTCGCCAGCACGCATACATCTACGGCGAGCACTTGTGGCCATTGCGCTGCGGTAAGTGCGGAGGCTGCATAACCAGTTTGGGCAACATCTGGGTCGGCGCTGGAGGGGAGCATGTAGTTGAATGCTATTTGCTCAATCCCTGGAATCAATGGTTGAACTTGATAAGTCGGTGTGACTGCTGCGAGAGGGGTGCGATCAGATAAGCATGAAAGCTGACCCATATTGACAGTTCCATTCACTGTTTGCACAGTTGTATTGGCGACAAAAAAGTAGGATCGAACTATGTTTGAGACTCCACCTTGTGCGATGGAAGATAGTCCCAAGCAATCATAGCCTTGGTATGTTGCTCCACTGCTGTTGTAAGCATCTGTCTCTGCAAACATCGCAATTGCTTCTGATGGCAGGCTTCCTGCTGGAGTCGATGTTCTGCAAGCGATATCTGCAGTTGTACTTGGCGTCACTCCGTTTACAAGTCCAAGACGGCATCCAAAAATCTTGTTGTCAATAGGGCCTTGCGGTCTTGGGGAGGCTGGGTCAATCATCACAAAGCCAGCTGTTTTTATGTATTGCGTTAATAGATTTAGTGCAAACCGGCCATTTTCTTCAATTTGTGTCGTTTCTGAAGAGGTGTTGTAGTTTTGTTTTGAGTATAAGTAAATAGAAGAAGCTGCAATAACAAGAATCAGTCCGATGACCAATGCAATCATCAACTCAATTAATGTCACCCCTTTTTGGAGGAGCGATTTCTTGAGGGTTATGTGTTTCATATCACAGTTTGACAAAGTAATTTCGGCAACGAACCCCGGCAGGAGCAGACGCCGCAGTAGGGCAGCAGTTCCTCCAGTCAATGCCAGAGGTACCGCTTGCACAAGTCGTTGAGCTTTGTGCGACGCCCGTTGTGGGATTCACAAAATCCTTGTCAAAATACATAACCGTCACTGTGTATCCGGCGGCACTACTTCCGGTAATCTGTGCGGCCCCTCTGGGCAGAAGCTGTTGCGTTTTTGTGACGAAGTTCGAAATATCATCAGCTGCAATCTGCGATAAACTACAAAATGAACTCCCGGTATGGCAATTATTTAATGTAAAAGTAGCGCCAGAACCGGTGTTGTAGTTTGACGTGTAGTTGTAATTCCCCGCTTTCGCCGCTGACGGATTCGCCCGAATTTTCTCTGTAATGTCATTGACAATTTCGGCGACTCTATGGGAGGACCAGGCGGACTTCTGGTAGGACAAAGCACTTAACTGTAGTCCTGCTATTCCAAGCAGACCTAGTGACATAACTAAAATGGAGATCAATGCTTCAATCAGCGTTGCTCCAGTTTGATAAGAGATGCGTTTCATGGCTTAGAAGTTATTGCATATGTTGGCTGTATACGGTGCAACCCGAGTTCGACCAGATAAGCTGATGCAAAGGGAGCGACCATATTGGGTTTCGTAGCTTGCGTCCGTACTATTCACTTCATAGATATTGAATCCGTGAGCGATTGTGGATAATCCTGAAGAGCGGAATGAGATAGCGCCCGCAGCTGACTGTCTTGTAATACGTGTAGTGTTTCCGGTCGAATCGATAGCTGCAACTGTCTTTAAAAGAATATCTGAACCGCCAAAGTTATTGTTGCCATCTACATCTACAAATACTTGGATGTCATATTGGCTCCACATTTGGGAGTTTTGACATCCAGTGCCCGAGCTGCTTTTGGGGCAAATGACTACAGGTTGATTTCTAACAATGGCTTCGCTGCGCGCATAATTAATAAGTCCAATCATCGTGTTAACGTTGGAACTAAGTCGGTTTGATGCGACAAAGGTTTTAAGGCTTGGAATGCCAATTGCCATTAATACACCAGCAATTACCAGCGTAATCAATAGTTCAATAAGAGTAAATCCACGATTGATGAGGCCGGTTGATTGCATGCCTTCAGTGTAGGCCCATGCCCTCTGAATGGTTGTACCGTTTGCGCGCGGCGTCTGGCCACTTGTCGGGAAGCTACCGACTCACCTCATCCACCAGTGTCTTGAACTCATCAATGTCCTCAAAGCTCCGGTACACGCTGGCAAAGCGCACGTAAGCGACCTTGTCGAGCTTTTTGAGTTCGCGCATGACGAGTTCGCCGATGCGGGTGGACTGGACTTCGCGCAGGCCCAGGTTGAGGAGTTTTTCTTCGATGCGCTCGATGGCGCTGTCGATTTGCTCGGTGCTCACGGGCCGTTTGCGCAGGGCCAGGTTCATGGAGGCGAGCAGTTTGGCGCGTTCAAACTCGATTCGGCGCCCGTCTTTCTTGACGATGGCCGGGAAGTTGACGTCCGGGCGCTCATAGGTGGTGAAGCGCTTTTCGCACGATCCGCATTGGCGGCGACGGCGGATGAAGTCCCCGTCCTCAGAAATCCGGGTCTCCACCACCTGGGTTTCCGAATGACTACAGAACGGGCACTTCATCGAGGACTGGCCTGACTTACTTGTAGACCGGGAAGCGCGAGGTCAGGGCGTGCACCTTGGCGCGCACGGCCGCAATGTTGGCTTCGTCGCGTGGGTTGTCCAGCACGTCGGCAATCAGGTTGGCCGTGGCACGGGCTTCCTCATCCTTGAAGCCGCGGGTGGTCATGGCAGGTGTACCGACGCGGATGCCGCTGGTGACCATGGGCTTTTCCGGGTCATTCGGAATGGCATTTTTGTTGATGGTCATGTGGGCAGCGCCCAGCACAGCCTCAGCTTCCTTGCCTGTAATGCCCTTGGAACGCAGGTCCACCAGCATCACATGGCTGTCCGTGCCGCCGCTGACGATGCGCAGGCCGCGTGCGGTCAGCGTTTCAGCCACGATCTTGGCATTGCGGGCCACTTGCTGCTGGTACGTCTTGAACTCGGGGCTCAGTGCTTCCTTGAAAGCCACGGCCTTGGCTGCGATGACGTGCATCAGCGGGCCGCCTTGCAGGCCGGGGAAGATGGCGCTGTTGATGGCCTTCTCGTGCTCGGCCTTCATCAGGATGATGCCGCCGCGGGGGCCACGCAGGCTCTTGTGGGTGGTGGAGGTCACCACGTCGGCGTGGGGCACGGGGTTGGGGTACACGCCTGCGGCGATTAGTCCGGCGTAGTGGGCCATGTCCACCATGAAGATGGCGCCGATTTCCTTGGCGATCTTGGCGAAGCGCTCGAAGTCAATGGCGAGCGAGTAAGCGGAGGCGCCAGCAATGATCAGCTTGGGCTTGGTTTCGCGCGCCTTGCGTTCCATGGCTTCGTAATCAATGGCTTCGTTGGCGTCCAGGCCGTAGCTCACCACGTTGAACCACTTGCCCGACATGTTCAGCGGCATACCGTGGGTCAAGTGGCCGCCTTCGGCCAGGCTCATGCCCATGATGGTGTCGCCGGGCTTCAGGAACGCCAGGAAGACGGCTTCGTTGGCAGATGCGCCGCAGTGGGGCTGCACGTTGGCGGCTTCGGCGCCGAAGATTTGCTTGATGCGGTCGATGGCCAGTTGCTCGGCCACGTCCACATGCTCGCAACCACCATAGTAGCGGCGACCGGGGTAGCCTTCGGCGTACTTGTTGGTCAGCTGGCTGCCCTGGGCGGCCATGACGGCCGGGGAGGCATAGTTTTCGCTGGCGATCAGCTCGATGTGGTGTTCCTGGCGGGCGTTCTCGGCCTGGATGGCGGCCCACAGTTCGGGGTCAGCTTGTTCTACGAGGATGTTGCGGTCGTACATGGCAGTCCTAAAAGACAAATGGCCTGTGGGTCAAAAAGACACAGGGCTGCCCAGGCGAACGGCTGATCGCAGAACCTTAAGGCACTGCGGCACGCTTCCCAGTGGTATCCCACGTCAGTGCCGGCGGCCTCAGAAGGCCGGGCACCTATCGCCAGTCGCGTGCAGTGCGGAGTTTAACCGAGCGGGCTCAGGAGTTGGCCAGTCGGGCCACGTTTTCCACACCCACGGCCTGGGGGGCTTCCGGTGCGGGCAGCTTGACGGGCACTGCCGTAGCGGGTGCCGACGGCATGGGCATGGGGCGGCCCGATGCGACAGCCTGCAGGCGGCCGTGTTCGGCCAGGACCTTGGCGACGTAGCCGCCGTCCTCTTCCATATTGGCTGCGCCCACGTAGTACTTGAGTCCGCCTTCGATGGAACCGGCACGGCTGATGCATTCCTGCAGCACCTTGACGCCCACGCGCAGGTTGGAAACTGGGTCAAACGCGGCCAGCTTGCCGCCAAAGCCCTCGTACTTGTCACTGTGCACCTTGGTCATGACCTGCATCAGGCCCTGAGCACCCACATGGCTTTGGGCAAAGGGGTTGAAGCCCGATTCCACGGCCATGACGGCCAGGATCAGGGTCGGATCCAGCTTGGTACGCTGGCCGATGTTGTAGGCCTCGGCCACCAAAGCACTCAGAGGCTCGGGGGCCACGCTGTACTTCTTGCTCAGCCAGAACGCCACGGCAGCCTGCTGCTTGGGCAGGGACTGCGGGTTGGCGGCCGTGGCACGGTCTACGGCGTCGGGTTCGGACGCAATGTCGTTCGCCACGATGTGGCGGTTTTGAAGCCAGCCCATGAGCTGGATTTCGCCTGCCTGGCGGATTTCGGGGCGGGCGGTCAGGGTGATGATGGCAAACATGACGGCCAAGCCCAGCAGGGCGAAACCGTTGTGTGTGATGGCAAAGAAACCTTGGGCGATGTCGGTCGCAACGATGCGAAGGCCCTTGGTGAATTGTTGAGTCGCTGTCATAGCTCTTCCTTCTTAGGCGGGGGCATTCTTGTGTCCGTAGCCGTATGGGCCACATGACAACGTCCTGCTTCCTCGTTTGGGTTGGTACGCTATCAATATCCTGCGGCGTCGTCTCGACTTGTGCAGCGATTTGAATATGCCGGGGTCGGCAGCGGGCTGGGTTATCCCTGATGAATTTTGGGATGGCGGATTCTAGGGGGCTTTTATATAACAAGTCAACCATAAGGAATTTGATTGTTATTTCTGAATGTTTTTATTTTGTGTGATTTCGGGGGTGAAGCGCCTCCTTTGGGCAGTTTGAGGGCAACTCCCTAGTCGGCCAATCGAGTGCCGGCTTTTCATTGAAACTTTGATTTGAATCCGGGGGAGCTGCCATCTAGACTGCTTGTGCCTGAGCATTCAGGCGTCTTGCCGGCAGTAGCCAGTCCGTGCTTCAGGCATCTGTGATAAAGCGGCCCCGGCAACCCCAAGGAGGCAATCTATTGCTTCAAGTTCGCGACGGGACAACACGCTCCCCCGCGACAACCCCTGATGGCATGGACCTCTGGTCAGCCATCGAGCCCGACAGCGGCCAGCATGGTCTCTGCCGGGCTTTCTTTTGCACGGCGTTTTCCTTGGGAAATGTGTGTGACCCTCTATATATATAGATGCAGTCGTCTTGGCCTGTGGGTCTCCAGGAAGCCGAGTGCGTGTTCAGCGCGGACACGGACAGCGTCACGCTATTAAATTCGTAGCTGCTTGCGCATATTCCATGAGGGCTTGAGGCGTATTCTGAACGGACTAGGTGTTCGACCGATGGGCTGAGTGAGGCGCTGTTGTGCGCGCCACGGAAAAAACGGATGGAGCAGGGCATTTGCGGCGAAAATACCCGGCTGTATTTTTGTAGTTCAACCCTGATTGCGATCCACTGTGACCTCGTCCCATCCTGCCAAACATCTCGACTCTGCCCAACTCGACAGCCTGACCGGTGGTGCCTTTTCGGCTGCCACGGCGGGGGACCGGGCTGCCCGCATCCGGGAGTGGCTGCAGGGCAACCCTGGTGCAGACCTGCTGGCCGAGGTCTTCCGCGAACTCAGCGTCAAGGACAAGGGCGCCGCCAAGCTGGTGCGTGAGCGCCTGGACGAAGCCAAGCGTGCCAAGGGGCAGGAGCTGCTGGCCGCCGAATGGGCCGCCCGCGCCCAGACGCTGATCGACACCCCCAAACTCAATATGGCCGACGCCCTGGCCTGGCAGCGCGATGCGGCCAAGGCTGGCGCGCCCCTGAGCAAAGAGCCTCTGGCCAGCCTCAAGACCCAACTGGCCGAACGTGTGCGCGACATTGAAGACCTGCAACACCAGGTGCAGGTGCAGCGTGAGGCCGCCGTGTTGCTGGCCCAGCGCATCGAGGTGCTGTCCACCAAGCCCTGGAGCGATGCCCAGGCTGCGCTGGATGCCCTGCGTGTCGACGTGGAACACTGGCAAAGCCAGGCCTCCACGCTGGTGGCGCACGCAAGCTGGCCCAGCGTGGACCTGAAATTCCCGCCCCTGCTGGAGGCCTCCCGCGCCCAGTTGCTGGTGGTGTGGGACGCCTTCCAGGCGGCTCTGACCCAGACCTTGGCCGCGGTTGCCGATGCCAATGCCCCCTTGCCCCCCGTGCCCGTGTGGGCGGATGAGCTGCGCGCCGCGCGTGGCATTCCGGCTGAGGCGCCTGCCAAGCCGGCCAAGCCTAAGGTGGACCCCGAGGCTCGCGCCCAGGCGACGGCTGCCGTGCGCGCTGCGCTGACGACGCTGGAGCAGGAAGTGGCCGAAGGCCACGGCAAGGCCAGCACGGGCGCGGCCAATGCCCTGCGCAACGCGCTCAAGGAATTTGGCAAGCTCATCGACGGCAAGCTCGACAACCAGGCCCACGCTGCGCTGGCCGCTGCAGGTGAGCTGGAAGGCTGGCAGCGCTGGCGTGCCGACCAGATCCGCGAAGAGCTGGTAGGCAAAGCCGAGGGCCTGCTCAAGCGCCCCGAAGGCCAGGCCATTGGCGGACGCAAGAT
This sequence comes from Rhodoferax sp. GW822-FHT02D07, assembly GCF_058802405.1. Classification (NCBI taxonomy): domain Bacteria; kingdom Pseudomonadati; phylum Pseudomonadota; class Betaproteobacteria; order Burkholderiales; family Comamonadaceae; genus Rhodoferax; species Rhodoferax sp. GW822-FHT02D07. The sequence continues at coordinate 844,883 of NZ_JBXAOD010000001.1, forward strand.
GCAGGAAACCCTGCGTGCCCTGCGCGACCAGTGGAAGCAGACCGACCAGGGCGGCACCCCGAACCACGCCCTGTGGAAGCGCTTTGATGAAGCTTGCAACGAAGCCTACAAGGTGGTCGAGGGCTGGCTGGAGAAGGTCAAAGCCGAATCCGCAGAGCACAAGGCCCAGCGTCTGGCTCTGATTGCCGAGGTCAAGGCCTGGGCCGAAGCCAACCGCACCGCGTTGGACGATGACTGGAAGGGCTTCAACCGCATCCTCCACCAGTTTGCCGACCGTTGGCGTGATGCAGGCCATGTGGGTGAAAAGACCTTTGCCGAACTGCAACCGCTGTGGAAGGCTGCGATCGGCGAGGCGGCCGCCCCGCTGGAGGCCGTCCAGGCCCAGGCGCTGGCGGCCCGCCACGCCATGATTGAAGAGGCCAAGGTACTGGGCGCTGCTGCCGTGTTGCGCATTGACGCCGTCAAGGCGCTGCAACAGCGCTGGCAAGCCCAGGCGCATGCCGTGCCGGTGGATCGCCGCCAGGAGCAGAAGCTGTGGGATGCCTTCCGCAAACCGATTGACGATGCTTTCAACCGCAAGACGGCCGAGCGCGAAAAGGCGGAAACCGCCATGGGTGCACGCGACCGCGCCGTGCTGGAGGCAGCCAAGGCGCTGGAGGCAGCCAATGCAGCAGGGGATGTGCAGGCTATTCGCAGCGCGGTGGCCGCTCTGGAGGCGGCCCTGCAGGGACAGGCCGCTGCCGCAGCACGAGAAGAAAAAGTGGCTGTAGCCCCCGTGGATAGTGCGCAAGCAGCTACGGAAACTATAGCGGCTGACGCAACTGCTGAAGAGTCGCCTCTATCCGATGCGCCCGCCGCAGAGGCCGAAGCGCCTGTTGTGCCCAAGGCACCTGCCAAACCGGTCGTGGCCGTGCGTGGCGATGACCGCCCGGGCATGAAGAAAGAGGCTCCAGTCGCACCCCAGGCGCGTCCCGGCAAGTGGGGTGACCGCAAGGAGGTGGGCGGTCGTCCAGGTCGTGATGGCGATCGTGGCTCCCGCCGGGATGACCGCGGTGACCGGGGTGTTGGCCGCCCGGACCGTGCCGCCATGGCGCCGCGTTTGGGCGATGCCGCCTTCCGCGCCCAGCGTGATGCGATGGACCATGCCCAGATGGCCCTGAAGAAGTTGGCCGCCCAGGCCCATGGCGAAGCCCTGACCCAGTTGTTGAGCGCTTGGGAAAAGCGCGACCCCAGCCTGGTGCCTGCCGCGCAAGATCTGGGCAGCCGGGCCGCAGCACAGAACCGCGCGACTTGGGTGAAGGCGATCGAAGCGGGTGCCAAGCCCCAGGCCAGCCAGGCGTTGTTGCGCCTGGAAATGGCGGCCGAAGTGCCCACGCCCGCAGAGCACCTGGATGCGCGCCGTGGCCTGCAACTGCAGTTGCTGACCCGCCGCAATGATCCCGCCCCGGCCGAGACCTGGGGTCAGGACGCCGCAGCAGTATTGGCCGGCGATTTCAATGCGGCCGATGCACGCCGCCTGCAGGCCGTGCTCAAGGTGCTGCTCAAGCGGTAACGGACTGCCGCGCGGGCGGCCAATGTGGAACAATGGCGCAGCCCGGGTACGGGTGTTTTGACCGGAAGGGGAGACCGTGGACTCTGTGGATGATCTGCTGCGCAGACTGGAGCAGCTCAACGAGATTGGCTCGGCCCTCTCCAAGGAACGCGACATCACGCGTTTGTTGGAGAGCATCCTCGTCGCGGCCAAGACCATTACCCAGGCTGACGGCGGCACTTTGTACCGGGTGACTGACGACCAGAAGTCCCTGCGCTTCGAGATCCTGCGCACCGACTCCCTGCACATCGCCATGGGTGGTACCTCGGGTAATCCCATCAATTTTCCCGAGCTGCCCCTCTATGACGCAGAGGGCGGGCGCAATGACTCGCTGGTGGCGGCCTACTCTGTGCTGCACAACCAGACGGTGAATATCGCAGACGCCTACACCGAGCCCAACTTCGACTTTTCCGGGACGCGCCAGTTTGACGAGCGCACTGGCTACCGTTCCCAGTCCTTCCTGGCGGTGCCCATGAAGGATCATGAGGGCGACATCATCGGGGTGCTGCAGCTCATCAATGCCCAGGACCCCAGGACCGGTAGGGTGCAGTCTTTCTCCGGCGCAGACCAGAGCCTGGCCGAATCGCTGGCCTCGCAGGCTGCCATTGCCATCACCAATCGCAACCTGATGAGCCAGCTCGAAGACCTGTTCGAGTCCTTCATCAGCCTGATTAACCTGGCCATTGACGAAAAGTCGCACTACACGGGTGGCCATTGCCAGCGCGTGCCTGCGCTGACCATGATGTTGGCTGAGGCGGTGAATGCCACGCAAACAGGTCCCCTGGCCGGTTTCCGCATGGATGACCGGGACCGTTATGAGCTCAAGATTGCCGGTCTGCTGCATGATTGCGGCAAGGTGACCACGCCTGTGCATGTGGTGGACAAGGCGAGCAAGCTGCAAACCCTGTTCGACCGCATTCAACTGGTGGACACGCGCTATGAGGTGCTCAAGCGCGATGTGGAAATCGCCGCTCTGCGTGAGCAACTGGCCTTGCGCGATCAGAAGGACGCGCAGGCGGAGGCGGACATTTCGGTGAAATCTCGCGCCAGCATCGACGCACTGGATGCAGACCGTGAATTCCTGCGCCATGCCAATCTGGGTGCGGAGTTCATGAAGGAAGAGGACGTGGATCGCGTGCGGCGCATTGGTACCGGCGCACGTTGGCGCAACACCGATGGCGTGGAGTCGGACTTCCTCAGCGCGGACGAGATCGAGAATCTCACCATCCGCGGCGGAACGCTCACGGCTGCCGAGCGCGACATCATCAATTACCACATCGTCGCCACCATCAAGATGCTGGAGCAACTGCCTTGGCCCAAGCACCTGCGCAATGTCCCGGAGTACGCCGGTGGCCACCACGAGCGCATGGACGGCAAGGGCTACCCCAAGGGGCTGACGCGGGAGCAGATGTCCGTGCAGGCCCGCGTCATGGGCATCGCCGATATCTTTGAGGCGCTCACCGCGCGGGATCGTCCCTACAAGCAGGGCATGAAGCTGTCACAGGCGATGGGCATCATGCACAAGTTCCGCGTGGGCGGGCACATTGATCCGGACCTGTTCGATGTGTTTGTGAGCGAGAAGGTCTACTTGCGCTATGCCGAGGAGTTTCTGGACCCTTGGCAGATCGACGAAGTCAACCCGCAGGCTTGGGCGCACTGATTTCCGGCGCGTCCAGCGGCAGGCGACGCAATGCCGGACCGCTGCTTGGGGCGCAGCTAAGGCGCAGCACCTCGCCACGTGGCGGCTTGGCGGCCAAATCCCAGTCGGTCAATACGGTTCGGCCATGCGTGGCGTCGAGTTGGTGGACACCGGGCTTGTGTGTGTGACCGTGGATGAGGTGGTTCGCGCCGTGCCGGTTCAGCCAGTCCAGCGCGGCTGAGGTATCCAAGTCTGCGTACTCCAGCTCTTCGCGTTTGCGGGCTTCACTGCGAGCCCGCAGTCCGCGCGCAATCTCCAACCGTTGGGTCAGCGGCTGGGCCAAAAAATCGGTTTGCCATGCGGCGCTGCGCACCCGCTGGCGGAATGCCTGGTAATCCACATCATCCACGCACAGTGCGTCTCCATGCGAGAGCAGCCAGCGTCCGCTGGCGGTGTGGAGCAGGGTAGGGTCTGGGAGGGGGGTGCTGGCGCAGTGTTTCATCAGGGCCGGGCCCATCAGGAAGTCTCGGTTGCCATGCTGGATGTAGACGGGGAGGCGCTGGGCGGTGGAGCGCAGAATGTCTGCGCAGCGGTATTCAAAGGACTGGGTGTCTTGCAGCACATCGTCGCCTACCCAGACTTCAAACAGATCGCCCAAGATGAAAACTGCATCTGCCGCAGTGCGGCCCATGTAGTCCTGCCAGGCCTCGAATGTGGTGTTTTCTGACGCCTGCAGGTGCAGGTCGGAAATGAAATCCACCACCTGCCAGCGGGATGGTGCAACGAGGTCCATCCCGGGCAGGGCGGGCATCAGAGTACGACAGCCTTTTCGATGACCACGTCTTCCTTGGGCACATCGTCGTGGAAGCCCTTGCGGCCTGTCTTCACAGCCTTGATCTTGTCCACCACCTCGGAGCCGGACACCACTTTGCCAAACACGGCATAGCCCCAGCCTTGCGTGGAGGGGGCGGTGTGGTTCAGGAAGCCGTTGTCAGCCACGTTGATGAAAAACTGGGCGGTAGCGGAGTGCGGGTCGCCGGTACGGGCCATGGCCACGGTGTAGATGGCGTTCTTCAGGCCGTTGTTGGCTTCGTTTTCGATGGGGGCATCGGTGGGCTTCTGGCTCATGCCGGGCTCCATGCCGCCGCCTTGCACCATGAAGCCGGGGATCACGCGGTGGAAGATGGTGCCGTTGTAGTGGCCCTTGTTCACATAGGCCAGGAAGTTGGCGGTGGACTTGGGAGCTTTGTCGGCGTCCAGCTCCAGCGTGATGACGCCGTAGCCGGTGATGTGGAGTTCAACTTGGGGATTGCTCATGGTTTTATTTCGCCACAGTGGCGGAGTTGATGATGATGGGAGTTTGCGGAACGTCACTGCGGAAAGGGCCGCCCGCGCCAGTGGGGGTGGACTTGATCTTCATCACCACGTCCAGCCCCTTGATGACCTTGCCGAAAACGGTGTAGCCAAACAATTGGGGGGAGTTCAGGAGCGCCGCACGTGGCGTGTCCTTGTAGACCTGGCCCTGGTACTCGAACCGGGGCACCGGGTCACCCGGTGGAATCAATACCGGGTCGAGGAAAGCATTGTCCTGCACGTTGATAAAGAACTGTGCAGTGGCAGATTGTGGGTCATTGGTGCGTGCCATGGCAAGCGTGCCCACGACGTTGCGCGGACCACCGGCAGCCAGGGCTTCACGGCCCTCGTGCACCACAGGTGCGCGTGTGGGCTTCTCCACGTACTTGCTGTCGTAGCCACCACCTTGCACCATGAAGTTAGGGATCACGCGGTGGAAGATCGTGCCGTTGTAGTGCTTGTCCTTGACATACTGGAGGAAGTTCTCCACCGTCTTGGGGGCCTTGTCGGGGTAGAGCTCAACCACGAAATCGCCCGCGCTGGTCTGGAATTTCACTTGTGGATTTTCTGCTGCGATAGCCAAACCGGCCGCAAGAAGCAGGCAGGCTGCCAAAGCGCCGCGCAGCGGCTTTGCCATCCATGGGCGCATCAGAGCACTCCCTCGTAAAAGATTTTCCATTGGTTGTCCTGGCGTATCCAGTACTGGCGCTTGGTCACCCCGGTGCGTACCCCGTCCGCTACTTCGCCAAAGGTGGCCACCATGGTGTCGACCGTGTCGGTCCAGCGCAGGTAAGACACGTCCTTAAGCTGGATGGTGCGGCCCTGGGTTTTCTGCATTTCGGAGCGCAGTGTGGGAGCCCATTGGGCCAGCGTCTTGCCATTGCTGTTGAAGTCGCTTGTGTAGAAGGACAGCACCTGGTTCACGTCGCCCGCCGTCTTGGCGTTGCGCCAGGCCAGCAAGGCGTCTTCGAAAGGCTTTCCTTCGCTGCGCGAGGTGTTGGCGTTGACCCAGCGCAGCTGTGGCGCAATCAGCACGGGCGTGGCACGCACCTCCACGGTACGGATGATGTGCTCGAGATCCGGGTTGGCCAGCACCACGCAGCCATCGGTGGCCAGCGGCGCCCGCGAAAACTGGTTGGGTGGCGTGCCATGCAGCCAGATGCCGCTGCCGGTCTTGCCGCGCTTGGCGTCCAGCACATTGGGGTAGTTGATGGGCAGGGCGCCTGAACCGTAGAAGTCCTTGAGCGTCTTGGGGTCCAGGTTGCTGGTGATGTAGTAGACGCCCAGCGGGGTGCGTTGGTCGCCCTCCACATCCTTGGAGGTACCGGCCTTGCCCACCGAGATGTAGTAGTCACCAATCAGGTTCAGGCCTTCGGCCGTATTGGCAAACAGATACAGGCGCGAGCGCGAGGCGTCCACCGCAATCGCGTGCCGGGTGCGCGGGGACAGCTGCAAAAACTGGGCAGGTACCATGCCGGCAGGCGGGCGCTCCTTCAGCGCGCGCACGCGGCGCATGGATTCCTCTCGCAACTCATTGAGTGCGGAGGGCGCGGCCTTGGCCATGGGTTCGGGCACGTCGCCGATCTTGCCCACGGGGCGGGTGCGGGCCGCGAGCAGGTCGCCATAGACCAATTGCGCGAGTTGGAAATGCGGCAGGTCCTGAGCCAGTTTCTCTGCCTTGTTCAGGGCTTCGCGGGTCTGCCCCTTGCCAATGAGGGCGTACACCTCGATCAGGCGCGCTTCTGCGACGCCCTCGGCGGCAGGTGGGGGGGCTTGTACGCTAGTCCGCTGAATGCCGCTTTTCTCCGCGCGTTTGTTGGCTTGTGCTGGCGCGGTAGCCGCCAAGCTCAGTGCCAGCGCACAGATGGGCAGGGTAATCAGGCGTTGCAGGGGACGGCGAGGGCGCAGTTGCGCGTGGGTTCTGTTCATGGGCACCGGTAGAGGCCGTGCGGGCGTATTAGTTCACCGCTTCGCGCACGATCAGCCAGCGCTCGCCCGACTTGGCCAGTTCCAGTGTCTTGCGGCTGGAAACAGCCACGGCATCTGCGCGGTAGTCCTGGCGGAACTTGACCACGGCCTTGTCACCGCTTGTGCTGACGTGGAGATTGTCCAGTTTCACGGTGATCTTGGATTTTTCGCCAATGCGCTGACGGCGTTCGGACTCCCAGGCGCTGCGGCTTGCGTTGCCCGGCGGATCAAAGTCCTTGCCATAGGCAGCCAGGTAGCCTTTGACGTCCTTGGCGGACCAGGCGCGAGCCCAGGCGCGCACTGCGGCCTCCGCGTCTTTGCTGGCGTTGCTTGTCGTATTGCTGGCGGCAACTGCGGGTTCTGGTTTTGCGGGAGGCGCGGCAGGCGTTGTGGTGGCTGCTGGTGTCGCAGGTGCGGTGGCGGTTGCCGTGGGTGTTGCCGGGGCCGCTGCGGCTTGCGCTGCGGGCTTGGTATTGGTCGGGGCGGCGGGCAGAGTCGGAGGCGACTTGACCGGAGGGGCCGTAACGGCGGCAGCTACCTGAGGCGGCGACGTGACAGCGGGCGTGCTGACCGGGCGCTGGCCCTTGGCCATTGCGGGGTTGAACAGCTCGCGGATCAGGGCTAGCTTGGGTGGGACTGCCGTGTTGGAGGCATCCAGTTGCAGGGCCTTGCCATAGGCTTGGCTGGCCAGCTTGGCGTACACATCTCCCAGGTTTTCATGGGCGGTGGTGTAGCTGGGGTTGGTGCGGATGGCCATTTCCAGCGCTGTGCGGGCCTTGTCGAACTGGCTTTGGCCGGCATACAGCACGGCCAGGTTGTTATAGGGCTCGGGCAGCTCGGGGTAGTCTTCGGTCAGGCGTGTGAAGGTGGCAATGGCTTCCGATGTCTTGCCAGAGTCGCGCTGGATGACGCCCTTGATGAAGCGCATTTGGGGGTCGCGGGGCTTGCTGCTCAGATATTCATCGGCCTTGGCAAGTGCCTCACTGTATTTGCCGTTGCGGGCGATCTGGGAAACATCGGAGTAGTCATCCGCATGGGCTGCGGTAAAGGCCAATGTGCCTGCGATAGCCGCCAAGCGCAGCGACATGCATACAAATGAGAGGGCTTGCTTCATAGTGCCTTTGAATCTAGCGCGTCGGAGGACCCCTCTTCAGGGGGCTTATACTGCGCTGCATTGTAGCTGAGGGGGTAGCCTGCTAACCCCTTGCAAAACCCTGATTGGATACCAAGCGAGCCCCGTAACCGAGTCTTCGGTTGCCATGGGCTCGCTGCTTTTGTGAGTTGGTTTCGAGATACCCATGAGTTTGCGCATTTACAACACGCTGTCGCGTGCCCTGCAGCCGTTTTCACCGATCGAGCCCGGCCATGTGCGCATGTATGTATGCGGCATGACGATTTACGACCTGTGCCACATCGGCCACGCCCGCATGATGATGGCCTTCGACGTGGTGCAGCGCTGGCTCAAGGCCAGTGGCCTGCGCGTCACCTATGTACGCAACATCACTGATATCGACGACAAGATCATCAAGCGCGCCCTGGAGCGTGGCATCACCATCCGCCAACTGACGGACGAAATGATTGCGGCCATGCACCAGGACATCGGTCTTCTGGGCATCGAGCCCCCGTCTGTAGAGCCCCGGGCGACAGAGTACGTGCCCCAGATGCTGTCACTGATTGGCCAGCTGGAAGGCAAGGGCTTGGCCTACCGCGCCAGCAACGGCGACGTGAACTACTCGGTGCGCAAGTTTGAGGGCTACGGCAAGCTCTCCGGCAAGTCGCTGGACGAACTGCGTGCCGGCGAGCGCGTAGCGGTACTGGATGGCAAGGAAGATCCTCTGGACTTTGTGCTGTGGAAGTCCGCCAAACCTGAAGAGCCATCCGATGCCAAGTGGGATAGCAGCTTCGGCACAGGGCGCCCGGGCTGGCATATCGAATGCTCGGCCATGAGTTGCGCCACGCTGGGGGAGACCTTTGACATCCATGGCGGCGGCGCTGACCTGCAGTTCCCTCACCATGAGAACGAAATCGCGCAAAGCGAAGGTGCCAATGGCAAGCCGCTGGCCGCGTTCTGGGTGCACAACGGTTTTGTGCGCGTGGACAACGAGAAGATGAGCAAGTCGCTCGGCAACTTCTTCACCATCCGCGACGTTCTCAAACAGTACGACGCTGAAACTGTCCGCTTCTTCATCGTTCGCGCCCACTACCGAAGCGCCCTGAACTACAGCGATGCGCATCTGGACGATGCCCGCCAGTCGCTCAAGCGCCTGTATACCGCGCTGGACCAGGTCGTACCCGAGGCCGTGGACATTGATTGGGCCCAGCCCTATGCCCAGCGCTTCAAGGCGGCCATGGATGAAGACTTTGGCACGCCCGAGGCTGTAGCCGTATTGTTTGACTTGGCTTCCGAGGTCAATCGCAGCAAGTCTGCGCCTCTGGCGGGCTTACTCAAGGCCCTGGCCGGCTGCCTGGGCTTGTTGCAGGGCGACCCGAAGGCCTTTTTGCAATCGGGCGCAGGTTTGGACGAAGCGGCGATTCAAGCCCGTATCGCCGAGCGGGCTGCCGCCAAGGCTGCCAAGGACTTTGCACTGGCCGACAGCATCCGCAAGGACTTGCTTGCGCAGGGCGTGGTGCTCAAGGATTCGCCCACCGGCACCACCTGGGAAGCCGTGCAGTAATGGTCACCTCCAGCAAAAAGGCTGCTGAGCCAGCTCCGGTACTCGCTACGCCCCATTTCTGGGAGGAGGCCTGCAAGCACTTGGTCAAGAAGGACCGGGTGATGAAGCGCCTGATCCCCCAGTTTGGCGACGCCTGCCTGCAGACGCGTGGCGATGCCTTTGTGACGCTGGCGCGCAGCATCGTGGGGCAGCAGGTGTCCGTGAAGGCGGCCCAAACAGTCTGGGACCGCTTTGTGCTGTTGCCGCGCAAGTTGACGCCGGCCAATGTGCTCAAGCTGAAGGTGGACGACATGCGCGCTGCCGGGCTAAGTGCCCGCAAGGTGGAGTACCTGGTCGATCTGGCGCTGCACTTTGACAACGGCGCGTTGCACGTCAAGGACTGGGGCAGCATGGACGACGAGGCCATCATTGCCGAGCTGGTGGCTATCCGTGGCATTGGCCGCTGGACGGCCGAGATGTTCCTGATCTTCCATCTGATGCGGCCCAACGTGCTGCCGCTGGACGATGAGGGCCTCATCAACGGCATCAGCCACAATTATTTTTCCGGTGAAGTGGTCAGCCGCAGTGATGCGCGCGAGGTGGCTGCCGCCTGGGCGCCGTACTGCAGTGTGGCAACTTGGTATATTTGGCGGTCGCTCGACCCGCTACCGGTAGCGTACTAGAAGGAGAATCGCGTTGGCTAAGAAGACATTTCTCGATTTCGAACAGCCCATTGCCGAACTGGAAGGCAAGATCGAAGAACTGCGCTATGTGCAGACCGAGTCTGCGGTGGACATCTCTGCCGAAATCGACCAACTGAGCAAGAAGAGCCTGCAGCTCACCAAGGATATCTACAGTGATCTGACCCCCTGGCAGATCACCAAGATTGCGCGCCATGCCGAGCGCCCCTATACGCTGGACTACGTCAACGAAATCTTCACGCATTTCGTGGAACTGCATGGCGACCGCCACTTTGCCGACGATCTGAGCATCGTGGGCGGCCTGGCCCGCTTCAACGGCACGCCCTGCATGGTGATTGGCCAGCAAAAAGGCCGCGACACGAAGGAACGCGGTTTGCGCAACTTTGGCATGAGCAAGCCAGAGGGTTATCGCAAGGCCCTGCGCTTGATGAAACTGGCCGAGAAGTTCAAGCTGCCGGTATTCACCTTTGTGGATACGCCTGGCGCCTACCCCGGCATCGATGCCGAAGAGCGCGGCCAGTCCGAGGCCATAGGCCGCAACATCTTCGAGATGGCGCAGCTGGAGGTGCCCATCATCACCACCATCATCGGCGAAGGCGGCTCCGGTGGCGCATTGGCTATTTCCGTGGCCGACCAGGTCATCATGATGCAGTACGCGGTGTACTCCGTGATCAGCCCGGAAGGCTGCGCCTCCATCCTTTGGAAGACTTCCGACAAGGCGCAGGATGCCGCCGACGCGCTGGGCATCACCGCCCACCGCCTCAAGGCCTTGGGTCTGGTGGACAAGATTGTCAACGAACCCGTGGGCGGAGCCCACCGCGATGCCAAACAGGCTGCGGCCTTCCTCAAGCGCGCACTGGGCGATGCCTATCGCCAGATCAGCGACCTCAAGGTCAAGGAATTGCTGGACCGCCGCTACGAGCGCCTGCAAAGCTACGGCCGTTTCACTGACACCAAGGCCACTGGCAAGTAAGCCGGGGAGGCCGTTCCGGGCGGCCCGCCATGACACAGTCTTTTGACACGGCAATGCGGGCCTTTGCGCCCGCTTTGCCTTTAGGGGTGGCCCTCAGCGGTGGCGCAGACTCGTGCGCATTGCTCGTGGCCTGTGCCCGCCAATGGCCGGGGCAGGTGGTGGCTCTGCACGTAAACCATGGTCTGCAGGTGGCGGCGGCAGATTTTGAGGCGCATTGTGTAGCGCTGTGCGCAAGCATGGATGTGCCGCTGCGGGTGCTCAAGGTGCACGCCGGGCATGCGCAGGGGCAGAGTCCGGAGGATGCGGCCCGCGTCGCACGGTACAAGGCATTTTCGCAGCTATCCCTCATGGATAGTGCGCAAGCAGCTATTGAATCCATAGCAATTGCTCAGCACGCCGATGATCAGGTGGAGACCCTGTTGCTAGCCCTGAGCCGGGGTGCCGGCTTGCGGGGGCTCAGTGCCATGCCACAGCAATGGCAGCGTGACGGACTTTCGTTTTATCGGCCTCTGCTTCAGGTGGCAGGGCGCGATATCCGCGCTTGGCTCCTTCAGCAAGGCATCAGCTGGGTGGAGGATCCCAGCAATGCGGACACCCGCTTCACCCGCAACCGCATTCGCTGTGAACTGTTGCCAGTGCTGGACGAAGCCTTTCCGCAGTTTCGTGACACCTTTGCACGCAGCGCCGGGCATGCGGCCCAAGCGCAGTCCCTGCTGGAGGCCATGGCAGAAGAAGACCTGCAAGGTGTATGTCGCCCCGAGGATGGTCTGCCGCGCATCAAGTCTTTGCAGGCCCTGGGACACGCACGTCAGGCCAATCTGTTGCGCCACTGGCTGGACAAAGCCTATGGCGTTATTCCCAGCACGGCCCAATTGGCGGAGCTTCAATCGCAGATACTGGCCTGCGCCACACGCGGCCATCGTATCCACATCAAGGTGGCGCAGGGTTTTGTGGAGCGACGCGGAGTCGTGTTGGTCTGGTATCAGCCCTAGCGCCAGGCTTTTAGTCCGCGGCGAGGCGCAGTTTTCAAAAAACGGCTACGAGTCATGCGATAATGCTGGCTGACTGGAAACGTGACCGAGTGGCCGAAGGTGCTCCCCTGCTAAGGGAGTATGGGGTGTAGAGCCTCATCGAGGGTTCGAATCCCTCCGTTTCCGCCAAAACCCGAAAATCCCGATCATTGATCGGGATTTTTTTTGCCGGTACGTGACACAGTTCACAAGCCGATGGTGGTCGGCCTGTCTGCCATCGCTATCATGCCCCCACGCCGCCATATTGGTCTGCGGCTTTCTTATCCATCAGCGGAGGGCATGCACATGAACACCGAGGTCATCTGGACATTTCTTACCACGCAGGGTGCCGATTTCGGCCTGAAACTCCTGGGGGCCTTGGGCGCATGGATTGTGGGGCGCTGGCTGATTGCCCTGGCTCTGCGCTTGCTGGGGGCGGCCCTGCAGCGCGGTGGCAAGGTGGACCAGACGCTGGCCAACTACCTCAATTCCATTTTGTCGGTCATCCTGAATGTTGTCCTGATATTGGCCATCCTGGACATTTTTGGCGTGCAGACCACCTCGTTTGCTGCCATGCTCGCGGGTGCCGGTCTGGCCATCGGAACGGCCTGGGGCGGCCTGCTGACGCACTTTGCGGCGGGTGTCTTCATGCAGGTGCTGCGCCCTTACAAGGTTGGAGATTTTGTGACGGCGGGCGGGGTCACGGGTACCGTCAAGGAACTGGGCCTGTTCGGTACGACCCTGGTGACGCCGGACAACGTGGCCACCATTGTGGGCAACAACACGGTGTTTTCAGGCGCCATCCAGAACTTCAGCACGCTGGCACATCGTCGCGTGGACTGTGTGGCGAAGGTGGCGAATGGTGTGGATGTGCTTGATGCGATTGCGCGCCTGCGTGCGGCGGTGGCGGCGATTCCCAACGTGGCCAGCACGCCGGCTCCCGATATCGAAATTCTGCAGTTCACGCCCGAAGGCCCCTTGTTGTGCGTGCGCCCCTACACGCACACCGATCACTACTGGCAGGTCTACTTCGACACGCACAAGGCGGTGGTAAATACATTTGGCGCTGCAGGCTACCCTGTGCCTGAGACACCGATAGCCCACCGGTCTGTGTGAGTGGCAGGTACATGAAAAAACCGCCCAAGGGCGGTTTTTTCATGTCAGAAGGTGATGCCTGCCGGGTTGGAGGGCGAGGTTGCTGATGGGGATGTCGGTTCGGGTACAGTTTCCACGGGCTTAGCCGGGGGGGGGGCTGTGGACGCGGCAGGCTTTTGCACGGTGACCAGAGGCGTAGCGTTGGGGTAGCGGTAGCTTTTCGGCAGTGTGGATGTGGTGGGGTACCCGGCGGCGTCCAAGTATTGCGACCACTCCATGTCCGAGAAGCCTTTGAGGCGTTGGCTGCCAATTGTGGCGTAGGGCAGGTTGTTGTCGCCCGCCAGACGGTTAAGCGCTTCTTGGTCTTCAGGCGTAGTAATGGTGCGCTCAGTGAAAGGGACTCCGCGGCTTTTGAGCAAGCCACGGCCAGCATCGCAAGGGGCACAGCCCACAGCGGAATACAGGGTGACGGGATACTTGTTGACGACCTGGCGCAGCTCATAAGGCAGATCGCCGCTGGCCGCTCCACCTGTAGCTGGGCCAGCCGGCGTTGCAACCTTGCCCTTGTCGTTTGACGGTGGCGGTTTATCGGAGAAAGTGACCTTGCCGTCTGGTCCCACGATCTTATAGACCGGCTGTGCTTGGGCGACCTGGCCCAGCAATGCCAAGCTCAGCGCAGTGAGAAGGTGGATTCGGGTCGGCGAAGTCATTGGTGTGCGTCCTATCTGCAAGTCTGCAATGTACAGCCTCAGGCGGCCATGCCCTGGTGCCTGAGCAGCGCATCCAGAGAGGGTTCACGGCCGCGAAAGGCCTTGAACGATTCCATGGCCGGGCGGCTGCCGCCAGCTTCCAGGATCGCGGTGCGGTATTGTCTGCCGGTTTCGGGGTTGGGGGTGCCGCTGGCGTCGGCCGTTTCCTCGAATGCGGCATAGGCGTCGGCGCTGAGCACTTCGGCCCATTTATAGCTGTAATAGCCCGCTGCGTAGCCACCCGCAAAGATGTGGCTGAAGGTGTGGGCGGTGCGGCTCCAGACTGGGGGCTGAAGCACCGCCACTTCCTGTCGTACTTGATTCAGCAGGGGCATGAAGTCGTCGGTTGGGTTGTGCTCGGTGTGCAGCAGCATGTCGAACAGTGCAAACTCGATCTGGCGCAGGGTCTGCATGCCACTCTGGAAGTTCTTCGCGGCCAGCATCTTGTCAAACAGCGCGCGAGGCAGCGCCGCCCCGGTGTCCACATGGGCGGTCATGTGCTGCAGCACGCTCCATTCCCAGCAGAAGTTCTCCATGAACTGGCTGGGCAGCTCCACAGCGTCCCACTCCACGCCACTGATGCCCGAGACATCGCGCTCGTTGACCTGGGTGAGCATGTGGTGCAGGCCGTGGCCGAACTCATGGAACAGGGTGGTCACGTCATCGTGGGTCAGCAGTGCCGGTTTGCCATCCACGCCCTCTGCAAAGTTGCAGACCAGATGTGCCACCGGGGTTTGCAGCTGGCCGTTGTCGGGGCGCAGCCAGCGAGTGCGCACATCGTCCATCCAGGCGCCGCCGCGCTTGCCAGCGCGGGCTGTAGGGTCCAGGTAGAACTGGCCGACTAGCTGCAGGCCTTGCGCGTTGCGGCGTTCGATGCGATAGAACTTCACGCCTGTATTCCAGACCGGGGCGCTGTCTTCGCGGATTTCGACGTCGAACAGGGTTTCCACAATCTTGAACAGGCCAGCCAGCACCTTGGGCGCCGTGAAGTACTGTTTGACTTCCTGCTCGCTGAAGGCGTAGCGCGCCTCCTTGAGTTTCTCGGAAATGTAGGGCCAGTCCCAGGCCTGCGGGTCGTTCAGCCCCAAGTGGTCTTTGGCAAAGGCACGCAGGTCTGCAATGTCCTGCTCTGCAAAGGGCTTGGCCTTGTGCGCGAGGTCGCGCAGGAAATGAATGACGGTGGCGGGGGAGTCGGCCATCTTGGGTACCACTGATAAGGCACCAAAGTTGGGGTAGCCCAATAGCTGAGCTTCTTCCTGGCGCAAGGCCAGGATCTGTTGGATGACCTCGGTGTTGTCGAACTTCTGGAACTCCGCCTCGGCCTCTGTGGAAGCACGTGTCACATAGGCGCGGTAGAGCACGGCGCGCAGGGCGCTGCTGGTGGCGAACTGCATGACGGGCAGGTAGCAGGGCATCTTGAGCGTGAGCTTGTAGCCATCTTTGCCTTCTGCCTGGGCAGTGGTGCGTGCCGCCTGTACCACGTCGGCGGGTACGCCGGCGAGTTCGGCCTCTGTGGCGTAGTAGGCAAAGGCGTCGGTAGCGTCCAGCGTGTTTTCGCTGAACTTCTGGCCCAGCTCGGCCTGTTTCTCCTGGATGGCGGCAAAACGCTCACGCTCGGCACCCTGCAGTTCGGCACCGCCCAGCACGAAGTTGCGCACGGCGTTTTTGTGGGCCTGCAGTTGCTCGACATTGAGCGTGTCAGTGTCGATGGCCTTGTACTTGGCGTAAAGGCGTTCGTCAGCGCCCAGGCGGGTCCAGAACTCGGTGACTTTGGGCAGGGCTGCGTTGTAGGCGGCGCGCAGCTCGGGGGTGTCGGCCACGCTGTTGAGGTGGCTGACAGCGCCCCATGCCGTGCCCAGGCGTTCGGTGGCTACGTCCAGTTCCTTGGCAATGGCACTCCACTGCGCGGGGAAGTCCGCTTTTGTGACGGTCTCCAGGGCTCGCTCGGCCTGGGCCAGCAGTTGGTCCAGGGCAGGTTCCACATGGTCGGGCTGGATCTGGTCAAACAGTGGCAGGCCGGTGGCGTTCAGCAGAGGATTCATGGTGCGCAGGGAATGCAGTGGATCTGGAAGGCAGATGAGGGCAGGCCGGGCTTATGCAAGACCGCGCTGGGTGGCATCGCGCTCGGCGGCTTCCAGCGTGTTGACCAGCAGCATGGTGATGGTCATGGGGCCCACGCCACCGGGTACGGGGGTGATGTGGCTGGCGACCTGGCTCACGCCCGGAAAGTCCACGTCACCGCAGAGTTTGCCGGCGTCGTCCCGGTTCATGCCCACGTCGATGACCACGGCGCCAGGCTTGACCATGTCGGCGGTCAGCACATTGCGCTTGCCCACGGCGGCGACGATGACGTCAGCCTGCAGGGTCATGGCCTTGAGGTCCTTGGTGCCGCTGTGGCAGATGGTGACGGTGGCGTTCTGTTGCAGCAGCATCATGGCCATGGGTTTGCCCACGATGTTGGAGCGACCGATGACCACCGCATGCTTGCCCTTGAGGCTGTAGCCAATGCTTTCCAGCATCTTCATGCAGCCATAGGGTGTGCAGGGCCAGAAGCCTGGTTGGCCCACCATGAGGGCGCCGGCGCTTGCCACGTGGAAGCCATCGACGTCCTTGGCGGGAGAGATGGCTTCGATGACCTTGTGCGCGTCAATGTGGGCGGGCAGGGGCAGTTGCACCAGGATGCCGTGGATGCTGGGGTCATTGTTGAGTGCGTCCACGCGAGCCAGCAGCTCGGCCTCGGTCATGGTCGCTTCGTATTTTTCCAGCACGGAATGCAGGCCGGCATCGGTGCAGGCCTTGACCTTGTTGCGCACATAGACCTGGCTGGCCTGGTTGTCGCCCACCAGCACCACGGCCAGGCCGGGGGTGAGGCCACGGGCCTTGAGGGCGGTGGTGCGCTTGGCAACATCGCCACGGAGTTGGGCCGCCAGGGCGTTGCCATCGATGATCTGTGCGGAAGCGGTCATGGTTGTGTCTTCAAGTAAAAACGCCCGCAGCGGAGGCAGAGCGGGCGCAAGGTGCTATAAAAAGTGAAGCGTCAGGTTTTTGGTGCGTTCTGGCCCAAGGCAATCTTGAGCAGATCGGCCACGGTGTTGGCGCTGAGCTTTTCCATGATGTTGGCGCGGTGCGCCTCCACCGTCTTGATGCTGATGCCCAGGTCGTCGGCGATCTGCTTGTTCAGGCGACCGGCCACGATGCGTTCCAGCACCTGGCTTTCGCGCAGCGTGAGCTTGGAAAGCAGGGCGTCGCGGCTGACGGCGAGCTGGTAGTCGGCAAAAGTGTCCTTGGCGTGTTCCAGCATGCGCTCCACCAGGCTGACCAGCTGGTCTTCCTTGAAGGGCTTCTGGATGAAGTCCATGGCACCCTTCTTCATGCTGTCCACGGCCATGGGCACATCGCCATGGCCAGTGATGAAGACGATGGGCAGGGGGGACTTGGCTTCGATGAGGCGGCTTTGCAGCTCCAGGCCGGTCATGCCGCCCATGCGGATGTCGACGATCAGGCAGGCCACCTCGCGCGCATCGTAGCGGCTCAGAAAGGATTCGGCGGAATCAAAGCAGCGGACCCGGTACCCCTTGCCCTCCAGCAGCCATTGCAGGGAATCCCGCACTGCTTCATCGTCATCAACTACGTAAACCGTTCCTTTTTTGGGGATCAAGCTCATTCCGTTATCCGAGGTTGGGTTGGGGCGCCGGCGGCTCTGCATAGGTCAGAGCACCACTTTCGTTCAGGGGCACCCAGAAGGAGAAGCGGCACCCCGATACATCCGTTCCATTGTAGATGTTCTCCGCCGTCATTCTGCCCAGGTGCGACTCGACGATGGAGCGGCACAAACTCAGGCCGATGCCCATGCCGTCGGCCTTGGTGGAATAGAAGGCTTCGTAGAGGCGGGCCATGACTTCGGGGGCCAAGCCCTTGCCCGTGTCCTGCACCGAAAACTCGATCACCGGCTTGCCATCGATCTGACGCGGCAGCACCCGCAGTTCGACGATGCGATCGGCCGTCTGGCGCAATGCGGAGTCGATGGATTCGGCGGCGTTGCGCAGCAGGTTGACCAGCACCTGCTCGATCAGGATGGGGTCCACCATCACCAGCGGCAGGCGGGCGGCTACATAGTGGTTCAGGCGCACGTTGAAGCGGCGCAGCTCGATTTCGGCCAGCTCCACCGCCTCGGCCACCATGACGCTTACCTCGGACGGCGTGCGGTTGGGCTCGCTGCGCTTCACGAAGGAGCGGATGCGCTGAATGATCTGGCCGGCGCGCTGGGCCTGCTTGGCAGTCTTCTCCAGGGCCCCGAGCAGGTCTTCCTCGGAGATCTGCTTGCCCTTGATGCGCGAGACCATGCCGTTGCAGTAATTGTTGATGGCGGTTAACGGCTGGTTGAGTTCGTGCGCCACGCTGGAGGCCATTTCGCCCATGGTGATCAGCCGGCTGGAGGTCTGAGCCCGCTCGGCCTGGATGGCCGCCTGCTCTTCAGCCAGGCGGCGGGTGGTGATGTCGGTGGCAATCACCATCTGCGCCAGACGGCCGTCCACCCAGCTCAGGTAACGGGTGCGCACTTCCAGCCATTTGCCTAGCGCGCTGATGAAGATTTCGGCGCTTTCCGAATCGCTGTCGGGTAGGGCAGACGTGGGTAGTCCGGCAAAGGAGTCCACACTGTCGTCGGCCTCGTCGTTGGTGGGATTGCCGGGCACGCCAGCCTCGGCCACCAGCTGCAGGTGGCCACCCGCCTGCACACCAAACCATTGGCGATAGAGCTTGTTGGCAAACAGCAGTTCGTCGCTGCCCAGCGGGGCGACCGAAATGGACGCGTCCAGCGCTTCAAGCACCGTGGTGAAGCGTTGGTGCGAAGCGGAGAGCTGTTCGCGCACGCGGTTGGGCTCGGTGATGTCGGTCATGGAGGTGACCCAACCGGTCTGGGTGCCCATGGCATCAATCAGCGGAGAGACGTAGAGGCGAGCGTCAAACAGCGTGTTGTCACGCCGCTTGACCCGGACCTGGATGCCGCCTGGGGCGGTGTTGCTGTGCATTTCCTCTTCCAGGCGGGAGGCCATGTTGTCGCGGTCGTTGTCCGGCCAGTAGGGGAAGGGGGCGGTGCGGCCCACCAGGTCGGACTCGCTCCAGCCTGTCATCTGGCAGAACGCCGCGTTCACATAGGTAATGCGGCCCTGCAGGTCCATGGCGCGCATGCCGGTCAGCATGGAGTTCTCCATGGCACGGCGAAAGTTGGTTTCCGACATCAGGGCTTGTTGCGCCTGCAGTCGGCGGCGCGTGTGGCGCCAGTTGGCAATTAGCATCCACGCGGTCATCACGCTCAGCGCGCTGACCAGCCAGAACAGGCCGCTGCCGATCACGCCCAGCGAGGCCCGGTAGGCCTGGGCGCGGATGACCAGTCCGGCGCCCACGGGGGAGACGGGCATGGAGTATTCGTTGGCCGGGTTGTTCCAGGGGAGCACGCGGCTGACCAATTTGCGGTCTGGAATGCTGGTGCCGGCCAGCAGCTTGCCGTTGGCATCTTGCAGGGAGATGGCATAGCGGGCCGATACCTCGGAGGGCACACCATAGCGGTACAGACCGTCCACCGAGTACTCAGTCAGCAGCACGCCGGAAAAGCGCCCGCGCTCGCTCAGCGGCACAAACATCTGCAGCATGGGCAACTCATCCGCAGCGCGGGGGGGCTGGATATAGAGCGGCTGGTTGACCTCGCGGGTCAGGGCATAGCCAGCGTCCCGCGAGCCGTGAGCCAGAACGTCATTGCTGGAAACCGGGATGCTGGAAAAACTGCCTCCCAGCCCCAGGCTGGCGCGGGTTCGGCGCTTGTCATCTACCCATGCCATGCCCTGGACTTCGGGATATTGGTCCAGCATGGCGGCAGCGCGCTGGCGGAAATCCTCCAGGTCCAACTCGCGGTTGGAGATCTCGCGGGCCAGCCGCATGATTTGTTCCTGCCGCTCCAGCAGGCGCAGGCGCAGGCGCTGCTGGGTGTATTCCACATCCCGCTGGACGGCTTCCTGCTCTCGGTCCATTTCCTCCACGCGCAGATAGCCCAGGGCCGAAACAATGGCTGCAAAAAACAGCAGCACGGCCGCCAACGGGGCCAGCATGGCCACGCGGTCTTGGCGGTGCGGCGTCAGCCGATGCCACCAGCGGCGGGCGCCTCCCACCGTGGGCAGCGCCAGGGGTTTGGGCAGGGAAATCACTTTGGAAAAAGGCATGGCCCAAGTGTAGGTGAGCGGGTTCGGTAGAGAGGTCTTGTCAGTGGCCATCATGCACTCGTAATTTCACAATAAGAAATCATAAGGCATGATTTGAAATTTGGAAATAAATATGAGAAACTAGGTGGATCGCACTAAATTACGCCAAAGTACCAAAAGGAGACATCAATGGCAGCAGTTCCCCAGAATCCCATGGGCGCGTCCGACGTGGACAGCCAGGAAACCCGCGAATGGATGGACGCTCTCAGCGCCGTCATCGAGTCCGAAGGACCGGAGCGTGCCCACTTTCTGCTGGAGCAACTGCTGGAGCATGCCCGCCAGAGCAGCATTGACATGCCGTTCTCGGCCAATACGGGTTACGTCAACACCATCGAGGCTGACAAGGAAGCCCATTGCCCCGGCAACATTGCCATTGAAAAGCGCCTGCGCGCCTACATGCGCTGGAACGCCATGGCCATGGTTGTGCGTGCCAACCGCCTGAACCCCGCCGACGGCGGCGACCTGGGCGGCCATATCGGCTCCTTTGCCTCGGTGGCCAGCATGTTTGGCGCCGGTTTCAACCATTTCTGGCACGCCGCGAGTGAAAACCACGGCGGTGACCTGCTGTACATCCAGGGCCACAGCTCGCCCGGTATCTATGCGCGTGCCTACCTCGAAGGCCGTTTGACCGAAGAGCAACTCGACAGCTTCCGCCAGGAAGTGGACGGCAAGGGCCTGTCCAGCTACCCGCACCCCAAGCTGATGCCCGAGTTCTGGCAGTTCCCCACGGTGTCCATGGGGCTTGGACCGCTGATGGCCATCTACCAGGCGCGTTTCCTCAAATATCTGCACGCCCGTGGCATTGCCAACACCGAGAACCGCAAGGTCTGGGTGTTCTGCGGTGACGGTGAAATGGACGAACCCGAGTCCCTGGGCGCGATCGGTCTGGCCGCGCGTGAAAACCTGGACAACCTGGTCTTCGTCATCAACTGCAACCTGCAGCGCCTGGATGGCCCGGTGCGCGGCAACGGCAAGATCGTGCAGGAGCTCGAAGGCGAGTTCCGCGGCGCGGGCTGGAACGTGATCAAGCTGCTGTGGGGCAAGGGCTGGGACGAATTGCTGGCGCGCGACAAGAGCGGCAAGCTCAAGCAGCTCATGATGGAGACGCTGGACGGCGACTACCAGGCCATGAAGGCCAACGACGGCGCTTTTGTGCGCAAGAACTTCTTCGGCAAGTACCCCGAAACCGCCAAGCTTGTCGAGCACATGACCGACGAGGAAATCTTCGAGCTGCGCCGTGGTGGCCACGAGCCCACCAAGGTGTACGCCGCCTTCCACGCCGCCAATGAACACAAGGGCCAGCCCACCGTCTTGCTGGTCAAGACCGTCAAGGGCTATGGCATGGGCAAGGCCGGTGAAGGCAAGAACACCGTGCACCAGACCAAGAAGCTGAGCGACGAGGACATCAAGTACATCCGCGACCGCTTCAGCATCCCAATCCCGGACAGCCAACTGGCCGACATCCCCTATTACAAGCCGGCCGATGACACGCCGGAAATGCGCTACCTGCACGAGCGCCGCGCGGCCCTGGGCGGCTACCTGCCCAAGCGTCTGCCCAAGGCCGACGAGCACTTCACCGTGCCCGCGCTGGACACCTTCAAGTCTGTCCTGGAGCCCACCGCCGAAGGCCGTGAAATCTCCACCACCCAGGCCTATGTGCGCTTCCTGACCCAACTGCTGCGTGATCAGGCCATTGGTCCCCGCGTGGTGCCCATCCTGGTGGACGAGGCCCGTACCTTCGGTATGGAAGGCCTGTTCCGCCAGATCGGTATCTACAACCCCAAGGGCCAGCTCTACACCCCGGTCGACAAGGACCAGGTGATGTACTACCGCGAGGACAAGGCTGGTCAGATCCTGCAGGAAGGCATCAACGAAGCCGGCGGCATGGCCAGCTGGATCGCTGCGGCCACCAGCTACAGCACGAACAACCGGATCATGATCCCGTTCTACGTGTACTACTCGATGTTCGGCTTCCAGCGCATTGGCGATCTGGCCTGGGCAGCGGGTGACATGCAGGCGCGCGGCTTCCTGCTGGGCGGTACCTCGGGGCGCACCACGCTGAACGGCGAAGGCCTGCAGCACGAAGACGGTCACAGCCACATCCTGGCCAACACCATCCCCAACTGCGTGAGCTACGACCCCACCTTCGCCCACGAAGTCGCGGTCATCATGCAGCACGGCTTGAAGCGCATGGTGGAGAAGCAGGAAAACGTCTTCTACTACCTGACGCTGCTGAACGAAAACTACCCCATGCCCGGCCTGATTGCCGGCACGGAAGAGCAGATCATCAAGGGCATGTACCTGTGCAAGCCCGGTGCAGATGGTAAGCAGCGCGTGCAGTTGCTGGGTTCCGGCACCATCCTGCGTGAATCGCTGGAAGCGCAAAAGCTGCTGGCCGCTGACTGGGGTGTGCAGGCCGATGTGTGGAGCTGCCCGAGCTTCAACGAACTGACCCGCGACGGCCAGGACGCCGACCGCTGGAATCTGCTGCACCCGCTGGAAAAGGCCCGCGTGCCTTTCGTGACGCAGCAGCTTGCCAGTCGCACCGGCCCGGTGGTCGCATCGACCGACTACATGAAGGCCTACGCCGAGCAGATCCGTCCCTTCGTGCCCGCCGGCCGTGTCTACAAGGTACTGGGTACCGACGGCTTTGGCCGCTCCGACTTCCGCAGCAAGCTGCGTGAGCACTTCGAGGTGAACCGCCACTACATCGTGGTCGCCGCCCTGAAGGCCCTGAGCGAAGAGGGCAGCGTGCCCGTCGCCAAGGTGGCTGAAGCGATCAAGAAGTACGGCATCAACGCCGACAAGGTCAACCCCCTGTACGCCTAAGAACACCGGAGACAAAACATGGCATTGGTAGAAGTAAAAGTCCCGGACATCGGCGACTTCGATGAAGTCGCGGTCATTGAGCTGCTGGTCAAGGTGGGTGACACCGTGAAGGTGGAGCAAAGCCTGATCACCGTCGAGAGCGACAAGGCCTCCATGGAGATTCCCTCCAGCACCGCCGGTGTGGTCAAGGAGATCAAGGTCGCCCTGGGCGACAAGGTCAAGGAAGGTTCTGTGGTGGTGATGGTGGAAGCCGCGGGTGCCGTTGCCGCCCCAGCTGCAGAGTCAAAACCGGCCCCAACCCCCGCAGCTGCTGCGCCAGCAGCTCCTGTTTCTGTAGCGACCCCTGCGGCTGCACCCGCCGCGTCCGGCCCCGTGGAAGTGCGCGTGCCCGACATTGGCGACTTCAAGGACGTGGCCGTCATTGAGCTGCTGGTCAAGGTGGGCGACACCATCAAGGTGGAACAGAGCCTGATCACCGTGGAGTCTGACAAGGCCTCCATGGAGATTCCCTCCAGCACCGCGGGTGTGGTGAAGGAGATCAAGGTCAAGATTGGTGACACCGTGAACATCGGTGACCTGGTTGTGGTGCTTGACGGTGTTGCAAGTGCTGTGCCGGTCGCTACGGCTGTTCCTGCTGCACCCGCTGCAGCTCCGGCAGCTGTTGCTGCGCCCGCAGCTGTGGCAGCCCCTGTGGCTGCGGCGCCTGCCGCTGCAGTGCCGGCGCATGCTCCCGGTGGCAGCACCGTGGGCTTGCCCCACGCGTCGCCATCGGTGCGCAAGTTCGCGCGCACGCTGGGCGTGCCGCTGAATGAGGTCAAGGGCTCCGGCCCCAAGGGCCGTATCACCGAGCTGGACGTTCAAGGCTTCACACGCTCCGTGATGAGCGGCGCGGTGCAGACGGCTGCCATTGCCGCACAGGCCAAGGCCAGCGGTGGTGGCAGTGGTGTGGGGCTGGACCTCTTGCCCTGGCCCAAGGTGGACTTTGCCAAGTTCGGCCCCATCGAGCGCAAGGAGCTGTCGCGCATCAAGAAGATCAGCGGCGCCAACCTGACGCGCAACGCAATCGTGATTCCCGCCGTTACCAACCATGACGACGCCGACATCACCGACCTGGAAGCCTTCCGCGTGGCGACCAACAAGGAAAACGAGAAGGCTGGTATCAAGGTCACCATGCTCGCCTTCCTGATCAAGGCCAGCGTGGCCGCGCTCAAGAAGTTCCCCGAGTTCAACAGCTCGCTGGACGGTGACGCGCTGATCTACAAGCAGTACTACCACATCGGTTTTGCGGCCGACACGCCCAATGGCCTGGTGGTGCCCGTGATCAAGGACGCGGACAAGAAGGGCATCTTCCAGATCAGCCAGGAAATGGGCGATCTGGCCAAGAAGGCCCGCGACGGCAAGCTCGGCCCGGCCGACATGAGCGGTGCGACCTTCACCATCTCCTCGCTGGGTGGCATTGGTGGCCGCTACTTCACGCCCATCATCAACGCGCCTGAAGTCGCCATTCTGGGCGTCTGCAAGAGCCAGATGGAGCCGGTGTGGGACGGCAAGGCCTTCCAGCCGCGCCTGATGCTGCCGCTGTCCCTCACCTGGGACCACCGCGTCATCGATGGTGCCGCCGCTGCACGCTTCAACGTGTACCTGGGCCAGATCCTGGCTGACTTCCGCCGCGTGCTGCTGTAAGGAACCGGACCATGGCAATCGTAGAAATCAAGGTTCCCGACATTGGCGACTTCGACGAAGTGGCCGTCATCGAGCTGCTGGTCAAGGTGGGTGACACCATCAAGCCCGAGCAAAGCCTGATCACCGTGGAGTCTGACAAGGCCTCCATGGAAATCCCGTCCAGTGCGGGCGGCGTGGTCAAGGAGCTCAAGGTCAAGCTCGGTGACAAGGTCAAGCAGGGTTCGGTGGTGGTTCTGCTGGAAGCGGCCGGTGCGGCAGTTTCTGATTCAAAACCGGCTCCAGCCCCCGCAGCTGCTGCGCAAGCAGCTCCTGTTTCTGTAGCTCCTGCAGCTCCGGCTCCCGTCGCTGCCAGCTTCAGCGGCACGGCCGATCTGGACTGCGACGTGGTCGTGCTGGGCGGTGGCCCTGGCGGCTACTCCGCAGCCTTCCGTGCGGCGGACCTGGGCCTCAAGGTCATGCTGGTGGAGCGCTACGCCACGCTGGGTGGCGTCTGCCTGAACGTGGGTTGCATTCCCTCCAAGGCGTTGCTGCACGTGGCGGCCGTGATGGACGAGGTCAGCCACATGGCCGACCTGGGCGTGGACTTCGGCAAGCCCGTAGTCAACATTGACAAGCTGCGCGGCCACAAGGAAAAGGTCATCAGCAAGCTGACTGGCGGCCTCTCCGCCATGGCCAAGATGCGCAAGGTCGGTGTGGTGCGCGGTGTGGGTTCTTTCGTGGGTGCCAACCACCTGCAGATCGAAGAGACCAGCGGTGCCGAAGGCCAGGAAAAGACCGGCCGCACGTTCACCATCGCGTTCAAAAATGCCATCATCGCCGCCGGCTCCCAAGCCGTGCACCTGCCCTTCATGCCCAAGGACCCGCGCGTGGTGGACTCCACCGGCGCGCTGGCGCTGAGCAGCGTGCCCAAGCGCATGCTGATCCTGGGCGGCGGCATCATCGGCCTGGAAATGGGCACCGTCTACAGCACGCTGGGTGCGCGCCTGGACGTGGTAGAAATGATGGACGGCCTGATGCAGGGCGCGGACCGCGACCTGGTGAAGATCTGGCAGAAGATGAACGCCAAGCGCTTCGACAACATCATGTTGAAGACCAAGACGGTGGGCGCCGAAGCCACGCCCGAGGGCATCAAGGTGACCTTTGCGCCGGCGGAGGAGGGCGTGACGGTGCCCGAGCCACAGGTTTACGACCTGGTGTTGCAAGCCGTGGGCCGCACGCCCAACGGCAAGAAGATTGGCGCCGAGAAGGCCGGTGTGGCCGTGACCGACCGCGGCTTCATCAACGTCGACATCCAGATGCGCACCAATGTGCCGCACATCTTTGCCATCGGCGACATCGTGGGCCAGCCCATGCTGGCGCACAAGGCGGTGCACGAGGCGCACGTGGCGGCCGAAGTGATTGCCGGTGAACTGCAGGGCAACAAGGAATTGGCATCTGCCGCCTTCAACGCCCGCGTGATCCCCAGCGTCGCCTACACCGACCCCGAAGTGGCCTGGGTGGGCCTTACCGAAGACCAAGCCAAGGCCCAAGGCATCAAGGTCAAGAAAGGCCTTTTCCCCTGGACCGCTTCCGGCCGCGCCATTGCCAACGGCCGCGACGAAGGCGTCACCAAGCTGCTGTTTGATGACTCCCCCGAAGCGCACGGCCACGGCAAGATTCTGGGCGGCGGCATGGTCGGCACCCATGCCGGCGACATGATCGGCGAAATCGCACTGGCCATCGAGATGGGTGCAGATGCCGTGGACATCGGCAAGACCATCCACCCCCACCCCACGCTGGGCGAGAGCATCGGCATGGCGGCGGAGATTGCGCACGGCAGCTGCACGGATGTGCCGCCGCAGAAAAAGTAAACCAGCGCTGCGGCCAATCTGAAAAGCCCGAGCAGGGAGCTGCTCGGGCTTTTTGCCATTCTGGCGTTCACTGTTCGCTATCAAGGCGATGACGCGGGTTTTGCCACTGTTGGTTTCATGCCTTCTTTCGTATGATGTGCGTCGACTTCCATCAGAAGACGCCATGAATATCGACACAGCATCGTGGGTTCGCGACATGGGAATGAACGCGGGGCTGCTGTCGTTTCTTGCAGCGCTCTACGGCCTTGCACACAACAGTGCGCGCCATCCGGACTTGTCCACACGGCGCAAGAGGCAGCGTTGGCTGCCGGGCGTGACTGGCTTGCTATTTGGTGTTACGGGCATCCTTACCATGCTTGCGCCATTGCGCCTGAGCGAAGGCGTGATCGTGGACGCCAGACTGGTGGTGGCAGGCCTTGCAGGCGCGTATCTGGCCCCCCTTGGTGCTCTGCTGTGTGCGCTCGTGTTGGCGGCTTACCGCATCGCCTTGGGTGGCATTGGCACAGGGCCCGCCATGGTGGGCATCGTGTTGTGCACCGGAATCGGCTGGCTGTGGCGGCGATATCGCCCGCCATTCCCTGCGGATGGCCGTGCAGCCATGGCGGACGGCTTGTGGCTGATTGGCTTGGGTCTGAGTCTCGCCGCCGGTGGCATGTTGGCCATACAAACCCTGCCGTCGGACATCGCCCGCATGGTGACGCAAAAAACATGGGTGGCGGTGTCGCTGGTATATCCCGTTGGGGCGTGTTTGCTTGGCTACCTGCTGGACAACGTGCACAAGCTGCACCTTCGCGAAGATGCCTTGGAGCGTACGGCCGAAAAGCTGAAAGATATGCTGGCCGAGGCCAGACAAGCGGCCAGCGTCTTCATCAACAGCAAAGATGCGATAGCGATCGTGCAGCCCGACGGAACGGTGCTGGATGTGAATCCGACCTACTGCTCTGTGCTGGGATACTCCCGCGATGAATTGATTGGAAAGTCTTCGGCCGTGTTGCGTGTTGACGAGGGTGGGGAGTCGACGTTTCTGCGGCGGGTGTCACAGGGTATCGCGCGCGACGGCCGATGGCATGGTGAGGTGGTCCGCCGCCGCAAGAATGGTGAAGCGTTCGTCGCAGAAGTCACGATAGAAGGCATTCGGGACGCGGACGGCGTGATTCGCAGTTGGGTGTCTGTTGGCAAGGATGTGACGGAACAACGGCGGTTGGAGCTGGCTTTGCAGCAGTTCGGCAATTACGACGCTTTGACGGGGCTCCCAAGCCGGCGACTCTTTACCAAAGAGCTCAACGCCACCTTGCATGACGGCGGCGATGCCAACAACCTGCTGGCACTCTGTGTCTTGGATATCGACCAGTTCAAGGGGCTCAACGAGATGTGGGGTTTGCCCGTTGCAGACCGATTTCTCCGAATGTTTGCACAGCGCCTCAAAAAAGAGGTGCGAGTCGACGACCTCATCGGGCGTATCGGTGGCGATGAATTCGTGGTGGTACTTCAGCATTGCCAAAGCCCTGAGGCCGCCCTGCAGCGTTTGGAGGCATTGCGCCAGGCGCTGGCGCAGATGGCGAACCTGGACGGAAACGAGGTTTGCCTGACGTGCAGCGCGGGGGTCACTTTCTATCCCGACGACAGTGCAGATGCTGACGGCTTGCTGCGGCATGCAGATCTTGCGCTGTATGCCGCCAAGGAGCAGGGCAAGGACCGCACGGTGGTTTTCGACGTGCAACAGGGGCAACGGCGGCAAGCGCGCAGACAGTCTGCCAAGCTGGTGGAGGACGCGCTCCAGCGGGGGGAAATGGAGCTGTTTTTCCAGCCCAAGGTCAGAATCAGCGACGGGCAAATCATCGGGGCCGAGTCTTTGATCCGGTGGCGCCACCCTGAGCGTGGGCTATTGGCACCGGGCGCATTTCTTGAAGATATTGCTGGAACTCCGGTCACCAACCGGTTGGACTATTGGGTGCTCGATGCAGCCTTCAAGGCAGGACATAGCCTGGCATCCCAGGGGCAGCCACTGTCTTTGAGTGTCAATCTGACGGTGCCGACCTTGATTGACAGTCATTTCCAGCTCAAAGTCTCCCAGTTGTTGGCCCAGTATCCCGCGCTGCCTTCGCGCTTTCTGGAGGTGGAGCTCCTGGAGACAGAGACCTTCAATGATTTGTCGGCAGTCGCGTACGTGATCCAGGGGCTGGATACGCTTGGCATCCAGTGTGCCATTGACGACTTTGGCACAGGCTACTCCTCCCTGACCTATTTGCAGCGTTTGCCCGCGCAGATCGTGAAGATCGATCAGTCTTTCGTGCGCGATATGCTGGACAACGAGCGTGATCGCACGCTGGTGCGTGGCATCGTCAGTCTCGCGCGGGCCTTCGAACGGCAGGTGGTTGCGGAAGGCGTCGAAACGCTGGCGCATGCAGAGGCCTTGTGCGGCATGGGGTGCGACATCCTGCAGGGCTACGGGATCGCCAGGCCCATGCCCCTGGACGACTTGAAAGTGTGGATAAAGAACTGGAAGCCACCGCCTGAGCTGGGGCGTGCAAGAGCCCACGGGACTTAGAGGGCAAGCCTTTGATCGAAGGCCCGGAGGGCTGTAGCGTCCTTGCCGTACAGGCACTGCCACAGGCTATGGGTTCCTCATGCACCTCCCCCAGCTCCACGACCGAACGCCTGGACGACGGCGGCACCTTTGTGTTCACCGGCGACGAGGCGGTGCACACCGTAGCTTCCGCACGGGGCTGATGCTCGAGGGTTTCCACCCCGACCGGACAGAGGAATTCACCCGCCCCCCGGTTTTCGAGACCTGTAGGTTGGAGCTGTCGTGAACGCCGCCCTGGGTACAGGAGCGATGTTTTTTCCGCCCATCTGGCCCGAGCAGAGCGGCGGATTTTCGTCCCGGCCGGGCGTTGTTCAAACTGGTGGAAAATAGCGGGTTTCCTGACTCAGCCACTCTGGGCAGGAAATGATCCGGCCTTCCAACCCTTTTGCTCACTTGAGCTTGTTCATGTCAGACGTTCAATCCTCCAAGATCTCTGTCGAGAAAATCGGCGGCACTTCCATGACCGCCTTTGGCGATGTGCTGCGCCACATCATGCTGCACGACCCCAAGCGCATCTATGGCCGCATTTACGTCGTGTCGGCCTATTCGGGCGTGACCAACCAGTTGCTGGAGCACAAGAAGACCGGCGAGCGCGGCATTTACGCGCTGTTTGCCGAAGGCAAGGGCTACCAGGATGCGCTGACCGGCCTGGCCACCAGCCTGAAAAAGATCAACGCCAGCTATGCCGACCTGGGGCTGCCGCTGGCCGTGGCCGACGCCTTCATCGATCAGCGCATCGCGCAGGCACGCGAGTACCTGGGCGCCATGCAGCATGTGCTGGCCAGCGGCTACCTGAGCCGCCACGACGTGCTGCTGGCCGCGCGCGAGGTGCTGGCCTCCATCGGTGAGTCGCACAGCGCGTTCAACTCGGTGGAAATCCTCAAGGCCAACGGCGTCAAGGCCGTGCTGATGGACCTGGCTGGTTTTGATGACAACGAGGCCTGGACCATCGACGAGCGCATTGCGCAAAGCTTCAAGGACCTGGACCTCGCCAACAGCGTGATCGTGGCCACGGGCTACACCAAGGGCACCGAAGGCATCATGCGCGAGTTCGACCGCGGCTACTCCGAAGTCACCTTCAGCAAGATCGCCGTGGAAGTGCGTCCCGCCGAGGCCGTGATCCACAAGGAATTCCATCTGTCGTCCGCCGACCCCAACCTGGTGGGCCTGGAAAACGCCATCGTGGTGGGCGCCACCAATTACGACGTGGCCGACCAACTGGCCGACGTGGGCATGGAAGCCATCCACCCCAAGGCCTCCAAGCCCATGGAGCTGGCCGGCATCCCGATCCGCCTCAAGAACACCTTCGAGCCCGACCACCCCGGCACGCTGATCACCAAAGATTTCGTGGGTGAGCGCGCGCGCGTGGAGATCGTCACCGGCACCGACAAGGTGACGCTCATCGAAATCCACGATCCGATGATGGTCGGCACCGTGGGCTTTGATGCGGGGCTGATGAACGTGTTCTGCAAGCACGACATCAGCTACATCCTCAAAGCCACCAATGCCAACTCCATAGCCCACCTGGTGTGGGACAACCAGGTGACCGCCGAACTGGTGGCTGAACTCGAAACCCTGTACCAGGTAGTCACGGTCAAGCCCAGCGCCATCGTCTGCACTATCGGCTCCAACATCGGCATCCCCGGCGTGCTGGCCAAGGCCGCACAGGCGCTGGCCGATGCCGAGGTCAACGTCAACTGTGTGTCGCAGACGCTGCGCCAGGTGAACATGCAGTTCGTGATCGAGCGCGAAGACTACAAGACCGCCATCAAGGCATTGAACATGGCGCTGTGTGTCAACTCCGGGACACCGGTGCCACGCGTCTGAGTCTGGCAAGCGCTAAAGAAAAAGGCCCGCGATGCGGGCCTTTTTTTCGTCGGTTTGGCTTGCTCAGCGGGCCGCTGCGGCGCTGTCACTCATGTCCAGATCGCGCGTTTCACGCGAAAGGTAGAGCGCCAGCATGGTGATCACACCGTTGGCCGCCATGTACAGGCCCACGCCCCACAGGCCATAGCTCTTGTTCAGCTCCATGGCCACCAGCGTGGGGATGGACGCCCCCACGATGGAGGAGAGGTTGTAGGCCAGCGAAGCGCCGGAGTAGCGCACTTCCGTGGGAAACAGCTCGGGTAACAGCGCGGCCATGGGGCCGAAGGTCATGCCCATGACAGCCATGCCCACGACGATGAAAGCGGCTACCGACAGCACGGTGCCTTGGTTGAGGAAGGCAGGCATGAACAGGCCCAGCACCACGATGCCGGCCGTTACCCACAACAGCCAGGTGCGGCGGCCCAGCTTGTCGGCCCAGATGCCGCCCAGCGTGGTGAAGATGCCGAACACGACGGCGCCCAGCAACAACAGGCCTGTGAAGGTGTTGGCCGGAATGCCCAGGCCCATGGCGTGGCCCGCGGGCGACAGGGCGGCGGGGCTCTTGGAATACACCTGCACAAAGGCCGTCATCAGGTAGAACAGCACATAGGTGGTGGACATGCAGAAGATGCCGCGCACCAGGGCGCCTGCGTGCTGCTTGAACACTGCGCTCACCGGCGCTTGCAGTTTGCGGCCTTCGCGCTCGACCTTCTGGAAGGCGGCGCTCTCGTGCAGATTGAGTCGCACGTAGAGGCCCACGGCTACCAGCACGATGGACATCATGAAGGGGATGCGCCAAGCCCAGGCTACCATGGCCTCGGAGCCCAGCAGGGAAGTCACCATGAAGAACACGCCGTTGGCCACAAACAGGCCGATGGGCGCGCCCAGCTGTGGGAAGCTGCCAAACAGGCCGCGCTTGCCCTTGGGTGCGTTCTCGGTGGCCACCAGGGCGGCACCGCCCCATTCACCACCCAGGCCAATACCTTGGCCGATGCGGCAAATGCACAGCAGCACCGGCGCCCACAGGCCAATGCTCTCGTAGGTGGGCAGCAGGCCGATGGCCACGGTGGACAGGCCCATGGTCAGCAGCGAGGCCACCAGCGTGGTCTTGCGGCCGATCTTGTCGCCAAAGTGGCCAAACAGGGCCGATCCGACGGGGCGGGCCAGAAAGGCCAGCGCCAGCGTGGACAGGGAGAGCAGGGTGGCCGCCGAAGGATCGCCCTTGGGGAAAAACTGGCTGTTGAACACCAGCACTGCGGCGGCAGCATAGATGTAGTAATCGTAAAACTCGATCGCGGTGCCGACGAGGGACGCGATGGCTACTTTGCGGGGCGAATTGCCCTGCACAGCAGTGGATGCAGACATGGAAACCTTTCAGAACGTGCGGGGAGACGCGTACCGGCAAGCCCTTTGCAGGTGCGGTACGGTGGCAGACGGTGCGGGTAGGTGTCTGCGCGGCAGACTGGGGGTAACCAGTCGCAAAGCCGAGGTGAACGGTACCGGGTGTGGCGCCGCTCAAGCCTCATTCATTATCCTGAATGAGGCGTGAATTATGCCCGTCCCGCTGTGCGGGCACGCCCTTGTCTAATGCCCCCCTGATGGGGGCATGGTCATGGTGCTGCGTAGGCAGCCAACTGCGGTTCGCCCTTCGCCGCCGAGCGCACCTGGTTGCGCCCACCGTGTTTGGCGCTGTAGAGCTGCGCGTCTGCCGCTTCCACCATGGCGTGAAAGCTGGGCAACTGCGTGTCGCCGCACAGGCCCATGCTGATGGTGACGCGCAGCTCGGGGTGCACCTCATGCCAAGGGTAGGCCTGCACGCGCTGGCGCAGGGCTTCGCAGGCCTCGTGGGCGTGGGTGAGGTCGGTTTCCGGGAAGGCGACTACGAACTCCTCACCGCCGTAGCGCGCCACCAGGTCGGAGCTGCGCATGCCTTGCTGCAGGATTTCACCCAGGCGGCGCAGCACCTCGTCGCCCGTGGCATGGGCGAAGCGGTCGTTGACGCTCTTGAAATGATCGATGTCACACAGCATCACACTGAAGGGGCGTTGGTAGCGCTGGGCACTGGCAAAGAACTGCGCGCCCTGCGCATCGAAGTGGCGGCGGTTGTGCAGCCCGGTCAGCGCGTCGCGCAGGCTCAATTCGCGCATCTGCTGGGCCATGGCTTCGATCTGTGCGTGCGATTGGCGCAGGTCTTCGTATTGCCGCGCAATCTCATCGCTCATGCGGTTGAAGGCCTTGGCCAGCACGCCCACCTCGTTGTCCGACTCCACCG
The DNA here is from genome assembly GCF_058802405.1 of Rhodoferax sp. GW822-FHT02D07. Classification (NCBI taxonomy): domain Bacteria; kingdom Pseudomonadati; phylum Pseudomonadota; class Betaproteobacteria; order Burkholderiales; family Comamonadaceae; genus Rhodoferax; species Rhodoferax sp. GW822-FHT02D07. The sequence goes on from NZ_JBXAOD010000001.1 coordinate 877,957, forward strand.
GCACCTGCTGGCGCAGCGCGCCTTCGCCCATGGCCTGGACGGCACCCGTCAGCTTGCGCAGGGAGCGGCTCAGCCGGTTGCCCAGAAACACGCCCAGCAGCAGCGTGAGCGTGAGACCTACCGCAGTCCCCAGCACCAGCGATTCGCGCATGGCGGCGAGGTAGCCCAAGTCCAGGTCAGAGTAGTTGGGTTCGCCTTGGGGCGAGGAGTAGGCAATCAGTTGCCCTTCCAGCAGGATGGGGAACATGCGGGCCCGGTCTTCCTCGCGGATGGGGTCACCGGGCCGGTAGGGCGCCAGCGAGAACAGCGAGCGGTACTCTGCATCAAACAGGTAGAAGCGAAATGGCGGCTTGTGCAGGCCGCTGCCACCACCGGGCGGCGGTCCCGGAGGGCCGGAGCGGGCCACGAGACCGGGGCCCACATGCTCAGGGTTGGGCTGGGGGCGGTCCGTGGGCGGTGGCAGCACGCCGCCGCCCGCATCGGGTCGGGGCGGGCGGCGCAGGCGCTCGGAAAAAGCGCGAAAGCCCTCCACCTTCTGGCCCTCGGCCCAACTGCCGTAGGTCTTGAAGTAGTTCTGCACATCGTTGGTGAAGTTCTTGCTGGACTCCTGCATGACCAGGGCGTTGAACTTCTTGGTTAGCCGCTGGTAGGCCAGGCCGCCCACGATGGCGGTGGACGCCAGGCTGGTGATCAGCAGGCAGGCAATGAGTTCGGTGCGCAGCGACAGCTTCCAGCGCGGGAGCAAGGTGGCCATGTTCGGGGACTCAATCAGTGAATTAACGGGCAGCACTCAGGGCGGACTGCAGTGCATCCACGCTGATACCCAGCTTGGCGGCTGCAGCACGCAGGTCCGGCGGGGGCGGGCCCAGGGCTTCACGCAATTTCTGTGCACTGATGCCCAGCGTGCTGGCAGCCTTGTTCAAGTCGGGCGGCGCACCGCCGGGGCCACTGGGGCCGCCAGGGCCGGGTGGAGGGCCACCCATGCCCCCTTCGGACGATCGCCCTCCGGGACCGCCCATGCTCCGGTTGGGGCGCGGGCCGCTGATGGTGGATACATCCGCCTGCCGGTAACTGCCGCGCAGGCAGCCCGCCGTATAGGGGAAATCGGGTGTGGCGTGGTAGTGGTACATGGCCACTTGCTTGCCTTCCCAGGTGATGGTGTGGGTGTGGCCGTGGCATTCGTCCAGGTCCTTGCTGGCCAGGGACTGGCCGGCCTCACCGTAGGAGCCGTAGATGCCGAAGCCATCCAGCAGATAGCCGACCAGGGCCGAGTGGCCGCCGGGCTCGCGCTTGTCGGCCACGCAGCTGCTGAGGTTGTGGTAGTGGTAGACGCCCGACTCCTGGGGGTGGCCCTGGCAGGCGTCTTGGGTTTCGTGGGCCACGGCGTCGCGTCCCGGTGCATCCAGCGCATTGAACAGCACGGCTCCGCTCAGCAGAAAGCCGATGGCGCCGGGCACGCAGCTGGGCTGCGCGGCCAGAGTGGGCCACAGCGGCAGCGTCACCTGCATGGTTTGCGCAGAGATGCTGTTGGGGTTGCGATCGTAGCGGTAGGCGTCGCTATTGCTGGGGATAGGGAAGCTGCCGGTGGAGTGGTTGGGCAGGTCGTTGCTGGTGAACACGCGCTGCTCGTTCTGCACGCTGAGCTTGAACTGCGAAGGCCAGCTCACCTGCCCGGGCACCACCGGTTTGGCAGTCAGGTCGTAGGTACCCTTGGCGGTATTGATCCAGGGCCCGACGCGCTGGGCACCGCCCGCCTGAGGGTCGACGCGGCAAGCCCAGATCCAGCCCGCCTTGGGTAACTGCGACAGCTTGCCATCACCCAGGGGCAGGGCGGTCAGGTCATGGGCATACCCCACAGTACAGGCCATGGCAGAAACTATCGCTGTAGCTGCTGTTCTCATTAATTGCTCCTATAGCCATGGCTACGTGGATCGAAGGATAAGTCAACAGAAAGTGCGCGTTACGGTGATTTCCGATGGCGATGCGTTTCGACTTTGGGGTATTCGCAGATATCGGCAATGTATCGAATCGGTGTAAAAAGGAACAAACATCTCTCTAAATCCATGAATCTGAATAGCGCACGCAACCGCTTCATTGCAACCGCCACGGGGGTCTACTTGGTTTTCGCCTTGGCTTGGGTATTTTTGTCCGATCAGTTACTGGCTCGTTTTACCGATATGTCATCACTGATCTGGCTATCTACGGCCAAGGGCCTGTTTTTTGTGGTGGGCACTGCGGCGCTGTTTTTTCTTGCGTTGCATGCCGTTCCGTCGAAGCACGGAAAAGAAGAGGTCAGCCTGATCAGAGGTCTGGAGCATGGAGTGAGCATATTCCGTCTTCCCAGCTGGATTGTGTACGTATTTACTTTGTTGATTACCTTGTTGATGGTTGCGGTACGCGAGGGTATTGCCAATGGCGCCTCAGATAGGCCCATGCTGATCCTATTCATGATGCCCATCATTCTGAGTGCATTGGCTGGTGGATTGGGTCCAGGGCTGCTGTCGACTCTCATCGCAACGATAGGTGCTTATTGGGTGATCGTGGTACCACACTCAACAGTGGATAGCCTGAGCCAGGTGCAGTTTTTCGCACTGGTAGCCAATGGCGTAGCCGTAAGTGTGTTGAGTGCTCTCCTGCGGCATGCGCTAAGCCATGCGGACAGTCAGCGTCGTTTGCTCGACAGCGTGGTATCCGGGACATCAGATGCGGTTTTTGTGAAAGATCGAGATGGCCGCTACTTATTGGGGAATCAGGCGGCAGCCCATTTCGTTGGCAAGCCGCTGTCCGAAATCTTGGGAAAGAACGACGTAGCACTGTTTGAGCGAGCAACAGGGGAGCGGTTGATGGCCCTTGATAAAGCCATCATGGATGGCGGAGCTACTCAGACCCATCAGGAAATTTTGAAGACGCTGGATGGGAAGGAGCTGGTGTTTTTGGTGACCAAAGGGCCAGTAAGAGATGCCAATGGAGATGTAGTCGGCCTTTTTGGCGTATCGCATGACATTACCGAGCGCGAAGCTGCCAAGGAATTGCTGCGTGCGCGTGAGCAGCAATTGGCTCGAGTAATTGAAGGTTCAGACCAAGGCTTTTGGGATTGGAATCTGAAGACCAATTCGTTTCGGGTCAGCGCGCGTTGGGAGACCATGCTTGGTTACGAGCCGGGTGAAATGCACATCGACGTTGAGCATTGGGGCCAGTATGTGCACCCGGAGGATTTGGCGGCCTCAATGAGCTCAATTCAACAGCATCTGGCGGGCCACATTGACCGACACGAACTGGATTTGCGTTGCAAGGCAAAAAACGGCGAGTGGCGCTGGATCCACACGCGAGGGCGCATTGTCGAATGGGACGAGGAAGGTGCGCCGCTGACTATGGCTGGCACGCACACGGATGTGACTCAGAAAAAAGCATATGAGCTTGCACAGCGTGAGGCAAGCACTGTCTTTGAGAGTAGCTATGAAGGGCTGATGGTGGTGCATGCGGACGGTCTCATAGCAAAAGTCAATCCTGCGTTTGTGCGAATCACTGGTTATGCCCCGGAGGAGGTCATAGGTAAATCCCCCCGCATCTTGTCTTCGGGCAGACAGGACGCAGAGTTTTATCGAAAAATGTGGGTTGCGATCAACACCCAGAATTTCTGGCAGGGTGAAATCTGGAATCGGCGCAAGAGTGGCGAAATTTATGCTGAATTGTTGTCTATCTCAGTTGTGCGGAGCAATTCAGGTGATGTGGAGCACTACATTGCGGTGTTTTCTGACATCAGTAGACTCAAGGCACACGAGGCTGAGCTCGATCGCATCGCTCACTACGACACGCTGACCGGTGTTCCGAACAGAAGGTTGCTGGCTGATCGCATGTCCCAAGCCATTGCCCGCACGGCGCGCAGTGATATGTCACTCGCCGTCTGTTATCTGGATTTGGATGGATTCAAGCAGGTCAATGACACCTACGGTCACCCGGGGGGAGACGAGTTGTTGATCGGAGTGGCTGAGTGTTTAAAAAAAGTGCTTCGCGCTGAAGACACTCTGGCTCGCTTGGGTGGCGATGAGTTTGTCTTGTTATTGGCAGATATCGCTTCACCCGAAGAGTGTTCCATAGTGTTGGAGCGGGTATTGGCGGCAGCTTGCAGCCCTGTGCAGATTGACGGTCAAGCAGTTAGCGTTTCCGCCAGTATTGGTGTGAGCTTATACCCGCAAGACCATGCAGATGCCGACACTTTGTTGCGGCATGCCGATCAAGCCATGTATATGGCCAAGAACTCCGGTAAGAACCGATTTCACTTGTTTGATCCGGAAAGCGATCGCAAAGCGCAGCAACACCGGAGCTATGTCAATCGGATTCATCTAGCAATGGAGCGGGATGAGTTGGTATTGCACTATCAGCCCAAAGTGGATTTACGCGACGGGCGATTAGTGGGGGTCGAAGCGTTGGTCCGCTGGCAACATCCAGAGCAAGGATTGTTGTCGCCTGCTGCATTTCTACCTCAGATTCAAGGTACAAATCTTGAACAGATGCTGGGCGATTGGGTAATCCAAACGGCACTGACGCAAGCAGCGTTGTGGCAGCAGGATAGTTTTGAGTTACAGATGGGAGTCAATATCTCGGCAGCCCATCTAGTTCAGCCGGACTTCTACGACAAACTAGTTGCCAATTTGACGAAGTTTCCCCATGTTTCGCCATCCTCCCTGGAGTTGGAGGTGTTGGAGACAGCGGCATTTGATGATGTGAATGTGGCGGGGGCTGCTCTGCGCCGCTGCCAAGCGCTTGGCGTCCGCTTCGCACTTGATGACTTTGGTACCGGCTACTCATCTCTTACATATCTGCGCAAGCTGCCGGTAAATATCTTGAAAATAGATCAAAGCTTTGTGCGTGACATGCTCATTGATGCCGATGACCGCGGCATTGTGGAAAGTGTGATCCGGTTGGCTGGGGCATTCAACCGCGAGGTGATTGCTGAAGGGGTTGAGAGTTTGGAGATTGGCGGAGCACTGTTGCGTCTGGGCTGCCATCTTGTGCAGGGGTATGGTGTCGCAAAGCCGATGCCGGCAGCTGAGCTCAGTGAATGGGCAAAGCAGTGGTACGGGCAAGCAAACTGGAAGGATCTCAATCTTGTTGCGTCAAGTGCTTCAAGCTGAGTTGTCTGTCCGAAAGTCGCGTCATGTGGGCGACCATGCAAGAGTCCACGACCTTACACCCGCTGTTTGTCCAGCTTGCGGCTCAGGGTGCGGCGGTGCATGCCCAGGCGGCGGGCGGCTTCGGAGATGTTGAAGTCACTCTCGGCCAGCACTTGGTGGATGCGCTCCCATTCCAGCGTCTTGATGGAGCTGGAGCGGTTGGTCAGCGCCACCTCGGTGTTGCCTTCCTGCTGGCCGAAGGCGGCCTCGATGTCATCGGTGTTGGAGGGTTTGGCCAGGTACTGGCAGGCGCCCAGCTTGATGGCTTCCACTGCCGTGGCAATGCTGGCAAAGCCGGTCAGCACCACGATGCGCGTCGCAGGGCTGCGTGCGTGCAGCGCACGCACGCAGGCGAGGCCAGTGGCCTCGCCCTTGAGCTTGAGATCCACCACGGCGTACTGTGGCGTGTGTTCCGCCAACAGGCTTTCCACCGCGGCCATGCCGTCGGCATGCAGCACCCGGTAACCCCGTCGCTCGAAAGAGCGAGCCAAGGTGCGGGCAAAAGCCTCGTCGTCTTCGACGATGAGCAGCAGGCGTTCAGAGTCCATGGTCTTCCAGGCTGGCATCTTGCAGGGTAATGGCCGACAGCGACAGGGTGATGGTCACCTCCGCACCACCTTCGGGCCGGTTGCGCGCTTCCACGCTGCCGCCCAGGGTGCGTGCCACGTTGAGCGACAGGAACAGGCCCAGACCACCGCCGGGGCGTCCTTTGGTGGATTGGTAGGGCGTACCGATGTGTGCCAGTATGCCGGGCGAAAAGCCCGGCCCCCGGTCGCTCACCACAATGCGCAGCGCATCGGCATCGCGCTCGGCCAGCAGTTGCACCCAATGCGGTGAGGCATCGCGCGCGTTGTCCAGCACATTGAAGACCATCTGCTGCAGCGTGGTGTCGGCCACCATGGGGCTGTCGTGCAGGATGTGGTTGTCGTAAGTGAAGTGGTCCACGGATCGGGTAGCGCGCCAGTCCTGCACCAGGCTGTCCAAAAACTGGCGCACCGTGGTTTGTACCGACGATTCACCCCGCGTCTCACCCGCCGACAACAGGATGCCGCTGACAATGCTTTTGCAGCGCTTGACCTGGGCTTCCATCTCGGCGATTTCTTCCTGCAACACGCTGTCGGCCGCCAGCGCGGGAATGCGTTTCCAGTCGCCCAGGATTACTGCCATCGTGGCCAGGGGCGTACCCAGCTCGTGGGCCGCGCCCGAGGCCAGCAGGCCCATGCGCACGATGTGTTCTTCTTCCGCCGCACGCTGGCGGGCCGTGGCCAGCCGCGCGTCCTGGCGGCGCAGGTTCTGGTTGATGCGGGTGATGAAGATGACTACCAGGATGGCGTTCAGCGCAAAGCACACCAGCAGGCCCGCCACATAGGGGCTGCTCCAACCCTCTTGCAAATTGGGCGCCAGGGGCAGCGGGAGGCTGTGCTCGGCCAGCAGCACCACGCACGACGATGCTGCCAGCACGATGGACCAGAGGTAACCCCCTCGGAGCAGCATGGCACCTACGGCAATCTGCAATAAGTAAAGGAAGACAAAGGGGTTGCTGATGCCCCCGCTCAGGTAGAGCTGGGCCGTCAGTGCGGCCACGTCCACCAGCAGGGCGATGAAGAGCTCTACCTCATGCACGCGGCGGCGCACCCGCCAGCGCAGCAAGCTGGCGAGATTGAATACCACCATGCAACCCACGATGGCCAGCATGGCCCGCAAGGGCAGGTCTAGGCGCAGGCTGTAGTGGGTGACCTCGATGGTGAGTAGTTGCCCGACCACGGCAATCCAGCGCAGCTGGATCAGCTGCTGCAGGTTTTTGCGCCCGGCCGAGGCGCTGGCCGGACGGATCTTGCGCAGGGGAAGGGGAGGATTCTCAGTGGGGCTGGTCATGGGCGGGGTGGTGGGCTGCGACGCGCAGCCGACGCTCATAGCGTGCCACAAGCACGGCGGCCCCCGCAACCATGAGCGCCAGCCCGAACCAGGTGAGGGCGTAAACCAGATGGCTGTTGGCAAAGCGCACCACGGTCAGGCCAGGCTGCGGCCAAGTATCAGTACTGGGGGGCGGTAGTTCGCTGGTGGCTCCGTTTTGCAGGCGCGGAATGCCGGCATCTACAAAGAACGGCGCTGCCCGGGTGAGCTGCTGGGCCTGGGCAATGGCTGCCACGTCGCGCGAATGCCAGCGTTGTTGGGTCGGGTCATTGCGGCGCAGAAAGCCGCCGCCTGGCTCGCTCATCCGCAGCAGGCCTTCCACCACAACGGTGCCTGCCGGTTGCGTGGCGGCGTTCGCGTCGGGCGCCAGCCATTGCGCGCGCTGCTTGTCTGGCACAAAGCCGCGGTTCACGAGCACCTGGGTGCCGTCGGTCTGTTGGAGCGGGGTTAGCACCCAGTAGCCTGCGCCCAGCACGGTGCTGGCCTGGGTGAGTACGGTTTTGTCGGTCAGCCACTGGCCCTGCAGGCGCACGGCTTGGTATTCAAACCCGGCGGCGTTCACGGCGGGCCAATGTGCCGCGGGCGGTGCTGCCACGGGCGCGGCCTGGATGCGCTGGGTGACGCGTTCGATCAGGGCCAGCTTCCATTGGAGGCGCTGTACCTGCCACACGCCCAGGGCGATAAAGCCCAGAAACAACGCCATGCCCAGTGCCCCAAGCCCGGCCAGCATCCAGCGCGGATGCGGGCGCGGCGAGTGGGTGTCGGCGTCCGGCATGGTGTCCCGGGTCAGGGTGAGCTGTGGTGGGGTGCTGCGGGCGCGGCAGGGGCCGTTGCCGCTGCGGGAGCTGAGGGTGCAGCAGCAGGGTGCTCGGGCATCATGTTGCTGTTCATGTGGAACATGACCCACAGCGTGCCTGTGATGGCGATGGCCACGAACACCACGGTGAAGATGGTGGACAGCAGGGTCCAGCCGCCTTCAACCTTGCCGTTCATGTGCAGGAAGCAGACCATGTGCACCAGGATCTGCACCACGGCAAAGCCACCCAGCACCAGCACGGCCGTGCTGCGCTCGGAGATCACCTTGGACATCACCAACCAGAAGGGGATTGCAGTGAGGATGATGGAGAGCACAAAGCCCGTCATATAGCCCGAGAAGCTGCTGTGCGGGCCCACGTCGCCATGGTGGTCATCGTGGTGGTCGTGTCCGGCGTGTGCCGTGTGTTGTGCGGCGCTCATTTACAGCACTCCCATCAGGTAGACAAAGGTAAACACGCCGATCCAGACCACGTCCAGAAAGTGCCAGAACATGGACAGGCACATCAGGCGGCGCTTGTTCTCGTGGATCAGTCCGTGCTTGCTGATCTGGACCATCAGCACCACCAGCCAGATCAGGCCAAAGGTGACGTGCAGGCCGTGGGTGCCCACCAAGGTGAAGAAGGCCGACAGGAAGGCGCTGCGCTGCGGGCCCGCGCCTTCGTGGATCAGGTGCGAGAACTCATACAGCTCCAGGCCCAGGAAGCACAGGCCCAGCAAACCGGTCACTGCCAGCCAGGCCAGCGTGCCCTTCACATCGCCCAGCTGCTTGCGCAGCATGGCAAAGCCGAAGGTGATGGAGGACAGCAGCAGGAAGGCCGTGTTCAGCGCGACCAGGGGCAGGTCGAACAGCTCGGCGCCGCTGGGGCCGGCGGCATAGCTGCGGCCCAGCACGCCGTAGGTGGCAAACAGGGCGGCGAAGATCAGGCAGTCGCTCATCAGGTAGAGCCAGAAGCCCAAGGCGGTGCCGTTTTCGGGATGGGGCTCGTGGGCGAGGTGGTACTCGCGCACGGCGGTTGCGCCAGCGGCGCTTGCGTGCAGGGTGGTATCAGACATGGCGGGCCAGTTGCAGTGTGCGGGCTTCTTCGGTGGCGATCACGTCAGCCGCCGGAATGTAGAAATCACGCTTGTAGTTGAAGGTGTGGACGATGGAGGCGATGAGCAGCGCGGCAAACGACACGCCGGCCAGCAGCCACATGTGCCAGATCAGTGCGAAGCCAAATACCAGCGACAGGGCCGAGATCACCGCGCCGGAGCCGGTGTTGGCTGGCATGTGGATGGGCTGGAAGCCGGTGGCCGGACGCTGGTAGCCGTGCTTCTTCATGTCCCACCAGGCGTCGATGCTGTGCACCACGGGGGTGAAGGCGAAGTTGTAGTCTGGCGGGGGCGAGGAGGTGGCCCATTCCAGCGTGCGCGCGTCCCAGGGGTCGCCAGTCCAGTCGCGCAGCTGTTCGCGCTTGAGGTAGCTCACGATGATCTGGATCAGGAAGCAGGCAATGCCGGCGGCGATCATCGCGGCGCCAATGGCTGCCACCACGAAGTAGGGCTGCAGGGAGGTATCTTCAAAGTGGTTGGCGCGGCGGGTCACGCCCATCAGGCCCAGCACATAGAGCGGGCCAAAGGCCACCCAGAAGCCCACCACCCACAGCCAGAAGGAGCGCACGCCCCAGGTGCGGTCGAGCTTGTAGCCAAAGGCCTTGGGGTACCAGTAGTTGATGCCGGCAAACAGGCCAAACAGCACGCCGCCAATGATCACGTTGTGGAAGTGGGCGATCAGGAACAGGCTGTTGTGCAGCACGAAGTCGGCTGGGGGCACGGCCAGCAGCACGCCGGTCATGCCGCCGATGGCAAAGGTCACCATGAAGGCCACGGTCCACATCATGGGTAGCTCGAAGCGGATGCGGCCCTTGTACATGGTGAACAGCCAGTTGAAGATCTTCGCGCCCGTGGGGATCGAGATGATCATCGTCGTGATGCCGAAGAAGGTGTTCACGCTCGCGCCCGAGCCCATGGTGAAGAAGTGGTGCAGCCAGACCAGGTAGGACAGGATGGTGATCACCACTGTGGCATAGACCATGGAGGTGTAGCCGAACAGGCGCTTCTTGCAGAAGGTGGCGACCACCTCAGAGAAGATGCCGAAGCAGGGCAGGATCAGGATGTAGACCTCGGGGTGACCCCAGATCCAGATCAGGTTCACGTAGAGCATGGGGTTGCCGCCCAGGTCGTTCGTGAAGAAATTGGTGCCTACGTAGCGGTCCAGCGACATCAGCACCAGGGCTGCGGTCAGTACCGGGAAAGACGCAACGATCAGCGCGTTGGTGCACAGGGCGGTCCATGTGAAGACGGGCATCTTCATCAGGCTCATGCCGGGCGCGCGCATCTTGATGATGGTCACGATCAGGTTGATGCCCGAGAGCGTGGTACCCACCCCGGCAATCTGCAGCGCCCAGATGTAGTAGTCCAGCCCGGTGCTGGGACTCTGCGCGCCCAGGTTGGACAGCGCCAGCCAGCCGGAGGTGGAAAACTCGCCCAGAAACAGCGACACCATCACCAGCACGGCGCCGGCCGTGGTCATCCAGAAGCTGAAGTTGTTGAGGAAGGGGAAGGACACATCGCGCGCGCCGATTTGCAGCGGGATGAGGTAGTTCATCAGCCCGGTGACCAGCGGCATGGCCACGAAGAAGATCATGATCACGCCGTGGGCAGTGAAGATCTGGTCGTAGTGGTGCGGCGGCAGGTAGCCCATGTTGTCGCCAAAGGCCATGGCCTGCTGCAGGCGCATCATCACCGCGTCGGCAAAGCCGCGCAGCAGCATGACGATACCCAGGATCATGTACATGATGCCGATCTTCTTGTGGTCGATGCTGCAGATCCAGTCGCGCCACAGCGTGCCCCAGAGGCGGAGCTTGGTAATGGCGGCCAGCACGGCCAGGCCGCCCAGCATCACGGCGATGAAGGTCCACAGCACGATGGGTTCGTGCGCCATGGGCACGACATCCCAGTTCAGTCGGCCCAGGGCCCAATGCGATTCGGTTACTACGGGTGAGTTGGACATGTTCATCAGTCTCTTATGCGCGGATCATTGGCTGGAGAGGTTACGGTCATATGCCGTGGCGTGGCGCGCTTCAAGGGCGGCCACCACTTGGGTCGCGTTCTGCGGGGTGCAGACGTCCTGGGGCAGGTTCAGGCCGGCCGAGCGCATGTAGGCTTGGCCGCCCTTGGCGTCGACGGACATCATGTGGTGCATGCACATCTTGCCGTCTTCGACGCAGCGGTTGAGCACCTTGTCATACAGGCCGTCTTCCACACGGGCAAAGCGCTGCACGGGATCGCGCTCGCTGGGCTTCACCAGGTTCAAGTAGGTGGCGCTGTCCAGGGCCTTGCCTTCGGTCTTGGCCTGCTTGACCCACTTGTCAAAGTCGTCTTCGCTCAGGCCATGGAACTTGAAGGTCATGCCCGAAAAGCCCGAGCCGCTGTAGTGCGAGGACATGCCGGGGAACACGCCGGGGCGGTTGATCACGGCGTTGAGCTCGGTCTGCATGCCGGGCATGGCGTAGATCATGCCGGCCAGGTCGGGCACGTAGAAAGCGTTCATGGTCGACGTGGCCGTCAGCTTGAACAGGATGGGGCGGTCCACCGGGGCGGCCAGTTCGTTGACGGTGGCAATGCCCTGTTCGGGGTAGAAGAACAGCCATTTCCAGTCCATGGCCACGACCTGCACCTCCAGCGGCTTGATGTCGTCGGGCAAGGCGCGCTGCGCGTCGATGCGGTCCAGCGGGCGGTAGGGGTCGAGCTTGTGGGTGCCGATCCAGGTCAGCGCGCCCAGGGCGATGATGATGAACAGCGGCACCGTCCAGATCACCAGCTCCAGCGTGGTGGAGTGGTGCCACTCGGGGTCGTAGTCGGCTTCGGTGTTGGCGGTGTTGCCCTGGCGGTACTTCCAGGCAAAGAACAGGGTGAGGGCGATGACCGGCACGATGATGATGAGCATCAGCAGCGTGGCGGTGATCACCATCTGGCCCTGCTGGGCGGCGATGTCACCGGCCGGATTGAGGACGACGGCCTTGCTGCAACCGGCCAGAAGGGCGGTCATGGCCAGGGCGGCCAGGCAGGCGGGCCTGCGGAGTTGCTTGGTTTTTAGCATGCTGAAGGCGCAACAAAATGCGCTTAGGTGTAAACGCGGGTTGACGTAATGCCTGCAATGTAGCTGGACTAGCAAATTTGTCGATTGGACATTTTGTCCAAGATCAAGCGCGCGGCAAAGCCGGGTTGACCCGCGGCAAGGGACCGCAGGAACCCAGAAGCCGGTCTTTTTTGCCACGATGTGGAAAATCTTCTCCATATCGCAGGAAATCAGGGTTTCCCTGTGGCCTTGGCGGGTCCAAACGGGGCTGTGCGGGTGTAGAAAGGAGCCATGGCCCGTCAGTGGCCTTTTACCCAGTATTCAGGAGCGAGAGATATGGTGAGCCAAGGTTCTGCGGCATTGTCCGCACCCGGCATTGAGAGTTCGGTATCGTTGGCAAACGCCCATACCGACGAGGATGTGACCCCGAATGAAATCGCCGTGGGGGTGATCATCGGGCGGTCTTCCGAATACTTCGACTTTTTTGTCTTCGGCATTGCCAGCGTGCTGGTGTTCCCGTCGCTGCTGTTTCCCTTCCTCTCCAAGCTGGATGGCACGCTCATGGCGTTTGCCATCTTTTCGCTGGCCTTTGTGGCGCGCCCCATCGGTACCGCGCTGTCCATGGCTGTGCAGCGGCGCTGGGGGCGCGGCACCAAGTTGACCATCTCGCTGTTCCTGCTGGGCGCCAGCACGGCCGGCATCTCCTTTCTGCCCAGCTACGCCTCGGTCGGCACTACCGCCATCGTGGCGCTGGTGGTGCTGCGCATCGGCCAGGGCTTGGCCCTGGGCGGTACTTGGGACGGCCTGCCCTCGCTGCTGGCCATGAGCGCTCCTGAAGACCGGCGTGGTCGTTACGCCATGATTGGCCAGCTGGGCGCACCGGTGGGCTTTGTGCTGGCAGCCAGCCTGTTTGCCTACCTGCTCAGCAGCCTGAGCACCACCGAATTTCTGGCCTGGGGCTGGCGCTATCCCTTCTTTGTAGCCTTTGCCATCAACGTGGTGGCCCTGTTTGCGCGCCTGCGTTTGGTGGTGGGCCAGTCCTACGCCGAGCTGCTGCAGCAGCGCGAGCTGCAGCCCGTGCCGGTGACCCAAGTGCTGCGTGACGAAGGCCACAACGTGCTGTTGGGCGCTTTTGCCGCGCTGGCCAGTTTTGCGCTGTTCCACCTGGCCACGGTGTTCCCCCTGTCCTGGATTGCCATGTACTCCGACCAGCCGCTGACCGACGTGCTGGGCGTACAGATCGTGGGTGCGGTGCTGGCCGCGGGGGCCATCTGGCTCTCCGGCTGGCTGGCCGACCGCGTGGGGCGCCGGCGCCTGCTGGGCGCCATGGCCGTGCTGATCGGTCTGTTCAGCCTGGTGACGCCCTGGCTGCTGGGCGCGGGCGTGGTGGGCAACAACGTCTTTCTGCTGCTGGGCTTTGTGTTGCTGGGCCTGTCCTACGGCCAGGCTTCGGGCACGGTGACGGCCAATTTCTCCACCCAGTACCGCTACACCGGTGCGGCTCTCTCGGCCGATCTGGCCTGGCTGCTCGGCGCAGGCTTTGCGCCGTTGGTGGCGCTGGGCCTGTCGTCCCGCTACGGCCTGGGTGCAGTGTCGCTGTACCTGCTGTCAGGCGTAGTCTGCACGCTGGCGGCCCTGCGCATCAACCGGCTGATCGAGAGCAAGCAGTAAGCCTCTCCTTGTCTGCTACTGAATCAGTAGCTGGCCGCGCAGATTCCACGGGGGCTGCGCGGCTTTTCTTTGCCTGAATCTGGCGATACTACGGGCTGGTGGCCTCTGGCAAGCCCACGAGCTCGAAGCGGATGGTCACCGCGTCCTGCACTTGCAGCGCGCCCATGGCCAGGCTCAAGGGCGTGATGCCAAAGTCGCTTTGCCGCAGCACAAAGCTGCCTCGCACGCGCAGGCCATTGGCGCCGGCCACCAGGCTGACCGGCAGGCGGACTTCGCGCGTCTGGTCACGGATGCGCAGCGCCGCCACGACCACCGGGGCCTGCAGCGTGCCTTCCACGGCAACCGATCGGATCAGCACCTCCGGGTAGTGGGCGCTGTCGAGTAGGGTCTCGCGCAGCATGTTGGCTTTGGTGCCTTCCTTGGCGTCCTCGCTCAGGTTGAGCGGGAAGTCGGCGCCCTCGGCAGTGCGGGCGGCGTTGTCGTCCACGATGAGGGTGTTGACCGGCACGTGGATCTCAAAGCCGCTGGTTTGCGCGGTGGCGCCTAGCCAGACGCGGCCCTGCAGTTCGTGGGAGCTGATGACGTGGTTATGCCCCAGGCGTGCCAACGTGCCGCCGCGATAGACCAGGATGCGCAGGCTGGAGGCGTCCGCCGCAATGGCGTAGTTGCGGGCGGCCTGCGCGCTGACATCTGACGCGGTGCCGGGCGGGGGCGCAGCTGGTGTACCAGCGGGGGCTGCAGCACTGGGCGGCGGTGGTTGTAGCCCGGATGGCGGCAGGCTGCATGCACCCAGCAAGGCCAGGCTGGCCAACAGGGTCGCGGTGGTACGAAAGTGTTTCATGGAGCGGAGCGCGAGGCTGTGTGCCACGAGTCTAGCGCCCGTGCAGACCGCGTCGGCTTCAGGGAAATTCAGGTGTTGCCCCCCATTGGGCGTGCCATACTCACTCGCATGCGGCTGAATGTTCTTGCTACTGGCGCAGGTGTGGTGATTGTGGTGCTGGCCCAGCTTGGCATCGTGGTGACTACCTTGTTGGCGCTGGCGCATGCAGGGGCTGCTTTCATGCCCTGGGCGGTGGCCATTGCGCTGTGTCTGGTGCTGGCCAATGTGGGGTTGGTGCTGGTGCGCAGGCGCTTTCTGGAGTTGCAGGAAAACGCGCGTCGCCTGCACCTGCTGGCCGACATGAATGTGCGGGTGAACCGCGAGATCCTGCTCAACGAAGACATCGAGCTGATCTACCGCACCATCCTCAACTACCTCTTCAACGTCTTCAACACTGCCAGCACAGGCTCGGTCCTTATCCTGGGGGAGGACGGGCACCTGACCTTTGCGGCTTCGCGCGGGTTTACCGAAGAATTCGTCAGCAATTTCCACCTCAAGCTGGAAGACAGTTTTCTCTACCAGCTCACCGGCGGGGCCATCAAGGAGGCCCGACTCATCACATTCAAGGACTTCGGACACATCGAAACCGTGTTCAAACCCGGTGATTGGGAATACAAGTCCGTCATCAGCGCGCCCATTTTTGTGGGGGACCGCCTGTTCGGCCTGCTCAACCTGGACTCGGCCGTGTCCGACACCTACGGTCCGCACG
Organism: Rhodoferax sp. GW822-FHT02D07; assembly: GCF_058802405.1. Lineage (NCBI taxonomy): Bacteria > Pseudomonadati > Pseudomonadota > Betaproteobacteria > Burkholderiales > Comamonadaceae > Rhodoferax > Rhodoferax sp. GW822-FHT02D07. The sequence continues at coordinate 893,241 of NZ_JBXAOD010000001.1, forward strand.
ATGTGGAGATCGTGGAACGCTTCCGCACCCAGATCGAAATCGGCCTGCTCGCGCGCGAGCGCTACACCGCCAACATCAAGCGCTACCAGGTGGATGCGCTGACCGGCCTGCTTACGCGCCGCTACTTTGAAGATCTGTTCAAACTCTCGCTGGACCGGGCTTTGCGCCACCATGAGGTGTTTGTGGTGGCCCTGTTCGACATGGATGGCCTCAAGCTGGTGAACGACACCCGTGGCCACCTGGCCGGCGACCAGTTGCTGCTCTCCGTAGCGCGTGTGCTGCAGGGCTCCTGCCGTACCTCGGACATCATGGGCCGGCTGGGTGGTGACGAATTCATGGCCATTTACCACCATACCGAGGCGGCTGCCATGGAGCGTTCGCTGGCGGCCATACGCGCCAAGCTGCGCAGCAAGCCCATGCGCCTGGGCGAGGGGGTGGAATACCGCGCCTCCTTCAGCTACGGCGTGGCCAGTTTCCCGCACGACGGCACCGACCAGGAATCCCTGTTCGCCGCCGCCGATGCGCGTCTCTACGAGATGAAATCCTCCAGCAAGTAATCCGCTCCTAAATCAGGAGCTGCTCGCGCAGACTGGACGGGGGCTGGAGGCCGGAAAGACTTACAAGTCCAGCACCAGGCGCGCACTGCTGGCGCGCGAGCAGCAGGGCAGGAACTGGTCGTTCGCCGCCTGTTCGTCGGGCTCCAGGTACTGGTCGCGGTGGTCGGGCGTGCCGGCCTTGATGCGCGTGAGGCAGGTGCCGCACACGCCCTGTTCGCAGGACATGGGAATGTCGATACCCGCTGCGTGTAACGCGGCCAGCGCGGTCTGGTCGGGCAGCACCTTGATGACCTTGCCAGTACTGGCAATCTCCAGCTCAAAGCTGCCATCGTTCGTGTGGTCCACCGGGGCGGCGGCAAAGTACTCGCGGTGCAGGCGCTCTTCGGGCCAACCGGCAGCGCGTCCGGCGTTGAGCACTGCGTCCATGAAGCCTTGCGGGCCGCAGACATAGAGGTGGGTGCCGGTCGGCGCGCGGGCCAGCGTGGCGGCAATGTCCAGCTTTTGCGCGGCGTCGCCATCGTCAAAGTGGTGTTGCACCTTGCCGGTAAACCGGGCTGTACCCAGGCGTTCCACAAAGGCGGTGCGTTCGCGCGAGCGGCTGCAGTGGTGCAGCGCGAAAGACTGTCCCGTGGTGGCCAGGTGCTCGGCCATGGCCAGCATGGGCGTGATGCCAATGCCGCCGGCCAGCAGCAGGTGGTGCGGCGCCGCGGGCTCCAGGGCAAACAGGTTGCGCGGCGTGCTGATGGTCAGCGTGTCGCCCTCGGCCACCTGCTCGTGCACGGCGGCCGAGCCACCACGCGAAGCCGCATCGCGCAGCACGCCAATCACATAGCGTTGCGTCTCGCCAGGCGCGTTGCACAGTGAATACTGGCGCTGCAGCCCGTTGGGCAGGTGCACATCAATATGCGCACCGGCCGTGAAGGCGGGCAGGGCTGCGCCGTCCAGCGCCACGAGCTCCAGGCTGCAGATGTCCTGCGCCTCGGCGCGCTTGCGCGCCACGCGCACCTGCAGGGTGGGGTGCGCACTCATGCCGGTGCACCTTGTGCCGCAGGAGCCGCGGCGGCGGCAGGCGCAGGGTTGCGCTCGGCCTGGAGGACGCGCTCAATCACCTTGCGCGACTGCACGCCGCCCGCGTCGATATTGAGCATGAGCAGCTTGCGCTCCGGGTAGGCCAGCAGGTTCTTCTGCTGGCGCTCCAGCATCTCCTGGTCTTCCGCAAAAATCTTGCCTTGGCCTTCGCGGATCTGCGCAGTCAGCGCCTCGTCCTGCGGCTTGAACTTGCGCGCCATGCCCCAGAAGTAGTGGATGCTGGTGGCCGTTTCGGGCGTGATGAAGTCCACCACCCAACTCGCCGCCTTGAATTCGTCGGGCGCGTGGTAGCCACCGTGGCCCTGCAGCGCCACGCCCACCTCGATCATGATGTGGCTGGGCGGCGTGAAATGGCAGATCTGCCAGCGGTCCACCGGCTGGTCGTCGGGCAGGCCGTTCATGCGCAGCGCCATCTTCCAGAACGGGGGCGCCTCAATGCCTTCCATGAAGCGCTCGGTGATCACATGGTCGCCGTCCACGCGGGTCTGGCAGGGTACTTCGTCAATTTCCTTCTGGCCGATGCTGGTGCTGTGCACATAGGTTTCGTGCGTCAGGTCCATCAGGTTGTCGACCATGAGGCGGTAGTCGCAGGCGATCTGGTAGAGCCCGCCGCCGTAGCCGAACTGTGGGTTGCTCAGCCATTCAAACTTCGGAATGCTGGCCACATCGGCCTGCGCTGCATCGCCGGGCCAGACCCAGACGAAACCGTGTTCCTCATGGATGGGAAAGCTGCGGATGGCGGGAAAGCCGCGCGTGCGCTGGCAAGGCATGGAGACCGTCTTGCCATCGCAGCCCATGGCCAGGCCGTGGTAGCCGCAGACCAGGGTGTCGCCCACCACCTTGCCCAGCGAGAGCGGGGCGCCGCGGTGCGGGCAGAAGTCTTCCACCGCTGCCACCACGCCCGCGCTGTTGCGGAACAGGGCCATGGGCAGATCGCAAATGCGGCGGCACATTGGGCGGTCGGATGGGATCTCTTCGCTGCGGGCGGCAACGTACCAGGTGTTGAGAGGGAACATGGCGCGGCTCCTTTAAAAGTATTTCATTCAGTATGCTGAATGACGTAAATCATAGACACAAGTCAAATCCCCGGCTAGGGGGTACAGATGAGGGTTTTCCCTTGCCAGGGATCAGTCGGTGCTGTCGGCCGGTGCGTCGGGCGCTGCCGTATTGAGGTGCACGAACTTGCGCAGCAGGCGCAAAAACTCGTCCCGCTCGGTCGGCTCCAGCGCGTCGAGCAACTGCGCGTACATGGGCGCCACGCGCGGCAGCATTTCAGCCAGCACCGCCTCGCCCTCCGGCGTCAGGTGCAGGGCGCGCTGGCGCCGCGGCAGCAATTCGCGCACGATCCAGCCTTTGGCGTCCAGCCGGGCGGCGATGTCGGCGGTGGTGGAGGTGTCCAGGGCCACCCGGTCCGCCAGCGTCACCTGGTCAATGCCCGGTGTGTCCTGCAGCGCTCGCAGGATCGCGTACTGCACCGGCGTGATCTGGCGGCCGTGGGTTTCGTGGAAGATGCCCACGGCCAGCTGGTGCGCCCGCCGTATCAGATGCCCCGGCTCGGCCTGCAGGGCAATGTGGGCATCAGCGGCAGGGCGGGCGGACGAATCAGGTGTGCTGGACATGGTGGAAGTTTGCTATGGATTTGCTAGCTGCTTGCGCATATTCTATGGGGGCTGGGTTGGTATTTTGCTTGTCAATGGAGCCTTGCTATGCTGGAACAGCTTAGTCTCCCGGGTCTGGAGCCGGGCGGCCCGCAGCCTCCCAGGCCGCGGGCCAAGCCGGCTGCGCGGCCGCCCCGCAAGCCCTTCAACCTGTTTTTCGCGCTACGCCCCGCGCCCGCGGATGCGCTGAGGCTGGCTGCTCTGGGCGAGGAGCTTGCGCGGGCGCACGCCCTGCGGGGCGACCCATTGGCGGCGGAGCGCCTGCACATGAGCCTGCACAACCTGGGCGAATACGACGCCTTGCCCGCAGGGTTGGTGCCACTGGCCAGCCACGTGGCCGATGGGCTGGCCATGGCCGCCTTCGACGTGGTGTTCGACCATGCCCTGGTCTACCGCAACAGCGGCTTGACCTATGTGCTGTCGGGCGGCCAGGGGCTGGATGCCCTGCGGCAGTTCCGGCTGCGGTTGGGCATTGCCATGGCGGACGCGCACCTGCCGGTGCAGCGCAGTTTCAGTCCCCACATGACCCTGGCCTACAAAGGCCGTCTGGGTTTGGAGCACCCCATCGTGCCAGTGCGCTGGCCCGCCCATGAGCTGGTGCTGATCAACAGCCACCAGGGCAAGACCGTGCATGAGGTGCTGGGCCGTTGGTTGTTGCCCAGGACCTAGGGGCGCCGGCGGCTGGTACTGCCCCAGCGCCGCGCGGCTTCTTCGGCCGTCTGGTCTTTGGGCATGAGTGCGCCCAGTGGCGCCAGCAAAGCCTGCAGGTCGGCCTCGTCAAATTTTGCGGCGCCTTCCTGGTCATGGCCCAGCACGCCATCGGCCAGGGCCTGCTTGCGGGCCTGCAGTTCCAGCATGCGTTCCTCGATGCTGCCTTCCACCACCAGCTTGTAGACGAAGACCGGCTGGTCCTGCCCGATGCGGTGGGCGCGGGCGGTAGCCTGCTCCTCCACGGCGGGGTTCCACCACGGATCCATGTGGATGACGGTGTCAGCAGCGGTCAGGTTCAGGCCCACGCCACCCGCCTTCAGGCTCAGCAGCAGGATGGGGACTTCCTGCGCCTGGAAGCGCTGCACCACGCCGCTGCGTGCCTTGGGGCTGGTCTGGCCGGTCAGGCTGAGGAAGGGCAGATCCAGCGCCGAGAGCGCATCGGCCACCAGCTCCAGCAGCTCGGTGAACTGCGAGAACACCAGTACGCGGCGGCCTTCGTCCAGCAGCGGGACTAACAAGCCGGTGAGCGCGTGGAGCTTGGCCCGTTCCATCTCGTGCGGTATGTCGCTCCCTTTCACGAGGAAAGGATCGCAACACACCTGCCGCAGCTTGAGCAGCGCATCCAGGATGCTGATCTGTGCGCCCGCAAAGTTCTGCCGCTGCAGCACGCGGCGCACCTGTTTGTCGGCGGCCACGCGCACGCTTTCATACAGCTCGCGCTGCTGGCCTTGCAGCGGTATGCGCTGGATGACTTCGGTGCGGGCGGGCAGTTCGCGCGCCACGTCCTGTTTCCGGCGGCGCAGGATGAAGGGGCGCACGCGCTGGGCCAGCAGGGTGGCGCGCAGGGTTTCGCCGTTCTCTTCAATGGGCTTGCGCCAGCGCGCGGCAAAGCTGCGCTGGTCGCCCAGAAAGCCGGGCATCAGCCAGTCGAACTGCGCCCACAGCTCGCCCAGGTGGTTTTCCAGCGGCGTGCCGGTCAGGCACAGGCGGTGCCGGCTTTGTAGCTGGCGCAGGGCGCGGGCGCTGCGGCTGGCAGCGTTCTTGACCATCTGCGCCTCGTCCAGGATGACGAGGTGGAATGGCTGCGCGGCCAGCACCTCGATGTCGCGCCAGAGCAGCGGGTAGGTGGTGAGCACGATGTCGTGTGCAGCCATCTGCGCAAACAGGTCGGCGCGGTCTGGCCCTTGCAGGCTCAGCAGGCGCAGGCTGGGTGCCATGCGCTGCGCTTCGGCTTGCCAGTTGAAGAGCAGGGAGGTGGGCAGCACCACCAGCACCGGCCGGTCCAGCCGGCCGGCGTTCTTCTCGGTCAGCACATGGGCCAGCGCCTGCGCGGTCTTGCCCAGGCCCATGTCGTCGGCCAGGATGCCGCCCAGGCTGTGGGCGCGCAGGTACTGCAGCCAGGCCAGGCCTTCGCGCTGGTAGGGCCGCAGCTGGATGTGCAGGCCTTCGGGCGCTGCCACGGGCTGGGGCTGGCCGATCTGCTGCAGGCGCCGGGCCAGGCTGGCCAGGCCCAGGTCGCCTTCCAGTTGCCAGTCTTGGCAGGGGCCCACGCGTTGGGCATCCAGCAGGCTGGCGCGCAGGGCGTCCAGCCGCCGCGCCTCCCACACGCCCAGCCGGATCGGACCCTTGGGCTGCATGCGCAGCGGGTCGGTCAGCAGGTCCACCATGGCGCCCACGATGGCCTTGATCGGCCCGGCCGGCGCGTCAATGCGCTTGCCGCCGGGCGCGCGCAGCGAGACGGTGGCCAGGTCGTCCACGCTGGCGATGTAGTTGGCAATCAGCCAGCGCGGGTCGCGCTTGATGAGCTGGGCCAGCATGGGCGCCAGGTCCAGCGTTTCGCCGTCGATTTCGATGCCCAGACTCAGCAGCCATTCGCCCGCGCGGTCCGGCAGGGCCAGTTTTTCGACGGCGCGGCCGGGTTTGACGAGGGGGCTGTCCAGCTCCTTGCCCAGTACTTCGCCGCTGTCGGGGTCGAGGATGAGCTTCCAGCGCTGTACCGGCACGCTCTCATGCGCAAAGCCGGGTTGCACCACCACGGCCCAGCCGTCCGCCTGCAGCTTGGGCACCTGGTCGGCCCAGAAATCGCTAAAGTGCTCTTCCTGCGGCAGGGTCCAGACGCTACCCAGGTGAGGGCGCTGTTTCTGGCTGCGCCACTGGAAGGTGGCCTCCGCCAGGGGCACAAAGCCCAGGTCCCAGACGCGGTCCATGGCGTCGGCCTCGGCACCCAGGTCGCGCAGCAGGCGCACCACCGGGCCACCGGTGTCAAACAATTCTTCCACTTCGGCCGGGCGGCTGTTGAGGATGGAGCTGGGCGCAGGCGTTTCCCAGCGGTCGCCTGCCGGGGTGCTGTAGGTCCAGTCGAATTGCGCCAGCGTCACCTGCCCGCCGCGTGGCCCCAGCTTGCCCTGGGGCTTGAGACCCAGCAGGCCTTCGCCCCGGCCCAGCGTCATCAGCGTCAGGCGCGGGCGGAACTGGCCGGGCACCGCGTCGGCTGCGTCGGCGGGCGGCTCAGGCGGTGCGGCAGGTGGCTGGCGTTTCATGCAAAAAGTGGCTCTAGCCCACGTGGAATGTGCGCGAGCAGCTACGAAATCAGGAGCGTTTCAGGCCTCAGAGCCCCAGGCTTTGAAGCGTCACCAGGCCCTTGGGCGTCTTGAGCGTGGCGCTCAGGTTGGCTGGGCCTTCGCTGATGGCCACGCCCTCTAGCCCGATAGCGGCATAGGCGACCTGCAGCTTGGTAGCGCTGGGGTGGGTGATGGCGATGCGGTCCAGGCTGACCTTGCTGCGCGGCAGGCTGTTGCGCGGGTGCAGGCGCAGCGGCTTCTCGTCCTCGGGCTTGCCCCACTGGATCAGCGTGGGCAGGGCACCTTCGAACAGGCGCTGGCCGTCTTCGCGCACGGTGATCTGCCAGTGCAGCGTGCCCTTGCGGGTGTGGCGGCTGGCCGGCATGGCCGGGCCGCGCTCAATGTCCAGGGCCGAGAGGGCGATGCGCGCAGCGCGCATATCGGTGGTGTTGGCCACGAAGTGCACCAGGCGGGGCTCGGTGGCCACGGCAGCGCGCAGGGCGGGGTCGTCCAGGTCAAACCAGCGCTTGGCGCGCGGGTTGGCGGGGCCCTTGGCACCGGGCTGGATGGCAATGATCTCCAGGTAGGCCATGGGGCTGGCCGGGGTGGCAATCTTGAGGAGGCGGTTGTGGGTACCGAACTGGGGGTGTTCGCCGCCGGGGTTGGGCGTGACGCCCAGGGTGGCTTCGCACCACTGGACGCCCTGGTCCAGGCTGTGGGCGGCGATGACGAGGTGGTCTATCTGGGTTGGCATGGCGGAACCTTAACACCCGGCCAAGGGGGATGCCCGGAGCCGGTGACAAAAAAGAAAGCCCCTCAAGAGGGGCTGGCATGGTGAGACGGAAGGCTTCAGTGGCCGCTTGCGGCGGCTGCCGCAGCCTGGGCTTCGTCCGCGCTGACGCGGCGTGCGCCGTCAAAGCGCTGGGCCCAGTAGCCCATGCCCATGTCTTCCACCCGCACTTCGGCGCCGGGCTTGGGGGAGTGGATGAACTTGCCGTTGCCCACGTAGATGCCTACGTGGCTGAAGGCACGGCGCAGGGTGTTGAAGAACACCAGGTCACCGGGCTTGAGTTCGGTTTTGTCGATCTTCTGGGTGGCGGCGGCCTGCTGTTCGGCTCGGCGGGGCAGGACCAGGCCAGCGGTTTGTTCGTAGATGGCGCGGACAAAGCCGCTGCAGTCGAAGCCGGTTTCGGCGTTGTTGCCGCCGCGCTTGTAGGGAACGCCCAGGAAGGCCATGGAGTTCACGACCAGCTCGGTGGCGCGGGCTTCGACTTGCTCACCCATGGAGCCAATGCGCGACAGCAGTCCGCGCTGCTCGGTGGTGCCATCCCCGTTGCCCTGCGGGGTAGCCTGGGCAGAAGTGGCGCAGGCGACGAGCAGGGTGATGAGGATGATTTTTTGCATCGGCGCACTGTAGGGACGATGCGCAAGCTTGTCAAGCAATGTGAGTTCTTAGATTACTGTTCTAAGTGATTGATTTGTAACAACTTCATTCTGTATCGTCAGTTTTGGATTGTTTGCCTGTACTTTTAATTAAACATTGTTAAATTTAAAAATCAAAAGATGGAAAAACGAAGCTTGCTTGTAATAATTGACCTGTGTTTGGTTTTTGAACATTTTTTATGAATGATTCCAGGCGTTCACGCCAAGAGGCCATGGCCCAGACCCGGCGCGAGCTGGTGCTGCGCGCGGTGCGCCAGGCGGTGGCCGAGGGCGGGGTGGGCAGTGCCAATGTGCGTGACATTGCCCGGCGCGCCGGCTACACGGCGGGCGCCCTGTATGCCTACTTTCCGGGCAAGCAGGCCTTGTTTGAGGCGGTGCTGACGGACAGTCTTTCGCGCGCGCACTCGGCCGCCAAGTCGGCCAAGGTGCTGCGTTCGGCGGCGGAAGCGGCCCTGTCCATCCGCGCCCAAGCCTGGTTCGCCTACTTTCTGGCCCATCCGGCCGAAGCCCATTTGCTGCTGCATGTGCTGTCCAGCGACGGCCGGGGCCTGGGGCAGGTCGGGTCCGGGTTGGCAGGTTTGCTGATGGAATCCCTGGCGCCCGTGACCCAAGCCTTGCAGGAGCTGGGCTGTGCCGACCATTTGCTGCAGCGCGAGACCATGGCCCTGCTGTCCATGGCCATGGGGGTGTTGCTGATCCACGATCCAACCCGGTTGACGGGCACCAACGCCCTGGCAGTGGAGGCGCTGGCGGCGTATCTGGACAGCGTGCAGCAACGTCTGGGGGCGGCAGTTCCTGTAGCGGGCGGTGTGCCTGCGGAGGCCTCGCCCCAGGTGGACTTGTTCGCCTAGGCGGTTATGCTCGGGCGCGATACAAGGAGTAAGGCGAGATGCTGATTGAATTGGACGAGAGCCAGCTGGTGCTGGTGGACTATCAGGCCCGGCTGATGCCGGCCCTGCACGAGGGAGCCGCCGCGTTGGCGAATGCAGTGCGGCTGGCCCGCTGGGCTGAGATGCTGGCCGTGCCCACTATCTATACCGAGCAAAACCCCTCGGGCCTGGGCGCCACCGTGCCGGAGCTGGCTGCGCCGCTGCAGGTCGCCAAGGCCCGTTGCCTGAGCAAGATGCAGTTCAGTGCGGTGGAAGAGGGGCTGGGCGAGTGGCTGCGCCCGCCGGCCAAGCCGGTGCAGGGCAATGCCCGTAGCCTGCCCAAACATCTGCAGAAACCGGCCGCCTCGGAGCGCGGCATGGTGGTGATTGCCGGTTGCGAGGCCCATGTCTGCTTGCTGCAGACAGCGCTGGATTTGCTGGAAGACGAGTTTGAAGTTTGGGTGGTGACGGACGCCTGCGCCTCGCGCACCGAACGCAACCGCGACGCCGCTTTCGACCGTTTGGCGGGCGCCGGCGCCGAGCTGGTGACGACCGAGATGGTGGGTTTTGAGTGGCTGCGCACGGCCGAGCATCCGGCGTTCAAGGATGTGCAGGCGCTGATCAAGTAGGCCAGAAGCGAAATAAAGGTACAAAGCCGGCAGCACTTTGGGTGCTGCCGGCTTTGGCGTTTCTGGGCGGCGGAGCTACAAGTCAGCTTGCCGCAAGTTGCGTCTCCATAATTATGAATTCAGTTTTATGGCCCGACCGGAGACAACAATGACAGGCTACGCTGAATTCCACCGCCGCTCGATCTATGACCGCGAAGGCTTCTGGTCCGAGCAGGCCGCTCTGATTGACTGGCACACGCCGCCCCGGCAGATCTGCGACTACAGCAATCCGCCATTTGCGCGCTGGTTTGCGGGTGGTACCACCAATCTGTGCCACAACGCGGTGGACCGGCACCTGGCCGCCCGGGCCGATCAGGCTGCGCTGATTGCGGTCTCCACCGAAACCGGGACCGAGCAGGTATACAGCTTCGCCCAGCTCCATGCCGAGGTGCAGCGCATGGCGGCCGCGCTACTTTCCCTGGGCGTGGCCAAGGGTGACCGCGTCCTTATTTATATGCCCATGGTGGCCGAGGCGGCCTTTGCCATGCTGGCCTGTGCGCGCATTGGCGCCATCCACTGCGTGGTGTTTGGTGGCTTCGCCTCGGGCGCGCTGGCCTCACGCATCGAGGATGCGTCGCCCACGGTGGTGGTCAGCGCCGATGCGGGCTCGCGTGGCGGCAAGGTGGTGCCCTACAAGCCGCTGCTGGACGAAGCCATCCGCCTCTCCAGCCACAAGCCGGCGGCCGTGCTGCTGGTGGACCGGGCGCTGGATGCTATGGATTTGGTAGCTGGTCGCGACCAGCTGTGGCGGGATTTGCGGCAAAAACACCTTCAAGCGCAGGTTCCCTGCGAATGGGTGGACGCCACCCACCCCAGCTACACGCTCTACACCAGCGGCACCACCGGCAAGCCCAAGGGCGTGCAGCGCGACACGGGTGGCTATGCGGTGGCGCTGGCGGCAAGCATGAAGCACATCTACTGCGGCAAGGCGGGCGAGACCTATTTCTCTACCAGTGATATCGGCTGGGTCGTCGGCCACAGCTACATCATCTATGGCCCGCTCATTGCCGGCATGGCCACCATCATGTACGAGGGCCTCCCCATCCGTCCCGATGGTGGCATCTGGTGGAGCCTGGTGGAAAAGTACAAGGTGACGGTGATGTTCAGCGCCCCCACGGCAGTGCGCGTGCTCAAGAAGCAGGATCCGGCGCTGATGGCGAAGTACGACCTCTCCAGTCTGCGCGCCCTGTTTCTGGCGGGCGAACCGCTGGACGAGCCTACGGCGCAATGGATCAGCACGGCCCTGGGCAAACCCGTCATCGACAACTACTGGCAGACCGAGACGGGCTGGCCCATCCTCAGCATCGCCAACGGCGTGGAGGTGGCGCCTAGCAAGTTCGGCAGTCCCGGTGTGGCCATGTATGGCTATGCAGTCAAGCTGCTGGACGAAAACACGGGTGAAGAGTTGTCAGGAGCAAACCAGAAGGGCGTGGTGGCCATTGAGGGGCCTTTGCCGCCGGGTTGCATGCAGACGGTGTGGCGTGACGATGCGCGTTTTGTGAAGACCTACTGGAGCAGCATTCCCGGCAAGCTGGTGTACAGCACCTTTGACTGGGGTGTGCGTGACGAGGATGGCTACTACTTCATCCTGGGGCGCACCGATGATGTGATCAATGTGGCCGGCCACCGCCTGGGCACGCGCGAGATCGAGGAAAGCATTTCCAGCCACCCGAACATCTCGGAGGTCGCCGTGGTGGGCGTGGCCGATGCGCTCAAGGGCCAGGTGGCGGTGGCGTTTGCCGTGGCCAAGGATGCCAGCGCCCTAGTGGACGAGGCAGCCCGCCTGCGCCTGGAAGGGGAAGTCATGAAGGTGGTGGACCAGACGATTGGCGCGGTGGGCCGGCCCGCGCGGGTGCATTTTGTGGGGCTGCTGCCCAAAACCCGCAGCGGCAAGCTGCTGCGCCGCGCCATCCAGGCCGTTTGCGAGGGGCGCGACCCGGGTGACCTCACCACCATGGACGACCCGGCTGCGCTACAGCAAGTGCGGGAGCGTCTGGGGCACTAGCTACTCGTAGTAATTATTGTTGTTGGTGTTCTCGGCGCCTTTGCTCATGCCAACCGCGCCGTTGATCGTGCCCACGGCAGTATTGGTCTGCTGAAAAGTGAAGGCGGCCTTGGCCGCGCCGGGGCCGGAAAAGATGCCCTTGAAGGCGCTATCGCTTCCAGACACGCTGAAGCGATTGCCACTGAAGGAGCCGCTGGCGCTGGCTGTGTAGTCGTTGCCACCAAAGCGTGTAGTGGCACTCACGCTTTGCACATAGGAGTTGCCGAAGTCCACGGTCATGTTGGCGCCCACGAGCGTGCCCACGGTGGTTGCGCCGGTGCTGGTATTGGTCGCAGTCGGGGCCGTACCGCCCAGCAGGTTGTAGTCAAAGGTGCCCACCAGGGGCATTTGCAGCGTGGGCGTGGGTCGCGCAACGACATAGTGCACGTCCTTGAGTTCGGTGCTGCTGCCACCTGAAGTCTTGGTGGCACTGGCCCAGTAGCCCCAGCCGATGTAGTCCGCATCAAAGGTGTCGCCCGAACTGCCGTAGCTGGAGATGTTGCTGCCCTTGAGGATGTGCTGGGAGGCATCGGTGTCGGCAAAAGAGACCAAGGGCTGGTCGACCACGATGGCATTGGCCTTGCCACTCGCATTTTCAGTGGAGTAGCTGACCTCGCTGAGCGCGCTGGTGCTCATGCCGGCAAATTCCGCCTGCAAGTCGTTGACCACAAAGACCTTGTTGCCACTCGCAGTCTGGGTCTGTGGCGGCGGCACCGAGCTTTCGGTGGCGGCGCGCTCGGTGGTGCGTATGGGGGCCTGGTTCTTGTCCTTGACCTGCACGGTTTCACCGGCAGTCAGGCCGGTACAGCCGGTGCTGTTGCAGACCACGATGGCGTCCTGTTCGGCATTGACGGTGACTGAGCCGTCCTGGTTGTAGCTGATCAGGAAGGAGGAGCCGCGTATGCCGATGGTGGCGGTGTTGGTGGTGATTTTGTAGTTTTCGCGATTGCGCTTGCCGATGAGGCCGGTGATCGCGCGCATGCCACCGCGCGCGAGCTCAACCAAGAAACTATCGCTCTTGGGGTCATTCTTGTCCGCATAGCTGGTCAGCTTGAACTGGGAGTTGGGCTGGATGGCGACCATGCCGCCGTCGCTGAAGCGGATCTGGGCCTGGGCGCCCGCGCCGGTCAGGATGTCATCTCCGCTTTGCACCGGTTTGCCTTTTTGCAGCGGCGCGGTACTGCCGTTGGGCGAGCGCACATTGACTTCGCCAAAGACAAAGTTGGCAACGCCGGCGTCGGCGGCCTGCACGGCGCCGGGTAACACCAGAGCCGTGGCCAGAGCCAGCAGCGGGAAGGGAAGGGTGGTGCGGTGCATGGTGTGCTCCTGCTGTCAAAACTCGCGTCGGGCGGTGACCGACACAGTGTTCTTCTCGAATGTGGACGTACTGATGTTGGAGACGGTCTGCATATAGGCCCATTGCGTGGTGACGCGCCAAGCCTTGGCGGGCAGCCAGTGGGTGCCGGCATTCAGGCTCCATTGCTGGTCATGCCGTTCCTTCAAGAACAGTGGGTCAGGGCCGCTGTAGCTGCGGTCTTCCAGGCCCAGCGAGCCAAACAGGGCCAGCGTATTGCCAAAAGGCTGCTGCACGCCCACGCGGCCACCGATCAGCGTGTGGCCCAGGTGGCCCACGCCGGGCTGGGTGGTGACTTCCTGCCCCAGATAGCCACTGGCGTAGGCTGAGAAGCCGCTTCGGAACTGCTGGCCGAAAGAAGCGCCGGCTACATAGCGGTCCACATTGCGGACCTTCTGCGGGTAGGTCAGTTGGCCGAACTGGAAGTAGGCGTTGAACTGGCGGAAGGCGTCAAAGCGGTGCGTCCATTCGCTGGAAATCGTCCAGCTGGAACGCGCCGGCAAGTTGGCCACGCTGCTGTCGCTGAGCTGCAGGGCCACGGTGTATTCGTCGCGGTCCACCCGGTAGTTGGCGCCCAGCGAGGCGTCGAGCTGGGTGTTGTCGTAGGGGATGGCGGTGGTGTCGTGGGCCCGGCCGCTGGCCGAGAAGCTGCCGATGGCGGCCCAGCGGGGCGCGAGCGCCTTGCGGCCCGAGATATTGAATGCCAATGCCGTGAATGCCCCAAAGGCCGGTTTCAGGCCAAATACATTGCTCGAAGGTGCGCTATTGACGTTGTTGTCATAGCCCATCGCGGCATCCACATAGATGCGGGTCGAGGAGTTGGCCTCCTCTTCAATCCGATCTATGGTCTGCAGCAGCTGGTTGATGGTGCGCGCAGCCGCTTCGGGCACGCCCTGGGCCTTGGCCTGACCCAGCATGGCGCGTGCGCCAGCGTTGTCGCCCACGGCATAGAGGGCGTGACCCAGTTCGGCGCGTGCACGCGGATTGTTTGGGTTCACCATCAGGGTGCGTTCCAGCGCAAAAATGGCCCGAGTATGGTGCCCTGACTGGTTGGCTGCGATACCCATGACCAGATCGAAATCGGGGTCGCCGGAGCGCTCCATTTCGAGGGGATCCAGCATGTCGAAGGCTTGCTGGGCACCACCCGACTCGGCCAGTTGCAGCGCTTGGCGCAGTGTTTCGTCCCACGCTGCAAAGGCTGGCGGCGCCAGCAGTGCGCCGGTCACCAGCAAAGAACGCAAATAAAGCGTACGCAGAGGCATGGAGCTGATTTCCCTGTATGTAAATGCCGCTAATCGACCGCATCTGACAGTCAACGCACGGTCTTTGCAGCGAATTTTATGCCAGCGCTTTCCTGCCCTCCATGCTTTGTTGGCATGGGCTGGAAAGTCCTCTTTCCCGTGGCTGGATTAAGTGGCACAATCCGCCCTGCAATGAAGGCCCTTCCCATGCCACAGTCGCATCCGCCAATCGGTTCAGCCGTGTCGCGGAAGGTTAATTAACCAGCTTTAACCAGCTAATGTTCCCTGAAGGGGAACGGAGGTCAGCGAAATATGAGTGATTCCAGCTCCAATGGTTCTGGTACGGCTTCGTCCGTGTACCAAACCTATCAAGGCAATACCTACCTGTTCGGTGGCAATGCCCCGTACGTCGAAGAGATGTACGAAAACTACCTTGCCAACCCCGGCAGCGTGCCCGACACATGGCGCGATTACTTTGACGCGCTGCAAAATGTGCCCGCCGCTGATGGCACGACCGCCAAGGACGTGGCCCACCTGCCCGTCATCAACGCGTTTGTTGATCTGGCCAAAAAGGGCGTCAAGCAGACCGTGATGGCCACTGGCGCCGACTCCGAGATGGGTCGCAAGCGCACCGCCGTGCAGCAACTGATCGCTGCCTACCGCAACGTGGGCGCACGCTGGGCCGACCTGGACCCCCTCAAGCGCACCGAGCGCGACAAGATTCCCGAACTCGAGTTGTCCTTCTATGGCTTCAATGACGCCGACCAGGAAACCGTGTTCAACATCAGCAACACCTTCTTCGGCAAGGAGTCCATGAGCCTGCGTGAGCTCATGAATGCCCTGCGTGAAACCTACTGCGGCACCATTGGCGCCGAGTACATGTACACCACCGACCAGAACGAGAAGCGCTGGTGGCAACAAAAGCTGGAGTCCATCCGCAGCAAGCCCAGTTTCTCGGCCGACAAGAAGCGCCAGATCCTGGACCGCCTGACTGCCGCTGAAGGCTTGGAGCGTTTCCTGCACACCAAGTATGTGGGTCAGAAGCGATTCTCCTTGGAAGGTGGAGAGAGCTTCATCGCCGCCATGGACGAGCTGATCCAGCAGGCTGGCGCCAAGGGCATCCAGGAAATCGTGATCGGCATGGCCCACCGCGGCCGCCTCAACGTGCTGGTGAACACCCTGGGCAAGATGCCTGCGGACCTGTTTGCCGAGTTCGACCACACGGCGCCCGAAGAGCTGCCCGCTGGCGACGTGAAGTACCACCAGGGCTTCAGCTCCGACGTCTCCACCCCCGGCGGCCCGGTGCACCTCTCGCTGGCCTTCAACCCTTCCCACCTGGAAATCGTGAACCCCGTGGTCGAAGGCTCGGTGCGCGCCCGTATGGACCGTCGCGGCGACCCGCGTGGCCACCAGGTGCTGCCCGTGCTGGTGCACGGCGATGCGGCCTTCGGTGGCCAGGGCGTGAATCAGGAAACCCTGGCGCTGGCCCAGACCCGTGGCTACACCACGGGCGGTACGGTGCACATCATCATCAACAACCAGATCGGCTTCACCACTTCTGACCCACGCGACATGCGCTCCAGCGCGTTCTGCACCGACATCGTGAAGATGGTGGAAGCGCCCGTGCTGCACGTCAACGGTGACGATCCCGAAGCCGTGGTGCTCGCGACCCAGCTGGCGCTGGAATACCGCATGGAGTTCGGCCAGGACGTCGTGGTCGACATCACCTGCTTCCGCAAGCTGGGCCACAACGAGCAGGACACCCCCAGCCTGACCCAGCCGCTGATGTACAAGAAGATTGCGGCCCACCCCGGTACCCGCAAGCTCTACGCCGAGAAGCTCGCCACGCAAGGCCTGGGCGCCACGCTGGGTGATGACATGGTCAAGGCCTACCGCTCCGCCATGGACGCCGGCAAGCACACCGTGGACCCGGTGCTGACCAACTTCAAGAGCAAGTACTCGGTGGACTGGTCGCCCTTCCTGGGCAAGAAATGGACCGACGCTGGCGATACCGCCATCCCTCTGACCGAGTGGAAGCGTTTGTCGGAAAAGCTGACCTCCATCCCTGCCGGCGTGACGCCGCACCAGTTGGTGAAGAAGGTCTATGACGATCGTGCGGCCATGGGCCGTGGTGAAGTCAATGTCGACTGGGGCATGGGCGAACACATGGCCTTTGCATCCCTGGTGGCCAGCGGCTACCCCGTGCGCCTGTCGGGCGAAGACTGCGGCCGCGGTACCTTCACCCACCGCCACGCCGTGATTCACGACCAGAACCGCGAGAAGTGGGACATCGGTACCTACGTGCCGCTGCAGAACGTGGCCGACAACCAGGCTCCGTTTGTCGTGATCGACTCCATCCTGTCCGAAGAGGCGGTGCTGGGCTTTGAATACGGCTATGCATCCAACGATCCCAACACCTTGGTGATCTGGGAAGCCCAGTTCGGCGATTTCGCCAACGGCGCCCAGGTGGTGATCGACCAGTTCATCGCTTCCGGTGAAGTGAAGTGGGGCCGCGTCAACGGCATCACGCTGATGCTGCCGCACGGGTATGAAGGCCAAGGCCCGGAGCACAGCTCGGCGCGTCTGGAGCGCTTCATGCAACTGGCTGCCGACACCAACATGCAGATCGTGCAGCCGACGACGGCCAGCCAGATCTTCCACGTGTTGCGTCGTCAGATGGTGCGCAACCTGCGCAAGCCGCTGATCATCTTCACGCCCAAGTCCTTGCTGCGCAACAAGGACGCGACTTCTCCGCTGTCCGAGTTCACCAAGGGCACCTTCCAGACCGTGATTCCCGAGAGCAAGGAACTCAAGGGCGACAAGGTCAAGCGCGTGATCGCCTGCTCCGGCAAGGTGTACTACGACCTGGTCAAGAAGCGCGAGGAAAAGGGCCAGGACGATGTGGCCATCC
This sequence comes from Rhodoferax sp. GW822-FHT02D07, assembly GCF_058802405.1. Classification (NCBI taxonomy): domain Bacteria; kingdom Pseudomonadati; phylum Pseudomonadota; class Betaproteobacteria; order Burkholderiales; family Comamonadaceae; genus Rhodoferax; species Rhodoferax sp. GW822-FHT02D07. The sequence goes on from NZ_JBXAOD010000001.1 coordinate 910,347, forward strand.
TCCGTGTGGAACAGCTCTACCCCTTCCCGCACAAGGCGTTTGCTGCCGAGCTCAAGAAGTACCCCAATGCGACCGACGTCGTGTGGTGCCAGGACGAGCCGCAAAACCAGGGCGCATGGTTCTTTGTGCAGCACTACATCCACGAAAACATGCAAGAAGGCCAGAAGCTGGGTTACGCCGGACGTGCGGCTTCGGCATCGCCCGCTGTGGGTTATGCCCACCTGCACCAGGAGCAGCAAAAGGCTCTGGTGGAAGCGGCGTTCGCCAAGCTCAAGGGTTTTGTTCTGACCAAGTAAGTCAGCGGCTCAACCATTCACACGAATACACACCGAAAGAATTGATATGGCAATCGTAGAAGTCAAAGTTCCGCAGCTGTCCGAGTCTGTGGCCGAAGCAACCCTGTTGCAATGGAAGAAGAAGGTCGGCGAGGCTGTTGCCGCCGACGAAATCCTGATCGAAGTCGAAACCGACAAAGTCGTGATGGAAGTGCCCGCTCCCTCGGCTGGCGTGCTGGTGGAAATCGTGGCGCCCGATGGCGCCACCGTGATCGCTGAGCAACTGTTGGCGCGCATTGACACTGCTGCTGTTGCCGGTGCTCCAGCACCTGCCGCCGCTGCGGCAGCTCCTGCGGCTGCAGCGCCTGTTGCTGCCGTCGCAGCGGCTCCCGCATCCAGCTCCAAGGCTGGCGTGGCCATGCCTGCGGCTGCCAAGCTGCTGGCCGACAACGGCATTGCCGCTTCCAGCGTGGAAGGTACTGGCAAGGACGGTCGTATCACCAAGGGTGATGTGCTGGCTGCTGCCGCTGCGCCCAAGGCGGCACCCGCTGCCATCCCCACCGGCGTGCCCACCAAGTCGTTGCCCCAGGTGGCTGCTCCCAGCGTGAACCTGGGCGACCGTCCTGAGCAACGCGTGCCCATGAGCCGCCTGCGGGCCCGCGTGGCCGAGCGTCTGTTGCAATCGCAGTCGACCAACGCCATCCTGACCACCTTCAACGAAATCAACATGGCTCCGGTCATGGAAATGCGCAAGCGCATGCAAGAGCGTTTCGAGAAGGAACACGGCGTGAAGCTCGGCTTCATGAGCTTCTTCGTCAAGGCAGCTGTGCATGCCTTGAAGAAATTCCCCGTGCTGAATGCGTCCGTGGACGGTACCGATATCGTTTACCACGGCTACTTCGATATCGGTATCGCCGTGGGCTCGCCCCGCGGTTTGGTGGTGCCCATCCTGCGCAATGCAGACCAGATGAGCTTCGCCGACATCGAGAAGAAGATTGCCGAGTTCGGCCAGAAGGCCCGCGATGGCAAGCTGGGTATTGAAGAAATGACCGGCGGTACCTTCTCCATTTCCAATGGCGGTACCTTCGGTTCCATGATGTCCACCCCCATCATCAACCCGCCCCAGTCGGCCATCCTGGGTGTGCACGCCACCAAGGACCGCGCCATGGTGGAAAACGGCCAGGTGGTGGTGCGTCCCATGAACTACTTCGCCATGTCCTACGACCACCGCATCATTGACGGCCGCGAAGCCGTGCTGGGCCTGGTGGCGATGAAGGAAGCGCTGGAAGATCCCGCACGCCTCCTGTTCGACATCTAAGACGGACTCAAGGGCAGCCAGGGCTGCCCTTGGTCTATATGTCTGCGTAATTTTGATTGGAAGTTTTCATGAGCAAGAATTTTGACGTGATCGTCATTGGCGGTGGCCCCGGTGGCTACATCGCCGCCATCCGCGCCGCCCAGCTGGGCTTCAACGTGGCCTGTATCGACGAGTGGAAGAACGCTGCTGGTGGTCCAGCTCCCGGTGGTACCTGCACCAACGTCGGCTGCATTCCCTCCAAGGCGCTGCTGCAGTCGTCCGAGCACTTCAACCACGCCAACCACCACTTCGCTGAACACGGCATCTCAGTGTCCGGCGTGAGCATGGATGTGGCCAAGATGATTGCCCGCAAGAACACCGTGGTGAAGCAGAACAACGACGGCATCCTGTACCTTTTCAAGAAGAACAAGATTGCGTTCTTTCACGGTCGCGGTTCGTTTGTGAAAGCGGCCGAAGGCGGCTACGAGATCAAGGTCGCTGGCGCTGCCGAAGAAACCATTACCGGCAAGCAAATCATCATCGCCACCGGCTCCAACCCACGTGCGCTGCCCGGTACTCCGTTTGACGAAGTCAATGTGCTGTCCAACGACGGCGCGCTGAACATTGGTGCCGTGCCCAAGAAGCTGGGCCTGATCGGTTCCGGCGTCATCGGCCTGGAAATGGGGTCCGTGTGGAAGCGCCTGGGCGCCGACGTCACGATCCTCGAAGGCCTGCCCACATTCTTGGGCGCGGTCGACGAAGGCGTGGCCAAGGAAGCCTTCAAGGCTTTCACCAAGCAGGGCCTGAAGATCGAGCTGGGCGTCAAGGTCGGCGAGATCAAGAATGGCAAGAAGGGCGTGTCCGTCGCTTACACCAATGCCAAGGGCGAAGCCCAGACACTGGAAGTGGACAAGCTCATCGTGTCCATCGGCCGTGTGCCCAACACCATCGGTCTGAACACCGAGGCTGTGGGCTTGGCGCTGGACGAGCGTGGCGCGATCGTGGTGGACGGTGACTGCAAGACCAACCTGCCCGGCGTGTGGGCGGTGGGTGACGTGGTGCGCGGTCCCATGCTGGCGCACAAGGCGGAAGAAGAGGGCGTTGCCGTGGCCGAGCGCATTGCCGGCCAGCACGGGCACGTCAACTTCAACACCATACCCTGGGTCATCTACACCAGCCCAGAGATCGCTTGGGTCGGCCGCACCGAGCAGCAACTCAAAGCAGATGGCGTGGCCTACAAGGCCGGTCAGTTCCCCTTCCTGGCGAATGGCCGCGCACGTGCGCTGGGTGACACCACCGGTTTCGTGAAGTTCCTGGCTGATGCCAAGACCGACGAAATCCTCGGTGTGCACATCGTGGGTCCGCAGGCCTCGGAGCTGATCTCCGAAGCCGTGGTGGCCATGGAGTTCAAGGCCAGCGCTGAAGACATCGCGCGCATCTGCCACGCCCACCCGAGCCTGAGCGAGGCGACCAAGGAAGCCGCTCTGGCAGTGGACAAGCGCACGCTCAACTTCTGATCGTTAAAAGCCAAATAAGCTGCTAGCCCGCATGAATAGTGCGCTAGCAGCTTCTTTTTTTATAGCGTCTGGAGTGTGCGTGTGAGTGTTAAAGAAGCCTACCAAGCCGAGCTGGCGGCGCGCGGCTACACGGCCGACCCTGCCCAACTGCGGGCCGTGGATTCCCTGGAGCGGTGTGCCGAAGAGTGGGCCCACTACAAGACCAAGCGCTCGAATGCGCTGAAGAAACTCATCAACCGCCCGGAGATCCCGCGCGGTGTCTACATGTATGGCGGGGTGGGGCGCGGCAAAAGCTTCCTCATGGATTGCTTCTTCAACGCAGTGCCGCTCAAACGCAAAACCCGCCTGCACTTTCACGAATTCATGCGCGAGGTGCACCGCGAGCTGATTGACCTGCAGGGCACGGTGAACCCGCTCGACGAGTTGGGCAAGCGTATGGCCAAGCGCTACCGGCTGATCTGTTTTGACGAGTTCCACGTGGCAGACATCACCGACGCCATGATCCTGCACCGCCTGCTGCAGGCGCTGTTCGACAACGGCGTGGGCTTTGTTACCACCTCCAATTTCAAGCCTGACGACCTCTATCCCAACGGGCTGCATCGCGACCGCATCCTGCCCGCGATCGCTTTGCTCAATGCCAAGCTGGAAGTGCTCAATGTAGACAACGGCACGGACTACCGCCGCCGCACTCTGGAAGACGCCAAGCTCTACCACACCCCCAATGGTGCGGATGCCGATGTTGCGATGACGGCGACCTTCAACGCCTTGGCCGAGCAGCATGACGAAGATCCGACCATGCATATCGAGGCGCGCGAGATCAAGGCGCTGCGCCGTGCTGGTGGCGTGGTCTGGTTTGACTTCAAGACCCTGTGCGGCGGTCCGCGTTCGCAGAATGACTACCTGGAAATCGCCTCGCGTTTCCATACCGTCTTTCTGAGCGACGTGCCTTATATGCCGGTACGTATGGCCTCGGAGGCGCGGCGCTTCACCTGGCTGGTGGATGTGCTCTATGACCGGCGCGTCAAGCTCATCATGTCGGCGGCCGTGCCACCCGAGGCGCTGTACACCGAAGGCCCCATGGCCCATGAATTCCCGCGTACGGTTTCGCGGCTGACCGAGATGCAGTCCAAGGAGTTTTTGGAGCTGGAGCGCCGTACTGTGGATACCCGTCTGACATGAGGCGCACGCGTTACCTGTTTCTTGGTCTACTTGGCTTCTTGGCATCGATGGCGCCGGCGCTGGGAGCGGATGTACCTGTAGATTTGGATCAGCTTGCTCGCCAGCGGACTGCCGCCGAGGCAGAGTGGCAGCGCCAGGAGCAGCTTTGCCGGAGCCGGTTTGTCGTGCAATCCTGCCTCGACGACATTGCTGCGCAACGGCGCCAACTCGAGCAGACGCTGCAGCTCCAGGAGTCGGCAGCGCACGCCGCCGAACGCCAGCAGCGGGCCCAGGAACAGCTGGAGCGTAGCGCTGAGAAGCAGCGCGCCCGCGACGAGCGGGCCACTACGGTGCAGTCCACCGAGTCGTCAGAGCAAGCGCGGGTACAAGCGCAGCAGGACAAAGTGCTTGCCCATCAGCGCTTGGCATCTTCTGCATCGGCCGGTGCCGCCAAGGCCCAGTCGGGTCGGTCGGATGCGGTGGCGCAGGCCAGGCAGCGGGAGTCCTATCTTGCGAAGCAGCGCGCTGCCGAGGAACGCCGGCTTGCCCGCGACAAGCGCTTGCGCGAGGCAACGGGAGCACCCCAGCCGCTGCCCCTGGCCCGCTAGACGGGCGCTCAGGCGTGCAGGGATTCGATCTTGATGATGACCAAGGACAGGTTGTCGCCGCCGCCGTGGGCCCGTGAGCGGGCTTTTTCGATGAGGAATTCGGTCGCTTCGCGGGCCGAAAGGGTGGAGAGCACCGAGCCCAGCTCCCCGGTATTGAAGTAGTGCCACACGCCGTCGCTGCAGGCCATGAGTACATCGCCCGGACGCAGCTTGGGAATGAAATGGAAGTCCACCGGCGGGTCGTTCTCCGTGCCCAGGCAGCCCATCAGGATGTTGGACTGTGGGTGTACGGCCGCCTGTTCTTCGGTGATCTCGCCACGGTTGACCAGCGCCTGCACATAGGAATGGTCCATGGTGCGCTTGATGAAGCGGCTGCCGTGGTACTGGTAGACCCGGGAATCGCCGGTGTGTGCCCAGTGGCAGTCTCCTCCGGGGTTGATGAGAAATGCGGCCAGGGTGCTGTGGGGCTCTTCCTCAGAGGAAATGGCCGTGAGCTTGATGACGATGTGGGCTTCCTGCACGACTTGCATCAGCGTGGCCGAAGCATCATCGGTGTCAGGGTCGTAGCGCTCAAACAGCTGCTTGGCTGTCATCATCACCTGGTCCGAGGCCTTGCGTCCACCGCTGCGGCCCCCCATTCCATCGGCCACGACGGCGAGCAGGCAGCCATTCACGCGTGGATGCTTGAGCAGCGCAACCTGGTCCTGCTGGTATTCGCGGTCACCCTTGTGAATGCCGGTGGAAGCGGTGAGTCGGTATCCGGTGGTAGCCATGGTGTGAGGGCAATAGTGCGCAGAAGGTCCTGGGGGCTGCGGTGAGGCCGTATTATCGAGTAGCCGCTTTGCAAATCTTTACCATTTAACCACGTACTTCCCCCGATTTACCCTTGGAAACCAATCTCCACTCCCCGCAACGGCGCTTGATCGAGCTGCGCATGGAACACAGCGATCTGGATGCGCTGATTGACCGCGTGCATGCCGATGCGCCGGCAGACGAGTTGATGATGCGCCGGTTGAAGAAAAAACGGCTGGCGCTGCGGGACGAAATCGCCCGGTTGCAGGATGCGTTGCAGCCGGATGAGCCTGCCTGAGTGGCCATGCTGAGGGACGCCGTAGCGCGCGCGCTGGCCGACGACGGGCCCTTGGCGCAGGCCATTCCAGGCTTCGCATCGCGCAGTGGGCAGAAAGCCATGGCGCTGGCGGTGGCCGATACCCTGGAGCAGGGTGGGGTGCTGGTGGTGGAGGCTGGGACGGGCATCGGCAAGACCTTTGCCTACTTGCTGCCCGCGCTCTTGGGCGGTGGGCGAGTGTTGATTTCCACGGCAACCAAGGCCTTGCAGGATCAGCTGTTTGGTCGTGATATTCCCCAGTTGCTGGAGACTTTGACGCTGCCTTCGCGGGTGGCACTCCTCAAAGGACGGGCCAGCTACCTATGTCTCAGCAGGCTTGAGCGTGCGCGTCATTTGGGAGCGTTGCCACGGCCGGCGGATCTGCGAATGCTGGCGTCGGTGGAGCAATGGGCGCTAAGCACCCGTAGCGGGGACTTGGCAGAGCTTTCCATGCTGGATGAGCAGTCCCCCGTGATTCCGCTGGTTACCTCCACCCGGGAGAGTTGCACGGGTAGCAAGTGCCCGCAATTCCAGTCATGTCATGTTTACCGTGCGCGCCGTGAGGCCATGGCCGCCGATGTGGTTGTCATCAATCACCATCTGTTCTTTGCAGACTGGAATGTGCGCGAGTCCGGTGTGGCCGAACTGCTTCCCACCGTCAATACCGTGGTGTTTGACGAGGCGCACCAGCTCAATGAAGTCGGCATCCAGTTTTTGGGCAACCAGCTCAGCACCAACCAATTGCTTGGCTGGGGACGGGATCTGGTCAGTCTGGGTCTTTTGCATGCGCGTGGTTTCGCGGATTGGCAAGATTTGGCCATGCGCCTGGAGGGGGCCTTGGCGGAATGGCAGCTGGCGTGTCAGGCCCCTACGGAGCCTGCAGCCCGTTTGCGATGGACAGGTCCTGCGCCCCAGGGCATTGCGCCGCAGCGCTGGACTCAGGCGATGCAGCAGGTGGAGGCTGCGTTGGCTGCGGCTCTCGCAGCCCTGGCGTTGGTGAGTGAGTCCGCCGAGGAGTTGGTTGCCTTGCAGGAGCGGGGCCAAGGGCTTGCGCAGCGCTTGGGTCACTTTTCAGGTGCAGCATCGCCGGGGTGGGTGCGGTGGATTGAGAGCGGCTTGCGCTTGCGTATGTACGAGTCGCCTCTGACGGTGGCCGAGGCCATGCGTGAACGGCTGGCGGAGCGTGTCGATAAGGAGACTGGCCCGGCCTGGATTTTCACCTCGGCAACGTTGGGCACCGACGAAGGGCTCGTGCACTTTGTTGGGGCCCATGGGCTGGAGGGGGCGCAGGTGCTTCAGTTGCCCAGTCCTTTCGATTACCCGCGCCAGGCTCGTCTGTATATTCCCCAGCAATTTCCGAAGCCGGCGGACCCGCACCACAGCGATGCGGTTGCCTCTCTGGTAGCGGGTGCCAGCGCGGTTTTGGGTGGCCGAACCCTAGTTCTCACCACGACCTTGCGGGCCATGCGGCGCGTGGCCCAAGTGCTGCGCGAGTCTCTCCCTGCAACAAGCGGAATCGAGGTTTTGCTGCAGGGGGAGGCTTCAAAGCGAGATTTGCTGGCGCGTTTTACAGGGAACCCGGTGTCGGGCTATGTCCTGGTGGCTACAGGCGCCTTTTGGGAGGGGGTGGACGTGCCCGGGGATGCGCTGCAGATGGTGGTCATTGACAAAATCCCGTTTGCTCCGCCGGACGATCCAGTGGTGGAGGCGCGCAGTCAGCAGCTGGAGGCGGAGGGTTTAAGTGCCTTTGCAAACTACCAATTGCCACAAGCGGCGCTGGCGCTCAAGCAAGGCGTGGGGCGTCTAATCCGCCGTGAAACGGATCGCGGCCTGTTGATGATCTGTGATGTCCGCTTGCTAAAAATGTCCTATGGACGCAAGTTGCTGGCCACTTTGCCAACCATGCCCTTGATTACGCAGGCAGATGAATTGGAGATTGCTTTGACCGAACTCACCAAACCTTCCACCACGGGTCAGCACTCGTCTTTCCGCCTTTGAGGACGTAGTCCGATTGGGGGAAGTTCTTTTCAAGAATGCGCTTGGCATCATCCCGAAGCTGTTCCATGCCCAGCGCGTCGTATGACTTGTAGAGGATGAATAGCGCCTCTTCGATGGCGGGCACATCGCGGTAATCAGTTACCGCCTGTTGGGCCCGATTGGCGGCCGCCAGGTAGGCGCCGCGCTTGTAGTAGTAGCGCGCCACGTGTACCTCGTACTGCGCCAGCGAGCCCACGATGTAGGCCATGCGTTGCCGCGCATCCGGTGTATAGCGGGAGTCCGGGAAACGGGTCACCAGTTCCCGGAAAGCTTCAAACGATTCCTTGGCGGCCTTCTGGTCGCGCTCGGACAGGTCCTGGCGCGTGATGGAAGAAAGCAGGCCCAGGTCATCGTTGAAGTTGATGATGCCTTTGAGGTAAATGGCGTAGTCCAGAGCGGGGCTGGCGGGGTGCAGCTTGATGAAGCGGTCCAGCGTGGCCAAGGCCTGGGCCGGTTCGGCGGCCTTGTAATGGGCATAGGCCTTGTCGAGCTGGGCCTGCTGTGCCAGCGGGGTGCCGGCGGCCCGGGCTTCGAGTTTTTCGAGCAGGGGCACGGCCTTGTCCCACTGCGATGCGCCCATTTCGTCCTTGGCTTCCGCGTAGAGGCGGTTGGGGCTCATGCCCGCAGTCTTGTCTACCGGCGCGGATGAGCAACCTGCCACGACCAGCGATACGGCCGCCAGCAGAGTGGCATAAACGACCGATAATTTCACACGCAGCATCTTGGGGACCTTCTTGAATCAGACCGGCGGAATTATATCGACGCACTCCAGTGAGCCCGATTCGGAAGACGAGGTTCTGGAAGGGGTCTCTGACGTTGAGCTGCGCAGTGTGACCGTCGCCCCGGAGCAGCATGGTGTGCGCCTGGACCGTGCCCTGGCCCTGGGCGCTGCCGAATTTTCACGCAGTTACCTGCAGCAACTCATTGAAAAAGGCGCAGTGCGTCTCAACGGCCAGCCGGTTGCCAAGCCAGCCCAGAAGGTCAAGGCCGGCGATGTGTTGGCCGTTGAGTTGCGGCCTACGCCGCAAAGCCAGGCCTTCGCGCCCCAGGCCATGGCGTTGGACATCGTCTATGAAGACGCCCATTTGCTGGTGATCAACAAGCCCGCCGGTTTGGTCGTGCATCCAGCTCCGGGCAACTGGAGCGGTACCTTGTTGAACGGGCTGCTCGCGCATGACCCCCTGTGCGCACAGGTGCCGCGCGCCGGCATCGTGCATCGGCTGGACAAGGACACCAGCGGCCTCATGGTGGTGGCGCGCACACGCGCCGCCATGGACGCCCTGGTCAAGGCCATTGCGGCGCGCGAGGTCAGTCGCCAGTATCTGGCGCTCGCGCATGGCCTGTGGCGCGGGCCGGCGCAGCAGACGGTGGACCGCCCCGTGGGGCGCGACCCTCGCAACCGCTTGCGCATGGCGGTTGTCGACACCATGCTCTCGCCTGGAAAACCGGCCAAGACGGATGTGTTTCTACTGGGCAATTCCGTCTCGGGCTGCTGGGTGCGCTGCGCGCTGCATACCGGGCGCACCCACCAGATCCGCGTCCACATGGCTGCGCTGGGTCACGCGCTGGTGGGCGACAGCCTGTATGGCGGCAGCCCCGAGCCCGGAATGGCGCGCCAGGCCCTGCATGCATTTCGCCTCGCCTTTCACCACCCGGTGATCGGTGTCTGGCAGGAGTTTCGTGCCCCCCCGCCTGCTGATTTCATGGGGCTGTTGGCAGCCTGGGGGCTCAGTTACAATGCGGCAACAGATCCGGGAGGATCCTGATAGCCCCGAGCCAAACGCTTGCGGCGTGCCACCCTGGCGCAGACAAGCCCCGTTTGCCGACGACGATCCACGCGATGGATCGCTCCTTTTGCTGGTGATTTTTTCGAAACGCCCTGACTATGAACATGGTCGATGCCAAGCGAGTCCTAGAGACCGCCCTGATGTGCGCCCAACAGCCCTTGCCGCTAAAAAGCATGCGCGAGCTGTTTGCCGACGCCATAGGCGCCGATTCGCTCAAGCAACTGCTGGAAGATATTCGCAATGACTGGGCCGAGCGCGGCATGGAGCTGGTCAATGTGGCCACCGGCTGGCGTTTTCAGAGCCGTCCCGAGATGCGCGAGTTCCTAGACCGCCTACACCCCGAGAAGCCGCCCAAGTACACCCGTGCTACGCTGGAAACCTTGGCCATCATTGCCTACCGCCAGCCCGTTACGCGCGGTGATATGGAAGACATACGCGGCGTGACCATCAGCTCCCTGCTCATCAAACAGCTCGAAGACCGCGGCTGGGTCGAGGTCATCGGCCACCGCGACGCGCCCGGCCGCCCGGCCCTGTTTGCCACCACGCGCCAGTTCCTTGACGATCTGGGTCTTGCCTCGCTGGACCAGTTGCCCTTGCTGGAGCAGCCTGCCCACGCTGTCGATGCACTGGGCGAACTCGCCTCGGCGCTGGACGAACCCAACGCGGCCATGCCGTCATCTGCACCTGTGCTAGACGCGGACGGCCCCCAACTGAGCATGGTGTTGGACCCTCACATTACTCCTGAACCCGATATAGGCCCCACCGATGAACACCAGCCCTGAAGCGCAGCCCACCGACGAGGACGAGGTCCCCGCGCAAGCCGGCCAGTCTTTGCCTACGGAAGGCGCAGACAACGGCGTCTACCGCTTTGAAGATGTGGTCTCTGGCCAGCTTGATGCAGATGAGGCCTCTGAATTCCTGGCCGTGCCCAAGCGCGTGCTGTTGCCCCAAGCCGAAACCCCCAAGTTGCACAAGGTGCTGGCCCAGTCGGGTATGGGCTCGCGTCTGGAGATGGAGCAACTGATTCTGGAAGGCCGTATCTCGGTCAACAACGAGCCGGCCCATATCGGCCAGCGCATCCAGTTCGGCGACAGCATCAAGGTCAACGGGAAGCCTATCCGCTACCGTATTGATCCGCCGCCGGCGCGTGTCATCGCCTACCACAAGCCTGTGGGCGAAGTGGTGACCCATGATGACCCGCAAAACCGACCCACCGTGTTCCGCAAGCTGCCCAAGCTACCGCAGGGAAAATGGCAGTCGGTGGGCCGCCTTGACCTGAATACCGAAGGGCTGCTGTTGTTCACCAGCTCGGGCGAGCTGGCAAACAACCTCATGCACCCGCGCTTCGGGCTGGAGCGCGAATACGCGGTGCGCGTGCTCGGCGCCCTGAGCAAGGAAGAGAAGCAGGCGCTGCTCGACGGAGTGCAGCTTGACGACGGCGTGGCCCAGTTCGGCTCCATCGAAGAAGGTGGTGGCGAAGGCTCCAACTGTTGGTACCGCGTCACCATTTCCGAGGGACGCAACCGTGAGGTGCGTCGCATGCTGGAGGCCGTTGGCCACGCAGTGAGCCGCCTCATTCGTATCCGCTACGGCGCCATGGTGCTGCCGCGTGGCCTCAAGCGCGGCGCCTGGATGGAGCTGGATGACGGTGATATCCGCGCCCTGGTGCAGGCTGCAGGCGGCCCGCGTGTAGCGCGCCAGGACGGGGAGGGCGGTGGCCGCTCTGCCAAGCCAGCCTCCAAGCAGGGCAACAATCGAGGGCGTTCGGGTGGCGGGCGTGGGCCGGCCTATCCCAAGAAGGCAAACGGCGGTGGCCAAGGTGGCCGCGCCCAGGGCGGACGCAAGGACAAGGCCGCAGGTCAGGCTGGTGGTCAGCCCGACCCCATGAAGACTTCTCTGGGCTATATCGGTGCCGACAGCTTCTCACGCCAGCGTCAGGACCGCGGCGGCCGTTCCGGCGGCGGTCAAGGTGGGCAGCGTCGCGGCGGCCGCAATCGGTAGTAATCCCAGTGTAAAATCCAAGGCTTTGCCTCTGCGGGGCAAACCTCTTTTCTTTCATAAACAGGAATCCTATGGCTATCGAACGTACTCTTTCCATCATCAAGCCCGACGCAGTTGCCAAGAACGTGATCGGCCAAATCTACGCCCGCTTTGAAGCTGCCGGCCTGAAGGTGGTGGCTGCGCGTCTGGCCCACCTGTCGCGCGGTGAAGCCGAAGCCTTCTACGCTGTGCACAAGGCACGCCCCTTCTTCAAGGATTTGGTGGACTTCATGGTCTCCGGCCCCGTCATGATCCAAGTGCTCGAAGGCGAAAACGCCATCCTGAAGAACCGCGACCTGATGGGCGCCACCGACCCCAAGAAGGCTGCTCCCGGCACCATCCGCGCTGACTTCGCTGACAGCATCGATGCCAACGCCGTGCACGGCTCCGACGCCGCAGAGACTGCCGCTGCTGAAGTGGCGTTCTTCTTCGCTGGCATGAACGTTTACACCCGCTAAGACATGCAATGACGGCCAATCTTCTTGAATTTGATCTCGAGGGATTGGCCGCGTTCTGCGAGCGGCTCGGCGAGAAACGTTTCCGGGCCACCCAGCTGTTCCGCTGGATTCACCAGAGAGGCGCCACGTCCTTTGACGATATGAGCGACCTCGCCAAGTCCTTGCGCGAAAAGCTCAAGACTTGCGCAGAGATGAAATCCCTTTCTGTCATCACCCAGCATATCTCGGGTGATGGGACCATCAAATGGCTGTTTGATGTGGGCGAGGGCAATGCGGTGGAAGCCGTATTCATCCCCGAAGACGATCGTGGCACGCTGTGCATCTCCTCGCAGGCGGGCTGCGCCGTAGGCTGTCGTTTCTGCTCCACCGGCCATCAGGGCTTCAGCCGCAACCTGACCACCGGCGAAATCATCGCCCAGCTGTGGTTTGCCGAGCACTTCCTGCGCAAGCACCTGAGCCGCAGCGAGCGCGTGATCTCCAATGTGGTGATGATGGGCATGGGTGAGCCACTGCAGAACTACAGCGCGCTGGTGCCGGCCCTGCAGGTCATGCTCAATGACAACGCCTACGGCCTGTCGCGCCGCCGCGTGACCGTCTCCACTTCGGGCGTGGTTCCCATGATGGACCGCTTGGGTGCCGACTGCCCCGTGGCGCTGGCCGTTTCCCTGCACGCGCCCAATGACGCGTTGCGCGACAACTTGGTGCCGCTCAACCGCAAGTACCCATTGGTCGAGCTGCTCGACGCTTGCCGCCGCTACTTGGCGTTTGCACCGCGCGACTTCATCACCTTCGAGTACTGCATGCTCGACGGCGTCAACGACAGCGCCGCCCATGCGCGTGAACTTATTGCGCTGGTCAAGCCGGTGCAGGGCGAGGGTGTGTCGTGCAAATTCAACCTGATTCCCTTCAATCCCTTTCCTGCCTCAGGGCTAAAGCGTTCGAGCGCGGCCCAGGTTCAGGCCTTTGCCAAAATCCTCAGCGACACGGGCATCATCACCACAGTGCGCAAGACGCGCGGTGACGATATCGATGCCGCCTGCGGCCAGCTGGCTGGTGACGTCAAGGACAGAACCGATGTCGCCAAGCGCATGTCCAAGCAGCGAACCGTTATGCTCCAACCCGTCGTGGACTTTGCTCAAGCCGAGCAGACAAAGGGAATTGATGCCTGATTTGTTGTCTTTTGTGCGTTCTTTGCGCTTGCAGTGGTTGGCTCTGGCAGCTTTGATGGTGGTGCTGGCAGGTTGCGCTTCCAGCCCCTCAGTCAACCCGGCCAGTACTGATATCGTGACCGAGTCCGACGAGACGGTGGCCCGCAAGCGCGCCAGGATTCGGCTGGAGTTGGCTGTGGGTTACTACAACAACGGACAGACCACGATTGCGCTGGACGAACTCAAGCAATCCATTGCTGCGGATCCGACCTTGGCTGAGGCGCACAATTTGCGTGGACTCATCTATATGCGGCTCAATGATGTGTCATTGGCTGAGGAGAGTTTTCGCAGGGCTCTGCAGATCACTCCCCAGGCGTCGGCCGTACAGCACAACCTCGGTTGGTTGCTGTGCCAAAACGGGCGCATGGCGGATGCCAATCGCTATTTCGTGAGTGCGATAAGCGAGCCGGGGTATATGGACAAGGCCAAGTCTTGGATGGCCATGGGTCTGTGCCAGGTCAAGGCTGGTCAGCGTACCGAAGCTGAGTCCAGCCTGCAGCGTGCGTACGAGATTGATCCTTCCAATCCAGTGACCGGGTACAACCTTGCGTTGCTGCTGTTTCAGCGCGGAGAGTCCATCCGTTCCCAGTTTTACATTCGTCGGATCAATAACGGTGATCTGGCAAATGCAGAGTCGCTGTGGCTGGGTATCAAGGTCGAGCGTCGCCTCGGCAATCGCGACTCTGCAGCCCAGCTGGCTGCCCAGCTGCGCAAGCGCTTTCCCGAATCCAAGGAGCTGACATTGTTTGATCGGGGGGCTTTCGATGAGTGAGGAGCAATTGATACAGGGATCCGAGAGTGTGGCCGCGACACCAGTCTCGGCCGGTCAATTGCTGCGTAACGCGCGTGAAGCGGCGGGCCTGCACGTGGCGGCCCTGGCCGTGGCGATGAAGGTGCCGGTGAAAAAGCTGGAGGCGCTGGAGGCCGACCGCTTTGACCTGTTGCCCGATGCCGTCTTTGTGCGTGCCCTGGCATCCAGCGTCTGTCGCAATCTCAAGATAGACCCCGCGCCCGTGTTGGCACGTCTGCCGCACCAGGATGTGCCTCGCTTGAGTGCCACTGAGGGCGGAATTAACGCCCCCTTCCATGCCGCCGGCGAAAAGCGCAGCTTGATGCTGCCATCGTTCTTCAAGCAACCCGTGTTTCTGTTTGTTGTTTTGGTACTCGTGGGTGCGGTGGCCGTCATGTTCTTCCCGAATCTGCCGCAGGAGGCGCCTGCCGAAGAGGTGGCTACACAGGAGACAGAGCAGCCTTTGCCTGTGGTGCAAAGCCAACCCAATGAAGCTCCGCCCGCTGCCCAAGTGGTGCCTGAGCCCTTGCCCGTCTTGCCGCCACCTGTGCCCGTGGTTCCCGTCGCTGCAGCACCAGTGCCTGCAGTGGCAGCGTCGACGCCCGCGGTGGTCGCAAGCGCACCGGCTGCCGTGGTCGCCAAGCCGGCCGTCGCGGTAGCGTCTATGCCTGCTGGCGTGCAGCAGGTGCTGTTCCGCGTGAAGGGGCCTTCTTGGGTTGAGGTGACTGATGCCAAGGGCGTCGTGCTGATGCGCCGCAATCTGGCTCAGGGGGAAGCAGTGGGCACCTCGGGTGCCTTGCCCTTGATGGTGGTGGTGGGCCGTGCCGATGTGACCGAGGTCGAGGTCAAGGGCAAGCCCTTTAACTTGGCCCCCTTGGCCCGGGACAATGTTGCGCGATTTGAGGTGAAGTAGTGCAGAGCAACGGTTCTCCGATTCCTATTCCAGTCCCGTTGGTGCGGGACTCCCTGCAAGCCCGCGTGTTCTGGGGCAAGCGCGTCGTGACGGTGGGCGGCGGTGCACCGGTGCGCATCCAGTCCATGACCAACACCGACACGGTGGACGCCATCGGTACCGCCATTCAGGTCAAGGAGCTTGCGCTGGCAGGCTCGGAGATGGTGCGCATCACGGTCAATACGCCCGAGGCGGCGCAGGCCGTGCCCTACATCCGCGAGCAGCTCGACCGCATGGGCATCGACGTGCCCTTGGTTGGCGACTTCCATTACAACGGCCACCGCCTGTTGACCGAGTTTCCTGACTGTGCGCAGTCGCTTTCCAAGTACCGCATCAACCCCGGCAACGTGGGCAAGGGTGACAAGCGCGACCGCCAGTTCAACCAGATGATCGAAGCTGCTGTGCGCTGGAACAAGGCCGTTCGCATCGGTGTGAATTGGGGCAGCTTGGACCAGGAGCTGTTGGCCAGTCTCATGGACGAAAACAGCCACCGTGTCACGCCTTGGGACGCCAAACAGGTCATGTACGAGGCGTTGATCACCTCGGCTCTCGAGTCTGCCCAACGCGCCCAGGAAGTGGGCCTGGCCGCCGAACAGATCATTCTGTCTTGCAAGGTCAGTGGGGTGCAGGACCTTATCGCCGTTTACCGCGCACTGGCCGAGCGCTCGCGCTACGCCTTGCACTTGGGCCTGACGGAGGCCGGCATGGGCACCAAGGGCACGGTGGCATCGGCCGCCGCGCTGTCTATCCTCTTGCAGGAGGGCATTGGCGACACCATCCGTGTGTCGCTTACCCCCGCGCCTGGCGAGGCCCGCACCCAGGAGGTCGTGGTGGCCTCAGAGATCCTGCAGTCGCTGGGTCTGCGCAAGTTCGTTCCCAGCGTGACGGCCTGCCCCGGTTGCGGCCGCACCACCAGTACCACCTTCCAAGAGTTGACCAAGCAGATCGACGACTTCCTGCGCGAGCAGATGCCGGTCTGGCGCGCCGCCTATCCTGGCGTGGAAAACCTCAAGGTCGCCGTCATGGGCTGTATCGTCAATGGCCCCGGCGAGAGCAAGCATGCGGATATCGGCATCAGTCTGCCCGGTACCGGCGAGGCCCCTGCGGCACCGGTGTTCATCGATGGCGAAAAGCGCATGACCTTGCGCGGTGAAGGCATTGCCGCCGAGTTCCAGGCGGTGGTCGAAAACTATATTCGGCAGCGCTTCGGCGCCCAGGCCGAGACAACATCCTCTTAAGAGATTGCATGGCTGAGAATATTGCTCCGCGCAAGGCGGAAAAGCTGTCTGCCGTCAAAGGCATGAATGACATCCTGCCGCCGGAGTCGGCGCGCTGGGAGTCTTTGGAGGCAACGGTGCGTGCGCTGATGCAGCGCTACGCCTACCGCAATATCCGCACCCCCATCCTGGAGCACACGGCGCTGTTCGTGCGCGGTATCGGCGAGGTGACCGATATTGTCGAGAAGGAAATGTACTCCTTTGAAGACCGTTCGGACAAGCACGGTCAAGCCGAGCACCTGAGCATGCGTCCCGAGGGCACGGCCGCCGTGGTGCGTGCCGTGATCGAGAGCAATCTGCTTTACGATGGTGGCAAGCGCCTGTTCTATATGGGGCCCATGTTCCGCCGCGAGAAGCCGCAGCGCGGGCGCTACCGCCAGTTCCACCAGGTCGGCGTCGAGGCCTTGGGCTTTGCCGGCCCTGACACTGACGCTGAGGTGATCCTTCTGGCCGCGGCCCTATGGAAGGCCATCGGCCTGACCGATGTGCGCCTGGAGCTCAACAGCTTGGGCCAGCCGGCCGAGCGCGCCCAGCATCGCGCCCAGCTCATCGCCTACTTTGAGCAGCACGCCGAGCTGCTCGACGAGGATGCCAAGCGCCGCCTGCACAGCAACCCGCTGCGCATTCTGGACACCAAAAACCCCGCCATGCAGGCCATGGTGGCTGGCGCGCCCCGCCTCCTCGAATTCCTCGGCGCAGAATCGCTGGCGCACTTCGAGGGCCTCAGGGCGATTCTCGATGCCAATGGCGTGGCCTACAGCATCAACCCGCGCTTGGTGCGTGGCTTGGACTACTACAACCTGACCGTCTTCGAATTCGTGACCGACCGCCTCGGCTCCCAGGGTACGGTCTGCGCCGGTGGCCGCTATGACGACCTGATCGTGCAGATCGGCGGCAAGCCCACGCCGGCCGTGGGCTGGGCCCTGGGTGTGGAGCGTGTGCTGGAACTGCTCAAGGAGTCAGACGCCAGCGTGACGGTGGCGTCGCTGGATGCCTATGCCATCGTAGGCGATAGCAAGGACGTGCCGCGCGTCATGGTCGCTTTGCAGCAGCTGCGTGCGGCGGGTGTGTCGGTGCAGATGCACGCCACTGGCCCCGAGGGCATGGCCAGCCTCAAGTCGCAGTTCAAAAAGGCCGACGCCTCGGGCGCGCGCCATGCGCTGGTCTTCGGTGTCGATGAGCTGGCCCAGGGCCAGGTCAGCATCAAGCACCTGCGCGACGCCTCCCAGGCCCAGCAGACCCTGGCCCTGGAGAGCCTGGGACAGTGGGCCAAAGACCTACAATCCGCCACCTAATAAAAGCAGAGAACACAGAGCGTTATGGCAAATCATTTCGACCTTGAAGAACAAGAACAACTGGACCAACTCAAGCACTTCTGGAAACAGTACGGCAATCTGATTACCGGTCTGTTGATCGTGGTGCTGGGCGCTTTTGCAGCCTGGACTGGCTATGAGTACTGGCAAAAGCGCGCGGCCGCGCAGGCCTCCGTCATGTTTGACGAGGTCGACAAGGTGTTGCGCAGCGGAGATCTTGCGCAGGGAGAGCGAGCGTTTGGCGATATGAAGGAGCGCTTCGCTGCCACCGTTTACACGCAGCAGGCTGGCCTGTCGTTGGCCAAGTTGGCCTACCAGGGCGAAAAGGCCGATCTGGCCAAGTCCACGCTGACCTGGGTCGCCGCCTCCAAGGCTGATGACGGCTACGCCGCCATTGCCAAGCTGCGTCTGGCCGGCATCCAGATCGAGGCCAAGGAGTTCGATGCGGCTGCCAAGGTGCTGGGCGAGGCCTATCCCGCATCCTTTGTGGCCCTGGTGGCCGACAAGAAGGGCGATCTGTTGCTGGCCCAGGGCAAGAGCGCGGAAGCGATTGCTGAGTACCAGAAGGCATGGGCCGGTCTGGACACGCGTGCCGAATACCGCCGCCTGGTGTCGGTGAAGCTGGGAGCCCTGGGCGCTCCTGAAACGGCAGCCAAGTGACCATGCGCGGGCTTTTGCTGAAAACCCTGGCTGTGGCCCTGGTGGCGGCGCTGGCCGCATGCTCCGGTCCTAGCAAGCCCGTGCCCAAGGACTTGGGTACGAACATTGGCTTGATCGGCGTGAAGAACGTCTGGTCGGCCCAGGTCGGACCCATCGAGTCCTTTGCCGAGCCGCGCGTGGTGGGGCAGCAGGTGTTGCTGGCATCGTCCAGCGGTGCTGTTACCGCCCTGCAGGGCGAGAGCGGGCAGATAGCTTGGCAACTCAATGTGGGTAGCCCCGTAGTCTCCGGCGTGGGTAGCGATGGTCGTACTGCCGCCGTCATCACCGAATCCGGCGAACTGGTCGTCATGGCGAATGGCAAGGTGCAGTGGAAGCAGCGCTTGGGCGCGCTCAGTCTGACTACCCCTCTGGTGGCTGGCGCGCGCGTGTTCACCTTGTCGGCCGATCGCACCGTCACGGCCTTTGACGCGGCCAGCGGCCAGCGCCTCTGGCAGCTGCAGCGCTCGGCAGATGCGCTGGTGCTGGGTCAGGCCGGCGTGCTCATGGCCGTGGGTGATACGCTGGTCGTGGGCGTGGGGGGCCGTCTGTTGGGTCTGAATCCCACCAATGGCGTGGCGCGATGGGAAGTGTCCGTGGCCGTGAGCCGCGGCACCAATGAGGTTGAACGCCTGGTTGACCTGGTGGCCGGTGTAAGCCGGGTACAGGGCAATGTCTGTGTGCGCGCCTTCCGCGCTTCAGTGGCTTGCGTGGATGCAGTCAAGGGCACACTGCTCTGGAGCAAGCCCTCTACCGGCCTGACTGGCTTGGGCGGCGACGCCGAGTCCGTTCTGGGCGTGGAGGCCGACAGCCAGCTCGTGGTCTGGAACCGCAATGGTGAACGCCTCTGGAGCAGCGATGCGCTGCGCTGGCGTGGTCTGGGCGCGCCCGTGGTCTTGGGGCAGAATCTCGTGGTGGGTGATCAGACGGGTCTGCTGCACTTCCTCTCGCGCGCCGATGGGGCTCCCATGGACCGTGCGAGTACCGATGGCAGTGCCATTGTGGGCGCACCCGTATTGCTTGGTAAAACACTGATTGCCGTTACGCAAAAGGGCGGCGTTTTTGCGTTCCGCCCCGAATAAAACAAAGGGCTAGAAGCATGAAACCCGTGATTGCCTTGGTAGGGCGGCCCAATGTGGGCAAATCGACGCTCTTCAACCGGCTCACCAAGACCCGCGACGCCATCGTGGCGGACTTCGCCGGCCTCACGCGGGACCGCCACTACGGCAACGGCCGCCAGGGCAAGCAAGAGTACATCGTCATCGACACCGGCGGCTTCGAGCCCGACGCCAGCAGCGGCATCTACAAGGAAATGGCCAAGCAGACGCGCCAGGCCGTGGCCGAGGCCGATGTGGTGGTCTTCGTTGTCGACGCCCGCGGCGGCCTCTCGGCCCAAGACCACGATATCGGCAACTACCTGCGCAAGCTGGGCAAGCCCTGCGTGGTGGTGGCCAACAAGGCCGAGGGCATGAAAGAAGGCTCCCAGCTCGGTGAGTTCTTCGAGCTTGGCCTGGGCGAGGTGTTCCCCGTCTCGGCCGCGCACGGCCAGGGCATACGCTCGCTGGTGGACATGGCGCTGGGCCGGCTGGACTGGCTCAGCGACGAACCCGAGGTGGAGGAGGGCCCGCAGGCTATCAAGTTGGCTGTGGCTGGCCGCCCCAATGTGGGCAAGTCCACCCTGATCAACACCTGGTTGGGTGAAGAGCGTCTGGTGGCGTTCGATATGCCGGGCACCACGCGCGACGCCATCTCGGTACCCTTTGAACGCGGTGGCCAGCGCTTCGAGCTCATAGACACCGCCGGCTTGCGTCGCAAGGGTCGGGTGTTCGAGGCGATCGAGAAGTTCTCTGTCGTCAAGACCCTGCAGGCGATCGAATCGGCCAGCGTGGTGCTGTTGCTGATCGACGCGACCCAAGGCGTGACCGACCAGGACGCGCACATTGCGGGCTACATCCTGGAGTCGGGCCGTGCCGTGGTGGTGGCGATCAACAAGTGGGATGCGGTAGACGACTACCAGCGTGAGCTGGTGCGCCGCTCCATTGAGACGCGGCTGGGCTTTCTCAAGTTCGCTGCCCTGCACATGATCTCGGCGCAGAAGCGTCAGGGCCTGGGCCCGCTGTGGGACGCGATTGCGCAGGCGCACCGTGCCGCCAATTGCAAGATGCCCACGCCAGTGCTCACGCGCCTGCTGCTCGAAGCCGTGCAGTTCCAGACCCCCAAGAAGACCGGAGCCTATCGCCCCAAGCTGCGCTACGCCCACCAGGGCGGCATGAACCCACCCATCATCGTGATCCACGGCAACTCGCTGGAACACGTGACCGAGGCCTACAAGCGCTTCCTCGAAGGGCGTTTTCGCAAGGAGTTCAACCTTGTGGGTACGCCCTTGCGTATCGAACTCAAATCGTCCACCAACCCCTACGCGGACAAGGACGAACGTTAAAACCCTGCGCGCGTGAGCGCCTGTGGTATCGTCGGGTTTCTACCACTATCTCGAACACGGAGAATATCGTGAGCAACAAAGGCCAACTTCTACAAGACCCGTTCCTGAACGCACTGCGTAGGGAACATGTGCCGGTGTCCATTTATCTGGTCAACGGCATCAAACTCCAAGGCCAGATCGAATCGTTTGACCAGTACGTGGTGCTTTTGCGCAACACGGTCACCCAGATGGTCTACAAGCATGCCATTTCCACCATCGTCCCCGGACGTGCTGTGAATCTGGCGGCCGCATCCGAAGAGAGCACCGCAGCGTGATGGTGCGGGGCGTGAGCCCCGCCAGCACCTGCCGGGCCATACGTCGCGCCCCCATTTGACTGCCACACCATCATCGAAAATCGCTCCCACCATCTTGGTCGGAGTGGATCTGGGTGTGCCCAACTTCGACGGCGAACTCGAAGAGCTGGGCCTGCTCGCCCAGACCGCTGGGCTGACCCCGGTTGCCCGTATCACCTGCAAACGTCGCGCCCCTGATGCGGCGCTGTTCGTGGGCTCGGGCAAAGCCGACGAGATCAAGCTGCTCGCCCAGCAGCATGGCGCCACCGAAATCCTGTTTGACCAAGCCCTGAGTCCGGGTCAGCAGCGCAATCTGGAGCGCCATCTCGAACTTCCCGTCAACGACCGGACTTACCTGATCCTGGAGATTTTTGCCCAGCGTGCGCGTAGCCACGAGGGCAAGCTGCAGGTTGAGCTGGCACGGCTACAGTATCTGAGCACGCGTCTGGTACGCCGCTGGTCCCACTTGGAACGCCAGACCGGTGGCGCGGGCGTGCGTGGCGGCCCGGGTGAGAAGCAGATTGAGTTGGACCGCCGCATGATCGACGAAACGATCAAGCGCACCAAGGAGCGTCTCTCCAAGGTCAAGCGCCAGCGCCAGACCCAGCGCCGCCAGCGTGAGCGCCGCGATGCCTTCAATATTTCGCTGATCGGCTATACCAATGCCGGCAAGTCCACGCTGTTCAATGCGCTGGTAAAGGCGCGCGCCTATGCGGCCGACCAGTTGTTTGCCACGCTGGACACGACGACGCGTCAGCTCTACCTGGGTGATGCGCAGCGATCGGTCTCCCTGTCCGATACCGTGGGCTTTATCCGTGACTTGCCACACGGCCTGGTCGACGCCTTCCAGGCCACATTGCAGGAAGCCATCGATGCCGATCTGCTGCTGCATGTGGTCGATGCGTCGAACCCGAATTACTCCGAGCAGATTGAGCAGGTGCATGCTGTGCTTGCCGAGATTGGCGCGGACCAGATTCCGCAGCTGCTGGTGTTCAACAAGGTGGATGCCTTGCCGCCCGAGCTGCAGCCGGTACGTATGGAAGACAGCTACGATTTGTATGGCGTGCAAACACCGCGGGTGTTTGTCAGTGCACGTGAAAATTTGGGGATGCCTCTGCTCCGGCAGCAACTCGCAATGGCGGCCAGTGCCGGAGTGGTTGCGACTCCTGCTGAGTATTCCCCTGAGCCCCATGGGGCCGGTTCCTAATTGGGCACAATCCCGAGCTCCTGTACGCGAGACATAACCATGAAACTATCCCTGCCAAATCCTCCCAAGGTCACATGGCCCCAGTGGATGCGCAATATGTTCAATCTGAACGACTCCCGATGGGGCAGGGGAGATGAGCCGCCGACATCCTCGGAACGGCCTGAAGGCACTTCGCCAGAGAACGAGCCCCAGAAGCCTGCGGCCTCTCCGCAGAACCAGCCAGACCGGCGCGGTGCGGCACAGTCTGGTCCGCCGGATCTGGACGAGCTGTGGCGGGATTTCAATCGCAAGTTGGGCGGGCTTTTTGGTGGCGGCAAGCCCCGCAATGGCGGCGGTGGCAATGGTGGCGGCAACTACCAACCCGACATGAAGAGCGCGGGCGTGGGCGTTGGACTCATCCTAGGCGTTCTGGCCCTGATCTGGCTGGGCACGGGCTTCTTCATCGTGCAGGAAGGCCAACAGGCGGTGATCACGCAGTTTGGCAAGTACAAGTCCACGGTGAATGCCGGTTTCAACTGGCGCCTGCCGTACCCGATTGAGCGCCATGAGTTGGTGATGGTCAGCCAGATCCAGTCGGTGGATGTGGGGCGCGATGTGGTGCTTAAGGCTACGGGCCTGAAGGAGTCGGCCATGTTGACGGAGGATGAAAACATCCTCGACATCAAGTTTGCAGTGCAATACCGTCTGAGTGATGCGCGCGCCTTCCTGTTCGAAAGCAAGAACCCAAAAGAGGCTGTGGTGCAGGCCGCAGAAACTGCGGTCCGCGAAGTGCTTGGCAAGATGAAGATGGATGCGGCTTTGTCTGAAGAGCGTGACCAGATTGCTCCGCGCGTACGCGTCTTGATGCAGACCATCCTGGACCGTTACAAGGTGGGCGTGGAAATTGTGGGCATCAACCTGCAACAGGGTGGTGTGCGTCCTCCCGAGCAGGTGCAGGCATCGTTTGACGATGTGTTGAAGGCAGGCCAGGAGCGCGAGCGCGCCAAGAACGAAGCGCAGGCCTACGCCAATGACGTCATTCCACGTGCGGTGGGTTCTGCGTCGCGACTGAAGGAAGAGGCCGATGCCTACAAGGCACGGGTTGTTGCGCAAGCGCAGGGTGATGCCCAGCGATTCCGTTCGGTGTTTGCCGAGTACCAGAAGGCGCCGCAGGTCACGCGTGACCGCATGTACCTGGACACCATGCAGCAGATTTACGGCAATGTGACAAAAATCATGGTGGAGTCCCGCCAGGGCAACAGCATGCTCTATCTGCCGCTGGACAAGATTTTGCAGATGAATGGCACGGCGCCTGCAGTGGCGGATGCCGGAGCGCAGTCGCCTGCACAAGCGCCTGCCGCACCGAACAACTCTCTTTTGAACGGTGATGCGCGCAGCCGCGATGCTGGCCGCTCCCGCGAACGTGACTCCCGCTAGGACCCGACCATGAATCGCATTGGAATCATTTTTGCCTCGTTGCTGGTGGTGCTGGCTTTGGCCAGTTCGACCCTGTTTGTCGTGGACCAGCGTCAGTTCGGTGTGGTCTATGCCCTGGGCCAGATCAAAGAGGTCATCACCGAGCCCGGCCTGAATTTCAAGCTGCCTCCGCCATTTCAGAACGTGTCCTATATCGACAAGCGCCTGCTGACGCTGGACAGCACCGATGCCGAGCCCATGCTGACGGCTGAAAAGCAGCGCGTGGTGATCGACTGGTACGTGCGTTGGCGCATCACCGACCCCAGCGAGTACATCCGCAATGTGGGCCTGAACGAAGGTGCGGGTGCCAGCCAGCTCAACCGTGTGGTTCGCAATGCATTCCAGGAAGAGATCAACAAGCGCACCGTGAAGGAGCTTCTCTCGCTCAAGCGTGAAGCGCTGATGGCGGATGTGAAGGCCGAGGTGCTGGACAAGGTTCGTGGTACCAAGCCCTGGGGTGTGGATGTGGTTGATGTGCGCATTACCCGCGTGGACTATGTCGAGGCCATCACGGAATCGGTCTACCGCCGCATGGAGGCCGAACGCAAGCGCGTGGCCAATGAGCTCCGTTCCACGGGCGCTGCCGAAGGCGAGAAGATTCGCGCCGATGCCGACCGCCAACGTGAGATCACCATCGCCAACGCCTACCGCGATGCCCAGAAGATCAAGGGCGAAGGCGATGCCGAAGCAGCCCGCTTGTACGCCGATGCCTTTGGCAAGGACCCGCAGTTCGCGCAGTTCTACCGCAGCCTGGAGGCCTACAAGTCCAGTTTCGCCAGCAAGAGCGATGTGATGGTGCTGGATCCGTCGTCGTCTGAATTCTTCAAGGTCTTCCGCAACGGTGGCGGTGGCGCGGCACCGGCCAAGAAGTAAGTTTGAACACCGACACCCTCTGGGTTGCGCTGGCGATGGTGCTGGTAGTGGAAGGGTTGTTTCCCTTCCTCTCACCCGGTGGTTGGCGGCGCATGTTCAGCCAGCTCATGCAACTGCGTGACGGGCAGATACGGTTCTTCGGTTTGGCCAGCATCTTGGTTGGCTTGTTGCTCATTTGGTGGCTGCAGCCCTGAAATCCGGGGCCCAAGACCGGTAAAATCTCGGTTTTAACAGCCTCCCATTCCATTCCATGTCTGCCTGGGTCCTGCCGGATCACATAGCCGATGTGCTGCCTTCCGAGGCCCGCCACATCGAAGAAATACGTCGAGAGCTGCTGGACATGGCGCGTTGCTATGGCTACGAGCTGGTCATGCCACCCCTGCTGGAGCATCTTGAGTCCCTGTTGTCCGGTACGGGCGAGGCCATGGACTTGCACACCTTCAAGCTGGTGGATCAGTTGTCGGGCCGCACCATGGGCTTGCGGGCTGACAGCACACCGCAGGTGGCCCGCATTGATGCCCATTTGCTCAACCGCCTTGGTGTAACCCGCCTGTGCTACTGCGGCCCGGTGCTGCACACGCGCCCGGCTGTCCCCCATGCCACGCGTGAACCACTGCAGTTCGGCGCCGAAATTTACGGGCATTCCGGGCTGGAGGCCGACCTCGAAATTCTCACTCTGGCGCTGGATGCGCTTAAGGCGGCCCAGGTGGGCGCCCTGACGGTGGACTTGGCCGATGCCCGCATCGTGGCGGCACTGTTGAAGGCTTCGGGCCTGGATGTTGCACAGCAGGCCCTCGTGCATGTGGCCCTGGCTTCCAAAGACCGCAGTGAGCTGGATATGCTGGTGCAGGGCTGTGCATCCGAGGTTGCGCAAGGACTGCTGGCACTGGTGGATCTGTATGGCGATGCCGCTGTGCTGGCGCGTGCGCGTCAGGTTCTGCCGGCCTTGCCCGGAATTGCGGAAGCGCTGGACCACCTGCAGTGGTTGTCTGGCCATCTGGATGGCGTGCGTGTGTCATTTGATCTGGCCGATTTGCGCGGCTATGCCTACTACACCGGAGCACGTTTCTCTGTGTTTGCCGCAGGCGCCAGCGATGCGCTGGCCCGTGGTGGCCGCTACGACGAAGTGGGGTCCATTTTTGGCCGCAAGCGTCCCGCCGTGGGGTTCAGCCTGGATGTGAAGGTGCTGGCCAGTGCGGCCGCAGTGCGCCCCCTGCGTGCTGCCGTGCGCGCCCCATGGGGTGAAGCACCAGCGCTGCGCGCTGCCATTGCGCAGCTGCGCCAGCAGGGCGAGACCGTGGTCTGCGTGCTGCCTGGTCACGAGAGTGAAGTCGATGAGTTTCAGTGCGACCGCGAATTGGTGCAAACCGCCGGTCAGTGGGTCGTAACCGCAATCTAGAGCAAAGCGAAATGAATACAACCAAAGGTCGAAATGTAGTGGTCGTCGGTACCCAGTGGGGCGACGAGGGCAAGGGCAAGCTGGTCGACTGGCTGACCGAAAGCGCCCAGGGCGTGGTGCGCTTCCAGGGTGGCCACAATGCCGGCCACACACTGGTGATCAATGGCAAGAAGACTGCCTTGCACCTGATCCCCAGCGGCATCATGCGCCCCGGCGTGAAGTGCTACATCGGCAACGGTGTGGTGCTGTCGGCGGCCAAGCTGTTCGAGGAAATCGAGGGTCTGGAAAAAGCCGGTGTGGAGGTGCGTGCCCGCCTGCGCATCAGCGAGGCCTGCCCGCTGATCCTGCCTTTCCACGCCGCACTCGACGTGGCGCGCGAAGCTTTCCGCGAAAAGGGCGGCACCGCCAAGATCGGTACCACGGGTCGTGGTATCGGCCCTGCCTACGAAGACAAGATTGCCCGCCGCGCCTTGCGCGTGCAGGACCTGAAGTACCCCGAGCGCCTGGCCACCAAGCTGCGCGAGCTGCTGGATCTGCACAACCATGTGCTGACCAGCTACCTGGGATCTGCTGCCTTTGACTTCGGCCCCACGCTGAACCCCTATATCAAGGATGGCAAGGTGCAGTTTGAGGCGGTGTATGCCGAAGCCCTGCGCCACGCCGAGCTGCTCAAGCCCATGATGGCGGACGTGTCCCGTGAACTGAACGAAGCCCACCACCACGGCGCCAACCTGCTGTTTGAAGGTGCACAGGGCACGCTGCTGGACGTGGACCACGGCACCTACCCCTATGTGACCTCCAGCAACTGCGTGGCCGGCAATGCGGCTGCGGGCTCCGGCGTGGGCCCCGGCATGCTGCACTACATCCTGGGTATCACCAAGGCTTACTGCACCCGCGTGGGCGGTGGCCCGTTCCCCACCGAGCTGGACTGGGAAGTGGAAGGCACTCCCGGTTACCACATGAGCACCGTGGGCGCCGAGAAGGGCGTGACTACCGGCCGTTCGCGCCGTTGCGGCTGGTTTGATGCCGCCCTGCTCAAACGCTCGGCCCAGGTGAACGGCCTGACCGGCCTGTGCATCACCAAGCTGGACGTGCTGGACGGTCTCAAGGAGCTGCTGCTGTGCACTGGCTACGAACTGGATGGCGAAACCATCGACATCCTGCCCATGGGCGCGGACGACATCGAGCGCTGCAAGCCGGTCTACGAAGTCCTGGAAGGCTGGAGCGACAGCACCGTGGGCGTCACCCAGTACGACAAGCTGCCCGTCAACGCGCGTCTCTATCTGCAGCGCATTGAGCAGGTCACCGGCGTGCCCATCCACATGGTGTCCACCAGCCCGGACCGGGATCACACCATCATGATGAAGCACCCTTACCTGGCCGACTGAGTCTGGTTTTTAGTCAAATACCCCTCTAGCCCCCGTAAATATTGCGCAAGCAGCTACCAATTTAGGAGCAAAAAGATGTTGACAGAAGACGGCAAACACCTCTACGTGAGCTACGACGAGTACCACAACCTGATCGAGAAGCTCGCGATCAAGGTGTTCCAGTCCGGCTGGGAGTTCGACACCATCCTGTGCCTGGCACGCGGTGGCATGCGCCCCGGCGACATCCTCTCGCGCGTGTTCGACAAGCCCTTGGCCATCATGTCCACCAGCTCGTACCGATTGGAAGCGGGCACGCAGCAGGGCCATCTGGACATCGCCCGCTACATCACCACGCCCAAGGGTGAGATTGCCGGCAAGGTGCTACTGGTAGACGACTTGGCCGACTCTGGCCATACGCTCAACGCCGTGATCAACCAGCTGAGGAACAACTACGCGCCCATCACCGAGCTGCGCAGCGCCGTGATCTGGACCAAGGCCCTGTCGACCTTCACGCCCGACTACTCGGTCGAATTCCTGCCCACCAACCCCTGGATTCACCAGCCCTTCGAAGGCTATGACTCCCTGCGTCCCCAACAACTGATCCAAAAATGGTCAGTTTGAGGTCGCTCTGATGACGCACCCGACCACCGGCCTCATCCACCACCCCTACGTCCCCCCGGAAGGTTTTGCGGCGCCGCAACCCGGCGTGTTCAAGGCCTCCACGGTGTTTTTCCCATCGGTGGCGGCCATGCGCAGCTTCGAGTGGAAGGACAAGAGCGCCTACACCTACGGCCTGCATGGCACGCCCACCAGCTACGCGCTGGAAGAGCGCCTGGCCACGCTGGAAGGTGGCGCGCAGTGCCTGCTGGTGCCCAGCGGTCTGGCGGCGCTGGGCTTGGTGGCGCTGTCCCTTCTCAAGAGCGGCGACGAGGTGCTGGTGCCGGACAACGCGTACGGGCCCAACAAGTCCCTGGTTGAGGGCGAACTCATGGGCTGGGGCATCACGCACCAGTACTACAACCCCATGGACCCCGAGGACCTGGAGGCGCAGATCTCCAGCCGTACCAAGTTGGTCTGGCTGGAAGCGGCGGGTTCGGTCACGCTGGAGTTTCCCAATCTGGTGGAGATGGTGCGCATCTGCCAGCGCCGCAAGGTGCTGACTGCGCTGGACAACACCTGGGGTGCAGGCCTGGCGTTCAACGCGTTTGACCTGGTGCCCGGTGCCAGCCCGGCCGTGGGGGTCGATATCTCGGCCCATGCACTGACCAAGTACCCCAGCGGCGGTGGCGATGTGCTCATGGGCAGTGTCGTTACACGCGACGCGGCGCTGCATCTCAAGCTCAAGCTCACCCACATGCGCTTTGGGATTGGCGTGGGCATGAACGATGTGGAGTTGGTGCTGCGCTCCCTGCCCAGCATGGCGCTGCGCTACCGGGCGCACGATGCGGCTACCCGCACGCTTGCGGCTTGGGCGCAAACCCAGCCCGAGTTTGTGCAGGTCCTGCATCCATCCCTTGAGGAATCGCCCGGCCATGCGCACTGGAAAGCCCTTTGCGGCGAGGCCGAGGGCAGGGCGGCTGGTTTGTTCAGCGTCATCCTCGATCAGCGCTTCACCCAGGCCCAGACCGACGCCTTCTGCGACGCGCTCAAGCTCTTCCACATCGGCTACAGCTGGGGCGGTCCCATTAGCCTGGTGGTGCCGTATGAGCTGGAAAGCATGCGTTCCGGCTGGCCAGCCCATCTTTTGCCGGGCACGCTGGTGCGCTTCTCGATCGGCCTGGAAGACGTGGCCGATCTGCAGGCGGATATCACCCAAGCCCTGCAGGCCCTGCGCGCCACGCCGGCCTGATTGCAGCCGGAACACACGCGGCCCCGCTGAGGGTGCGTGTTTTCCAGAGTAGGCAGGGCAGCGCAGCCCCGCTAGGCTGTGCGGCATGTCCGAATACGCCCCCTACGTTCCCCCGCCGTCCTCGGCCCCGCTCAAGACCATTGCCTCGCTGGACCTGCTGCAGCCCCTGCTCTGGCTGCGCAGGGGTGCGGCTGACATGCGGGCTTCGCCGGGCATTGCCGCCTTTTATGGCGTGGCCTTTTGTTTGATGGCGGTGGTGCTGTCGGCGGTTTTCCGCGCCAGTCCGGAATACACCATGTCCATCGCCTCCGGCTGTCTTTTGCTTGGGCCGTTTCTGGCCATGGG
This sequence comes from Rhodoferax sp. GW822-FHT02D07, assembly GCF_058802405.1. NCBI lineage: Bacteria > Pseudomonadati > Pseudomonadota > Betaproteobacteria > Burkholderiales > Comamonadaceae > Rhodoferax > Rhodoferax sp. GW822-FHT02D07. Next base: position 940,135 of record NZ_JBXAOD010000001.1, read on the forward strand.
CTTGTACGAGGTGAGCCGCCGACGCGAACTGGGCCTGGTGCCCGAGCTGAGCGGCTCGCTGACCTGTTGGGATCGCCACCTGGGCAGCATGGGCTTGCTGGTTCTTGTGCTGGTGGTGCTGGAGTTGCTCTGGGGCCGGGCTTCGCTGGTGGTGTTTGCGGTGTTCTTCAACACGGGCATGCCGTCGACCACGGGTGTGGTGCAGGCCATCTTCCACCCCGGCAACTGGGAGTTTGTGCTGGCCTATGCTTTGGTGGGCGGGGCATTCGCCGTGCTGGTGTTTGGCACAGCGGTGGTCTCCATCCCCATGATTCTGGACCGGGGGACCGACGCCGTCTCTGCCGCCATTACCAGCCTGGAGGTGGTGTTCCACAACACCGGCGTCATGCTGCTCTGGGGGGTGTTGCTGACCTTGCTGGTGGTGCTGGCGATGTGGTTGCCGTGGAGTCTGGGCTTGTTGGTGGTTGGGCCCTGGCTGGGCCACGCCAGCTGGCATGCCTACCGTGGGGCCGTGCAATGGCCGCAGCAGGAGGCACCCGTACCACCACCAGTCGCGCAGCCTGCTGCGTGAGGGTGTTACAGTCAGCCACATCAACTGAAAGCACACTTTGGCAACACCCAATTACGGATACGAGAAACGCCAGAAAGAACTGGCCAAGAAAAAGAAAAAGGAAGAAAAGCTCAAGCAGAAGGCTGAGCGTAAACTCGCGGGCGATGCTTCGCCCGAAGACGGTGGTGAAGCCGGAGCGGACGAGTCCACGTCCCCCGCGTCTGAAGGCGACGCCAGCTAAGCCCTGTTGCCGTTCCCTAGCGCAGCAGTGCGCGCACGGCGGGCCACATGGTACTGAGAATGGTGGGGTGCGCCTCTTCCTTGGGGTGAATGCGGTCCGCCTGGAACAGCTGGGCCGCATTGGGAGCATCCGCCACACCCTTCAGCAAAAACGGCACCAGCGCAGCCTTGTTGGCCTTCGCCACGGTGGCAAAAGTTTCCGCAAAACGTTTGGTGTAGTCCTGCCCGTAGTTGGGCGGCACCTGCATGCCTGCGAGTAGCACCTTGGCGCCTGCGGCCTGGGCGGCCTGGGTCATGGCCTGCAGGTTGTCCTGCGTCATGGCCAGGGGCAGGCCGCGCAAGGCGTCGTTGCCACCCAACTCAATCACCACCACGGTGGGCTGATGCTGCGTCAGCAGCGCGGGCAGGCGCGATCGGCCACCCGAGGTGGTATCGCCGCTGATGCTGGCGTTGACGACCTTGGTGCCGGGCTTCTCTTTGGCCAGGCGTTGCTCCATGAGCGCTACCCAGCCGCTGCCGCGCTTGAGGCCGTATTCGGCGCTGAGCGAGTCACCGACGACCAGAATGGTGTGCCCGGTTGCAGGTTTGCCCTGGGCCAGGGATGCCCCTGCAAATCCGGCCAAAATAAACAGCGCGATACAGTGTCTGCGAACTACAGAGAACCCCATGTCTGATTCCATCATTTCGGTTGAGCATGTTTTCAAGGCGGTGACTGATTCCACCGGCACGCTGGAGATCCTGCGTGACATTGATTTTGCACTCAAAGCCCGCGAGACCGCGGCCATCGTCGGAGCATCTGGGTCGGGCAAGAGCACATTGCTCTCCATCATCGCCGGACTGGACACGCCCACCGGCGGTACCGTGCGCCTGGCCGGGCAGGACATTTTTGCCATCGACGAAGACGCCCGCGCAGCGCTGCGCGCACGCCAGGTGGGCTTTGTGTTCCAGAGCTTCCAGCTGCTGGGCAACCTGACCGCGCTGGAAAACGTGATGCTGCCGCTGGAACTGGACGGCCGCAAGGACGCACGGGCATTGGCGACCGAGATGCTGGCCCGCGTGGGCCTGGCCCAGCGCCTCAACTCCTACCCCAAGGTACTCAGCGGCGGCGAGCAGCAGCGCGTGGCGCTGGCGCGGGCCTTTGTGGTGCAGCCGGCTGTGCTGCTGGCCGACGAGCCCACGGGCAGCCTGGACTTCGCCACCGGCGAGAAGATCATGGAGTTGATGTTTGACCTGAACCACGAGCAGGGCACCACGCTGGTCTTGGTGACGCACGACCGCAGCATCGCTGCCCGCTGCGACCGCCGTATCACCATCGAGGCTGGCCGTGTAGCCGCAGAGGTTGCGGCTGAGGTTTGAGGGAATTTTTGGCCTCTAGCCCCCGTCGAATATGCGCGAGCAGCTACTGAATCTATAGCGCCTTGGGCGGTGCGCCATCCGTTTGCAAGCGGTATTGCCACCAGACGAACAGTGGCGCACCCACCAGCTCCAGCACGGTAAAGCCCACAAAGGGCAGCAAGGGCAGGCCCTGCAGCAGCAGCGAGAGCAGGCGCCCCATACCCCCCAGAAAAATCATCAGCCACACGGCGCGAAACAGCGCCGTCTCTTGCGCGATGCGCGGCACCAGCCACCACACCGTCAGCCCCAGGCCCAGCCAGACGCCACCAAAGAAGCGCAGATTGCTGTCCAGCGTGGTCGCATCTGGCGACAGTTGCAGGTTGGCGTAGAGCGGATCTGCCAGCCCCATTAGGCTCACCACCCCGGTGATGACCGGTACTGTGCCGAGCAGGGCAGTGGTCCACTGCAGCCCGCGCAAGGACATGGCAATCAGCCCACCAGCAAGGCCAGCAGGCCCGCGGCATAGAGCAGGACGGCCAGCGCCAGACCACGCCGCGGAATGCTGAACCAGAAACGTTGCGCCAGCACCCAGTAGCTCAGCAGCACCGCCATGCCCAGCGCCAGCAGAAAGCCCGACTGCTGCAGGAAGCCCGGGTGCCACAGCGCCAGATAGCCAAACACCAGCGCAAACAGCATGGCGCCCATGCTGTGGCTGGCATGAAAGCCCAGCCCGGCGCGCCACACCGTGGTCTCGCGCGTGAGCTGGTAGTGGGCGTTCTGCATGGCCAGGGCCACCGAGCCATCGCGCGGGTGCAGCTTGGTGCCGTGGAAGGTGTAGAGCAGGTGCACGCTGCCCAGCAGGCCGGTGATGGCGGCGCTGGCCAGGATGAGGGTGAAGGCGAGTGACATGGCAGGTCCTTGTCGGATTTATCTTTACAAGCGAAAGATAGTGTGAATTCTTGCATGCCTATCTTTCGCATGTCAAGATTGACGCATGATCGTTCCCGCTCCCCGAAAAACCGCTACCAAAAGGGCCAGCAAAGCCGCTCCCAAGCCCTACCACCATGGCAATCTGCGCGAAAGCCTGATTGCCGCCGCCCACGTCGTGCTGGCCGAACGCGGCGCCCAGGGCATCACGCTGCGGGACGTGGCCAAGGCGGCGGGCGTATCGCACGCCGCGCCGTACCACCACTTCGCCAGCCTCAATGCGTTGCTGGCCGCCGTGGCCGAGCAGTCCTTCACCACGCTGGGGGACGCGCTGGAGCAGGTGAGCGCCGAGCCCGACACGCGCGAGCGCCTGCTGCGCATCAACGAAACCTATGTGGCCCACGCGCGCGCGCAGCCCGCACAGTTCCGCCTCATGTTCGGCCCCTTGCTGGCCCAGAGCGCCGACTTCCCCACGCTGCAGCTCGCGGCACGGCGCGCTTTTGGTTTTGTATTGGCGGCCGCCAGCGCCCACGACCCGGTGCGTGGCCCCGAGCTGGCGCTGCTGGGCTGGAGCATGGCCCACGGCCTGAGCAATCTGCTCATTGACGGTGCGCTGGATACCTTGCCCGTGCCCATGGGTGATCACGGCGCACTGGCGCGGCAGTTGGCGCAGCGTGCCCTGGGTGACGCCAAGGCCCGATAATCGGGCCATGTCTTCCCCCAAAGTGCTGTTCGGCTTTCACGCCGTGGGCGTGCGCCTCAAGACCGCCCCAAAATCCATCGTCGAAATCTATTTCGACCCCAGCCGGCGCGATGCGCGCATGCGCCAGTTTGTCGACAAGGTGAACGAGGCCGGTGTGCGCCTCATCGAGGCCGATGGCATGCGCCTGGCCAAGATTGCCGGCGGCCATGGCCACCAGGGCGTGGCCGCACGCGTGCAGGAGATCAAGCAAGTCCATTCACTGGACGAATTGCTGGAAAACCTGGAAGCCGCCAACGCCGAGCTGCCGGTGGAGCAGCGCACCCAGCCGCTCATCTTGGTGCTGGACGGTGTGACCGACCCGCACAACCTGGGCGCCTGCCTGCGCGTGGCCGATGGCGCGGGCGCGCACTGTGTCATCGCCCCCAAGGACCACGCCGCCGGCATCAACGCCACTGTGGCCAAGGTGGCCAGCGGTGCGGCTGAGACCGTGCCCTACTTCATGGTGACCAACCTGGCGCGCACGCTCAATGAGCTCAAAGAGCGCAACATCTGGATCATCGGCACCAGTGACCAAGCCACGCACAACCTCTACCAGGTCGACCTCAAAGGCCCCGTGGCCCTGGTACTGGGCGCCGAGGGCGATGGCATGCGCCAGCTCACTGCCAAGACTTGCGACCAGCTCGTCAGCATCCCCATGCAGGGCGCGGTGGAAAGCCTGAACGTGTCTGTGGCCAGCGGCGTGTGCCTGTACGAGGCGCTGCGTCAGCGCAGCGCGCCAGCCAAGTAACTTTCAAGCTCCGGGGGTGACGATGTTTGCTACGAAATCGGGAGCTCCTGGCGCACTATTCACGGGGGCTGCCGTCGCTTTTCTCCTGATGGCCTGCACCCAGGAACAACAGAACAAGATCAGCCGCGACATCCAGAACTGGACCGGTACCAACGGCGTGCTGGAGTTTTACGCCGGCGACAAGCTGGTGCGCCGCTTCATCAAGATCGACAAACTCAGCACTGCCCTGGGCACCGAAGACGGTAAGCCGCGCCCGTACCGCTATGGCTACGGCGTGTTGGACGAGAACTTCAACATGGTGGCGGACGCTGGCGAGAAGAAGGTCTACTTCGAAGTCAGCGACTACGGCAGCAACTACCTCTTCTTCGAGAACCCGCACTAGGGCCGACACCGTGGCCGCCAGCACCATGCCCCTGAAACTGGCTACCGTAGCCAGCGTGCTGCTGTTTATCGGCCTGGGCATCTACCTCGCCCCCCTGCAACCCAGCGTGGTGGCGCTGCAGCTCACCTTTACCCCCAAAACGTTTGCCCAAGTGTTGCAAGCCTGGGGCCCCGAGGGCGTGCAACGCTTTCGCAACCATTTGCCTGTCGATGGCCTCCTGCTATTGAGTTACGGCGCTGCGGGCTACTGGGCAGTGACGCGTACGCGCTTCTTTGAACCATTGGCACGGAGACTGCCATTGCGTTGGGTGGCTCTGGTTCTTCCATTCGCCGCAGGGTGCGATGCGGGGGAGGACTTGCTGCATGGGATGCTCACCGGGGCTGATGTCATGTCACCCGCAGCCACTTTGGCGCCAGAGTGGTACTTGCTGGCGGGGGCATGTGCCAGCTTGAAGTGGCTGGGAATGGCGGGCTTCTCTACTTTGGCTTTGGTGGCTCGGCTCACGCGTTCTTAGCGGTTCCTGCATCGCCCTTTTCGACCCAAAGCGGAAGTCGGCAAGCTCGGGCTCATTGCTCGATAGCAGACATTCGCCGCTGGCTTAGTGGGCGGGTACGATGAACAGCCGCAATGCGGCCGAAGCCGACCTTCATAAATTCACCCGAACGGGGGATATTCAGGGCCTGACTGAATCGCCAGAATCGGCGTTGGCAGACTGCGGGGTTTGTCGCTATTTTTATGAGAGCAGCTAGCGCAGGCTGGATATAGGGAAATGCCAGTTTTGTTAGATCACACACCCACTTTATCCGGCAGTGCTTTGCGGTATAAATTACGTTAGGCTCTTCCCGTTGCTGTCGCCTTCTTGTAGCTCAAAACCATGCCTGTCTACTTCATTCGCGATCCAAGCAATGATCAGGTGAAAATCGGTCGAGGAAGAGACGTAAGCAAGCGTCTGCAAAACCTGCAAACAGGAAATCCAACCCAACTTGAACTCATGGGCTGGATCAATGTAAGCAATGACGCCGCGACAGAAAAGCTGTTGCACAGGCAATACCGGGATCAACGCGGATTGGGCGAATGGTTCTTGATCGGCCCAACTGAGGTGCTTCGCGAGCTTCGAAAGGAGAATGGCTTCGTACCGAAGCCTGGCGACTCATTTGAAATCATTGGCTATGGCAGAGATGCAATACCGGAGTACCTCGGAGTCTGTACTTGGAATGACTTCGAAATCTACGAATGCTGCCCTTTCTGTGGTTGCCTTTGCGGCATGCACGAGCAAGAAGAAACGGGCATGCATCACTGCATAAACTGTGATGCATACACAAACTTCGACTTCCTCACTCAGCAGGATTCTCCATGGGACCAATAAACTTCATGCTCGCATCAATCGAAATTGCATCTATCCCCAGCCTAACTGGTTGTTCAACAGGACGTCTCCCAGCTTCGCTGGCAGCCGCCTGTTAACGCGGGTGTTAGGCCTCGCAAAGAACCATGGTGCCCATGAACCCAACAGACAAAGTCACCGAGGCAGCGATCGACACCGCATCGAAGCTTGCCGCAGGCGTGTACTCCGACATCGCTGCCCCTGCCGCTCGACGAGTCGGAACGGCACTGGAAACCCTTTTCAAAGTTGGCCTATCACCAGTTGCTCTCCTTGACTGGGGATTTGAGCAAACTAAGGACTGGCTCTCTCATAAGTTGCGAGAGAGGATTGCGTCGACTCCGCCCGAGTATCAACAGCTTCCCCCTAGTCATATCGCCATCCCACTCGTACTGGCGGTCGCCACGTCAGCCGACAGCGAGAGCCTCAGATCTTTGTACGCTGAACTCCTTATGAAAGCGATGGACAGTAGGACGGTGGAATCGGTTCATCCATCCTACGCAACGGTTCTGAGTCAATTGACTCCACAAGAAGCGCTGGTATTCATGAGCTTCAAGGCGCACATATCTCATTCACTCTTTATCGATAGGCCTCGCCAGCGGAGTCTGGATCGAGACAGAATCGAGGATTTGTTCCACAAGCATTGCCTTGATCTTGGCCTGCCAGAGCCGGCTTCCGATGTTTGGCTTCAGAACATGTTGCGGTTGCGACTCCTGGAACTGAACACGTACACAGACGCCATCTACCGTCGGGCCGACTTTGAGGAACGGGAGCCGTCTGTAGAGACGTACGACGAACGGCACCTCACCGTTACTGACTATGGTCACGCCTTCGCTAATGCGTGCGCGCCAAGCGAACCCAGCGCGGCCTAACCCTTCGTTGGAGGCGACAGCCTACTTGATGGCCAACATTCAAGTGCCAATTAGCAGCCTGTCTGGTACAAAACCGATACCACATTGGCTGCAATAGTAACCATCGACAAATTGCTCCAACGGTGCAGCTTTCAATTTTTCTGGATTGCACTCGTCTACTGCTAGCTGGTCACGTCTTTTGTAGCCTGCCGGCTCTTCATCGGGAAAAAGAACTTTCGGACTTGCTTGCCCAATTAGGAGTGCCTTGGACGTTACGTTAGCATCACTCTTACACTTGGGGCAGCTACTTTCAATAGGTGCGGTGAAGGACATGTTTGATTCAGTAAGTTAGACGCATTGTTGTCGCAATCGGTACACCTGTGAATCAGCCAGCGGGATGGACACGGAGCGTACCACCTGAAAGCAGACTTTGGCGACCAGTCCGCAACTGGCCCCATGAAGCAGGACGCCATGGGTGCTAGTAGCGGCCAACCGACGACTACCGCAATGGGTTAGCTAGAGCGATGAGTTGGGCATCAGACTTTACGCGTCTTGCCTTTCTTCGGTGACTTCGTCTTCGCACGCTTTAGTTTTGACTGTTCGATGGGGTCCGGCGCCTTGCTCGCCGGTACGACCGCGGCCGCTGCTTCGTTCAACGGAGAGTCGGACCTATACGGAACCTTGCCCGAAGGAATGTACTTTGCGGCCGGATCAAGATGGAGATCTTGATCATCAAAGAAGATGTGTGCCTTAAAAGCCTTCACTACTTTCGTCTTCTCTACACCCCCAAGAAAGAATATTTCGTTGACGTAGACACCCCAGTGCCTGAGAGTCTTGATCACCCGCATCTCAGCTGGGGAGTTGCGAGCGGTGACTATCGAAATTCTCACTGGCGAAAACTCAACCCCAAATGGAAGGCGGTGTTGCAGCCTGGAGAGCTTGCGTAGAAGTTGCGCGTACGGACCATCGGACATCGGCTCGTTTTGGCTCTTGTCCTCCTTGTTATGGAACGACTTGAGTCCCTCAAACTTGTAGACGAGCTCGCTGCTGTCATCGAAGAGAACAGCGTCTCCATCAAAGGCAATGCGTACTTGATCCTCTGGCAGAGGCGGCCGATCCTCGGGCGGTTTCTTGACGATAGCGGCAGCGCAGACCTTGCCGTCGATGACCTTCTGCGCATCCGTGACATTGGTGGTCAGAAACAGATCAACATCAAAAGCATCGAGATAGTCGACCACAGACTCTCCGCCGGTGAATGCATGGCGACTGATCGGCAGTTCACGTTGACGAATGTTGTTGAAGACACGAACACCTGTTTCGGGACTGTTGCGCGACATCACAACTACCTCCACGAGTGGTCGCTTGTCTCCATCCGGCTGATACCGATTCAGGCCTAACAGCGAGCGCACCAGCGGCATGCCGGTGCCATCGGCCAGTGACTCGTTCTCATGCTGGAGCATGTACGCGCGGTACTCCACGACCGCGGTCTGCTTGTCTTTGGCGTACTTTGCTCGAAAGACGGTGTCGGCTTCCGTGAGGTCAAAGAGGGCAGTTGCGGAGATGCCAACGACAAGGGTATCTGAGAGATCCAGGGCCATAGGCTTATTCCAGAGGATGAACGTGAAAGTGAACGGACTGGGCGGTTTTTTTACGCTGACCCGATCGACTGAAAGGTTAAGCGTCGTAGACCTCTAACACTGAGCTTAGGTCAGATAAGGTCCATTGAATATCCCCCAAACGGGTGATGCGATTACTGCTTTAGGGCAGACGACACGAACTTTCACTGCCTCGCCATCCCGGTCCAGCACTGAGAACCTCCAATACCCTTTCTCGATCCAAAATTGGCTTCCAGATACCGGACATTAGCCAGCGACCGCCACTGGCCCTTTGAGGACACTATTACTACTGTTCCTCGAGCCATCTCAGTCACAAGTGAAAGCCCGACTGTCGTACCGTCCGTACCATCTGTTGCCAATCGTCATTGTGGCCACGGCAGACTCACTTAACGAATTCTTTTGAAATGCCAACGGGCCTTGCAGCTCAAGAGGATCCTTCGACGCTATGGTCATCTGCGCATCCAAACGGAATGTCTTCCCCTCGTCCAACAGTTTCCAATTCCCAACAGCAACAACCCCCTTTTTGAATTGCTCGTTGATGTCGCAGGGGACATATGCCGTTGCAGAGCCATCCGCTTCAAATTTCCAAACGGGGCCAACCGCGCCAGTCAAGAAATACTCTCGCAACGGTTTTCTAGTTCCGGGCTCATACATCTCGGGACGATAACCAACCTGCCACTCTCCCAGTACTTGGCCTCTCACAGCTTCAAGTGAGATATCCGTACACATTCCAGTCAATGGAATGGAATTTAGAGCACAGAATAAAACCCAGCAGCTGTAAGAAATTCTCATCACGTTTTTCTCTACCTTGAATACTGCCCAATCAGGCGATTTAAAGTCTACTCTCTGGCATGGTTCAGGATGTCCGCCGCCACGGAAAGGTGGGAGGCAGAATACATCACTGCAAAGCATCCATTGCTCTATGCCCACGCCTGGCCCGAATCTGTACGCTGCAATAAAGCCGCCATTCACCGATGTCGGCAGCTGGCCCAACGCTGCCACTCGCCTCAATCCCTTTACAAAGGTTTACCAACCCCCCGTAAACCGCCGCAGCTCTCGCAGGGTTAAGGGCACATGGCAACTTCGCCATGCTTCGAAAAGTCTCTATGTTGAAACAATCTCTCATCGCTACTGCCTTGGTCATCTCTGCATTTGCCGCGTCCGCGCAAGCGCCGGCCGCGAAGCCTGCGGCTCCCGCCGCGACTGCAACTGCTGCCGCTCCGGCTGCGCCCAAGGCCGCTGAGGCGGTGAAGGACACGACCGCTGCTGCCCCCAAGACTGGCGCTGACACCAAAGCTGCCAAGATGGAAGAAGCCAAGGCCAAGCACGAGGCCCGCAAGGCCGCACGCGCAGCCAAGAAGGCCAAGCATGCAGAGGCCAAGGCTGCCAAGGAAGCCGCAGCGCCCGCTGCACCTGCAAAGCAATAAACACCACCCGGCGCGCTGGCCGCGCCTGTGCCCCAAGGCCATCCATTGCGATGGCCTTTTTTCTATTGGACTCTCACGGATACCTCGTATGGAAATAGATCCCATGGACGTTGTGGAAACTGCACAGGAAGCGGCGCGCTCGCGCAAAAGTGCGTGGCTCAATCCCGCAGTCGCAATCACCGTCGCCTTGCTCGCCACCTTCATGGGTATCTGCAAGGTCAAGGACGACAACATCGTGCAGGCCATGCAGCAAGCCCAGGCGGACAAGCTGGACCAATGGCAGTTTTACCAGGCACGCAATATTCGCGAGGAAGTGGCCAAGTCCACACTGGCGCAGCTCAAACTACAGGCTCTGACTGTGGCGCCTGCAGCGCGCGCCGCGTACCAGGAGCAGGTCGAGGTTTACACCAAGATTGCGCAGGACCAGAACGCGAAGAAGGAAGAGCTGAGAACCGCAGCCGAGAAAGACCAGGTGGCGTACGACGCGCTCAACTACCGTGACGACCAGTTTGATCTCTCCGATGCCTTGATCGCGATTGCCATTTCCTTGCTGGCTGTGGCCTCTCTGACAAGCCTGCCGTGGCTGTACCTGTTGGCCTTGCTGCCATCGAGCTTTGGGGTTTGGATGGGGATGGCGGGCCTGGCCGGATGGCATGTGCATCCCGATGCGCTCATCAAGCTGCTCAGTTGACTCTCCTGAGAGGTTGCTAGTTCAGCCCTCAGTCACTTCCGGGCTAGCTCTGGCGTAGCGCCCCGGCGGCACTCCTACCAGCCGCGTGAACGCCACCCCAAATGCACTCACCGAGCCGTAGCCCACGCGCTCGGCAATCTCTGCGATGGGCAGCTCGCGCTGTCGCAACAGCTGTTTGGCCAGGGCCATGCGCCAGGTTTGCAGGTAGTCCGTGGGCGTGACGCCCACGGTGCGGCTGAAGCGGTCGAAGAAGGCGGAGCGGGACATGGCGGCTTCGCGGGCCAGTTGGTCGATGCTCCAGGGGGCGCCGGGTTGTTCGTGCATGCGGCGCAGGGCCAGGGCCAGCTTGGTGTCGGACAGGCCGCGCACCAGGCCCGGCGATGCGGCGGTGCTGGCGCCGGAGCGGAATGCTTCGATCAGCAACACCTCCAGCAGGCGGGCCATCACGATGTCACGCGCAGGGCGGTCGGTGCGGGTCTCGTCGCCCAGCAGCTGCACCAGCGTGGCCAGGCGCGGTTCACCACGCACATGTACCCACTGCGGCAGCAGCGGCACCAGCAGCGCGGCATCGGGCGAACCCAGCACGCAGTTGCCCACCAGCATGCGTACATCCACCGCACCCTCGGGGTCGCCCACGCGGGCGCCGCCGGGCATGGGCGCAATCGCCGTGGTGACGGCTTCGCCCGCGCGGGGTGGCTGCCGGTCCAGGCTGGACGTGGCAAAGCTGCGCGCGGCGGGAATCAGCACAAAGTCGCCCGCGTTCAAGGTGATGGTGTCGCTCTGCGACGGGCCATCCACCGTCAGGTTGCAGCTGCCTTCAAGCACGACGAAGTAGAACGGGCGGCCCAGCTCCGTGCGGCGCACGGCCCAGGGCGCAGACGCCACCACCAGCTTGGAGAAGGGGGCACCCGGCTGCAACAGCGAAACGACTTCTGCGAGTGGATCGACCATATTGGATGATTACTACAAATTTATGGATATTTAAGCATAGTCAGTCCTGTTCTTGGCGCCTATCGTACGGACCTTGTCAAACCAAGGAGTTGTTGATGTCTGCCATTCCCACTGTTCTCATTACCGGTTGCTCGTCGGGCTTTGGCCTGGAAACCGCGTGTTTCTTTCTCGACAAAGGCTGGCGCGTAATCGCCACCATGCGTACACCGCGCGAAGGGGTGTTGCCAGCGTCGGACCGGCTGCGCGTCCTGTCGCTGGACGTGACCGATGCCGACAGCATCCGCCGCTGCGTGGAAGAGGCTGGGCCGATTGATGCGCTGATCAACAACGCGGGCGTGGGCCTGCTGGCGCCGCTGGAAGGCATCACGCTGGCACATGCGCGTGAGATTTTTGAAGCCAACACCTTTGGCACCATGGCCATGACGCAGGCGGTGCTGCCGCAATTCCGGCAACGCGGGGCGGGTGTGGTGGTGAATGTGACGTCCAGCGTGACGCTGAAGCCTTTGCCGCTGCTCTCGGTCTACACCGCCAGTAAGGCAGCAGTGAACGCGTTTACCGAATCACTTGCGCTGGAGCTGCAGCCTTTCGGCGTTCGCGTGCGCCTGGTGCTGCCGGGGCGCGCACCCAGCACCAGCTTTGGCGCCAACGCCCGCCCCCGCATGGAGCAGAGCACGCATGCCGCGTATGCAGACTTCACCCAGCAGGTGTTCGCCGCGGTGCGGGATACGAGCACGCCGGTGACCCACTCACAGGATGTGGCCGAGGCCGTGTGGCGCGCGGTGACGGATCCGGCCGCTCCCATGCGGATTCCTGCAGGGGCGGATGCAGTGGCCTTGGCCGCCTAAATCCAGCCCATCCACCCCGCAATCGCCCCGGCGCCCAGCAACCACAGCAGGTGGATGCGGGTCTTCCAGACCAACAGGGTGCTGACGGCGGTGACGGCCCAGAGGGCGAGGTGGTGGTCTTCGGCCTTGTTGTTGGCGGCCAGGATCCAGCCGGTAGCCACCAGCAGGGCGATGACGATGGGGGCCATGCCTTGCTTGAAGGCGCGCACGGCGCGCAGTTCGCGGTTGCGGTGGCCCCAGCGCGCGGCGGTGAAGGTGAGGATGGAGCTGGGCAGCATGATGCCCAGCATGGCGACCAGCACACCCAGCAGCGCCATGCCCAGTCCATACCAGCCGGTGGCCAGTCCGCCTGCGGCATTGAGCCCGATGTTCCAGCCCAGCAGGGGCACGAAGAGGATGTTGGGGCCCGGCGCAGCCTGGGCCAGTGCGATGCTGGAGGTGAACTGGTCATCGGTGAGCCAGCTGCGCTCCACGACCAGGTAGCGCTGCATGTCGGGTGCCGTGGTAATGGCGCCGCCCACGGCCAGTAGCGACAGCGAGCCAAAGTGCAGGAGCAAGTCCAGCCAGTCGGACAGGTGCATGGTGATCATGGCTTCTCCTTGCGCGCCGCCAGCGCAGCGGCCTTGCCCAGGCACACATAGGCCCACACGCAGCCTGCACCGCCTATGACCAGCAGCACCCAGGCCAGCGGTATGCGCAGAATGGCCACGGCCACAAAGGTGGCGGCCACCACGCCCCAGCAAACCATGGTGCCCATGACATTGCTCTTGAGCGCGCCCACCAGGCGCAGGCCGGCGGCAGCAATCAGCCCGGCAGCCACGGCGCCCATGCCGCGCAGCGCGCCCTGGGCCTGCGGCGTATCGGCCACACCGGCAAAGGCGGCCGCCATGAGCAGTACGATGACCAGGGGAAAGCACAGCATGCCCGCCAGCCCGGCCAGCGCCCCGCGCAGGCCAAAGTAGCGATCACCCAGCATGAGGGAGAGGTTCACCACATTGGGGCCGGGCAAGATCTGGGCGACGGCCCAGTCCTCCACAAACTCTTCGGGCGTGAGCCACTTTTTCTTGTCCACCAGTTCGCGCTGGACCACGGCCAGCACGCCGCCAAAGCCCTGCAGGGCCAGCAGCGAGAAGGCTACAAACAATTCGGTCTTGGTACGGGGGCCGGGGCGGGGAGATTCGGTGGCGGTATCGGGCGGCATGCGGGGCGGGGCAATTTAGGCGGGCTGGCCCACCTCGGTGAATTGGTCCCTATTGTCGCGCAGCCACTGTTCCGATCGCGCGCTGCTCTGTTCACGCGGATGAAAGTCTTCGCGCAGGTAGGCGCGCCACAGCGCCCGGTTGCTGGAAATGATGCCTTGCTGGCCGAACAGAAAGCGCCCCGCACTTCGCCAGGTGCTCCAGCGGAACAGGGCGCCGTCGTGCCAGAGGTTGCGCACTGTCTGGCGCGTCACGTCGGCAAAGAATGTCCAGGTGATGTAGCGGAACAGGCGCAGCCGCCACTCGTGGTTGCCGCCTATGGCGTGGTACACGTCGAACGCGGTGCTGCGGTGTTCGCTTTCCTCCGCGCTGTGCCACAGCCACAGCGTCTTGAGCCGGTCTTCGCTGCCCTCCAGCGCCTCGGGGTGGGCCAGCATCCAGTCGGCAAAGATGGCGGTGAGGTGTTCGGTAGCTGCCGTGGCGGCCACATGGATGCGCACATCGCGGTGGGCGTTGGCCGCCAGACGTTTGGCGGCGCGGCGTTCCAGCGCGTTGTCAAAACCTTGTTGCGTGAGCTGCTGGTTGAACAGGGTGTGGATGCGTCGGTGCGTGGCTTCCTGGCCCACAAAGCCCTGCACCTCGGGCGCGAAGCGCTGTTGCTGCTCCGGGGGCAGGGTCTTGATGCCGGCGCGCACTGAATCGATGAAGTACTGCTCGCCCAGCGGGAAGCTCATGGACAGCGCGTTGAAAAAGGCGGAGCGAAACGCGTCGCCACCGTTCCAGCGCCGCGCAAAAGGGGCGTTCAGGTCGATCAGGAGTTTGCGGACAACAAGCGCAGTCATGCGGGTGCTCCGTTCTGGGCGGGTGGTAGGGCAGCCAGTTCCTGCAGCACCCAGGCGTTCACCGCCGGGTCCAGGCACATCTGCAGGTGGCCTATGCCGGGAAACACGGTGGGCGTGATGCCCGGCAGGGTCTGGGCGCGCTGGGGGAAAACGATATTGTCTTGGGGGGTGATGGCCACGCGCAGCAGGCTGCGCAGGGCATCGTCTTCGCTGGCGGCCAGCGTGGCCAGCCAGGAGCTGTTCCACAGCATTTGCCGGCCGTTGGGCGTACGGGCGCCGCGGGCGAGCTGGGTGCCCTGGTGGGGCGTGCCCAGCGTCAGCACGCGGGCCACGCGCGCAGTGCCATGCTGGCGCATCCAGGCGCGGATGGCCAGGCCGCCCATGCTGTGGCCCACCAGCGCCACCTGACCGTTCGGACTTTGGCCGGTATGCAGCAGCACGGAGGTCACGGCGGTTTCAATGAGGGGGGCATAGTCGTCGATGGAGGCAAACACCGGCTCTAGGTCCACTGCCAGCACGGCATGGCCCTGGGCGCGCAGCTGGGCTGCGGTGCGGTCCCAGATGCGGTGGTTGCACACGTAACCATGCACCAGCACCACGGGCAGGCGCGCCGGCGTGCCTTCGTTGGCTGGCAGAAAGCGTGGGGCGCGGCGCTCCCAGGGCTGGCGCAGCACAAAGAACTCCAGCCCGGCCCGCATCTCGCCCGCCAGCGCCGCCCACCACGGGCGCCAGGGCTCGGGCCCGCGGGAGAGCAGGGCGCTGACCACATCTGCCAGCGGCGGGGTGAGCAGGGGCACGGCCAGCGCCAGCAGCACCATGCCCACACCGCCACCCCACAGCCAGTAGCCCAAGGCGGCGCCCGCCAGGGCTTGGGTCAGCAGGATGCGGCGCAGCAGGCGGGCGAGCATGGGTGGGCTGGGTTTTCGCTTAGTAATGCGGCTGGTGGCGACGCAGTGCCGCCTTCACATCATCACTCACAGCAAAACCCGGGCCAAACTGCGCGGCCAGCTCGGCGGCGCGCTTCTCGAACGCATCAATGCCCATGCCGTAGATGAACTGCAGCGCACCACCCGTCCAGGCCGGGAAGCCGATGCCGAAGATGGAGCCTATGTTGGCGTCGTGCACGCTGGTGAGCACCCCTTCGGCCAAGCAGCGCGCGGTCTCCACCGCCTGGCGGTAGAGCAGGCGGTCTTTCAGGTCGGTGATGTTCCAGGCCGCATCCGCCTTCTCGAACAGGGGCTGGAGCTGGGGCCAGAGGAATTTCTTGGCACCTTTCTCCGTGGGGTACTCGTAAAAGCCCGCACCACCGGCGCGGCCGGGGCGCTCATGTTTGCGCACCATCTGCTCCACCACCAGCTCGCCCGGTGTCGCGGTGTAGGTCTTGCCCTCGGCCTCAAAGTCTTTCCGGGTCTGTTCCATCACATGCAGGCTCAGCGTTAGCGCGGTTTCGTCCAGCACCGCCAGTGGGCCCACGGGCATGCCGCACTGGATGCCGGCATTCTCGATGGCCGCCGCGGGAATGCCTTCACCCAGCATGGCTGCGCCTTCCATCACAAAGGTGCCAAACACGCGGCTAGTAAAGAAGCCGCGCGAATCGTTCACCACGATGGGGAACTTGCCCAGGGCCTGCACATAGTCGTAGGCGCGCGCCACAGTTTCATCGTCCGTCTGCTTGCCCTTGATGATTTCCACCAGCTTCATCTTGTCCACCGGGCTGAAGAAGTGGATGCCGATGAACTTGCTGGCATCGCGGCTGGCCGTGGCCAGGCCGGTGATGGGCAGGGTGGAGGTGTTGGAGGCGAAGAAGCCGCCGGGCGCGAGCAGCGGCTCGGCCTCTTGCGTCACGCGGGCCTTGAGTTCTCGGTTCTCAAACACGGCTTCGATGATGAGGTCGCAGCCCTGCAGGTCGGCCGCGCTGCCGGTGGGGTGGATCAGGTCGAGGATGGCCTGCTGCGCTTCGGGCTTCATGCGGCCCTTGTCCACGCGGGCTTGCGTGATCTTGGCGCTGTAGCTCTTGCCCAGGTCGGCCTTCTCCTGGCTCACGTCCTTCAGCACCGTGGCAATGCCTTTGGCAGCTTGCGAATACGCAATGCCCGCACCCATCATGCCCGCGCCCAGCAGGCCTACCTTGGCGGGTTTGTACTTGGGCACACCGGCCGGGCGACTCTGGCCGCTCTTGATGGCGTTGAGGTTGAAGAAGAAGGTGTTGATCATGGCCTTGGCCTGTGGGCCGGACATGAGCTTGGCGAGGTAGCGGCTCTCGATGCGCAGCGCGGTCTCGATGTCCACCTGCAGACCTTCGACCATGCAGGCGATGATGGCTTCGGGCGCAGGGTAGAGGCCGCGGGTATTCTTTTTGATGACGGCCGGCGCAATGGGCAGCATGCCCGCCACGGCGGGCGAGGAGGGCAGGCCGCCAGGCACCTTGTAGCCCTTGGCTTCCCAAGGGTGCTGGGCGTTGGGGTTGGCGGCGATCCACGCCAGGGCCTTGGCTTTCATCTCTGCGGCTGCATCGGGCCCGGGCGCCACCAGCTCGTGCACGAGGCCCAAGCCCTTGGCCTGGCTGGGGCTGAAGGTCTTGCCTTCCACCAGGTAGGGCTGCGCACCCATCAGGCCCAGGTGGCGGGTCATCTTGGTCACGCCGCTGGCGCCTGGCAGCAGGCCCAGCGTCACCTCGGGCAGGCCGAACTGGGTTTTCTTGTCGTCCACGGCAATGCGGTAGTGGCCCACCAGCGCCACCTCCCAGCCGCCGCCCAGCGCCGTGCCGTTGAGCAGGCTGACGACCGGTTTGCCCAGGGTCTCGATGGTGCGGAAGTTCTTCTTCACGCGCTCGATCTCTTCAAAGATGCGCGGCGCGTCGACCGGTGTGAGGCGCATGGCGGCCTTGAGGTCGGCGCCGGCAAAGAAGGTGCTCTTGGCGGACGCCAGCAGGACGCCGGTGATGCTGTCCTTGTCCTGCAGCACGCGGGCGGCCACGGCGTCCATGTCTTCCTGCCACTGCAGGCACATGGTGTTGACGGGAGAGTCCGGCTCGTCGAAGGTGATGGTGGCGATACCGGCGTCCAGGGAATAGCGGATGGTTTTCATGGAAGGTGCCTGCTATGAAATGAGGAGCTGCTTGCGCAATAAGTACGGGGGCTAGAGGCCTGAAACGCCTTAAACCCGCTCGACGATGGTGGCAATGCCCATGCCGCCGCCCACGCACAGCGTGGCCAGGCCGTAGCGCAGCTTGCGGCGGTGCAGCTCGTCGATCAGCGTGCCCAGAATCATGGCGCCCGTGGCGCCCAGCGGGTGGCCCATGGCGATGGCGCCGCCGTTCACGTTCACCTTGTCGTGCGGCACCTTCATCTCCTTCATGAAGCGCATCACCACCGCGGCAAAGGCTTCGTTTACCTCAAACAGGTCAATGTCATCCACCGTCAGCCCCGCTTTGGCCAGGGCCTTGCGCGTGGCGGGCATGGGGCCGGTGAGCATGATGGTGGGGTCGGCACCGCTGAGCGCCGTGGCCACGATGCGGGCCCGTGGTGTCAGGCCATGCGCCTTGGCGGCGGCCTCGTTGCCGATCAGCACGGCGGCGGCGCCATCCACAATGCCCGAGGAGTTGCCGGCGTGATGCACATGGTGGATGCGTTCTACCTGCGGGTAACGCGTGAGCGCCACGGCGTCAAAGCCCATGCCGCCCATGTCGGAGAACGCGGGCTTGAGCCCGGCGAGGCCTTCCAGCGTGGTACCGGGCTTGATGAACTCGTCGCGCGCCAGAATGGTCTGGCCCAGCGCGTCCTTCACGGGGCGCACCGATGCGTCGAAGTAACCCGCCGCCTGCGCCTTGGTGGCGCGGCGTTGCGATTCCATCGCGTAGGCATCCACATCAGCGCGCGTAAAGCCCTCCAGCGTGGCAATCAAATCCGCGCCAATGCCCTGCGGCACAAAGGCGGTTTGCGAATTAGTCTCGGGGTCCATGGCCCAGGCGCCGCCGTCGGAGCCAATCGGCACGCGGCTCATGCTCTCCACGCCGCCGGCCACCACCAGGTCTTCCCAGCCCGAGCGCACTTTTTGCGCGCCCATGTTCACGGCCTCCAGGCCCGAGGCGCAGAAGCGGTTGATCTGCACGCCCGCAGCCTGGAAGTCCCAGCCCGCCTTGAGTGCAGCCACTTTGGGGATGACCGAACCCTGATCGCCCACGGGCGAAACCACGCCCATCACCACGTCGTCCACACGCGCCGTGTCAAAGCCGTTGCGCTGCTGCAGCTCGGTCAGCAGGCCGGCCAGCAGGGTGACGGGTTTGACCTCGTGCAGGCTGCCGTCTTTCTTGCCCTTGCCGCGCGGGGTGCGGATGGCGTCAAACACAAATGCTTCGCTCATGGGTGTCTCCTCGGGTTGTTCGGGCGCAGGTCAGGGCCTGCCCTGATGAGTCGATTTGCAGTATATTCTTTTTACCAAGCAAGTGCTTTGTAAAAATAATGTCACACGACCCGAGGAAACCCCATGATTGAACGCAGCCTGTTTTCCAGCGACCACGAAGCCTTCCGCGACAGCTTCCGCAAGTTTGTGGAGAAGGAGATCACTCCCTTCCATGCCGATTGGGAGGAGCAGGGCTATGTGGCGCGCGAGGTGTGGAACAAGGCCGGCGAGAACGGCTTTCTGTGCATGTCCATGCCCGAGGCCTATGGCGGCTCGGAGGCAGACAAGCTGTATTCGGTGGTGCAGATGGAAGAGCTGGCGCGCGCCGGCACCACAGGCATAGGCTTTGGCCTGCACAGCGAAATCGTGGCGCCCTACATCCTGCACTACGGCACCGAAGAGCAGAAGGCCCGCTACCTGCCCCGGCTTGCCAGCGGCGAGATGGTGGGCGCCATCGCCATGAGCGAGCCCGCCGCAGGCTCGGACCTGCAGGGCATCAAGGCCACGGCGCTGGAGCAGGCCGACGGCAGCTATGTGCTCAATGGCAGCAAGACTTTCATCACCAACGGCTGGCATGCGGACCTCGTCATCGTGGTAGCCAAGACCAACCCGGCGGCCGGCGGCAAGGGCACCAGCCTGATGCTGGTGGAGCGCGGCATGCCGGGCTTCAGCGTGGGCAAGCGCCTCAAGAAGGTGGGCATGAAGGCGCAGGACACGTCGGAGCTGTTCTTCGACAACGTGAAACTGGGCCCGGAGCAGTTGCTGGGCGGCGAGGCCTGGAAGAACAAGGGCTTCATCTGCCTGATGCAGGAGCTGCCCTGGGAGCGGCTGCAGATCGCCATTGGCGCCGTGGCCGCAGCCCAGGCCGCCATTGACTGGACGGTGGACTATGTGAAAGAGCGCAAGGTGTTTGGCGCGCCGGTGGCTGCCTTCCAGAACACGCGCTTCACCCTGGCGGAGCTGCAGACCGAGGTGCAGGTGGCGCGCGTGTTTGTGGACAAATGCTGCGAGTTGATCTGCCAGGAGAAGCTGGACACCGCCACGGCCAGCATGGCCAAGTACTGGACGACCGACCTGCAATGCAAGGTGATGGACGAATGCGTGCAGCTGTTTGGCGGCTACGGCTACATGTGGGAATACCCCATCGCCCGCGCCTACGCCGATGCACGCGTGCAGCGCATCTACGGCGGCACCAACGAAATCATGAAAGAAGTGATCACGCGCGCCATGGGCCTGGGCGCGAAGTAGCTAGGCCCACGGAGGCGCGGGGATTCAGGCCTGCGTCGTTTGCGCCTGTTTGCGGGCCTTGCGCGCCTCGGCGTCGGAGTTGGCTTCGGGTTTGAGCGTCTTGATGGCGCTACCCAGGCTGGCGCCGTCCACCATGCGGGTCTTGAGGTCTGCGAAGGGAATGCCCAGGTTCTTGCTGACATGGACCGCGGCGACAAATTGGCCCAGATTCTTGAAGCCGTCAGCGGCCTTGGTCATGTCGGTGCCCGGTGGCAGCAGCTTGGCCAGCTTGTCCGAGAGTTGGGGTTTGGCCGCCAGCTGTTGGGACGGCGTCTTGGTGGTGCTGCCGTCCTTGGCGTGTTCTGCCTTGTCGTGACCTGTGTTGCTGTGGTCCGGCTTGGCATGTTCGGTCTTGCTGCTGCCGCCCTGGCTGGTCGAGGAGTGTTCGCTGCGGCTGCTGTTACTGCTGTTGCCCCCTCCGCCACCACCTCCACCGCCGCCGCCCCCACCACCGTGC
Organism: Rhodoferax sp. GW822-FHT02D07; assembly: GCF_058802405.1. Classification (NCBI taxonomy): domain Bacteria; kingdom Pseudomonadati; phylum Pseudomonadota; class Betaproteobacteria; order Burkholderiales; family Comamonadaceae; genus Rhodoferax; species Rhodoferax sp. GW822-FHT02D07. The sequence continues at coordinate 961,004 of NZ_JBXAOD010000001.1, forward strand.
GAGCCGCCGGCCAGGGCGGGGAGTGTCAGCGCCAGCGCGGCGCCGGCGATGCAGAGGGTTTTGCTCAGGGTATGCATGGTGTGTCTTCAACGGGTCATGTGATGGGTTCATTATGGAAATATCCCGTGCGCCCACAAGTGTGAAGATGTAAACAATGCAACAGCCGCCAGACCCTGCGGCTACACTGCGGCGACATTTTCTGGAGCCCCGCATGACCGCTGCTGCTGCCCACGCCCTGACCCTGGAACGTACCCTGCCGGTGCCGCGCGCGGCCGTCTGGCGCTGCTGGACAGAGCCCGCGCTGCTGGTGCAGTGGTTTTGCCCCAAACCCTGGGGCGTGAGCCAAGCGGTGGTGGATTTGCGCAGCGGCGGCCGCTTCTTCACCCACATGGTGGGCCCCAATGGCGAGCAGGCGCCCAATGAAGGCGTGTTTCTGGAGGTGGTGCCGGGCAGCAAGCTGGTGTTTACCGATGCCTTCCACAGTGGCTGGGTGCCAGCCAAGCCTTTCATGGTGGGCGAGATCACGCTGACCGACACGCCCGAGGGCCACACCCGCTACGTCGCCCGCGCCCTGCACTGGAGCGCCGAAGACCTGGCCCAGCACGAGGCCATGGGCTTTCACCAGGGCTGGGGCATTGCCGCCGACCAGTTGCTCGCGCTGGCGCAAACCCTGTAGGTTGTGGCCATGTCCACCTTCCTGTCCCGCAGCCTCACTGCCCTGGCGCTCTGCATTGCTGCCAGCATGGCCTTGGCCCAGTCCGGGCCGTTGCGCTTGCGTGGCGTGTTGCAGCAGGTCAGCGCCAGTTCCATCACGCTGAAGGACCGCAGTGGCGAGGTGGTGGAGCTGGCTTTGCCGGCTGATTTGGTGGTCTCAGAGGTCTACCCGATTGCACTGGCCGACATCCAGCCCGGTAGCTTCATCGGCACCGCTGCCGTGCCGCAGGCCGATGGCACGCAGCGCGCCATTGCGGTGACCGTGTTCCCCGAATCGGCGCGCGGCGCGGGCGAAGGGCACCGGCCCTTTGACCTGCTGCCCCAGAGCACGATGACCAATGCCACGGTGGATCAGGTCATGGCCAGCGCGTCCGGCCGCACCTTGCGGCTCAAGTACAAGGACGGCGAGAAAACCATCGTGGTGCCGCTTGAGGCGCCGATTGTCACTTTCCGCCCTGGCGACCGCAGCCTGCTGGTGCCCGGCGCCAGCGTCTCGCTCTCGGCCCAGGCCGTGAACGGCGTGCCTACCGCGCTGCGCATCAGCGCGGGGCGCAACGGGTTTGCCCTGCCTTACTGATTCATCCATGCCCAAGTCCGTCGTCCCATCCCAACTCTTTGAACCCATAGGCCCCTACAGCCACGCCGTCGTCGCAGGCGGACAAATCTTCATCTCGGGCACGCCCGGCGTCGATCCCAAGACCGGGCAACTGGCCGGCGCAGATGCCTACCTGCAGACCCGGCAGATACTGGAGAACTTCCAGTCCATGCTCGCATCCGCACAAGCAACGCTGGAAGACATCGCCCACATCCAGGTCAACCTGGTGAACGTGGCCGACTTTGCGGAGATGAATCGCGCCTACGCCGAGTTCTTTGCGCAGCCCTATCCTGCGCGGACCGTCATCGGCATTGCGGCGTTGCCCAAGCCCGGTGCGCTGCTCACGATGAATGCTGTTGCGGTGCCCAAGGCATGACTGGAGCCAAGCCCCAGAAGCCGCCATTCCTCTGGCCCGTCCGTGTGTACTGGGAAGACACCGATGCGGGCGGCGTCGTGTTCTACGCCAACTATCTGAAGTTCTTCGAGCGGGCCCGTACCGAATGGCTGCGTGCCGCCGGCCTGGGCCAGCAAGCGCTGCGGGACGTGACTGGGGCCATGTTCGTAGTGGCCGAAGTCCAGATGCGCTACCTGGCACCGGCCAAGCTGGACGATCTCTTGCGCGTGAGCGTGGTGGTCGTGGAACAGGGCGCCGCCAGCATGGTGCTGGACCAGCAAGCCTGGCGGGACGACACACTGCTTGCCGAGGGCCGTATCCGTATTGGCTGTGTCCACAGCCAGACCCTCAAGCCGCGGCGCATCCCCGCCATGGCCTTGCAGGCCATTCAGGCCTGATCTCCGCTTCCCCGTCTCTTTAAAGGCCTGGTTCACCCACCCGGTTATCCGTGGTGAACTTATTTGGTCAGAAAAATACCGTTTAGTTCAAATGGTTACTATTGGGTATGTATATTTCTCTTGCGCCACATTTTTGGTGCGTCAGTTGATCTAACCGTCATGGAGATTTCGATGAAAAAGTTTTTGATTGCCTCTGTCATGTCCCTGGGTCTGGCCCTTTCTGCGCAGGCCAAGGACATTGTGGATACCGCTGTCGGCGCCGGCAGCTTCAACACCCTGGCTGCCGCCCTGGGAGCCGCGGGCCTCGTGGACACGCTCAAGGGACCCGGCCCGTTCACGGTGTTCGCACCCACGGATGAGGCCTTTGCCAAGATCCCCAAGGCTGACTTGGAAGCCCTGCTCAAAGACAAGGCCAAGCTCACCGCCATCCTCACTTACCACGTGGTACCCGGCAAGGTCATGGCCGCCGATGTGCGCGCCGGCAAGGTGAAGACCGTGCAGGGCGGCGAACTGACTGTGGCCACCAGCGGTGGTGTCATGGTGGACAACGCCAAGGTCGTCAAGACCGATATCGTGGCCGACAACGGCGTGATCCACGTGATCGACACCGTCGTGATTCCGCGATAAACCGCGCTACCCGAGCAGGTGCCCAGGATTGCAACGCAGTCCTGGGCTTTTGTGTTTTATCTACCGGGCCTGGCCCCTGACGACCATGACTCCATTGCACCGTATGCTGTTCCTTGTTGGGGCTCCCCGTTTGCTGGCGGGGGCCTTGCTTCTGGGGCTGGCGCCCTTTGCCAGTGCCCAGTCACCCGCGCCGCGTCCGGCAGTTGCGTCGCCGGCAGAGCTGGCCCCCTATGGCAGCGGCTGGCAAGCCAAGGGCAATGGCGTACTCCGGTTCTTTGGCATCAAGGCCTACGACGCCACACTTTGGCTGCCCGGAGCGGAAGCCGCTTTCAGCTTCGCCAAACCCTTTGCACTCGACATTCGTTATGCAGTGAGCGTGAAGGGGCGGGATATCTCGAACACCTCCCTCATCGAACTGCAACGCATCAGTACATCGTCGCCCGAGCAAATCCTGGCGTGGTCCAAGTGGATGGAAGCCACCTTTGTGGATGTGAAGGCGGGGGACCAACTCATTGGCGTGCACCTGCCGGGCGAGGGCGCGCGGTTCTTCCTGAATGGCAAGCTCTTGGGCGAGTCGGCAGACCCGGCCTTCAGCGAGGCTTTTTTCAAGATCTGGCTGGACCCCAAGACCAAGCGCCCTGAGCTGCGCACCGCACTTTTGGGAGCGGGCCAGTAACTCTGGCACCAAGAGCGCCCTTGCCATGACCCAGACACCACCGGCCCTGGTCTGGTTCAAGCGCGACTTGCGCGTGCACGACCATGCGCCGCTGGTGGCGGCGCAGCGCAGCGGCCCGGTGCTGGGCCTCTTCATCATCGAGCCCGAATGGCTGCACAGCCCTGAGTGCGATGCGCAGCACGTGGACTTTGCGTTGCGCAGCCTGCATGAGTTGCGCGAAGCGCTGGCAGCGCGCGGAATGCCGCTGCTGGTGCGCGTAGGCTCGGCAGTGCCAGTGTTGGCGCAGTTGCACGCTGAGCTGGGCTTTGGCCAGCTGCTGAGCCACGAAGAAACCGGCCCGGGCTGGAGTTATGTGCGCGACGTGCAGGTGGGCCAGTGGTGCCAGGCGCAGCAGGTGCGGTGGCAGGAGTTCACCCAGACCGGCGTGGTGCGCCGTCTGCGCAGCCGCAGCGGCTGGGCAGGGCGCTGGCAGGCGCGTATGGACGCGCCCCTGCACCTGCTGCAAGGCGGCTTTATTGCAGCCGCGCCGCTGGACCAGCCGGCGCTGCCCACCCTGGCAGAGCTGGGCTTGGCCCCCCACGGCCGGCAGCTGCAGCGGGCCGGTGAGAAGGCCGCGCGGCGCACCCTGCAAACCTTTTTGGCCGAGCGCGGCTACGACTACCGCAAGGCGCTCTCCAGCCCGCTCAGCGCGCAAGACGGTTGCAGCCGCCTTAGCCCGCATCTGGCCTTTGGCACCGTGTCTTTGCGCACCGTGCACCAAGCCACCGAAGTCACCATTGCCAATACCCCGGATCGCACACTCGCGCACGCTTTGCGTGGCTTTGCCGGCCGGCTGCGCTGGCACTGCCACTTCATGCAGAAGCTGGAAGACCAGCCGGACATTGAGTTCCAGAACTTTGCCCGCGTGTGCGACGGCCTGCGCGAGGACGATTTCAACCACGAGCACTTTGCCGCCTGGTGCGAAGGCCGCACGGGCTACCCCATGGTGGACGCATGCATGCGCTCCCTGCGCGCCACCGGCTGGCTGAACTTTCGCATGCGCGCCATGCTGGTGAGCTTTGCCAGCTACCACCTGTGGCTGCACTGGCGTGGGCCCGGCCTGTTTTTGGCGCGGCAGTTTCTCGACTTTGAGCCCGGCATCCACTGGAGCCAGATGCAGATGCAAAGCGGCACCACCGGCATCAACACCCTGCGCATGTATTCGCCCACCAAACAGGCGCACGATCAGGACCCCGAAGGCCTGTTCATCCGCCACTGGGTGCCAGAGCTGGCCCGCGTGCCCTTGCCCTACCTGACCCAGCCTTGGACCATGCACGCCAGCATTCAGCGCATGGCTGGCTGCACCATCGGGCACGATTACCCGGCCCCCATCGTCGAGGAAAAACAAGCCCTGAAAGCCGCCAAAGACCGCATGTACGGCCTGCGCCAAACACCGGCTGCGCGCGAAGAAGCCGGCGAGGTGCAGGCGCGCCACGGCTCGCGCAAAAGTGGTCTGCCCCAGACCGGCAATCGCCGCCCCGCCAAGCCCAAGCGCAGCGCCCGGGCGGCACAGGAGCCATCGGCCCAGGGCGACCTGTTTACCTGAAGGCACCCGCGTTCATGAAAAACGACAACAAAGGCTTCAAGGGCAACAAGCAGTCCCTGCCCAGCAAGCTGTGCGCCGTGTGCGGCCGCACTATGACCTGGCGCAAGGCCTGGGCCAAGAACTGGGAGTCGGTGCGCTACTGCTCCGACGCCTGCCGGAGCAAGAAATGAGCGCGTTCGCCCCTGAGCATGAGGCCCCCATGCCTAAGGCCGTGCGCCACCTCGTCATCGTGCTGGGTGACCAGTTGGATGCGGAGTCTTCTGCATTCGATGGCTTTGATGCCACGCAGGATGTGGTGTGGATGGCCGAGGTGGCCGAAGAGTCCACACACGTCTGGTCGGCCAAGCAGCGCACCGCCGTTTTTTTGAGCGCCATGCGCCACTTTGCGGCAGAGCTGCGTGAGCGCGGCCTGCCCGTGCACTACACCGCGCTAGGCGATGCCAACAACCCCGGGACACTGGCGGCCGCGCTGCAGCAGGCCATTGCCGTGCTGCAGCCAGCGGGCTTGGTGCTCACCGCGCCGGGCGATTGGCGCGTGCTGCAGAGCCTGCGCGCGGTGGCCGCCCAGCATTCGTTGCCGCTAGACCTGCGCGACGACACGCACTTCTTCAGCACCGTGCGCGAGTTCGCCGCCCACGCCCAAAGCCGCAAGCAACTGCGGCTGGAATACTGGTACCGCGAACTGCGGCAGAAGCACGGCATCCTGATGGAGGGCAGGGCGCCCATAGGCGGGCAGTGGAACTTTGATGCCGACAACCGCGAATCCTTTGGCAAGGCCGGACCGCAGCAGGTGCCGCCGCCCACACGCTTTGCGCCAGACGCTATCACGCAAGAGGTCATCGATCTCGTCAATACCCGCTTTGCCAGCCACCCCGGCACGCTGCACAGCTTTGGCTGGCCCGTAACACGCGCGCAGGCGCTGCAGGCCTTGCAGGCTTTCATCACCGAGCGGCTGCCGCTGTTTGGCCAGTATGAAGATGCCATGTGGGCGGGCGAGGCTTGGCTCTACCACTCGCACCTGAGTAGCGCGCTCAACCTCAAGCTGCTGAACCCGCGCGAAGTGGTGCAGGCGGCAGAGGCGGCCTACCACGCGGGGCGTGCGCCCATCGCAGCGGTGGAGGGCTTTGTCCGGCAGATATTGGGCTGGCGCGAATACGTGCGCGGCGTGTACTGGACGCAGATGCCTCGCTATCTGGAGCACAACGCGCTGGACGCGCAGGCCGACTTGCCCGCCTGGTACTGGACGGGCGATACCGACATGGCCTGCCTCAAAGACGCCATCACCCAAACCTTGAAACATGGCTACGCCCACCACATCCAGCGCCTGATGGTGACCGGGCTCTACGCGCTGCTGCTGGGCGTGCGGCCGCAGGCGGTGCACCAGTGGTACTTGGCCGTATATGTGGATGCGGTGGAATGGGTGGAGCTGCCCAACACGCTGGGCATGAGCCAGTTTGTCGACGGCGGGCTGATGACCAGCAAGCCCTATGTCGCCAGCGGCAAGTACATCCAGCGCATGGGCAACCACTGCCAGGGCTGCCGCTTTGACCCGGCCCAATCCACCGGCCCCAAGGCCTGCCCCTTCACCACCTTGTACTGGGACTTTTTGATTCGCCACGAAGCCCTGCTCAAGCCCAACGCCCGCATGGCCATGCAGCTCAAAAACCTGGCCCGGCTGGATGCGCCCGCGCGCGACGCCATCCAGCAGCAGGCGATCCAACACCGGTCAGCGCAGGGTGTATAAGTATTAAATCGGGTTCTAGCCCTCGTAGAATATGCGCGAGCAGCTATTAATTTGATAGCTATTTGCCTGGAGCTAGAGGCTCTTTGGGGCCCAGACCAAACTCGCTGGCCAGCTCCCGATAGTGGGCCAGCTGTTGTTGGATCGTGTGCTCCAGCGCGGGGCCGGCGATCCAGCCGTGCTCCAGGCCAGTACGCGCCAGCGCTGGTTGGCCGGCCGCCCGAGCCAATGCATCGGCCCATTCCTTGTAGTCCTTTTCGGGCACGCCGGGCCCCATGTACAGCCCGCGCAGAATAGGCCATTGGATGTCAAAACCCTGTTCGCGTGCCGTGGGTGTGCCGGACCAGCGCCCGCCCAGACGTTTGTCGGAAAGTACGGCCAGTACACGCACAGCCGCCCCCTGTTCGATCTGTCGACCCACCTCGGCCGCGTCGCCCGCCAGCACCTGCACGTGGTTGTCGCTCAGGGCGGAGACGGCTTCGCCGCCACCCTCGAACGCCACAAAGCGCATGACCTTGTGGCTGACCCCCGCCGCGCGTGCCAGCAGTGCGGCTTTCATCCAGTCCTGGCTGCCAATCGAACCTCCCGCCCCGAACACCATGCCGGCCGGGTTGCTGCGCAAGGCCTCCGTGAGTTGGCCCAATGTCTTGTAGGGCGAGTCTCTCTGCACGGCGATAACGCCATAGTCCATGCCGAGCGCGGCGAGCCAACGCACGTCACTGGCGGAGTAGGGGCCGAAGCGGTTTTGCGCCAGGTTCAGCAGTGAGCCCGAAGAGAAAGCCACCACGGTTTTTCCATCGGGCGGGCGCTGGTTGACAGTGGACTTGAACGCCAGTGCACCTATGCCGCCGGGCTGATAGACGATCTGCAGCGGCACCCGCCCGCCGCCGGCGGATTGCAGCATGTCGCGAGTGAGCTGGCAGGTCAGATCAAAACCTCCACCCGGCTTGGCCGGGGCCACGCAACGTCCGCCATCCGGCGCACCGGCTTGGGCCAGCCCGCCCACCAGCAGCAGCGCCAGAATCCGCAAGGTGCGCGTCATCGCGGCCACCACAGTGCGGCACACAGCCCAGGCCCAGGCGCCACCGGCTCCACGCGCAACTGCCCGCCATGCGCCTCGATGACGGAGCGCGCGATCGCCATGCCCAGGCCCGAACCACGGCTGTGGCGCCCTTTGACAAAGCGTTGTCCAAGCTGTTTCAACACATCGTCTTCCATACCGTCTCCATCGTCGGTGACCTGCACACGGTAGCCCAGCATGTCGGCCGCAGCCCCCAGCGTTGCCATGCCTTGTGGTCGCCCATGTTGGATGGCGTTGTGTGCCAGGTTGAGCAGCGCCTGGCGCAGCAGCGCGCGGTCGCCCACGCAGGGCAGGGCCTCATTGGGCAGGTCTACGCCAAAGTCCACGCCACGCTCGCGCGCCAGCGGCATAAGCTCCAACGCCACTTCGCGTACCAAGGCCGCCAAATCGAAGGTCTCGCGCTGTGCAACGCCGGTGTCGCTGCGGGCTAGCGCCAGCAGTTGGTTGGTGGCGCGGATGGCATGTCCCAGCGCGTCTGACAGGGCCCGCAGCGCCTGTTCTTTTCGGGTGGGGTCTGGTTCGCGCAGGATGAAGTCGAGCTGGGCACGCAGCACGCTCAAGGGCGTGCGGAGCTGGTGGGATGCGTCGTCCACAAAGCCGCGCTGTTCGGCCATCAGGGTTTCGGTGCGCTGCAACTGCTGGTTGATCGCGTCCACCAGGGGGCGCACATCGCTGGGCAAATCCTGGGCTGGCAGGGGGCGCATGTCGTCTGCCGCGCGGGCCCGGGTTTGCCGGGCCAGGCGGGTCAACGGGCGCAGCGCCAGCGTGAGCCCCACCAGGATGGCCAGCACCATGGTCGCCAGAAAGGCTGCGTCGCGCAGCAGGCCGCGGCGCAGAAAGCTGGCCGTGAACTGCTCGCGTGAGGCCGTGCTTTCGGCCACCTGGATTACCACAAAGCCGCTGTCCGAGCTGTCCAGCGCCCGCGCCAGCGGTCGCATGAAGGCGCCCACACGCACTGTCTCGCCAAAATACACCGCGTCGTAAAACTGTGGCTGCCCTGGCTTCAGGGCCTGGGGCGGGGCAGGCAGGTCGGGGTTGCCAATTTCCACCAGGCCATCGGCGGTGGCCACGCGGAAGTACACGCTGCCGGTCGCTGTGAGCTGGAAGAACTCGAACAGCCGGTAGGGCAGTTCCACGGCCAGTCCGCCGGAGACGGTGGATACATTCAGGTCCAGCGCCTTGATGGCGCCCAGCAGGGAGCGGTCGTAGGCTGCATTGGCCGCGGCTACCGAGTCGCTGCGCGTGAGCCACAGGCTGCCCATCGTCACCAGTGCCATGACGGGCAGCAGCAGGACCAGCAGGCGGACCTTAAGGCTGGCTTGGCGTATAGGATTCCAGCGCATAACCCAGGCCCCGGTAGGTGTGGATGCGCACGCCGCTGTGTTCCAGGCGTTTGCGCAGGCGGTGCAGCAGCATGTCCAGCGCGCTGGCCTGCACATCGGCCTCGTCGCTGAAGATTCGGTCCATGACCTGTTGGCGTGTCAGGGGCTCGCCGCTGCGCAGGATCAGTGCCTTCAGCAGCGCATGCTCGCGCGGTGAGAGCTGCACCAGATCGCCCGCCAGCGTGAACTGTTTGGTGACGGTGTCGAAGGCCAGCGGGCCGCAAGCCAGGCGCGGGTGTTCGCTGCCGCGCGCGCGGCGCACCAGGGCTGTGAGCCGGGCTTCGAGCTCGGCCAGCGCAAAGGGCTTGGCCAGGAAGTCGTCTGCGCCTTGGTTCAGTGTATTGACGCGCTCGGTCAGCGAATCGCGTGCCGTCAGCACCAACACGGGTAAGCGCTTGTCCTGTTCGCGCAGGCGCTGCAGGATGTCCGTGCCACTGCGCCCCGGCAGGCCCAGGTCCAGCACCAGCGCGTCATAGTCCGTTTCCGCCAGCGCCCGCTCCACCAGCCGACCGTCGTCACGCCAGTCTACGCGGTGGCCGCTTTGCTCCAGGGCCTTGCTAAGCCACTCGCCCAGGGCATGTTCGTCTTCGGCCAGGAGGATGTGCATGCGGCGGATTATGGGTCAGCCCCTGTGGTGCGATTGATAGGGAACTGTTAGCTTAGGGGCTGCATCATTTGGCCCGCTGACCATAACAAGGAGACATGACATGCCTGAATTCAATATCAACCGCCGCCAGTTGTTGGGCGCCGGCGCTGCCGCCACCAGCAGCCTCTGGCTGCCTCCCTCATTGGCCCAGGGCAACTGGCCCAGCAAGCCGCTGCGCCTGGTGGTGCCCTTCGCGCCTGGTGGTAGTTCCGAGATCGTGGCCCGCGCGATTGCGGGTGAGATGGCCAAGACGATTGGTCAAAACGTATTCGTGGAAAACAAACCCGGCGCGGCGGGCAACATTGCCATGCAGGAAGTGGCCAACAACACGGACGAGCACTCCTTCATCCTGGGCCACATCGGCACGCTGGCGGTGAACCCCTTCATCTTCCCCAAGCTGTCGTACGACGCCGAGCGCGATTTTGTGCCCATCACCCTGATCTCCAAGGTGCCCAGCCTGTATGTGGTGCACCCTGATCTGCCGGTCAAGAGCCTCAAGGAATTCGTGGCCTACGCGGCGGCGCGCCCCGGCCAGCTCAATTACGGTTCCGCAGGCAACGGTAGCGCCGGCCATCTGGCGTTTGAGTACCTGAAGATGGCCAGCGGAACATTCATGCTGCATGTGCCGTATCGCGGCACCGGCCCCATGTTGACGGACCTGATGGCCGGCCGCCTGCAGGCGGCTTCGGTGGGGGCGCCGGCACTGCTGCCGTTCATCAAATCGGGCAAGCTGCGCTGCCTTGCGACCGGAACCACGGAGCGCCTCCCCCAGTTGCCCGATGTGCCGACTGTGGCGGAACAGGGTTTCAAGGGCTTCGAGATGACGCAGTGGTACGGGCTGCTGGCGCCGCGCAAATGGTCCAAGCCCAATATCGACAAGCTCGAAGCCGAAGCCATCAAGGCCGCGCGCGGCAGCATCGTCAAGGACAAGCTGTCGCAGGAAACCGCGCTGGCAGTGGGCAACACCGGCAAAGAGTTCGAAGCCTTCATCAAGGCCGAGCGTGGCCGCTGGAAGCCCGTGATCGACCGCGCCCAGATCAAGCCCGAAGGCCTGGGCTGAGCGTCGGGCCTCTCAGGCCTCGCCCGTCGCCAATTCAAAGCCTTCGTCCAGCCAGCCGGTGATGCCGCCGGCCATGATCTTCACGGGCCGGCCCAGCCGCGCCAGGCGCAGCGCACCCTTGGCAGCGCCATTGCAGTGCGGGCCGGCGCAGTAGGTCACAAACAGAGTGTCGGCCGGCCACTGGGCCATCTTGCTCTCCACGATCTTGCCGTGCGGCAGGTTGATCGCGCCAGGCACATGGCCGCGCGCAAACAGGGCGGGGGAGCGCACATCCAGCAGTACAAAGTCCGCGCCCTGGGCCAGGGCGTCGTGGGTGTCCCAGCAGTCGGCTTCAAAGGTGAATTCGGCAGCAAAGTGCGCCTCGGCCAGGGCGGAAGGAGCGGCGGGGGTGGCAGTGACTGCGGTGGGCATCTGGGTTTCTCCGGTGGGTGGTTGATGCCTCTATGGTCTTGCCTCAGGCGTGTTTCTACAATTGGCGTAAAAGCCATTTATGACAAAAAATACGCCAAACTTGCCGAACCCGCCATGGACCACCACCGGCCCCCTGGTGGTGGCGCCCGTGTACGACGGGCTGTGCACCTTCGAGTTTTCCATCGTGGCCGAGATCTTTGGCCTCTCCCGGCCCGAAATGGGCGCCGGCTGGTACCGCTTTGCCAGCGCCGCCATCGAGCCCGGCCCGCTGCGCGCCCACGGCGGCCTGCAGGTCACCACGGATGGCGACGCCAGCCTGCTGGAGCAGGCCGACCTTATCGTCATGGCGGGGTGGAAGGGCGCACAGGTGCCCGTGCCGGACGAACTCAGCCACCGGCTGCGCGCCGCTTGGCAGTGTGGCGCGCGGCTCGCGTCCATTTGCTCCGGCGCCTTTGTGCTGGCGGCCACCGGCCTGCTGGATGGCAAGCGGGCCGCCACCCACTGGCGCTACGCCAAGGCGCTGCAGGCGCGCCACCCCAGCGTGGAGGTAGACGCCAGTGTGCTCTATGCGGAGGGCGACCGCGTCTACACCTCCGCCGGCAGCGCCGCGGGCATGGACCTGATGCTGCACATCGTGCGCAGCGATTTTGGCGTGGACGCCGCCAATAGCGTGGCGCGCCGCCTCGTCATGCCGCCGCACCGCAGCGGCGGCCAGGCCCAGTTCATCGAACGCCCTGTGCCGCAAGACGGCGACCTGCGCCTGGTGCAACTGCTGGAGGCCGTGCGCAGCGACCTGAAAGTGCCGTGGACGGTGAACCAGATGGCCAGCCGTGTCGCCATGAGCCCGCGGACCTTTCTGCGCCGCTTCGCCGATCTCACCGGCCAATCCCCCGGCCAATGGGTGGTCGCCGAACGCGTGGAACACGCCAAGCGCTTGCTGGAGGGCAGCGCACTGTCGGTGGAGCGCATTGCCACTGAAGTGGGGCTGGGCAGCCTGCAGGCGCTGCGGCACCACTTTCAGCAACAGCTGGGGCTGTCGCCGCGGGAGTATCGGGGGATGTTTGGGAGGCCGGTGCTAGGGTGAGTACGGAATAGGCGACCAGCACTCCGGTGCGATACTTGCATCGCTTCAGCCCGAATTCCCGAGGCAGACGTATGGCAACAAGAACAGATCGTTGGATATGAAGGCGAGGTGCCTTTGATGCAAAACATTGCCGGTGTGCAGGTCAATGGCGTGAGCTTGGCCTGGGTTCTGCTGGGTAAGGGGTTGGACCTTTATCAGGATGGTGTGTTCATTCTTGGCGAGGATGGGCGTTTCGTCTATGTGAACGATGCCGCAGTCCGTGCCCTGGAATACAGCCGCGAAGCGCTGCTGACCATGGGGCCGCCGGATATTGACCCGAATATCTCCCCTGAACGGACCCTGGAAATACTGCAGAGCCCCGAGGGGCAGGCCTTTGTCATAGACACGGTGCACAAAACGCGGAGCGGCAATCTGCTTGCCGTGCAGGTGCATGGTGTGAATCTGCGGCTGGAGGGGCGATTGTTTGCGGTCTCCATCGTTCGCGATTTGACCGAGTCCAAGCGGTTGCAAGAGGCATTGCAGCAGCGCCAGCAGTATTGGCGCACCTTGCTCGACGAGTTTCCATTTTTTGTTTGGTTGAAAGACGAACAAAGTCGTTTGCTGGCAGCCAACACTGCTTACGCCAAAGTGGCAAGGGTGGCGTCCACGGCGGAACTTGAGGGGCGTACTGAATTTGATTTTTTCCCGTACGATCTGGCCGAGACCTATATGGCCGACGACAAGGCTGTCATGGCGTCGGGTGTGGCCCACTATGTGGAGGAGCTCTATGTCGATGAGTATGACCAACGGCGCTGGATGGAGGTCTGGAAGTCTCCGTTGTATGAACATGGCAAGGTGGTCGGCACGGTGGGTTACTCCCGCGATATCACGGATCGCAGACATACGGAGCGTGAACTTCAGAGGGCCTTGGCCTTTGCGCAGGGGGTGATTGATGCTTTCCCGGATCTGTTGTTTGAAACCGACCGGGCTGGCCGCTACCTGAACATTTGGACGCGCAACCCTGAGTTGTTGGCCGTCAGCCGAGAAGCCTTGCTGGGGCGCACAGTGCAAGACGTGCTGTCACCCGAAAGTGTGACCATTGCCGAAAACGCCATCGCAGAGGCAGAGCAGGCTGGCGTTTCACTGGGGAATGTCATCTCGGTCATGACCTCGGTGGGCCTGCGCTGGTTTGAGTTGTCGGTATCTCAAATGCGCACCCCCGATAGCGCTGGACCACATTTCATTACGGTTTCACGCGATGTGACGCAACGCGTGGTGCTGCAGCAGGAACTGACCCACCGGGAGCGGGAGTACCGCACGTTGGTCGAAAACTCTCCAGATGTGATTGCCCGGTTTGGCGTGCAATTCGACTGTCGTTATGCCAACCCGGTACTACTGCGGGCCGTGGGCATGTCGAGTGTCGAGGCCATGGGGTGTTCGCCATTGACGTTGTGGGGTACGGAGGCGGGAGCGGTCCTGATGCGGCATTTAGCGGATGTCGTGGACCGCAAGGAGTCTGCCGAGTTGGAGTTGACTTGGTCCGATGCCACAGGCCGTAGTGTTTGCAGTTTGGTGAGTTTGACCCCTGAAGTTGGTGATGCTGCAAGCGTCAGCAGCGTCTTGATGGTGGGGCGCGATATCAGTGAACTCAAAGCCTACCAGGACAAGATCCACCAGATGGCGTTTTACGACCCGCTGACAGGGATGCCCAACCGCGTGTTGTTCAATGACCGCTTGACGCAGTTGCTGAAAGACGCGGCTTACCACCGCTACATGGCAGGTGTGATGGTGGTGGATCTGGACCGCTTCAAGCAGATCAATGACACCATGGGCCATGCGGCGGGTGATGCATTGCTCAAGCAAGTGGCCGTACGCATGCAGGCCAGCGTGCGTAGTTACGACACGATCGCCCGGCTAGGCGGCGACGAGTTTGGCATTCTGTTGCCGCAAATCCGTGAAGGAGCCCATTTGACGCGTGTGGCTGGCAAGGTGCTGGCAGCCTTCAGTCAAGCCTTTTGGCTGGAGGGGCGGGAGATATTCATATCCTGCAGCATTGGCATCGCGGTGTACCCATCGGACAGCGAGGGGGAGGAGGAATTGCTCAAATACGCGGATTCCGCGATGTACTCCGCCAAGCATCTCGGGCGCAACAATTTTCGGTTTTACTCCAAAGACCTGACCGTGCGAGCCCAGGAACGGCTGACGCTGGAGTCCGACCTGCGCCATGCTTTGGAGCGCGGCGAACTGGCGCTGCATTACCAACCCAAGGTGGTGCTGGAGACGGGTGCTTTGCTGGGGTGCGAGGCGCTATTGCGCTGGAAGCATCCTCGACTGGGCATGGTACCTCCAGATCAATTCATTCCGATGGCAGAAGACTCTGGTTTGATCCACGCGTTGGGGGCCTGGGTGTTGCGTGAGTCCTGCGTCACCGCTGTCATATGGAATGCTGCGGCAGCGCTGCCGCGCAAGGTGGCGGTCAACCTGTCCGTCCGCCAGATACAGGCGCCTGGCTTGGTGGCACAGGTGCAGGGCATCCTGTCTGAGACCCTTTGCCAGCCCCAGTGGCTGGAATTCGAGATTACCGAAAGCCTGCTGCTGGACGAAGATGGCTTGGTCGTCAATACCTTGCAGGCGCTGCGCGCCATGGGTATCACCATCGCCATTGACGATTTTGGCACCGGTTATTCGGCCTTGTCCTATCTGGCCCGCTTTCCCATCGACACGCTCAAAATCGATAAGTCTTTCATCCGGTCGGCAACTACCGACCATTTTCAGGTGGAATTGGTGCGGGCCATATTGTCAATTGCACGTTGCCTGAACCAGATGGTGGTGGCCGAAGGCGTGGAAACGCGCGAGCAGGCCCAATTTTTGGCCACTGAAGGATGCCAGTTGGCGCAGGGCTTCCTGTTCAGTCGAGCCGTGTCCCGGGAACAGTTGCTGGCTTTTTCTGACGTACTCCTCGTACCTGAAGCTTAACGGTGGTGTCATTGCCAGGGCGCTAGGCGGTTGCAGATGTCCAGGGCACCGCGATGGGTTGGTACTTGGGGGCTTGCAGGCGCAGCGGCACCACTTTCAGCAACAGCTGGGGTTGTCGCCGAGGGAGTATCGGGGGATTTTTGGCAGATGAATGGGGCTTAGCCCTCATGGATGTTGCGCGAGCAGCTATGGATTGGATAGCAATTTATGACTGCGTGCCAATAGTGCTACGCACAAGATGGCAGCAATGGTGCTATCAATCAAGGGGAATAAATGAATTCGCTTTTGTCCGGTTCGTTGAACGTTGACATGCGAAACAATGGGAGCCAACTGCAAGTGCCAAATAGGTACGGGATAGTGGCCAAATAGGCCTCTGGCCCTTATGGAATATGTGCGAACAGCTACTTATTCCATAGCGTTCAGGCCTGCAGCGCCGCGCTGTAGGCCTGGGGTCACGGGGAGTCGGTCAGGCCCTGGAAGCACATCGTGGACGAGTTTTTCATGCACGCAGGCGCTTGGTGCGGTAAGTGCCCCATACGTTGCCTTTCAGGGATTTGAGAAATGCCCAGAGACCACTTTCATTGGGCCGAGGATTGCCGCCGCGCGCTATGCGTTTGAGCTGCAGCGTGTACCAAATCACTTCCATCAGACCCATGCGATCAATCGGTTTGATGCCTGTCGTGATGGCGCGTACGCGCTGGGGGCTGTTTTTCCCATGCAGCAAGGCCAGCGGAGCCTCTGGGTCGATGGCCATGAGCCGCGCGATGCCCACCAGATCGAGCGCGCCAGAGCGCAGTGCGGCATTCATGCCTCCTGCGGTGCGAAAGCCACCTGTCACCATCAAAGGGACTTTCACCAAGGCGCGCACCTTTTCTGCAAACTCAAGAAAGTAGGCTTCGCGCGCCACGGTCGATGACTTCTTAGTCTGCTCCAAAATGCCGCTCATGGCCGGGGCTTCGTAGGTGCCACCAGAGATTTCTATGAGGTCGATGCCCGCCTCTGCGAGTGCCTGGATGGTCGCCATCGATTCTTCCTCGGTGAAGCCACCGCGCTGAAAGTCGGCGGAGTTGAGCTTGATTCCTACCGGAAATTTCGGGCCCACCTGACGGCGAATTTCTGCGTAAACGGCCAGCACGAAGCGGCGCCGGTTCTCGGGGCTGCCGCCCCACTCATCCGTGCGCAAGTTGTGGTGTGGCGACAAGAACTGGCTGATCAGGTAGCCGTGTGCACCGTGAATCTGCACGCCGCTGAACCCTGCCTTTTTGCAAACGGCCGCGCTGCGCCCAAAGCGCTGAATGATGTCGAGAATTTCAGTCCGCGTGGCTTCTCTCGGCGTGTCAAAGAAAGCTGCCATGTCCTCGCGAAACGGAACCGCTGATGGTGAGAGGGTGCTGACGTTCAATCCTTTAGGGGCTTGCTTGCCGGGGTGGTTGAGTTGCACCCACAGCGCGGCACCTTGGGTCGTAGCCGCGTTTGCCCAGTGTTTCAGGAGGGGGAGGTCACTTTCATCTTCGATCACCACATTGCCTGGCTCACCCAGCGCCGCGCGGTCGATCATCACGTTGCCTGTCAGCAGCAGCCCGATACCCGAGGAAGCCCAGCGCTGGTACAGCGCGACAAGCTCAGGTGTGACATGGTTGTCATAAGTGGCCAATGCTTCGCTCATGGCGGACTTGGCGAGACGGTTGCGCAGCATATTGCCGCTTGGGAGGCGCAAGGGCTGCAGCAGCAAGTTGGTGTGCGGTGCGTTGGCCAAGGACGTGACTGGCTTCTCATGGGTGGTGTTCATAGATGCTCCTCCTACTCAATCTATTTGTTGATCGCTCTCCTTGACGAATAGTCGACCAAATGGGTAGTTTGTGCGAGCCACTAGCGCTTTGAAGTTCATGGTTGCTTTTCCTTGCTGCATGGATTGGTACTGGGTTGGCTTATGCCTGCCCTCAGTAGTCACTTTGCTGTGCCTTAGCTCAGTCCGAATTGCTTGTGCAGTACCCTGTCGAAGAAGCCCCGCGGCAGAAAGCGCCGGGCGAACGCGCCCTGGCGCGCAACCTTGCCGGAGGGGTAGCGCAGAAGCGGTGTTTGGTCGTCGGCGGCCAGCACGATGGTGTCGGCTACGCTTTCGGCGCTATCCGCTGCGCGCATCGCGCTCTCAAATGCGACGAGGTACTGCTTGCGGCTGGCGTCATAGGCGGCCAGCGGCTGATCGGAGGGGGTCACGCTCGCGTCGAATGCGGTGCGGGTCACGCCCGGTTGAATGACCGCGACGCGCACGCCGAAGCCACGCACTTCGTGGTCCAGCGATTCGGAATAGCCCTCGATAGCATGCTTGGTGGCCGAGTAATGCGCGTTGAAGGGAGCCGGGATGATGCCCAGTCCGGAGCCCACGTTCAGGATGCGGCCGCTGCCCTGCTTGCGCATGGTGGGCAAGACCGCATTGCTAACTCGGACCACGCCGAACACATTCGTCTCAAACATCGCCCGCACCTGCGCGATCGAACTCTCTTCCGCAGCGGCCGGGCCAAAACCAAAGCCCGCGTTGTTCACCAGCAGATCGATGCGTCCTTCTTGTTGCAGCAGCGTGTCAACAGCCGTCCTGACCGAAGCGTCGTCCGTCACATCCATCGCTAGCATGGTAAAGGTGCCCTGGCCCGCTTGGGCGCCGCGCCGGCTGGTGCCATAGACCTTGTAGCCCGCAGCGACGAGTTTGTTGGCGGTGGCTTCACCGATGCCTGAGGAAGCGCCAGTGACGAGGGCAACGCGTTTGTTTGTCTTCATGAAAAAATTCTGATGGTTTGGGGTTAAGTGCGCGGCTGTCGATGCTTTGGACAAGCGCGAGTGCTATGCGTATCTTGATGTTCAGGCGGCCAGCGTCGGGTAGTCCGTGTAGCCCTCAGAACCGGGCGTGTAGAAGGTGGCTGGGTTTGGCGCATTCAACGCGGCGTCTTGGCGCAGGCGCTCCACCAGATCAGGGTTGGCAATGAAGGGTCTGCCCATGGCCGTCAGGTCCGCACGGCCTTCGCTCAGGGCCTGCTCTGCGCTGGCTTTGTCGAGCCCGCCGGCCAGGATGAAGGGACCGTTGAACGCAGCCCGCAGATCAGCCTTTAGCGTGGCCGGAACCGGCGGGGCACCCAAGGCCGAATGGTCCAGCACATGCACGTACATCAGGCGGAGTGCGGAGAGCTGTTGCACCAGCGCCAGGTACTGTTCGTCCACGCCATCGAATGCACCCGCGGCATTGACCACGCCATGGGGGGAGAGGCGAACGCCCACACGTTCTGCGCCGATTTCTTTTGCGGCAGCGTGGGCAACTTCCAGCACCAAGCGGTTGCGGCCTTCCGCCGTGCCACCGTAGCCATCGGTGCGGCGGTTGATGTTGGCATTCAGGAATTGCTCCAGCAGGTAGCCATTGGCTGCATGCAATTCGATACCGTCAAAGCCCGCCTGCATAGCGAGGCGCGCAGCGGTGGCGTACTCGCCCACCACGGCCTGGATGTCCGCTTCTGTCATGGCGCGCGGTGGCGTGTGCGCTTGGCTGCCTTGCGTGTCGGTCCACATCTCGCCGGGGCATGTTTCGGGCGAAGGGCCCAACACCTCGGCACCTGCAGGCAGGTTGGCCTGGTGGGACACGCGGCCGGTGTGCATCAGCTGCACCACGATCTTGCCACCCTTGGCGTGCACCGCGTCGGTTACCAGCTTCCAGCCCTGAGCCTGAGCGTCATTGAACAGGCCCGGAATCCGGGCATAGCCCAAACCGTTGGGGGAGGGTGAGGTGCCTTCCGTGATGAGGAGGCCGGCGCTTGCGCGTTGGGCGTAGTAAGTGGCCATCAGGCCATTGGGCGTGTTGTTGCTTGCGCGGCTGCGTGTGAGGGGCGACATCACGATGCGGTTGCTGAGTGGGGTGGAACGCAGTTGGAAGGCATCGAAGAGCATGGGGAGTCCTTGGGAAAAATGGAAAAAGTGAAGGCAAGAAGAGCAGTGGTGCTCAGCTATCAAGCGATCTGGTAGCGGGGAGCCGGCCTGCCAGCCTGGGAGTTGGCGAACAGTTCCGAACGGGCGGCGTCGTACTTGTCCCACAGGCTCGCATCGGCAACCGAGGGCCAGGTAATGGTTTCGCCTTGATCCAGACCAGCCAGCGCCGCATCGACCATGTGTTCGGTCGTCATCAGGGTGTCCTTGTTGAGGGCTGCCAACGGAACGCCCGACAAATCCCAGAGTTCGGTGGCGGTGGAGGCTGGCAGCACCAGTTGAACCTTGACACCGGTGTCGGCCAGTTCTTGCTGCAGGCCTCGGCTGTATTGCAAGACATAGGCTTTGGTGCCGCTGTAGATGGCGCTGATGGCCATGGAGTGGACAGCAAGCACGGAGGCGATATTGATGATCAGGCCCTGCTTTCTTGCCACGAAGGCTGGCACGGCCGCTTGTGTGAGGCGCGTCAGGGCGGTGACGTTGAGGGCGATCTGGGTCTGCGCATCGCTGGCAGTTGTCTGGGCGGCAGGGGCCAAGCGGGCAATCCCGGCGTTGTTCACCAGCACTTGCACATCCGCGTGGTTGGCTAGCAGCGCCTCGATGCGCGCCACATCCTGATCGTTGGTCAGGTCCGCCACAACAGGCTCGGCCTGGATGCCGTGCGCCTTGGTGAGCCCTGCGCACAGGGCTTCCAGGCGGTCCGCACGTCGGGCAACCAAGATGAGGTTGTATCCGCGTTGTGCCAGACGGTCTGCGTAGAGCGCACCGATGCCAGAGGAGGCTCCGGTGATGAGGGCGGTTTTGGAGGATTGGGTATTGGTCATGGAACGTTGGCGTAAAGGGTGATGGGTTGGACGGGCGCGCCTGCCTGCGTTATTGGGCGAGGAACGTCAGTGCGCTTGGCACAAAGTCGGCGTGGAACTGGAAGATGCCGCCGTGGCCCGCATCGGGATAGATGATCAAACGGCTGTTCGGAAGCCGCCGCGCCAAGTCGTGGGTGTTGCTTGTAGGCACCATGCGGTCCTGGTCGCCGTTGACCACCAGCACAGGCTGCTTGACCACCGACAGATCCGCGGGTTGCTTCTGGCCCCACGCACGCAGAGCTTGCAACTGCGCAATGAAGGCGGCAACGCTGACTTCTTTGTCGCGGTTGTCCGTGCGTTCATTCAATCGCGCCAAAAAGGCTTTGCCAGCGTCGATGCCATGGGGTGTGCGAGTGAAGAACAGGTATTGCTTGGGGTCTTGGCCTGTCAGCAGGCCCCGAAGAATGTCGTAGTTGGCGACGTCTGCCACGGTGCTGATGCCTTCACCCCCGGCAGGGCCGGTGCCCGCAAGAATCATTTTGCGGATCAGTTGTGGCTCCTTCAGCGCCATTTCCTGGGCGATCATGCCGCCCATCGAGAAGCCCAAGAGGTCTACCTGCTTCAGCCCTTTGGCTTGGATGAAGTGGATGGCATCGTCGGCCATTTGTTCCATGGTGTTCGACGGAGAGCCGGTAGTGGCGCCAACGCCCCGGTTGTCGAAGGCGATCACGTGGTGTTTTGCCGCAATTCCATCCATGATCCGGGGGTCCCAGTTGTCCAGCACGGCGGCAAGGTGCACCAGAAACACCACGGGCGTTCCGCCATTGTGTTGGCCCATCTCACGGTAGGCGAAACTGATGCCATCGGCGGTGATGGTTTGTGTGGGCACCGTCTTCCAGGTAATCCCCGGCGCTGGTGCAGATGTTTGAAGGGGCAAAGGCTCCTGCTTGGCTACCACCTCCGCTGCGCCAACGGCGGTTGGCAGCAGGGCAGACACCAAGGCGAGTCCGGCCAGCATGGCCCTCCACATGGGATGGATGACATTCGTTTTCATAGTCTGACTTTGATGGTTGCTCAGGCAGTCTGAGGCAGGTAGAACGGACGCGGTGCCGTCAGGGCTTGGTGCACCTGCTCAGTCAGTGCATCGGCCAGCACTTCGTCCGCACCGGCTTCAAGGCCGTCCAGTGCGCGCCGCACGATGTCTTCGGGGCTGGTTTTGGGCACGTCAAAGCCGCGCGTCAGGTCGGTATCGACGTAGGCCATGTGCAGGCCCAGCACCTGGGTCTGCTGGCTGGCCAGTTCGTACCGCAGTGCGTTGGTGAGTGACCAGGCTGCCGACTTGCTGGCCGAGTAGGCGGCCAATGCGCCATCGTTGACCCACGACGCCACGGACAACACGTTCAGCAGTGCGCCGCCACCATGGGCCTTGAGCACCGGCGCAAAGGCCTTGCTCATGTTCAGCACGCCATAGACATTGGTCTCAAAAATGCGGCGTGTCAGGTCGTCGCTATCGGGTGCCAAAAATCCGCCGGGCTGGGCGATGCCTGCGTTGTTGACCAGCAGCGTTACATCGGATGCCAGTTGCACCGCCGCCCGGATGTCCGCCGGCTTGGTGACGTCGAGTTGGATGACTTCCACACCGCGCAAAGTCACGGACGAGGGATCGCGCGCTGTTGCGTACACCTTGCGTGCACCACGGGCGAGCAAGGCCTGTGCAAAAGCCAGGCCGATTCCACGGTTGGCACCCGTCACGAGGGCTACAGAGTTTTCGATTTTCATAAGAGGTTTGATGGGTGAATTTGGTTTGGAATGATGATCGTCATATGTGTGGGCGAGCGATATTGCCGATTGGCAAGCCGCCCGCACGCATGGCGGGCGATGGAAAATTAGCGCAGCGAGACGACCACTTTGCCTTTGGCGCGGCCCTGGCCCAGGTAGGCCAGGGCATCCATGGCTTGCTCGAACGGAAACACCTTGTCTACGACGGGCTGGATGCCGCCGTCGTTGAGAATTTCAGCGATCTGGCCCAGCTGATGGCCATCGGGGCGCACGAACAGGAATGAGTAGCCCACGTCCCGCTTTTGGGCCAGGCGGGTGATCTTGCGGCCCATCAGGCCGAAGACGAAGGTCAGCACAAAGTTGAGCTTTTTGGTGCGGGCGAATGCCGCGTCCAGCGGGCCCACCAGAGAAACGATCTTGCCGCCGGGCTTGAGAATGCTGATGGACTTTTCGATGGTGTCGCCGGGGATGGTGCCCAGCACGGCGTCGTAGCCGCGCAGCACGTTTTCAAAATTTTGCTTCTTATAGTCCACCACTTCGTCCGCGCCCAGCTGGCTCACAAATGGAACATTGCCGGTGCTGGTATTAGTGCCGACCTTGGCGCCCAGGTGCTTGGCCAGCTGGATGGCAAAGGTGCCAATGCCTCCCGAACCTGCAGGGATGAACACTTTCTGATCAGGCCTCAGATTGACACGCTCCTTCAGCGCTTGCCACACGGTGAGGCCGACCATGGGGATGGAGGCCGCTTGGACGAAATTGAGATTGCTGGGCTTGAGCGCTGCGGCACTCTCCGGCACCGCTGCAAATTCAGCCAGAGATCCCTTGCCCAGGTCAAACAGGCTGGCAAAGACTTCATCGCCCGGCTTGAAGCGGGTCACGCGGCTGCCTACCTCGGTCACCACACCGGCCAGATCGCTGCCCATGGTGGCCGGTAGTTTGAAGGCCAGCACCGGTTTGAACTTACCGCTGGGAATTGCGTTGTCAATCGGGTTCAGGCCAACCGCATGGATGCGCACCAGCAACTCGTCAGGTTGGAGCGTGGGGGTGGGCATGTTGGTGAATCCGATGTCGGGCGATTTGCCGTAGCGTTGGAAGGTGAGGGCTTTCATGGTGTCTTTCGGTGAAGTTGGTGGGGCGACAGGCTGTTTCGATGGCTTGCAAAATCAGATGATGATCATCATATTAAATGTCAAAAAAAACGTCAGTTGACGGAGCCCGCTTTTGGCAAGACGAGGCCTTGGAGCGTGGCTTTGCAGAACGCATCGGACAGCACGGGGTCGTTAACTGCACGGGCCAGCGTCAGCGTGCCCACCATGGTGGCAACGGTAACCAGCGCACGCTCGTGGGCGCTGGGTTGCCCCCAATCGGGAAACTGGCGGGCCACCAAGTCAATCATCTCCTTGATGCGGCGTGTGGCGGCCAAGCGCACCTCGGGCGATTGGCGGGGCATCTCCGAGCCTAGGGCGGAGATGGGGCAACCCGTTTCGATGCCGGTCAAATGCTCTTTAGAGAGATAGACCTGCATCAGCGCCTGCAATGCTTCTTCAGGCTTTGCCGAGGCGACGATTTGGGCCGCGAGGGCATTGGATTCGGCACCCGCGCGGTCTGCCGCCTCCGCTAGCATGGCCTCACGGGATTCAAAGTGGGCATAGAAGGCACCATGCGTCAGGCCGGCCTCTTTCATGATGTCGGCCACACCTGTGCCGCCATAGCCGCTGCGGCGGATGGCTTTGGCAGCCGCATCCACAATGCGCTCGTGTGAGGCTTCTTTGGCAGCAGAGCGGACGTTACCTGTTTTTCGCATGATGCGTATCATATGCAAAAGCAATCATGAATGCAAGTCTTAGGTTTGCATCCGCTTGGTCTCGGCCCCATCCTCGTCCGGATTGCGAAACCAGTCTTCCAGAAACTCGACACACACCCGCACCTTGGCGGAGTGGTTCAGGCGCGTGGGGTAGACGGCCCACACCGGGGCCTCTTGCGCGTAGTCTGGCAGCAGGCGCTCCAGCGTGCCTTGGGCGATGCTGGGGCCCACGTCCCACTCGGAGCGCAACAAAATGCCCAACCCTTCAATGGCCCACTGGTGCACCACCTCGCCGTTATTGGATGACAGCGCGCCCGATACCTTTATGGTTTCCGGCCCCTGGGGGCCGTTCAGCGTCCAGCGGCCCACGTCCTGGTCGCGTTCGCGGATGAGCAGGCATTGGTGCTTTGTCAGATCCTCCAGGCTCTGGGGGGCGCCATGTCGCGCCACATAGCTGGGGGATGCGCACAGCACGCGCTGGTTGTGGGCAATGCGCCGGGTGATGAGGTGGGGCTCTTGCACTTGCCCGAGCCGGATGTCGAGGTGGAAGCCTTCGCTCACCAGATCTACCTGGCGGTCCAGCAGTTCCAGCTGAAGCTCCAGTTGGGGGTAGCGCTTGGCCAGTGCGGCCAGGGCCGGGGCGAGCTTCCGTCGGCCGAAGCCCGAGCTGCTACACAGGCGCAGCAGGCCGCTGGGGGCTTCGCGGTGGGTGGTGATGGCCTGGGCCATGGCGTCCACATCTTCCAGGATGCGGGTGGCGCGCTGGTAGACGGTGTCTCCTTGCTCGGTCACCGACAGGCGTCGGGTGGTGCGGTGCAGCAGCTCGGGTTGTCGCTGCGGGAGTTTCGGGGGGGCTGGGAGAGTTGCAGCAGGAGGGAGTGCGCGGGTCTAGCCAGAACTTATACATGTCCCAAACCTCTTTGGCGCCCTAGGCGTACTGGTTCAGCGCGGGATGCAACACTGTCGGATTTACATGCGTGCGGTGCGCGTCCCAGAAATTTCGGGCCAGCAGCGGATTCCCAGCGGCCATTGAAAGACTGCTGTTGTTGCGGTCCGGCGTATCGGCACGTGGGTACGTACGTTGACGTACCGACTGGTGGAGCTCCCGCGCTTTAAGGTTGCACCTCGATATCCGCAGGTGAGCCACCCGACGGACTATGTGTTTGGCGCATGGCTAGCGCCTCCTCTCAGGAGAATCCCCATGACCCTTGGAACCATCTTGCTTGTAATCCTAATCGTGATGCTGATTGGTGTGGTACCTGCATGGCCCCACAGCCGTGGTTGGGGGTATGGCCCCAGCGGGGGGCTGGGGTTGATCCTCGTCATCCTCATCGTCCTGATACTTACGGGCCGTATCTGACGGCGCCCTTGTGCGCTCTGTTGCCACGCCCATAGCAAATCGCCTGTTGGCTGCGCTGCCCCGGACGGACTACCAGCGTCTGCATCCGTGCCTGGAGTCCGTGCCCCTGCTTTTTGGGCAAGTGCTGTACGAAGCTGCATCCCCCATGGCCTACGTGTATTTTCCCAACAACTCGCTGGTGTCTTTGCTCACCATGGTGGACGCCCATTCGGTACTGGAGGTAGGTATGGTGGGGCCGGAAGGCATGTTGGGCATTGCATTGGCTTTGGGTGCGGGCGTGTCGCCGGTGCGTGCTCTGGTGCAAGGCAGCGGTTCAGCCATGCGCATGGAGGCCGCCGCTTTCATTCACTGGTTTCGCCGGTGCTTGTTCTTGCAGCGGGAGGTGCTGGCCTACACCCATGCGCTGATGCTGCAGATCGCACAAACTGCGGCCTGCAACCGCTTCCACATCATCGACGCACGCCTGGCGCGCTGGTTGCTGATGACACGCGATCGCGTGGGCGCAGACCATTTTTTTCTGACACAGGCTTTTCTGAGCAACATGCTGGGTGTGCGCCGTGTGGGCGTGACCCATGCCGCGCATGCACTCAAGCGACTGCACCTCATTGACTACAGTCGCGGCCACATCGAGATCATTCATGGCCGCGGGCTGGAGGCTATGGCCTGCTCCTGCTATGAAATGCTCAAGGGGCGACACGGCAAGGGATGACGGGCTGGGCTATGTACGCTTTGGGACATACACGCTTGTCCAGGTCCTTCTGCGATAGCCTCTTGCATGTGACGTAGCACTGACCTTGTGTCGGTCTCTCCGGATACCTTGCGGCCACGTTTTGGCGGCATGAGAAAAAACTACCAGAGAGTCTTTGATGCTGCCGAGCCGCTTCCCCGTTTCCAACCGCCTGCTTGCGGCCATGGCACGTTCGGACTACCAGCGTCTGGCACTGGACTTGGAGCTGGTGGAGCTGACGGTTGGGCAGGAACTTCACCAAACCGACCAAACTATTCATCATGTGTACTTTGCCAACGAGGCGTCGGTGTCATTGCTGATGCAGGCTGGGAAGCATAGTTCCTTGGCGGTGGGCCTGGTAGGCAATGAGGGGGTGGTGGGGGTGGCAACCGCCCTGGGCGTGAAGACATCTCCCATGCGGACTTTGGTTCAGGTGCCCGGCAGCGCATTGCGTATGCAGACCGCCGTTTTCGTTTGGGAATTTCAGCAAAACGCGCTGTTGCGCCAGGCTGTGCTGGGCTATGTGCATGCACTGACTGTGCAAATTGCCCAGGCCGCCGCATGCAACCGCTTTCATGTGCTTGAAGAACGCTTGGCCCGTTGGTTGTTGATGACGCGTGACCGGCTGTCGTCTGACCACCTGCAACTGACGCATGAATTTCTGAGCAGTTTGTTGGGGGTGCGTCGTGCTGGGGTCAGCACTGCGGCACAGGCGCTCAAGGAGCGCGGGCTGCTGGATTACAGCCGTGGGCATATCGAAATTGTGGACGGTCCCGGCCTGGAGCGAGCATCCTGTCTGTGCTACGCCATGGACCGTCGCCACCGCCATCTGTCATGAAACAAGGCCTTATTCGGGCGTTGTGTACGATATCGTACGGAGTGCTCCTGAAGAAAGCGTAAGCTGCACGCTGCCTTTGACCATGGATTGCACCCCGCAATCGGAACCAGGGGCTCACCGCGGCCCATGCCTACGAACCCCATACCGTTTCAGAACCAACTTCTGGCAGCTTTGCCCGCCGCGGAGTTCATGCGTCTGCAACCTCACCTTGAATTGGTGTCCTTGCCACTGGGGGCTGTGCTCTACGAATCCGGATGTACGCTGGAGCACGCCTATTTTCCTACTGACGCCATCGTGTCGCTGCTGTATGTGCTGGAGGACGGCGCGTCTGCCGAAATCGCCGTGGTAGGCAACGAGGGCATTCTGGGTGTGTCACTCTTCATGGGAGGCGAAACCACGCCCAGCCGCGCTGTGGTGCAGAGTGCGGGCCATGGTTTTCGTCTCCCGGCGCATGTTATCAAGACAGAGTTCAACCTCGCTGGACCGGTGCTGCGCCTGTTGCTGCGTTACACCCAGGCACTGATCACGCAGATGAGTCAGACTGCAGTATGCAACCGACACCACTCTATCGAGCAGCAGCTGTGCCGCTGGCTGTTGCTGAGTCTGGACCGTCTGCCTACCCATTCGCTGACCATGACGCAGGACCTGATTGCAAACATGCTGGGGGTGCGCCGCGAAGGGGTCACCGATGCAGCCGGCAAATTGGCGCGTGCGGGTTTGATCCGCTATGCACGCGGCCACATTGATGTGCTGAATCGCCCAGGACTTGAGGAGCGGGTGTGCGAGTGTTACGCCGTTGTCAAACTGGAATTTGACCGATTGCTGGCAGATATTCCACGTGGCGCCCTTTTTCAGGTGCCGGGTGCGTCGGGTGCAGATGTGGTGAACCCTGCTCGTTCTTGATTGCCTCCGGCTGGCCCCGCGTGGATTGGCCAGCTTGCAGAAGTGGATGAGAGCTGCCAGCGCTTGGGTCCGGCGCCGGCTCATGCCGGGCTTGTTTCCATCGTGGCTTGCAGCGTGATGTCCGGAACGCCCGCCAGCGCCTTGGACACAGGGCAGTCTTGTTTGGCCGAAGCGGCGATCTGCTGGAACTGGGCTTCATCGATGCCCGGTACTGTGGCTGTCATATGCAGCACGATCCGGTCAATTGCAAACACTTCTCCTAGCTTTGACAGTCGTACGTGGGCCTGTGTGTCGATCGTGCGGGTTGCAAAGCCTGCCTTCTCGCAGGCAAACGAAAAAGCCATCGTGAAACAGGAGGCCAGGGCTGCGCCAAGAATCTCTTCAGGATTGGTGCTGCGGCGATCTTCGCCCCATCGGCTCTCGAAGCCATACGGGTAGTCCATCAGTGCGCCCGACCCGGTGCTGACCTGGCCGTAGCCCTTTCTGCCTGAACCATCCCATAGAACGCTGGCAGATTTTTCAGTCATGGTGAATCCTTTTGGGGAAGTTTTGGCGGTGTCTTGCCCATGGTCTCGCGTGAATGCAGAGGGCTCCACGGCTGCAAGTCCTTGGGGTAAGTGAAAAGAATGGGGTCAAAGCCAAGACCCCTCGAAACTGAGATGTGTCTCGCAGGACCACATGTTCAATGCACAAACAAGGCGATCAGAATAATGATGGGAATCGGTATCCCAAGCAAAAACAACAGAAGTGAGCGCATGGGGTTCCCCGGTTTGAGTATGAAACCCGCTGATTAGCTGTCAGATTGCCTGCCGCCGAAAGTGGCAGTCCAACTGGCGATAAAAGCACCGATCAGCAGTGACACGAATAGCCACAGTGCACCGTAGGCTGACGCCTTTCGTGCTTTTTCTGCGGTCTCCCGGGCCGCGAGTTCGGACTCGTTCCACTGGGATTGCGCTCTCACATAGGCGTCACTGACGCGTTTTTCTGCTGCGGATTGCGACAGCCCGGTGCGCTGTGCAACCAGCTGAGCAACGTAGCGCAAGTCTTCTGGGGGCAAGGGATCTGTGTGGTTTGCGTGCATGAAAATGCGGCGGGTTTCGCCGAGTTCGTAGGCACTGGCACGCGCTGTACCTCCGCTGGACGGGGCCTCTGTCGTACCTGCAGCAGACAAACCGGGCTCGCGTCGGAACAGCGTGTCGACGAAGTAGGTCATGGTGCTAGCAGCGGATCCGGCCTGGATTCGGGAGCTGAGACTGGCGTCAATGCCCATGGGGCTGATGCCTCTCGTTACGGCCGCATCCATTGGTGCACTGCGACCCAGAATGGAACCAATGGTGGATGTGAGTAGCGCAGCGGTTGCCAGCGATGCCACCGCCCAGGACAGAAAGCCGTGCGCGGTATCTCGGAAATACACTTCATCAAGATGCACACCGGTCCGTCGGATTCGCAAGCGGCCAGCCAAGTAGCCTCCGAATGCGGATGCGAGTAACTGTGTCAAGGTCACCCAGACAATCGTTGTTACGCCCAGGGTCTCAGCCTGTACGCCTTGACCTACCCAGGGAGAGACCGAAGACAAGCCCAGTCCAACGCCCAGAATTAGAAGAATGAGTGACAGCGCTGCAGCCGCAGCGCCACCTGCAGCAATCGCACTCCAGGAAACTGCGCTGTGAGGCGGTGTCCAGTCGCCTGGATCGTCCGCTGCCTCGGGCAGGGCGTGTTGAAAGTTGTCTCCGGGAAGCGTGGTCGAAGCAGTCATTCAAACTCCCATTCCTAGGTTGTAGAGAAATCTTGGCGATCATGGTCCGCGTCATGTCGAGGTTGAACCTTAGTCCTGCCGATCGCTGTTGTATGTTGGAAAGCGCACATTCAGCCACCGTAGCCTGCAATAACGTGTACTGCATCGAGGCAGGCATGACGTATCTGACTCGTCAAGACACTATGTGGGAGAAAGATGGGCAAGAGTTTTTGGACAAAAGCCATTCGGCGCCAGATGGTCGCTTTAACCCGCAGTGCCTTGCGCGCGGGAAGGACCGCGCAGCAACAAGTGGCAAAGACAGTGCCCAAAATGCGCAAAGGCACGGCTCCCAGAGGAAAAGACTGGAGCTCGGGTGTGGCTGCAGGCGCAACCGGACTTCGCCGCTATCACCTCTTCAAGCCATCGGGGGCAATGCCTGAGCGTGGCATGCCATTGATGGTGATGCTGCATGGCTGTAGCCAGGATGCACACAGTTTCGCCGCCAGTACCCGCATGAACCGCTTGGCCGCCTCGGCGGGATTCATGGTGCTGTATCCAGAGCAAGAGCTGTTGGCCAATGTACAGGCTTGCTGGAACTGGTTTGATATCCGTTCGGGTCGTGCGCACAAAGAGGCTTCCAGCATTCTTGCAACGGTGGATCAGGTGTGCGCAAGCTACCCGGTGGATATGCGGCGCATTGTGGTGGCAGGCATGTCTGCTGGAGCCAGCATGGCGGCACTGTTGGCACTCCAGTCTCCTGAGCGATTTCTGGCTGTTGCAATGCACTCGGGTGTTGGGCCTGGAATGGCTGAGTCGAGTGCCACTGCACTGAAAGCGATGCGCGGCCAAGTTACCCAAGGGGGAGATGGGTTGGTGGGGGCCAAAACTGCATTGCCGGCATTGCTGGTCATACACGGAGATCGGGATGCCGTGGTTGCGCCGTCCAACGGGGCATTGACAGCCCAGCGCTGGGCCACAGCGCTGAATGCCAAGGCCACAGACCCCCGTGTGGTGCAGCGCGGTGCACGGTATGCCATGACCTTGAGGGACTGGACGGTGGGGCCGCGTATCGTGGCCTCCTTCGCGGAGGTTCGTGGCTTGGGACATGCCTGGAGCGGTGGCTCTGCAGCACAGTCCTTTTCAGATCCTGCGGGCCCGGATGCTTCAGGCATGATTTGGGCGTTTTCGCAGCGCGAGTTTCGGCGAAACGCTTTGGCTTGAGGCGTTGCCTTTTGCTGTAGCCGGACGTCATCGGTCGAAGCACCGGTTTCCCGGGCAGGGGAGTCGGCAAAATCTGGGTGGTACGGCGGAAAAAACACGGGCTTAGGTTTGCTAGCCCACGGAAGAAATGTCCTGGGTCGACTAATGTGTATTCGCAGGCCAGTTTGTGGTCTGTCGGTTTGGACGAATGAACTTTCAATCAAGGAATACACATCATGAACAAAGATCAGGTCAAAGGCAGCGCAAAAACTGCTGTGGGAAAAGTCCAGGAGACGGTGGGCAAGGTTGTTGGCAACAAGGGGCAGCAGATAAAGGGTTTCAACAAGCAGTTGGAGGGCTCCGCGCAAAAGACCATTGGCAATGCCAATCAGGCCATCGCAGATGCCAAGGCAACCATGAAAAGCTCACGCACTACGCGTTGAAGCCGATCTATCGTCTTTTGCTCGTGTTTGCTTGCCCGGAGTCCACCTTATGGAAGCCAGCCAGCAGCTCGGCGTGCATTGCTCCGTTGTCTTGTAGCCAGGCGCGGCAGAGACAGGGGGAGCTTGCATGGGCCGATACCCCGCGGTTGACGGGAAAATACGCCCCTGGCCCCCGTGAAATATGCGTGAGAAGCTACTGATTTTGTAGCGCCCGAATGAAGGCTTCCCCGCGCTACAACTCCGATGCGTCCTTGGCTTCCCGTTTCTTGAATGCGACTTTGGTGGAGCAACTGGTGGCGGTGACGGAGAGGTAGACCGATACGTCGAGGTCGCCGGCGGCCCAGTGCACGGACTGTTGGACGCTGTCGCCGGTGTCGAATTCGCCGGTCACTGCGCCTTGGCCTTGCCAGGCTTCCAGCGTGGCAATGGTGGCGGACCACGGGGCGTGGGCGCGGCATTGCCGGTCGGGCGCTGTGCTGGTCATTTCAATGCGCTGGACCAACCCGCTGCGCAGGTAGAAAGTGGTGTCAAAAGCTTCGGTGCCCAGGTAGGCGCTGCGCTGTATCCAGCGGCCGCGCGTGTTGCGTGGCCCCAGGGCGGGCCGCGCCACGTGTTCCAGGGTGCGGATGCTGCCAATCAGGTCGCGCTCCGGGGCCAGCAGCAGTTCACCATAGAGTTCGCAGGCCGGGCCGCAGCCAGACGTCTGCGCCGCGGCCCAGCCGCCGCCCAAGGCGAGCAGGGCGCAGGCCAGGCTGCGCAAGAAGCGTCCATGAAGGTAAGACTTAGTCATTGGGTTCGTCATCGTCGCGGGTGCCCAATTCTCGGATAGCCAGCTTGCCGGCGAGCGGCGGCCGCAAGTGGCTGTTGCGTTTGGCGCGGATGGGGCGATCCCGGCAGACCAGCACGGGGACTGTGGATTTGGAGATCAGGCCCGGAACAATGCTGCCGCCGAGCAGGCGGACCACCGCGTTCTGCTCTTCAGTGCCTACGACGATCAGGTCGCAGTGCCGTTTGACGGCGGCGTCTGCCACCGTGTGTGCCGCATCGGGCGATGTGGCAGTGGCGCGGGGGTTGTGGACGCCACAGCGCTCGGCCCATGCGCTGGCGGCGGCCAGCAGGCGCGACGCTTCTTCGGCGGCCTTGACCTGAAAGTCTTCGGCAACCCCCTCCGCAACACGGAGCATGTCTACCGCCGGGTAGTTGTATTGGGGCAAAACGCAGAAGAAAAAGATGTCGGCGCGGTGGGTTTGTGCGGCCTGGATGGCTTGGTCGATGGCGGATTGGGTGACGGGTCTGTCGTCAACCACGACAAGAATTTTCTGAAACATGGGGGCACTCAGGTTTTGGGGAGGCGGGTGAGTTGCAGCTCTGCCAACGAGGTGTACAGAGGTGCGCTGATCAGGCGTGACACGGCGCTGGCGAACAGGGCGCTGGCCATGAGGCTGAGCACCAGGGCGTGGCCGTCCACCATTTCCATCACGATGATGAAAGCGGTGAGCGGGGCCTGGGTCACGGCGGCCAGAAAGGCGGCCATGCCCAGGGCGATCAAGGTTGGCGGGTTGAGGTAGGTCGTCCACTGCGCGACCTCGCTGCCCACGGCGCCGCCGATGGCCAATGACGGGGCAAAGATGCCGCCGGGTACGCCCGCCCAAGCGGTGAGCCAGGTGGTGACGAACTTGAGCAGCACATAGAGCGAGTTGGTATCTACGGTGTTGTCCAGCGACGCTTTGGTGTGCGCATAGCCGCTGCCAAAAGTGTCGCCCGCCGTCACGACGCCAATGACGGCAATGCTGAGGCCGCACGCCGCAGCAAACAGGACGGGGCGCGCCTTGCGCTGCAGGCTGAACCAGTCGAGCGAAACACCCGACAGGGACACCACCAGCAGGCGTGCAAACAGCCCACCCAATAGGCCACAGGCCAGCGATACGAGGAGCCCGGGCAGCAGCGTTGGCCAGCCAAAGCCGGTCACCCGGATGATGCCGAAGTAGCTGCCGTTGCCGAAGACGGAAATGCCCATCAGGCCCGCGAGCACGATGGCGGCGATGGTGAGGCCGTGGTTGCGGTGCTCGGGTTTGCGGGTGAGTTCTTCAATGGCAAACATGACGCCGCCCAGTGGGGTATTGAAGGCCGCTGCAATCCCGGCGGCGCCACCGGCCACCAGCAGACTGTGCTCGCTGATCTGCGAGCGCTTGGGCAGCCAGCGGCGCACGCTGTGCATGACGCCCGCCGCAATTTGCACCGAGGGCCCTTCGCGCCCTAGCGACAAGCCGCCAAGCAGGCCCCAGGCGGTGAGCAGCATTTTGGCCAGGGTGAGGCGCAGGGACACGAAAAGGCCGCGCGTGTTCTCGGTCACGGCCGGCTCTTGCGCGGCCATGACCTGCGGAATGCCCGAGCCCGCAGCGCCAGGCGCATAGCGCCGCGTGACCCAGACGATGGCCGCTGCAGTCGCGGGCGTCCACAGCAAGGGCGCCCACCAGTGGCGGGCCTGGACATGGAAGAACAGGGCCAGGGCGTGTTCGCTCAACCAGGTGAAGCCGACCACCGTGAGCCCCGCCAGCGCGGCGAAGGTGATGAACAGGGCGCGCCCGCGCCAGAGGTGGGCGTCGTAGAGTTCATTCCGGAACGCCGAATAGATATGGGGGTGCTGCCGCATGGTGCTGTGGTCCAGCCGAATGGCCCTGGACATTCATATGTTGATACAAATGTAATTATTATATTTACTCAAATGCACATGGCATCGGATAACAACATAAGGAGCAGCATGAAAGTAGGACTGATCGGATATGGCAAGGCGGGTAGTGCGGTGGCCCAAGTGCTGTGCGAAGACTCGCGCTACACGCTGGAGTGGATTGCCACGCGCAGCGGTGCCCCCAGGGCCTTGGCGCTGGGCGGTAGGTATATTCCGGTGACCGCGCTGTCACAAGACACGCTGCCCGCTTGGTTGGACCAGCACTCGGTGGATGCCCTGGTGGACTTTTCCAGCGCGGCGTCAGCGGCTGTGTATGGGGCGGAAGTAAGGCGCAGGGGGCTGATGCTGGTGACGGCGATCTCTTCGTACGAAGAAGCAGAGCTGGCTTACATCCGCACGCTGGGGGCGCACGCCAGGGTGCTGTGTTCACCCAACATCACGGTGGGAATCAACTTTCTGATCATGGCGGCCCGCCTGCTGCGGGAGATTGCGCGGCGGATTCAACCGGTCGCTGCAACAAGTTGGCTGAATCGTTCAGCAGGCGTTTCGTAGTCTAGTGTCATCCGTGG